>CASELQ010000054.1 GCA_949288785.1 uncultured Eubacteriales bacterium | reverse complement strand
GTACGCGTGTTTATTTGCAAAGAGTTCGCGCGCGTTTATGCCGGCAAGATTTATGCCTATCACCGTCATGGAAAGCGGGGTTACCATGTTGCTTAAAAAATCTAAACATTCCATGATCTTTGTAAGAAGTTTATCGGTAAAAGAGCCCTCGGCGGCAATGTCCGCAACGGGGGTTTTGAGCACCGCAAAGAGCAAAAATCCTATGATAACCGAAATGATAACGGGGTTAAATACTATCTTTTTAATTGAAATGCTCTTCCTGTCCCCCGTCATTATGAACACGCCGAGCGTCCAGTTAAGAATATTGAAAACCGCCACGACCACCGCGCCGTATATAAGTATCTCGCCAAGCGCCAGGGACTCCGCAAATACGGACTGCAAAAAGGGCAGCCCCATAAACCCGCAGTTCGAAAATACGCTTGCATATCTTAAACACCTGAGCCGCGCTTCCGCTTCTCTTTTGGCGGTAAAGGCAAAAACAAGCCCCGCCATTATGAGGTGCGCCGCCAACGAAAGTCCGCAAACTATCAGTATATTTATAAGAATCTCCCCGTTATACGGGCTTTGAAAACCGGTTAAGACCAGCGCGCTCTGGCAGCCGTAAAGCACCAAAACCGAAAAAGCCTCCGCCGCCTTTTCGGGTAGCATACGGCATTTTGCGAAAATATACCCCGGCACCGCCAGCAACACCAGTGAAAATACCGATAAAAACACGTCAATAAAACTTACTTCCATATTACGCCCCGAAAAACTTATTATCTCCACGCCGAAACGCGCCCGTCAATTCCCGCCCGTATAAAAGCAACCGCCTCCGCCGCGGCAAACTTTTGCGGGACGCCGCCGGTTCCTTTTATTTATTGCATTTATTGCCGTCATCTTACGCTTATATATAGTTTGCAAACGCGCCTAACGCGGGCTCTCTCGGCAGGCCGCGGTTTACGGCAAGATACACCGGCGGCGGCATCGAACCGCGCGTCGTGATAGGCGCCGCACGCGCCGAACAGCCGCTGCGCTTGCTCCGAAATATCCCGTTCGGTTATGCCCATAAACGCGCACAGTTCGGAAAGTTTAGGGTGCTTATATCCCCTGAACCTGCCCGCTATTTTACAGACCGGCGTGAATTTTTTCATGGTGCAAAATGTATTCTGCACATACAGGTCTTTCCCCGCCCGCCTGAATTCCGCGGAAAGAAAAGAAAGATCGAAGGCGGCGTTATGAGCCGCCACCATATCCGCGGCAAGAAAATCTTTTTCTATCTCGTCCGCAAAACAGGCAAACCACTTTCCGCCCGAAAGTTCGTTCAGTTTTTCCGCCGTCAGCCCGTGCACGGCAAGCGCGCCGTATTCCACAAAATCCACGGCAAAATAAAAGTTTTTTGCCGAAACGCCGCCCTTATCCTGCATTATGTATGATAACTGACATATCTCTCCGGGATAAAGCCCCGTCGTTTCGGTATCGAAATATAAAACCATATCCCTTTCTCCGCCGGCGCTGCCCTGAAAACTGCCGCGGCAAAGCCGCTTTAGAAGGGCGCCGCTTTACACCTTAGAACCGGCTCGCACATTGCAACCGGCTTGCTACGCCGTAACACGGAAACCGCCCGCCGTAAAAATTTAAAGGGCAAAACGCCGGCGTTTTGCCCTTTAATGCCAAGTAAAAACCGATCAACCCAAAAGATCCGCATACAATTCGCTGAATATCTGCACGCAACCCTCGGTATCGTAACGGTATTTGTTTACTATCTCGTTCTGCGCGTTGGTTTCCGCATTGGTGAGCGCGGCGGAAATCACACTGTCTGTTAGCAGATACAGATAGTTGTCTTTATCCTCGAAATCTTCGTAATCGGCAAGCATATTGTTATAATACGTTTCCCAATCGGATGCGCCCATCATGTCTATGCCGAGACTGTCAAGATAACCTTCGAGCGTGGCGTACTCTTCGTGAACGGTAAGCAGCTCGGAGTAGAACATGATGTGATAACCGTAATCGGAAGCAACTATAACGTAAGAACTGTCGCCCGTTTCAAGGAGCTTTCTGCCCGCGGCGGCAAAGGTATCTACGTATTCTTCGGTATTGGACCCGTCTACCGGGGGCTTTATTATATAGCCCTTGCCGCTCGAAAGCGACCCGCTGTCGGTAGAGAATGCAAATATGAGTTCTTTTATCTTGGCGTCGTATTCCTCTACGCCCGAAAGCCCGTAAATGTTGCCGCCGTAAACCGAAACTCCGAGATCAGTATATTCGGAGGCGGTTATGGTGCCGCCGAGATAGCCGTTCATAAAGTCTATAAATTCGTCCAGCCCGAAAGTTTTCACCCCGTCTATCCCGTACTCCGCTACGTAATCGTCCTCTTCTTCCTGTTCGGGATTGAGGTGCCTTACCGTACCCTGGAAGGCAAGGCTGTTTGCGGAGTCTTTGGCAAAAGTATAGTCCCCGGTGAACTTGAACGCGCCGTCTGCTCCCAGCTCCCCGTCATACCCCGCCGTTATCCACGAAGAACGCAGGTCGGAAATAACGGTATTTTTCAATATCTTTGCGCGTTCCGTCGCATAATCGGCGTCCGAAATGTTGGGTTTATCCGTCCTTATATCCTCTATGGCGGTGGTCTGATAGTCGTTCACGCCCAAAAGCAGGTTATAAACGTAACCGTACCCGTCCAGCCCGCAATATAAAATGGGCTCCGTGGCGGTGGTGTTTTCCAGCGCGGCTACAAACTCCGCGTTGCTCCAACCAACCTGCTTGTTATAAATTTCTTCGTACCTTGCGGCGATATCGGCAAAGGTGTACCGTGCGCGCGCCGCTGCCAGCACGTCGTCAGAATAGGCGGTCAGAAGTTCTGACTCGTAATAACTGCGGAGAGTATCCTTATAATCCTTATAATAGTCTGTCGTCTTTAAATCCCCGTTTTTATAGTCGCCCAAAAGACTGTTGTTCGTAAGAAGCTTCACAACGTCGTTAAAGGCGGCGCGACGGTAGTCTTCCTTCATGTTGGAAAGCACGGGATTGGTCTTTTCGTTGCTCTCGGCGATGTACTCTTTCTTTTCCTCATCCGTAACCTCGTCCTCCGCGTTGGCGGCGTTCTCGGGCGCGGTCCTCACTTCGCCTATGGCGGAGTCGCCCTTTTTGTCGGTGCTGCCGTCGTCCGTATAACTATCAAGCAAGGTATTTATATCCGAAAGCGCGCTGTACTTGGCGTCAAGTATCTGCTCCTCGGTAAGATACCCCGCCGCAAGATACTCCGAATAGTCTTCGAGCGGGTTGCCGTCTGCGTCCTTCGCGTTTACCGCTTCCGACTGCGTTACCGCGTTCTGCACCAGTATGCGGGTGTTTACCAGATTGTTTATTATAAGGTTGAAAGTCTGCTCGCGGGTGTATCCGTAAGACTGAACGTACAGATACCCGTAGTTAAGAAACGCCATTATCATGTCGCTCTTTTTTATTTCGTCCTTACGGTCGTATCCCGTTATCTGCACGGTCGCCACGACCTGGTTCATATCCCTGTCCGTATCGGTTGTAACGAGGTTGCACCCCGTGCCCGTGAGCGTTACCACGAACGCCATTACGGCACAGAGGGCGGCAAGTAGTTTTTTCTTCATATACCACCTTTTAAGTAGATTTCGGTATTCTTATTAAGTATATACCATAACCCCGAAAAATGCAATTAAATTTAACG
Source organism: uncultured Eubacteriales bacterium (assembly GCA_949288785.1). Lineage (GTDB taxonomy): Bacteria > Bacillota > Clostridia > Christensenellales > Borkfalkiaceae > UBA1259. The sequence goes on along the minus strand of CASELQ010000054.1, from coordinate 315 downwards.
CTTTGCTCGGTTTTTCGCACGGATTTTTTAATTACCTTCCTCTTCCGCCGCGGCTGCAAGAAGAAAATCGCGCATTTTTTTAAGCATCTGCGTGCCCGTATCGCCCTCTTTAACAAAATTTAACTTGGGGCGGTTTGCCATTCCTATTATCACTTTTCCGCGGTTTTTATCCAGCGCAGCCTGTAAATTCCGTTTTTTAAACGCCCCGAAGTCGCTTAAAGTGATGCTCGCCTCGGTCTTGTTCACCGTGATCTTTTCGGCGCCCAGTTTCATGGACAGCCGCTTTACGGCGGATATAAGTATAAGATTTTCCGC
>CASELQ010000053.1 GCA_949288785.1 uncultured Eubacteriales bacterium | reverse complement strand
CGGATATGATATAATAAAATAAAAAACGGCGCGTTGCGCCGCGGGAGAGATTATGCAGGAAAAAATATTGACCACCAAAAAACGGGGGATGACGGCGCTCATAATACTCGGCGTTTTGTATGCCGTGGCGCTGGTCCTGCTTATTGCGGGGCTTGCGGAGGACAATATAACGCTGGGCGTGATAGGCGCTGTATATATTATTGTGGGGATAGTTCCGTTTGCGGGGCTTAAAGTGCTTAAACCGCAGGAGGCTATGGTTTTAACTTTGTTCGGCAAGTACGTCGGCACGTTAAAAGAGGCGGGGTTTTACTACGTGAACCCATTCTGTTCGGCGTTTAATCCCGCGGCTGCCACCAAACTCAACCAGAGCGGCGACGTAAGCCTCGGCAGTGCGGCGGCGGAAAAAGCGGAGGCATTGGGCGCGGAGCATTTTTCAAGCAAAAAGATATCTCTTAAAATAATGACCCTTTCCAATAACAAGCAGAAGATAAACGATTGCCTGGGCAACCCCGTGGAGATAGGCATAGCCGTTACCTGGCGGGTGGTGGGTGTATCCTTACGACGTGGCGCCCGGCGTGGACACCACGGGGGACGGCGTGGCGGACGAAGGGAGCCTTCGCGGTTCCAGCGAGACGGTTGCCGCCCGTATAAAAGAGGAAATTCAGGGCAGGGTGAAGGATGCCGGTATAGAGGTTATAGAGGCTCGCATTACGTATCTTGCCTATGCGCCGGAGATAGCGGCGGTGATGTTGCAGCGGCAGCAGGCTTCCGCCGTGGTAGACGCCCGCAGAATGATCGTGGAAGGCGCCGTGGGCATGGTGGAGATGGCGCTCGATCGGCTTGCCGAAAATAAAGTTGCCGAATTCGATAAGGATAAAAAGGCAGCCATGGTGGCAAACCTTTTGGTGGTGCTGTGCGGCAATAAGGACGTGCAGCCCGTAGTAAATTCCGGCAGCGGGGTTTAAGTAAACGGAATATCGGTTTTTTTCTACCGTTAAGATGGCTTTGTGGGACTACAAGGCTGAAAATTAAAGGTACCCGCCCCGCGCTTACGCATTTGCGTAAGCGCGGGGCGGGTATTACTGGTTTTTTGATTTCTTCCGGCAAAGATGTTTCCCAAACTTTTTAATATGTAAACGTCTTTCGGAGTGCGGTAAAACGTATTCTGCAAATTTTTATTTCAGGTTTTTTGCTAACGCGGGGCAGCGCCTGCCAATCAGTTTCGGTTTTTAAATATTATTGCATGGCTGTAAAACCGATTTTTACGGCAGGTAATAATTTTCGGGCGAATAATACCGGCGGCGCAATAATTGCAAAAAAACGCTGTGTTTTAACGAAAAAGTTCTTAAAAACTTATAATTCTACCCGCGGTAGAGTTAATTTTTTGCGCCGTTTACTAAAACCGTATTCCGTATAGCCGGGAGAAGTAACATTAGAGCATTATTTTGGTCATTCCGTGGTAAAATAGCCGTGAAAAACCGGAAACGGGAGGAATCAAATGAAAGATCTTATTATTTCGCTTGAAGCAACCTGCGACTTGCCAAAGGAGCTCGCAGAAAAATACCGCTTTAAAATTACGCCCATGAATTTTTACGTAGACGGTAAAGAGTTTTGCACGGATGCCGACACGGTGGCAACGAGCGGTATATACGAAAAGATGGAGAACGACGCACGCACTTCCACTTCGCAGATAAGCGAGGCGGCTTATGAAGAATATTTCGGCGCGTTTGCAAAGACGGGCAAACCCGTGCTGCATATCGCTTTTTCGAGCGGCATTTCGGGCACTTACCGTCAGGCGGTTATGGCGGCGGAGGCATTAAACGCGGCGGGCTGTAATATTTATGTAGTGGACAGCAGGTGCGGGGGCGCGGCGCAAGGGCTTTTGGGGATACTGTGCGCTGAGTATGCAGAGGGCGCGGAGAATGTGGGCGCGGTAATAAAGTATATTGAAGAGATAAGATTTCGCATGGAACATGCTTTTACCGTGGATAACTTAAAGTACCTTGCGCGCGGCGGCAGGCTGGGCGGGCTTGCGGCGTTCGTGGGGAATATGCTCAAAATAAAGCCGGTCATGAAGGTGGATGAGCACGGTAAACTTATGCTGGATAAAAAGGTTTTGTCCCGTCAGCGCGCAATACGCACGCTGTTTACCGATTACAGAGCCGCGCGGGACGTGTCCTGCAAATGGTGCTTTATAAGCCACGCGGGGTGTGAAAAGGACGCGCGTATTTTAGCGGATATGATTTTGGCGGAAACGGGAGAAGTCCCCGTGGTTTACGATCTGGGACCCGTGCTCCAGCCATGCCGGCCCGGGAACGCTTGCAATGTTTTACCTTTCGGTAAACAGCCGCAAAAAGGAGGCGGCGGTGCCCGCGCCCGCAAGATACCGCCTTGCTCGCGGCAGAAATATCTGAACCTCCTTTAACATATTATAATTTAAGTTTGAGGCTGATATAATATCGTATATAAATTTTTATCCCTGCCCGCCGAAGCGCTGAAATGCGCTTCGGCGGGCAGGGTTTGTTTTATTTGACCGGCAGAGTTGCTTTTTCGATTTATTTATCGGAGCAGAGGAAAAGGCGCCGCGGCAAAGTTTTACTCGCACAGCGTGAAAACCAAGGCTGCCCGTGCAAATCAATGCGATAATTAAATCGTTGAAAATCTTCCGCGTTTTTTCAAAACTTTTCTGCGGCATGCGCTGTTTTTTCATAGGGCTCTCCCGCAAAAATTAAGCACAAGAACAATATTGGTGAAAACCTGCGCAACTTTTTTGTGCGTGGCGCGGGGCATAATTATACAGTACCTGATATCGCATACGTATATCGTTAATCCTTCTGCAAATAATTTACAAAAAAGGGCGCCGCGGGCGGCAAAGCCGCGGGCGGCGCGAGAGGATGTTATGTGTGGGCAATTTAAGTAACGGCGCATAATGTTTAACGCCGGTTATGCGACTTTTTGACCCTTACCGAGAAGTCCGGTCGGGTAACAGTTTTCGGCTTAATATTTTAAAGTTCCGAAAATCTCAAAACCGCTATGATTTTTTTGCAAAATAGGCAACGGCTATTGCGCCGGGGCCGGCGTGCGTGCCTATGGTGCTACCTATCGCGTATATCGGTACGTTTTCCGAGGAGGGCTTCCAAAGCGCCTCGCTGTCTTTAAGGTACTTTTGCAGATATTCGTCCGAAAGGCCCGAATATGCCGTGGCAAAGGGCATTGAAAAGTCTATCGCTCCGTCCTTTTCTATCATCTGCACCAAAAGGTTGTTGCCCTTTTTAGAGCCCATTGCCTTCCCGACAAGTTTTACCTCTCCGCCTACTATGGCAACCACCGGCTTTATGTTCAAAAGCTCGCCGGCAAACGCCGTCATTGCCGATATTCTGCCGCCTTTTTTAAGGTATTGGAGGGTGCTTAAAAGCGCTAAAACCTTTATTTCTTTTTTGCGTTCGTTAAGCTCGTCCGCAATCTTTCGCGCGTCGCTTTCCCGTTCCATAAGCCGCATTGCGTGCTGAATGAGTATGCGCTCGCCTATGGTTACGTTAAGGCTGTCTATGGCGAAAACCTTGCCGGGGAATTTTCCCGCCGCTTTTTTTGCGTTTGAATAGGTGGTGCTGAGTTTAGAGGACAGCGCTATATAGATAACGCTGTGCCCCTCGTTTACAAAACCTGCAAACGCCTGTTCGAACCGCTGCTCGGTTATCTGACTGGTCTTGGGCAGTTCGTCCGTTTCTACAAGCTTTTCAAAAAATTCCCGGGGCGAGAGGTCCACTCCGTCCGAAAAAGTTTCGGTCCCGAACGTTATATCCATGGGCAGCATGGTTATGCCAAGCTTTTCGGCTTCCGCGGCAGATATATCGCTCGAAGAATCTACTATCAGTTTTACTCCCATCTTTCACTCTCCGTATCGGTCGCATATTTTTTTGAGATTATCGTTAATAATATTCAGCAACCGATACATTTTTTCCCGTTCCTCTTCCGGGATGTCGCCGCTTACCGCGTCCACTATTCCGCAAATTATTCTGTCTATTTCAATGCCCGTCGAGCACCCTTTTTCGGTGAGCTTAACCGGGTTTTTATATTTTTTACCCTCCTCCGCATGAGTATAAACGTATCCGAGCGATTCAAGCTCTTTAACCGTTCTCCATGTTGCGGCTTTATCCGTTCCCGTAAACGTGCAAAGGTCTTTGAAACTCACGCCTTCCGGGTTTTTATACAGACAGAAAAAACATTGTACCTGTTTGCCTTTAAGCCCGAACTTTTCCATCTCCTTGTTTTTTATTTTTCCCACGCTTCTGGAAAGTTCGGCAATTATTTTCGTAAATGTTTCATATTGGTTATCAAACATTATAATCTCCCTGACCGAGTGAAAGTATAGCATAAAATTGTTGACGTGTCAACAATTTTATGCAGGTAGTAACGTAAATTGAAAAATATCCGTCGGCGCGGGGGAGAAGGCGGAAAACTTTATTTTGAAACGCGTATTGATTTTGTAATATTTGCCGATATAAAATCGTCGGACGTTCCGTTGTCGAGTTTCTATTCTTACTATACATATAAAAATAAATACTGATAAAATTAATACATGTTTTAATACACATTAAATACACATTTAAAACACATTTCCCGCGGCGCCCGCGAGTTAATCGCGGGCGCTCGTCCGTTTGTATGTGTTAAATTATACGGTCAAAATTGGCTTATTCCGTTTTCAAGCATAAACCCACGCGATCATATATAGAATAGTATATAATAAAATATATATTGTTAATTACAGCAGCGTTTGGTCGTAAACGGCGCGGCTGCCGCCTATGAATTTGGGGCGCACCCTTGCGCACACGAGATTGGCTTCTCCTATCTTTTTAACGGAAAGCCGCACCGGTACCGCCACTTTTTTCAGATGCATTCCGATAAGGGTGTCTCCTATATCCATGCCGGCGTCCGCACGGATCTCTTCAGTTACCACGGGATCCTTAAACGCGGCGTATGCCGCCGTAGCAAAAGACCCGCCCGCCTTTTTTTGTGGCACTGCGTTCACTGTTTCGGCATAAGGAACGGCTGCTCTTTCGGTTACTATGGCGCGGTTTAAGTGTTCGCAGCACTGCGCCGCAAGAAAAACTCCGCGCTCCGAGCACGCCGAATATATCCCGTCGAAAACCGCTTTGGCAGTATCCGGGTCGGAGTCGGTGCCGATTTTAGCGCCGCATATTTCGCTTGTGGAGCAGCCGACTACCAGAATATTTCCTTTTGTCAGTTTTGCCGCGGCAATGAGTTCCGCTGCCGCTTTATAGGACAAATCTTTTAATTGTTCGTTATTCATTTTTTCTCCCGTAATTTTTTCGCGCATGCGGCAATTTTTTTTATAATTTTAACACCGGGCGGTTTATTTTGCAAGCGTTTGGCTTATAATGCCGTAAATGTGCGGCGCAAAGGTTCGCCTCTGTCCTTTGAAAAATAAATATACAAAAATTTTTCATAAATTGCGGAAAAGTTTTGTTTTTCGCTTGACTTAGATTTTTTGAAGTGGTAATATAGTTAGGCTACCGTTTGGAGCGGTAGTCGTTTTTTCGGGGTTTTACTCATAAAATTCCGTTTTTCGCCGGCAGCGAAATAACATCGGTAGATTGACAACTGCATAGAGAGAGTAAAAAAGGAGAAGAAGAGCGACGCGAGCGCGGGAGAGGAAGAGAAAACTCTCGGGAGCGCGAACGTAGTTAAAAATTTTCCTTGAGAAAACTTTTGAAAGAACAAAGTACAATAAGGCAAGACTAGAAAGAAAAAA
>CASELQ010000052.1 GCA_949288785.1 uncultured Eubacteriales bacterium | reverse complement strand
TTATTGCACCCGGCAAAGCCGAATGCGGCTGCTCCCGCCGTTAAAACGGCAAGTAATAGCGTTGCTAATCTCTTCATAATTTCTCCTTACGGGCTGCTGCCCTTTTTCCCTTTCCGGGTAATTTGCCTGCGGAACCCTGTTTTTCCCGCCGGGCGCGTGATACCGGCGCACGGTATTCGCCTGCCGTTCCCGCGGCGTTCTGCTCCTTTGCAAGCGCTTACACATTATACTTTATTTCTTTAAAGTTGTAAAGCGTTTTTAAGGTTTTAAAGCGGGCGGGCGGAAAATTTTTAAAATTTATTAAAAAAACAGCGGGAACAGGGCATATTAAACCCCGGAAACGGGCATATTCAGAGGAGAAAAAATAAAAAGGAGAACTATTTATGAAACTTTCTGAAAGCAAGACCTATTACAACCTTGCCAAGGCGTTTGCCGGGGAATGCCAGGCGCGCGTGCGGTACGAATTCATAGAGTACGGCGCGAGAAAAGAGGGACTTAAAGCCCTTGCGGAGGCGGTGGATAAGATCGTATACAACGAATTCAACCACGCGCGTATGTTTTACACTAAGCTCCAGGACGCAAGCGACAAAGCAATAAAGAACATAGATATAGAAGGCGGATACCCCTTTAAGGAAAAGTGGGACCTTGTGGAAAACCTCAGGCTTGCCGCGGAGGACGAGGAGGCGGAAGTAAAACTCTACCCGCAGTTTGCCGCCACCGCAAAAGAAGAGGGGTTTGACGAAATAGCCACGCTCTTCGAAAACATTGCGGGAATTGAAAACTGCCACAAGATGCTTTTTACCGAACTCCATGACCAGCTGAAAAACAAGACCATGTATGCGCGCAAGACCCCTATAAAGTGGAAGTGTTCCGCCTGCGGCTACGAGCACACCTCGAATGCCGCTCCCGAAACGTGCCCGGTATGCGGCGAAAAACAGGGCGCCTTTATGCTCGATTTAAGCGAGTAACCGTTAAAATATCGGCGCCGTATTCTAAAAAGCCCCTTGCGGGAAAAGAAACCTTCTTTTCCCGCAAGGGGCTTTGTTCGTTTTATTATTCTTTAATCTTAAAAGGTTTTTTGCTTTCGGTTCGTTTTTTCAGATGCGGCAAAAAATTATTTTATCTTTTCCTTTAAATCTTCCGCCGTGGCGTAGCCCGAAAAACGCTTTTTTATCTCTCCCTTGTCCATGAGCACAAGGGTGGGTATGACCTCTATATTGAACTTGGCGGCAAGCGCGGCTTCCTCATCCACGTTTACCTTGCCTATCTTTATGCTGCCCGCCATGTCCTTATCCAACCGTTCGAGCTCGGGCGCTATCATTCTGCACGGGCCGCACCAGGTTGCCCAGAAATCTAAAAGCACGGGCGTTTCCGAGTTCTTTACTTCCTTTTCGAAATTGGCAGACGTTATTTTAACTTCCATATTCGCTCCTCCTTGCATTTTCCGTTTGCGGATATTATACTACATTTTTACCCCGCGGGCAAACGTTTTATTCGGTCCGGCGATGTTTTGTGTTTAATAACATCATATTCTGAAACACTTCTGAATATCCTTAAAGTTCCCAAGCACCAGCAGTTTTAAGTCCGCCGAAAGCACGGTGGCGGGCCTTACGGCAAGATCCATTTTCTCGTTCTTTTTGGTGCCAAGTATATTCATATTGTATTTTTTTCGTATATCGAGTTCCCCTACCGTCTTGCCTATCCAGTTTTTGGGGACTTCCACTTCGAAAATGGCGTGATCCTCGTCCAGCGCGACGTAGTCCGAAATATGATCCGCGGTATAGCGCACCGCCAGCCAGTGCGCCAGCTGACGCTCGGGATACACTATTTCGTCCGCACCGTTTCTTAATAGAAACTTGGCGTGCACGTCCCTGGTGGCGCGCGCCACCACGAGTTTTGCGCCCAGCTCTTTTAAAAGGGACGTGGTTTCAAGCGAGTTTAAAAAACTGTCCCCTATGGCGACTATGCACACGTCGTAATTCTTTACGCCCAGATCCCTTAAAAAACTTTCGTTGGTGCTGTCCCCTATCTGCGCGTTGGTAACGAAGGGCAGCACGGCGTTTATGCGCGCTTCGTCTTTATCTATTGCCATTACCTGATGGTTAAGTTCGTTAAGTTTTGCCGCAACGTGCTGGCCGAACCTGCCAAGGCCTATCAAAAGAACGCTCTTCATAAAATAAAACTCCTCCTTCTATCCGTTATCAGACCGAAATTTTTTCTTCGGGCAGCCTTGCCCCGGTAGGCGGTTTCTGGGCTATAACGGCATACATTATGGTTATTCCGCCCACCCTGCCGAAAAACATCAAAAATATGAGTATCAGTTTGGATCCTACGCCCAAAAACGGCGTCATTCCCCGTGTAAGCCCCACCGTGCCTATTGCCGAAGCCGTTTCAAAAAGGCAGTCTAAAAGGGGTTCGCCTTCTCCCACGCTTATCACCATTGCCGCAAGAGTAAACAGTGAAATATACATGAGCAGCACGGAAACCGCCATCTTTATGGTGCCTTCTCCCACTCTTCTGCCGAACAACTGCGTGTCGCTCCTTCTGCGGAATACCGAAAAGAGAGTGGCGAACACGACCGCCACGGTGGTGGTCTTCATGCCGCCCGCGGTAGACCCCGGCGAGGCGCCTATTATCATTAGTATTACCATTATGAACACGGACGTGTCGCTGAGCAGCGTTAAATCCACGCTGTTAAAGCCCGCGGTACGCGTGGTTACAGACTGGAAAAGGCTGGCGAGTATCTTTTCGCCCACAGTCAGATCGCTCCACACGTCGCGCGAGAACTCGCCGAAATAAAAGAATATGGCGGGAATGAATATAAGGCAGACCGTACACACTATTACGATCTTGCTTTGCAAACAATA
>CASELQ010000051.1 GCA_949288785.1 uncultured Eubacteriales bacterium | reverse complement strand
GTGGGGCTGAACGTGGAAGGCGTTGCCATAGCCACCATAGTTTCGCAGGCGGTGTCTTCGGCGCTGTGTCTTATACTCCTCGTAAAAAACCGCGGCGCGGTTAAACTTTGTAAAAAATATATCCGCTTTTATAAGGAAGAACTTGCGGAGGTCATTAAGATCGGGTTGCCGGCGGGCATACAGGGCTGCCTGTTTTCCATATCCAACGTGGTGATACAGTCCGCCGTAAACTCTTTCGGGGATATAGTAATGGCGGGGAACTCTTATGCGCAGCAGTTTGATTCGGTGCTCAGCCAGACTTTGAACGGCTTTGCCCTCGCGTGTATGTCTTTCGTGGGGCAGAACGCAGGCGCGCGAAAATACGGGCGTATAAATCGCATTACGTATGAATGTTTTTTTGTGGTGCTTGTCGTGGGTGCCGTGCTCGGCGGGCTGTTAGCTGTTCTTTCTCCGTACATGACGAGGCTTATCACGAGTGAGCAGGAGACCATAAACGTAACCGTGGGCAGAATGTCCATAACGAGTTCGCTGTACTTTTTAGACGGAATCATGAATGTTTACGCTTATTCCGCAAGGGGGATGGGCAGGAGCACGGGGGCTATGCTCATCACGTTTTTCGGGGTATGCGTGTTCAGGGTGATATGGGTATATTCTCTGCTTACGGTAATAGAAGACGTATACGTTATATACTGGGCTTACCCCATAACGTGGTTTATTACCGGCATAGGGCAGGCGGCGTTTTATCACATCACGCTCAAAAAACTCAAAAGGTCGGTTGTGCCGGCGGTTTCGGGGGAGGGTACGGCGGCGGTTGCCTATGAGGAAGAGAACGGCAGCGCAGTTTTTTCGGAAGAAAGCCCGGCGGCAGACGTTGCGGAAAATGCCGCAGCAACCGAAAATATCCGCGACGAAGACGAATGTTTTTCCTCAGTTTCGCGGGAAGAACAAATACCGTAAACCGGGAAAGCCTGTTTTGCAGGCAAAACAGGGCTAAAACTTCCCTCCGCGCGGGAAACGCGGGGAGGGAAACGAAAGCAAAGTTCGGGTCGCTGCTATTTTTGGAAGAAAGTTCAAAAAAGCATTGACAGCCGCCTGATTTTGATTCATAATGTAGTTTATCCGAAAAGGTTGAAAGAGAGAAGAATATGAAAAAAATCGAAGTGGATATGACCCACGGGCCGATACTCAAAAAGATCATAATTTTTGCTATACCTCTTATCTGCACCAACGTATTGCAAATACTTTTCAATATGGCGGACGTGTTAACGCTCGGCTTGTTCGTAAACGACAGGGCGGTGGCTGCCGTGGGCGCAAACGGGGCGCTTATAAACCTCATCACGGGGCTGTTCGTGGGACTTTCCGCCGGCGCGAACGTGGTGGTGGCGCGCTGTCTCGGCAAGGGCGGAGAGGAAAAGGTGAGAAGGGCGGTGGGTATGTCCGTTCTGCTGTCCCTGTGTTCGGGGGTTGCGCTCATATTCATCGGCTTTTTCGGCGCAAGGACGTTTTTGACGTGGATGAACTGCGACCCGAACGTGCTGGAAATGGCAACGAGTTATCTGAAAATATACTCCCTCGGTATGCCGGTGGTGCTGCTTTACAATTTCTGCGCTTCAATTCTGCGTGCGGCGGGTGAAACCAGGCGCCCGCTCATGTATCTGACAATAGGCGGCGTGCTGAACGTGGGGTTGAACATATTTTTCATATTGGTTGTGGGGCTGAACGTGGAAGGCGTTGCCATAGCCACCATAGTTTCGCAGGCGGTGTCTTCGGCGCTGTGCCTGATACTCCTCGTAAAAAACCGCGGCGCGGTAAAACTTTGTAAAAAATATATCCGCTTTTATAAGGAAGAACTTGCGGAGGTCATTAAAATCGGGCTGCCGGCGGGCATACAGGGCTGCCTGTTTTCCATATCCAACGTGGTGATACAGTCCGCCGTAAACTCTTTCGGGGATATAGTAATGGCGGGGAACTCATATGCGCAGCAGTTCGAGGCGATAGTATATCAGGCAATGAACGGCATAGCGCTTGCGGCAATGTCTTTCGTGGGGCAGAATATGGGCGCGCACAGATATGAACGCATAAACCGTATTACTTACGAATGTTTTATTCTGGTGATCGCCGTGGGCGCGGTGCTCGGCGGGACGTTTGCATTGCTTGCAAGGCCGCTGGTGGGGCTTATTTCGAGCGAACCCAAGACCATAGAAGTGGCGGCGGGCAGAATGGCGATAATAGCTTCCACGTATTTTCTTGACGGTATAATGGACGTTTACGCTTATTCTTTAAGGGGTATGGGCAAAAGCACCACCGCAATGGTGATAACGCTTTTGGGAACCTGCGTGTTCCGTATGATATGGGTGTATTCGCTGCTGGAAGTGATAGACGAGGTGTTCATAATTTATTGGGCGTATCCCATATCGTGGTTTATTACCAGCATAGGGCAGGCGACGTTCTATCATATAACCTTGAATAAACTTAAAAAGAGCGTTGCACAGCCGGCCGCGGTGGCGGCGGTTGCGGGCGGAGCCGTGCCGGAAACCGTTTGCGGCGCCGAAGATACTGCCGAAAATATTACTGCGGAAGTAAGCGCTGCGGCGGACGCGGAGCCCGATAATAAATCCGATGATAAAACGGAAAAAGACCGATAATTTATAGTGCCTGAAACCGTTTTAAGATTTTGCGATAACGGCTCGTATGTTATTTTGATATGGTACGCTTTATTCGAAATATAATTTTATAGATACAGCGATAATGTCGATATGGCAATTTTATAGATACGGCGATAAAGTCCGCCGCCGCTCTCCTTTCGGGAGGGCGGCGGTGTTTTTTTGCAGCCTGTAAAAGGGTTTTGCGCCCCGTAAAGTAAAGGCGGGCGTTTTTTTATTCTTGAATATATAATCTAAGTGCAACACTTTGTAAAATTGAGAAAAAGGTCAAAAAAAGAGTGACTCAAAAGGAAAAATCCAATATAATTATGTTTGCGA
>CASELQ010000050.1 GCA_949288785.1 uncultured Eubacteriales bacterium | reverse complement strand
GTTGGACGGCGGAGAATTCGCGCACATATACTTTGTGGACTGGGACCAGGTGAGAGCGAGAAGAAGGCAGATAAACGTAACGGTAATGGGTACGACCGAAAAGGTAAACGACCGCAAGTATAACGGCGGCAAAGTTATAGACACGTGGAGGAAGTACACCGACGAAGAGAAGGCGGACGACGTGCATTACACCCTCCAGCAGGAAAGAAGGGATAAATAAGTAATGGCGTACCATCTTTTTGGGGTGGACTACGGCACCACCTCCTTAAAGGGCTGCGTGTTCGACGAAGAGGGAAGGGAGATAGCGAGCGCCGGGCGGGCGTATGAACTTATCACAGAGGGAGAGACTGTGGAATTCCCCGCGGAGCGGTATTTTGAGCTGTTCGAGGATCTCTATTCGGAACTCGCCGCAAAGACGAGGATAGACGCCTTTGCCATAGACACCCAGGGAGAGACCATAGTTTTTCTGGATAAAGAGGGCAAGCCCCTTATGAACGCCGTGGTGTGGCTGGATACCCGCGCGGATAAGGAGGCGGAGGAGATAGCCGCGCATTTCGGGCAGGAAAAGATATACTCCGTTACGGGGCAGACCGAAACGCCGGCAGGGTACCCTGCGCCCAAGATCCTGTGGCTTAAACGCAACCGGCCGGACCTGTTTTCGCGCCTTGATAAAGCCGTGCTTTTGGAAGATTATCTGCTGTACCGCATAACGGGAAAGTTCTGTGCGGAGCGCGGGCTGTACTCCTCCACGCTGTATCTTAACGTGGTTACGGGCGGATACTGGCGGGAGATGCTCGATTTTATAGGCATTTCCGAAGCGCACCTTCCCGCACTTTACGAGAGCGGCGAAAAGGTGGGCGAATATAAGGGCGCGGGCGTTTACACGGGCACGCTGGATCAGATAGCCGGGGTAATAGGCTCGGGCACGGTGGCGCCCGGCAGAATTACCGAGACCACGGGCACCGCGCTTGCGGTGTGCGCGCTGTCGGATACCCTTCCTCCCTACAAAGAGGGGCTTAAAGTTTCGGCTTATTATATGTTCCGCGGAAGGTACGTTCTTTTAATGTGGGCGCCCACCGCGGGCATGGCGCTCGAATGGCTGAAAAAGAATTTCTGCGCCGACCTTTCGTTTAAGGAACTGGACGAGCAGGCGGATAAAATACCGTTGGGCAGCGAGGGGCTTATCGTTTCGCCGCATTTGTGCGGCAGCGTTATGCCGGAAAACGACCCCGCGTTAAAGGGCGGGGTGTACGGGATCACCTTAAAGCATACCCGCGCGCACTTTGCCCGCGCCGTAATGGAGGCGGTGGCGTGCATGATACGCCAATACGCCGGGTATATGGACCCTTCGGCACAGGAGATAGTGAGCACGGGCGGCGGCGGAAAGAGCGCGGTATGGCTTAAAATAAAGGCGGACGTAGTGCAAAAGAAGTTCACTTCCCTTAAAGTGAAGGAAACGGGGTGTTTGGGCAGCGCCGCGCTTGCGGGGCTGGGAGCAGGGGTATATGCCTCTGCCGAGCAGGCGGCATCAAAGATAGTAAGCCCCGCGTTTTCGGTAACGCCGAGCGTAACTGAGGAAGAAGCGGACGGGCTCTTTTCAAGGTACTGCGCCTTTGAAAGGACGCTGGTATCGAGAGAAAAACCGCTTTGAGAGAAAGGGCGCAAACGTATAGCGGGCAGGATATAAAGAACCGTCAAACCGTATAACGATCAATTGCGGGCATATAAACACAAATCACAAAAAGAATCAGATGCGGGCGTAACTGCGGGCGGCGGTTATACCGCCGCCCGCCGCCGCGCTTTTTGTTTTTGAAAAGCGCAAAGTAATAATAAACGCGGGTAAAACGCAGGTTGCCGCGCCGCCCGGAAACGGGCTGAGCGGCGGAAGATATAAACGGGAGAAAATTTTCAGGGTGAAAGATGTTCGTAAAAATGGATAAGGCAAAAAAGAGCATATGCCTTAAATTTCTGTTTGCTTGTTATTTTTTCTATCTTATTTCCATCGTGCTTAAAATGGTATACAGCGCCGAGATAGTGGAAATTATCGCGGCTTTTCCGGGCGCAACCAAGGCAAGCGTGGGTACCGGGCTCACCGCCTATTATTTTGTTTATACCGCCGCGCAGTTAATCGTTGCGTTTATCATAAACAAAATAAACATAAAGGCGTTTATGACGGTTACCACGGTGCTTTCGGCGCTCTCCTTCGGCGCGATATATTTTTCCGGGGAACTTTGGCAGTTATATATAATTCTGGGGCTTAACGGCGTGTTGCAGTCGGGCGTCTGGGGCGGAGTGATGTACTTTGTGGGTAAATACGTGCCCAGGGAGATGGCGGCGTTTTCATCTTCTCTCATGAGTACGGGTATGGCGCTGGGCACGGCGCTTGCTTACGGGCTTTCGGCTTTTTTCGTGGCGGTTGCCGACTGGCGGTGGACGTTTGTGTTCTTTGCGGCAATCTCCCTGGTAACGCTCGTAATATTTCTTGTTTTCTTAAAAAAGATAGACGCAAAGTCCGGCGCGGCTCATCCCGAAATAGACCTCCCCAAAGAGGAGGAAAAGAAACTCCCCGTAATTCCGCACGGGGTGCACGGCAGCGGCACGAACGCGGCGCTTATCATGCTTATAGTTATAGCCTTTTTTGCCGGCTGCGTTTATTACTCCATATCCAACTGGGTGCCGAGTTTACTTACCGAAGAATACGGCATGCTCAGTCAGTATTCCATGCTGCTTACCATAGCGCTGCCCGTGTGCATGATGCCCGGGCCCATTGCAGCCAACGCGCTTTGCGACCGGCACGACAATAAATACGGGGTGTGTGCGATATTCTCCGCGGGCGCGTTTATCGCCGTGTTCGTGATGTGCTTTTTATATAACGCCTCCTTGTGGCTGGCGCTGGTGCTTTCCATTGCCATGCTTTTCTGCATAAGGGGCGTTGTTGAGGTGATATGCGGATATTTCCCGCTCGTCTTAAAAGACAGGATAAATTCGGGCGTATCCTCCCTTATGTTCAATGCGGGGGCGTGCCTGGGCGCGGCTATAATGCCGCTTTTGACCGGGCTTATCATGGACGCTTACGGCTGGCGCGAATATTATATCTTTACCGCGGCAATAGCCCTTGTAACCGCCGCATTGATAATAATTGCCGCCCTGCACGACAGGAAGAAAAAGGAAAACTTCTTTAATTAGAAAGTCATATAAAGCAAGCGCAATGCCGTTATTTATTTGCGCTTGAAATTTTGAATGAAAGCAAGGCCCCGCCGCGTGAAAGTTTTCACGCGGCGGGGCTGTTTTCAGGCGCTTTAACGCCTCGTTTTTTATAATTGCCGTATGGCGGACTTAATCGGTTAAGAGGTTATCTCCGGGTAGATGCACACGCAGCTAAAATACGGGGTAAACCCTTCGCCCGTAAAGGTAACAAAGTCCTCTGTATAACCGAGCGCGTCCGCACCGTAAAGCCCCGTTATCCTGCGCATTATTATAAGATTAAATCTGCCGCGGTAGTTATCGAAAAACGGAAGCACGGTGTTCACGGCGGAAACGTCTGCCGAAACCGGCTTTAAAAGCAAACCGCACTCGTCGTATATTGAAGATAAATAATCCTGCCCGCGGCGGGAGATGTCTATAAAATATTCCGCCCCCGAAAGACTTTCGGATACCTGCACCTTGTATCCGTCCGTATACTTTGCGGAATAGGTGTTAAAGCATTGTTCAAAATCGAAAACCGCCTCGGCGCCGTCCTTGGTTATGTTGAAAACGTAATAATAACCGAAGGCTCCGCTCCCGCCCGAGCCCGCGCCGTAAAACACCTGTTTGCCGCCGTCGCCGTAAAAATCGGCAAGCGAGATGGCGGGGCTGTACCCGGAGTTCTGCCCGGGGACTATGGTGTAGCCGCTCTTATCTTTAAAAGTTATTTCTATCTTTATGTCGGCGGCGTAAACGCCTTTGTTTTCATAGGTGGCAAAGAGCTTTGCGTTATAGCCCTCTCCGTCCGCGGTTTTTCCGTAAAGAGAGTAAAGCATAACGGGCTGAGTATTGTGCGTGCTGTGGGAGAGTGCCCCCGCAAACGCGGCGGAGGAAAATAAAGCGCCCGTAATTATTGTTAATAAAGCCAATAAAGCAAAATAATATCTGAATTTTTTCATAAAGTTAATTTGCGCCGTTTTCGGGTTTTTATAATTAAGGCATGCTTTTGCCGACGCTTCCACCGTTAAAACCCTTATTATACCCGATACTGTAACAAGCATTTCCGCAGATGCGTTTTATTACGTATCGCCCGAAACGCTCTCCGTC
>CASELQ010000049.1 GCA_949288785.1 uncultured Eubacteriales bacterium | reverse complement strand
GATTGCGGTTGGCAGTCTTTCACCACGCGAATAGCGTAGCCAGTAATATGCCCTTTTAGGGCTTGTGCAAACTACGCGTTTTACGCGTAGTTATGATTGCCGCGGTAAAAACCTTTGATTTTTAACGCGAAGAGCGTCCGGTTGCGTTGTGTATAAATAAACCCGATATACTCTTTAAGCCGCCTGAAAAAGATTTTTCCCGCCGCCCGCGCGAACCGCCCCGTACAAAACTCCCCCGCACAGACCGCCCGAAAAAATATTTTACGCGCAAGCGTTTACGTCCTGCGAAATAAATTCGTAAAAATTTAAAAAAGAAAAAGAGCCGATTAACTTATTTACCTTTGATTTTACCTTTCGGTAAAGTCTGCGTAAACACTCTGCCCTTCTTCTTTAAGGATTACCGTTTAATCAATAATCTTTGCAAGCGGATAGCCGATTTTATCTGCATCCTTCATTGACGATTAAATATTATGGCAATTTCTCTTATCAAGATTTTTCATAACTTTTTAATGCGTCTTTGATCTTGTTATCGAAAAATTTCGATTATTTGCAATCGCTTTCCGTCTTGTTCTTGTTGCCGCAGTTTTTCGCGGCCTTCTTTTTATTTCTCATAACGTCCCCCTTGGTAGTATTATGAGCCGAATTTGCGCCGCTATACGCGAAAATATAAAATTTTAAAAAATTTTTCCGTAAGTTTTGCCCGCCCGCCGCGCCTGCCGAGTGCCCCGCCGTTTAAGCCGCAGAGCGGCCGCCTTTTTTATGCGCGGCAGGCGTTGCCGCATAATGTTTGCCTATTGCAGGGAGGGATTATCGGGCGACCGGCAGTTGGGCGCATATCCTTATCGCCTGCTTGCCGTGCAACGCGCCGGCGGCTTAGCGCACGCCTATCGCCGTGCAACGCGCCTTGCCCGAAAGAATGTCCTTTATAGAGTACTTTGCGGAGGCTATGAGTACCTTGGTGCCCTGTTTAACGGCGTCCTTAATATACTCTAACTTTGCTTTGGCGCCGTTCGCCCCCTCGCGGGAGGCGCCGCTGCAATACTTTTCGCACTCGGTAATGTTGTCGAGCACCTCGTAAACGTCCTTTCCCCCTATCTCGGTTATAAGGGTAGAAGGGTCCTTGCTGTCCTTATAAATGCCCTCCGTGCTGGTGAGTATAAGCAGGGTTTCCGCCCGCACCAGGCAGGCTATCTGGGCGGCGGTCTCATCGTTATCCACGCATTCCACCACCTTTTTGCGGCTGTTTTTAAGGGACTGTATCTCAAAACGGCGTATCTCTTCGGTGCTCACCGCGTCGTTATAATTTATTATGGGAATGGCGTTCTGCTCCTTGGCGCGCAGCAGCAGGCGGCGGAGGTGCTCTCTTTTTTCCTCGTCGTTAAAGTGCTGATGCTCCACAAGCACCTGGCGGAGCGAATACTTGGGGTCCACGTACTGGCGGTAGGTGGCCATGAGTATTGCCTGCCCCTGGGCGGAATAGTCGGTTTTTATTTCCTCGGCGGTGCCTTTTAATTCTTTGCCGTTGCGCTTTATATAGTCCAGCCTGCCGGCTTCCGCGGCGCCGCTGGTTACCCATATGTAGCCGGGGCGCAGTTCGGCGGAAAGCCGCGCTATTAAAGTGTAGTCCAATATGCTGTCCTCACGGTCTATGAGCGCCATGGAACCTATTTTTCCCACAAGTTCGGTATCGAATGTCATATGTTTTCCTCTTTAAGGTTTTGCCCGTTAATTGTATCACAGCCCGCAAAAAATTTCAACAAAAACGCGTAAAATTCCGCCCGCGGGCGCCGCTTTGCGTAGAAATTTGCTTTTACCCCTGCTTTGCCAGCGTAAAGAGCGCGGTTTTATAAATTTCGTAAGCCTTAAAAAGGTCGCTTACTTCCATGTTTTCGTCCGCGTCGTGAATGCGGCAGTTTTTCCCCGGAAATTCCGGGCCGAACGCGCAGCCCTTTTTAAACGCCCGCGCAAAGGTGCTGCCGCAAAGACTTTCCGCTTTGGCGGTTTCCCCCGTTACGCCGTTATACGCGTTAAGGAGCGCCGCCGCAAAATCACCCTCTTTATCCACCATTACGGGCGGGTGCTTTTCGGTGTAGGAAAAAGGTATGCCGAACTTTTGCATTACGTCCCCCGCCTCTTTAACGGTAAACGGGGCGGGAATGCGGCAGTCGCACGTTATTTCTATATATCCCTCTCCGCCGGGTAAAGAGTTTGCTGCGGCTTTGCCGCCTGCGGGCGTAACTGCGTTTTCGCGCCGCTCCGAAAGCAGGTCGGGCGAAAAGGTGATGCTGCCCTGCTCGTTTTTCATGGAGGTAAGCCCGTATTTATCCTTAAACAGGCAGTCTATGACCTCATGCACGTCCTCCCCCGCGTCCGCAAAGTATTCGAACAGCGGGAGCATTGCGTTCTTTCCGAGATGTGGCGCCGAACCGTGCGCCGCCTTTCCGAAACTCTCTATGAGATTTCCGTTAAGTTTTAACCCGTGTTTTTCAATAAGCGCGGGGTCTATTCCTCCGTCCGCCGCTTCCGCGCAGGCGTAAGCGCATACCGCGTTCACCGCCGTGCCCCCTTTTAAGTTACGGAACTTTTTCAAAAGAGGTATGCAAAAGGTTGCCACGCACACCCCCTTTTCGGCGTAAGAGAGCGGGAAATTTCCGTCCGGCGAAAAGCCGAGCTCGGGCAGCGCCGTTACTTTTGAAAGGTATTCCACGTCCTTCCAGCCGGTTTCCTCGTTACAGCCGGCAAACAGGCGGAATTTGACCGAAGGGGTTATGCCGCTCTCCTTTAATTCTTTGAGCGCGTAAAGGCATAAGAGCATAGGCCCTTTATCATCCGCCACGCCGCGGCCGAACAGCGCGCCGCCCCTTTCGGTGAGCGTGAACGGGTCCGAAGACCAGCCGTCCCCTGCGGGCACCACGTCTAAGTGCCCTATTATGCCAATCTCTTTACCCTGCCCGTAGGTTACTTCCCCGGCGTAATTGTCGTAATTCACCGTTTCAAAGCCCAAAGAGCGCGCCGTTTGCAAAAAGCAGTTGAGCGCGCCCGCCGCCGGGGCTCCGAAGGGCATATCCTTTTCCGCCTTTCCCGCCGTGCTTTTAAAAGCAATAAGGGAGGAAAGGTCTTTTACATAGTTTTTATAGTCCAGCATATCGCTCCTTTTATAAGGTCCATTTTAATGTCTTTCATATATATTATATACCAATAAGCAAAATAACGCAACGCCGGGGTTTATTTCGCGCGGGATTTTTATGCTAAAAAGCGCAAAAGGGTTAAACTCCTTTGATTTTTAAAAAAAATATGCTAAAATACAGTTATGAAAGAAAAGGTTCCGCGGGATATTCATAAAGGACACAGAGAGCGGTTCATAGAAAGGTTTATAGAGAACCCGGGCGGCTTTTCCGACCACGAACTGTTAGAACTTCTTTTATACCCGGTGATTGCGAGAAAGGATACAAACGCGCTCGCGCACACGCTGATAAGGCAGTTCGGCGGGCTTGACGGGGTGTTTTCCGCTTCGCCCAAGGCGCTTATGTCGGTGGACGGAGTGGGCAAGCGGGTAGCCGCGCACATAGCCGCCACGGGCAGGACTTTTGACCGGCTCAGGGAAAAGGAAAGCGCCGCAAAGAAAGAAAAGCGGTTTTATAATTTCAGCGAGAGCAGGCGCAACCTTGCCGAGTATTTCGAGGGGCTTGCGCAGGAAAAGCTGATGATAGTTCTGCTGGACGGGAAGCACCGCCGCCTTACTCACCTCGAATATGACGACGGGACGGAGACGGGCGTGAACGGCGACCTTTCGGAGATAGCGCGGGCGGTGGCGTTATATAAGCCGCGGTTTGCCATAATGGCGCACAACCATCCGAGCGGGCTGTGCATTCCGAGCGAAGAGGACGACTTTGCCACCAAAAAATTAAACGCCGTTCTGTCCGTGCACGGCGTGCAGCTGACCGACCACATAATATTAGGGCGGGACGAGGCGTACAGTTATTACGTTACGGGCAGGATGGACTATATACGGGAATGTTCGGACCCGGACAAATTATTTGACAGGATCAGGGATTGAATATGGAAAGAGTAAGAACGAGATTTGCTCCCAGCCCCACGGGCTATCTGCATATAGGCGGGCTGCGCACCGCGCTTTACGGGTATTTATACGCCAAAAAGCACGGCGGGGACTTTATTCTGCGCATAGAGGACACGGACGCGGCGCGCTACGTGAAGGGCGCCGTGGAAATAATTTACCGCACCTTAAAGGACGCGGGGATATATTACGACGAGGGTCCCGATATAGGCGGAAATTACGGGCCGTATATTCAGACCGAGCGCAAAGATATTTATCTGGAATACGCAAAAAAACTGGTGGATCTCGGCGGGGCGTATTACTGTTTCTGCACGCCCGAGCGCATAGCATCTCTTAAAGACGAGGAGGGCAACGTGCGCTATGACAAGCACTGTTTAAGCCTTTC
>CASELQ010000048.1 GCA_949288785.1 uncultured Eubacteriales bacterium | reverse complement strand
TCCCTTATATATCTCAAAATTTATGTTGCTGTTCGCAACAACGCTGCCGAAACGCTTTTCTATGTTTTCAAACTTTACGGCAACTTCCGCTGCGTTTTTTTGCGCAGTCAATGGTTTCGTCATATTATTTCCCCAAAAAAATATATCCAAGGGGAGAACTTTTCTCCCCTTGGGTATAAATGCGTTACGTTCTGTCAGAACTTGGTGTTGATAAGACTGATTCCGTCTATCTGAATATCGAAATAAGGAGCGGAACGGAATTCGCTTTCGGCAAAGTAGGTAACTTTTCCGTTCATACCCTGTTCTGTAACTACAACCTGTTTGTCGGGCGTGAAGTTATCGTCATAATCCACGTCTGCCATATAACCGGTAAGTTTTCCGTTATCGTCTACGGTAGCGTTTTTGTTCTTACTTTCGGTCTTGGTAACGGTAAAGGTGTCGGTATCGAAAACGTGCATCATTCCCATCTCAAGATTTGCTATCACATAATGCAAAACGTTTGCGGTAGGGATTATCGTATCGGAACCCTGCACCGCGGCAGCGCCGAGAGTGGTGAGCGCAACGGGGCCCTGTTCTCCGCCGTAAAGCGCGCCGAAGCCGTCCCCCGTCCAGTCGTCCGCAATTTCCTTATCGTTCCTTACGCAGTCTATCATATACTCGTAGTAGGGAACCCAGTTCACTCTGGAAGAGATTATAAAGGTGTCCGGGCAGGAAGCCTCGGTGCTGCCGTTATAGGATACGTTGGGAACGCCGGCAGTTTCGCAGGCGGTAGGCGCACCCATGGAGTCCGCATGCTGGCTTATTATAGCGCAGCCCCTTCCTATGAGCTCTTCGGCAGCCGTCTTTTCGCCGGTTTCGTCATACCAGGAGCCCGTGAACTGCACGTCCATTACTATGTCGTTCGCGGGGACAGCGTTTTCAAGGTCATTCAAGCCGTAATAAGCCTCATATCCCATTTTAACGCCAAGATACCAGGAAGTATAACCGCTTATAACTTCGGCATAGGTAAAGGCGCCCACGTACCCTATCTTTATGTTGCCCTGGTCGTCATAATTCTTGGCGGGAAGTTTATGATTTGTGCCGTTATATTCCATATCGGCAAGTTTATATCCGCCCGCTACGCCCGCAACGTATCTGCCTTCGTAAATATCCGCAAAGGCGTTGTGCAGGTTGTCCTCTTCGGCAGTATGCGCACGGGTTCCGGTGGCGTGGCAGAATTCCACTTCCGGGAACTCCTGCGCCGCCTGCTGCATAAAAGGTTCATGGCCGAAGGAATTGGCAAATATCACGTCGCACCCCTCGTCCACAAGTTCCCTTGCGGCTTCCAGGCACTCCTGCCCTTCCGGAATATCAGTCCTTATGACAAGGTCGGCATTCATGTTGTCGCACGCCTCCCTCATCGCGTCCAGAAAGTTCTTGTCATAAGTGGAACTGTCTCCGTGCAGGCAGATAAGCCCTACCTTAACGTCGGAAGCGGTCTCCTTATCGCCGCAGGCGACAAGACCCATACAGCATGCCAGCATGCCGCCGCAAGAACTGCGGAAAGCAAAAGCGTTAAAAGTTTCTTCATTTAATATAACCTCCATACCCTTTCGGGTTTAATCCGTTGTTATCCTCTCCTCTGCCGCCCCTCCGCGGCAAAGCCCTTTTCCCCGCTCCGACGCCAAGCGCGCCCGAAAGACCGGTATTTACGTTTGTCAGACGCCCTGCGCTTGTTTATGACGCCCTGCGTTTATTTATCTTTACGAAAAACTATCTTTCCGCCATCCATACTGTCTATCACGGCGAGCGAAAACACTTCGAGCCCCTTAGCTCTCAGCCGATCTCCGCCCCCCTGGAAGCCCTTTTCCACGGCTATCGCGGCGCCGACTACCCTCGCGCCCGCTCGGTTTGCCATATCCAAAAGTGCGGAAACAGCCTCTCCGTTGGCTAAAAAATCGTCCGCAATCAGAACGTTATCGGCGCTGCCTAAATATTCTTTGGGAATTATAAGGGTGTTTTCTTTCCTGTGAGTATAAGAATAGCAACGTGCGGAATACACCTCCCCTTCCACGTTGCTGGTTTTGCTTTTCTTGGCAAACACCGCGTCCACTTTCAGCCGCTCGGCAATGAGCACCGCAAACGCTATGCCCGAAGCCTCCACCGTAAGCACTTTGGTTACGCCCTTGTCCTTAAAACGGGAGCACGCCTCGTCCGCCATGGCGCACATTAAAGATATGTCTATCTGATTGTTTATGATAGACCCTACTTTAAGCACGTTGCCGGGAAGCACAGTGCCCTTTTCAGAAATAGCGCGTTCTAAAAGTTCCATTAAAACCTTTCCCGTAAAAAAATCAAAGAACAGGCTGAAAAAATCAAACCCGTTCCCGCTGACCGATGTTTACGCAAGCAAATACTTTCATCGTAAAACTCTGTTACCAATAGTCGCGTCTGTGGCGATGCGGTAGAAACGTTCGTGCCGTGTATACGAACCTATATCGGTTAATTCGAGTTATTTTTTAGTTACACGTATATTGTAACAGAACTGCCCGCGTATGTCAATTGTTTTTAAGCGGCTGCAACACTTTTTACCCCGCGTTATGCCGCAAATCTTCTCTTTTTCAGGTCTTTTTGAGCATGCTCCACTCTATATCGTCCGAAGAATAGTTTTCTATATATTCTATAACCTCTTCCCGCGTGCCGAGCGTTTTATACAGTTTGGCGCATTCCTCGTTCACAAAGCCCTTTTTCATGATGGCGGCAAGCATCTTATCCAGCCAGTCATAATACCCGTTGCTGTTGTATACCGCTATCGCCTTCTTGTGTCTGCCCAGCTGCTTTAAGGTAAGTATCTGAAAAAACTCCTCGAACGTGCCTATGCCGCCCGGCACCACCACGAACGCATCACAGGAGTCTTCCATAATGCTCTTTCTTTCAGCCATAGTTTCGGTGAAAACAAGTTCGTCCGCCTCGTAAAATATGCTTTCGTACCCGTTCTCCTCGAAAAAGCGGGGTATAACGCCCTTTATGTGCGCGCCCGCAGCCTTAAACCCGCGCGCCGTTGCGCCCATAAGCCCGCTCGAACCCGCGCCGAACACCATGGAATGCCCGCGCTCTCCCAGCATTCTGCCCAGTTCCTCACAGTCCTCTATATACTTTTTGTCCACCTTAGCGCTTGCGGCGCCGTATATACATACTTTCATACGCCCTCCTTAACTTCCTGCCCGTTTTTACGGCTTTCATACATCATATTCGGCGCTCCGCCCGCAGGTTCGCCGAACGCCGCCACGGTGCGGATAAAGGAATCTCCGCCAGCCCCGGCGGGACTACATATCGGCGGTATCCGGCTTATCTTTACCCGAAAAATATACCGCAAGCATCTTCGGCCCGCACGAAGCGCCCACTATGGGATTCAGAAAACCTATATGTATTTTGCTGCCGGGCAAATCTTCGGTTATGTAATCTTTCAGTCTGTCCGCGTCCTCCGCGCAGTCCGCGTGCGTTATAAAAATTTCGGGTATAACGCTGCCGGTATAGTTTTCTTTTACCCCGTCCGCCAGCGCACGTATGGCATTTATTCGCCCCTTTGCCTTTGCCACCGAGACGTTTTCGCCTTCTTTATTGGAAATTATTACCGGTTTTACGCTGAGAAGCGTGCCGAACAGCGCCTTGCTTGCCGATATCCTCCCGGACATTTTAAGGTATTTAAGTTCGTCCACCGTGCCGAACTGATGGATATACATCTTTGCGCTCTCCACTTCGCGGGCGGTCTCCTCTATACTCCTGCCCTCGGCGCGCAGCCTGCCGCCCGATTAAGTTTCCCCTGAAAATAAAAAAGTCTTTGCGGCGGATCCCGGCGCAAACTTTTCCCTTTTCATAGTATTGTAGATTATTTTTCTCCGTTTGTCAACATTTTATAATTCTTTCGGGAAAGTTGTTTGCTTTTGTTTTATCCTTATGCTAAAATGTTTATACAAATTTCGCATTTCGCAAACGAATTTTTGCCGAAAACCCCTTTTGCCGAAAAAAGTCAAGGTGCCGTATGATAACCCTTTTGCTGATAATCATTTACATAACCTTTATAGGTCTTGGGATCCCCGACTCCGCGATAGGTTCCGCCTGGCCGGCTTTATATCCCGACCTCGGAATTGCGGTGGGCTCTTCGGGCTTTGTTACGGCTATTATTTCGATATTCACCTCTCTTGCGAGTTTTCTTTCGGCGCGGCTGATAAACAGGTTCGGCACCGGCACCGTGGCGGCGGTAAGCACGTTTTTGACCGCGGGCGCGCTCATCGGCTTTGCCTTTGCCGATTCCCTTATATGGCTGTGCGTTTGCGCCGTGCCCACCGGCTTCGGCGCGGGCGCGATAGACGCGGCTTTGAATAACTACGTTGCCGTGCGCTTTAAATCCCACCACATGAGTTTTTTGCACTGCGCTTACGGCGTGGGCGTGGCGCTAAGCCCCTTTATTTTTTCTTTCGCGCTGGAAAACGGGGACTGGCGGCTCGGGTACCGTATAATCTTTTATATACAGCTGTTTATCTGCTTTGTTACCCTCTTAGCCCTGCCCCTGTGGAAACGCGCCGCCACCCTGCAACCCGATAAGGAGAGTTTTACCCCCGTTACCCTGTCATATCCGAAAATGATTAAATTCCCTGCGATAAGGGCGGGCTGGCTTGCGTTCTTTTCCACCTGCGCGCTGGAATTTACCTGCGACCACTGGTGCACCACTTACCTCGTAAGTTCGGGCGGCGCCACAGAAAGCGCGGCGGCAATGTTTCTCACCGTATATTATATAGGCATGACTCTCGGGCGGTTTTTATCGGGCGTGCTTGCCACAAGACTTTCCAACAAAAAGATAATCTGCATAGGGTACTCCACCGTATTTATAGGAATTGCGGCGCTGTTTTTCCCGCTGCCGGTGGAAGTAAAAGGGATTGCCATTGCGATGATAGGCTTGGGAAACGGCCCCACCTTTCCAAACCTCGTATTTTTAACGCCCGTACATTTCGGCAGGGAAGTCTCGCAATCTTTAATAAGTTCGCAGATGCTTGCCGCAAACATCGGCATCCTTATAATGCCGCCTTTGTTCGGCGCGCTGGCGCAGGCCCTTTCGCTGAACGTATTCCCGTACTTTGCGGCGGCGCTCTTTATAAGCATGACCGTTTCCACCGCGGTGTATTTCAGGAGAGCAAAAAAGATGGGCGGCTGCCTGCTTTCCTTAGCCGCGGAAAACCAAACCGAAAAAGCAGCGGAAAAACAGGAGTAAGCCGCACCTATTTTTTAAGCGCAGCCGCACTGCCCGTTCAAGCAGCCGCGCACTTTGAAAAACTTTTCCGCCGCGTGCGGAAAGCCGAGTTAATTTATACACGCGTAAAGGGAGAAATTAAAATGATACAAGTAGCAAAGTTTGAAAAGGTTTCCTTAACCGAATACGCCAAAAGCGCGCCCGCGGAAAGTTACGAAAATATCCGCCTCCCCCGCCGCGCCACGAAAGGGAGCGCGGGGTACGATTTTTTTGCGCCCTTTGCCTTTACCGCCGCGCCCGGCGAAACGGTGAAGATACCCACCGGCGTGCGCGCAAAGATAGACGAGGGCTGGGTGCTGAGCATTTACCCGCGATCTTCTCTGGGCTTTAAATACCGGCTCACCCTAAACAATACGGTGGGAATAATAGATTCCGACTATTACGGGGCGGAAAACGAAGGGCATATATTTATAAAGATGACCAACTGCGGGAATATCCCCCTGAAAGTGGAAGCGGGCGGCGCCTTTGCCCAGGGAATATTCACCCCTTACGGCATAACGTATGATGACGACGCCGCCACCCTCCGCACGGGCGGACTGGGCAGTACGGATAAAAAATGACTTGCTCCCCGTTACCGAAAATTCCGGTCGCAATACGTCTTTATCGATATATTTTTCTCAAACCTTTCGGCTTACAAAACGATATTGCCCATAAAAAAATATCTCTTCGGTTTGTAAAACTCTTCCCCGCCCGCCCCCGTAAAAGCGGGGGCGGGCGGGGAAGAGAAAAGTTTTTATTATATGTTTCGTTAAGCGTACTTTTTTATATATTTTATTAAATAAGTTAAAGGACGTATTTTTATTTTAGGTTACCCTGCGATATTCCGCAAAAGAACACGGGCGATACTACGGAAAGAAAAATCGATTTAACTTTTAGCGAACGTTCTTTTCACTCTTTACGGTCTTTTAGATCCACGGCAAACTTATAGAGCGCCGATTTGGATACCCCCCTGTCCTTTGCGGCGCGCTTTAACGCCTCCTTTTTATCGAGCCCCGCATCCATATAATATTTTACGTGTTCTTTTTCGGTAAGGCTACAAAGTTCGTTTTGCTCCCCCGTATTGTCTATGAGTATTACGTACTCCCCGCGGGGCGGGTCATTAAGCCCCTCTTTTAAGTTAAAATAAGTTACCGTTTCGTGCAGTTTGGTTATTTCCTTTACCGCAACCGCCCGCATATCCCCGAGCGAAAGATATGCGGAAGCAATATCCCTCTCCACGTCGTGCGGGGCGGAATAAAAAGCTATTATGGTCTTTATTTTTTTATAACTTTCAAAAAGGGTTTGCCTTTCGCTCTTTCCCTCCGGCAGAAAGCCGAGAAAGGCAAAACGCGTGCCCGTAAGCCCCGAAAGGGCAAGCGCGCTCGTAAGGGCGCTTGCGCCCGGCACCACGGTATACTTTTCCCCGCGCTCTATGAGT
>CASELQ010000047.1 GCA_949288785.1 uncultured Eubacteriales bacterium | reverse complement strand
TTGCTCGGTATCCTCGCGGGCGCTGTATTTACGGCCATAATACAGTCTTCTTCTGCTTCCGTAGGTATTTTGCAAACTCTTGCGGCAACCGGGCTTGTGAAATACGGTAACGCCGTTTACGTTCTTTTCGGTATGAACATAGGCACCTGCATAACGGCGGTGCTTGCCGCCATAGGTATGAGCAGAAACGCAAAACGCACTACCATAATTCACCTTTTGTTCAATATTATAGGAACAATAATTTTTACGATAATTTGTTATTTTACTTCGCTTACAAGCTTTATCGCTTCGCTTATCCCTGACAATCCTTCTTTGCAGATTGCCACAACGCACACGCTGTTCAATATAACCACAACCTGTCTTCTTCTTCCGTTCGGCGGGCTTTTGGCGGAGCTTGCAAGAAAGATATTGCCGGAGCGGGCTTCGGAGCATACGGGCGAAATGTATTTGAAATATATAAAACCGATCAAGTCTTCTGCTGAATACAGAATGGGTACGGCGGCGATTGCTTTAAACGGCATAGTCAACGAATTGGCCAGGATGAGCGCTATGGTGTCGGATAACGTAAGCAACAGTTTTAACGCCGTCTTGGAGGGCAACCCCAAAATGATTGCAGGAGTCTCGCAGGAAGAGGAATACGTAGACTATCTCAATAACGAAATATCCAAGTATATATCAAGGGTTCTGGCTTACGAAAGCAACCCCGAGGACTGTGTTTCGGCAACGGCGTACTTCAAGATATGCGGCAACCTGGAAAGGATAAGCGACCACGCCATGAATATATGCGAATACAGCAGGCTGTTGGATCAGAAAAACATATCCTTTTCGGAACAGGCAAGGGCGGAAATATCCAATATGAAAGATGTTACGCTCAATTCCATTAAATTATTGGACGGGTTTAAGCCGATAGGAGAAGAGGGGCTGAAAAGCATAAAGCAGGCAGAGCAGCAGATAGACGACATGACCGCCGAATACAGGAGTAATCAGATAAAACGTATGCAGGAAGGCGTCTGTTCGGACGAGGCGTGCGTTCTGTATTCCGAAATGCTGACCGATTTTGAACGTATAGGCGATCATATTCTGAATATCGGGGAGCAGCTCTCCGAAGCAAAGTTTTAATATAGGGTTCCGCTTATTTGTTGAAAGAAATGTTTGTAAAACGAGGCGCGCCGCATGTTTTGCGGCGCGCCGATAATTTTTATATGTCTGCGGTAAGTCTGCCTTTGCGGCGGCGCCCGGTAAAAGCACCGTCAGATTTTAAGTGTTTTAAGATACTGTTTTTGTTCATCGGACAGTCTTCTGCTTTCAACGGCTTTCTGAATGGCCTTGTTGTGCACCGATCTTGAAAAGGCGGGAGAAGTAAAAAGCGGCAGGGTATTGTCGTAAAACTTGACCAGCATAACGCTGAGCAGCCATGCAATTCCCATATCCACGTAATAATGCCCGCTTTTTATTGCGGTAATTATATCCGTTATTTCGCCAAGGAAATTTTCTTCCATGTAATGGCTGAGTAAAATTATCACGCCTGCCCTTACGGTGTAAGGGTGGGGGGAAAGTGTGAACTTTTTCACTTCCGGCAGAAAAAACCCCCGGTTTTTCTTTACCGTTTTCAAACCTGCGGCAAAACTGTCGCATATTGCCCAATTGTCTATGTGCGGCAGAAAGTCTTTGCACAGGGCAAGAGTTTCGCTTGCAAGCCTGCAATATTCGCCTATGAGCAGCCCGTGTAAAAACCATTCTTCGTAATATTTATGATTTTCGTTTAAATACTCTCGTGCAAGGTCGGTGTTTTTGGCAAGTTTTTTGGCTATTGCCCTCATCTGCGGCACGGTAACGCCTAAAATTTCATAATTTGTATCCGGCACCAGTTTTCTTGTAAAATTTTTATTGAATTCGGTGGCGGCGTTTTTTAATTCTGTCGTGATGATCTCCATTACAGCCCCGCATTTTCGATAATTTTTTTCAGGACCGCCGGAAAGCCGGCGCCAACTGCCTTCAAATTCTTTTCAAACTGTTCGTACTGAACTCCGCTGCCGTGCACGTCGCTTATCCCTTTAACGATATATAAAGGTATGTTGCAGCCGGCGCAAGCCTGCGCTATCGCCGCGCCCTCCATATCGCAAACCGAACAGCCCATTTTTTTTATTGCGGCAATGTCTGCTTCTTTATTGGTGAACCTGTCCGCGGTGGCAAGTGTTGCGGTCCTTAAAAATCCGGCATATTTTGTCTGCGCCGTAAAAAACACCCGGTCATATTCCTGTATGTAGCCGCGCTCCACGTCGTCCACGTCGGATACGTCAAAGTCATATTGGCATGCCTTGTCTATGCAATAATAATTAAGGGGAGTAACTGTGCCGTCCGCTCCGCCGCACGAACCGAAATTTATAATAATATCCGGGCAAAAGGCGTTTATTAAGATTTGGCAGGTCAGCGCCGCGCTCACTTTTCCTATTCCGGAAATTGCAAGCACCGCGGCTTTGCCGTAAAATTTCCCCGTATAAACGGTTTTTCCGTAAAGCACGGTCTTATTCTTTTCCGTAAATATATCGGTTACGGGGGATGCCTCGTCATTTAAGGCGGCGATGAAAGCAATCATAATTTATACCTTATATAATTCTTAATATTTTGCAATAATTTTACCATATTGCAAAACCCCTGTCAATTCAAAGGTGCGGTCATAATTTTTAAAAATAAAAATATTTTCCGCTAAGTGATAAAAGGCATTTTTTATCGTTCACGTTTTTAGTTTTGTGTTGTATATAATGATATAAAAAGCATTTTAAGCCCTGTTTTACCCCTGAATTTTAA
This sequence comes from uncultured Eubacteriales bacterium, assembly GCA_949288785.1. GTDB lineage: Bacteria > Bacillota > Clostridia > Christensenellales > Borkfalkiaceae > UBA1259. The sequence continues at coordinate 3,183 of CASELQ010000047.1, read as the reverse complement.
AAACGTGAAAGCGCAAAAAATTGTTAAAAATCAGTTTAATACGCCCAAAAACTGCACATTTTGTAAAAATCCGGCATAAAATTTATTTGACAAAAGGAATTTTTTACCCTAAAATATTAAAACGTGTAAAACAGGAGATATGTTTATGTTTTTAAAAAAGAACGGAGTCCGTATATACGGCAGGCGCAGCGTGTTTATTGCCAAAACGGTTAAGATAGGTAAAAACGTTACCGTTTACGAAAATAACCGTATAGAGGGCGATACCGTAATAGAAGACGGGGTTACCGTGATGCCGGGCTGCTATATAAAGGATTGCGTTATAGGCAGCGGCAGCGTAATTATAAGTACTCACGCGGAAAAAGCAAAAATAGGTAAGGGCTGTTCGGTAGGGCCTTTTGCGCGGCTGCGTCCTTCCGCCGAGGTGGGCGACGGTGCAAAAATAGGCAATTTCGTGGAAATAAAGAATTCCCGGATAGGCAGCGGGTGCAAGGTAAGCCATCTTGCTTATGTGGGGGACGCGGAACTTGGAGAAAACTGCAATATCGGCTGCGGAGTGATATTTGCTAATTACAACGGAAAAGAAAAACACAGGACGGTAGTCGGCAGCAATTGTTTTATAGGCAGCAACAGTAATCTCGTGGCGCCGCTCAAAATAGAGGATAACGCATATATATGCGCAGGCACCACCGTAACCGAGGATCTTGCCGAAGGTGATTTCGCCATAGGCAGGGTGCGCCAGGAAGTTAAGAGCGGCAGAGCATATAAATATCTTAAAAAGAAAGAGGAAAACAGATAATGGGAGTATTTTTCGGGACGGACGGTCTGCGCGGCAAGGTAAACGTAGACCTTACTTTTGATATTGCGTATAAAGTGGGCAACGCTCTTTCCATACTTAAAGATAAGCCGACTGTGCTTATCGGCAGCGATACCCGCATATCCGGCAGTTATCTTGCATTGGGGCTTGCTGGCGGAGCCATGAGCGGCGGCGCCCGGGTTATAGATGCGGGAGTGGTGCCCACCGCGGGCGTCGCTTATCTTACAGAAAAGACGGGCGCCGATTTCGGGGTGGTGATAAGCGCGTCTCATAACGGCGGAGAATATAACGGAATTAAAGTGTTCGGCAGCGAAGGATATAAACTCGGCGACCGCGAAGAAGAGCGTATAGAGCGGTGTTTTATCCACGATAAAACCAACAACTTTCCCGATATAGGTTCTTACGTTCAGGACTTTAAACTCGTAAAAAAGTATAAGAAATTTCTGCTTGGAGCGGCAAAGCACCGTTTCGCCGGAAAGACTATAGTTTTAGACTGTGCGTTCGGCGCGGCTTACCGTATTGCGCCCGAGGTATTTAAAAAACTCGGCGCCAAAGTGATAGCCGCCAATTGCGTGGAAAACGGGCTTAACATCAACCGCGGATGCGGAGCGGTATACCCCGAAAACCTGGTAAGAAAGGTGTTGCGTTACAAGGCGGATCTCGGGTTTGCCTTTGACGGGGATGCCGACAGGGTTATCGCGGTGGACGAAAACGGGCGCATATTTGACGGGGACATGATAATATGCGGGTTGGCAAAACATCTGAAAAATTCCGGCAGACTTAAAGGAAATACGGTGGTGGGCACAAGCCATACCAACATGGCGGTGGAGCACGAACTTGCAAAATTCGGCATAAACATGGTGCGCACCGACATAGGCGACAAATATGTGCTTGAAAAGCTTATAGAGAACGGCTATTCTCTGGGCGGAGAACAGAGCGGGCATATCATTCTCAAAGACATAGCCACCACGGGAGACGGAATACTCACCGCGATAGTCCTTACCGATATGCTTATCGAAGAGGGCAAAACGCTTTCGGAGGCTATAGACGTAACGCCGTATCCGCAGGTGAACGTAAACGTAGTTGTGGCGGATAAGTTCCGCGTTATCAACAGCGAAGAGCTGGGGCGCGCGGTAGCCAAATACGCCGCAGTCCTTGCCGGCAAAGGCAGGCTTATGATAAGGGCTTCCGGCACCGAACCCAAAATAAGGATAATGGCGGAAAGCCGTGACAGGGAACTTAACGAACGCGTGGCAGGGGCGCTTAAAGAAGTAATCTTAAAAATAAGCGAACAGAACGGATAATTGTCTTTATATAGGCACGATTGCCGTGCGCGGAAATATCCGTGCGAAAAATTGCGATTAAATAATTTATTTTTCTGCCGTTTAAATTCTTAAACGGCTTTTTTTATTTACAAACATCAAAAATTATGTTATACTTTCATATATCGGAGGAGGGAAAAATGAAACTTAAAAAACAGCGGGTAATTATAGGGATAGTGTCTATATTGATTTTGATGGTTTCGCTGGTCATCACACTGTGCGACGCGTTTGTGCCGTGGGATATATGGCTGCACCCCATACTTACTTTTTTATTCTGTATTTTTATCGGTTTCGGCGTCTTGTGCATGGCAATGGGTTTTGCAAAAAAATCGGTATGGTTTTTCTTTATAAGCGCTCTGCTCATAGGGCTTGCGCTCATTTACGCCATCGCCATGACGGTGGGCGATAAGTGGTGGATAGGCTTTATAATCGTGCCCGTGGTGTGGGCTATATTCGGAATACTCAGCGTTATATATAACGGCAACCGCACGGAAGACATTGCGCTCAACAAATCGCCGGATAAAGAGGCGGCGGAAGCTGCCGAGCCCGAAAAAGAACTTCCTAAAATAAAATCTTTCAAGGATAACAGTGGCAACGGTTCAAATGGATAAAAGAAATCTTACTTTACTTACCGACCTGTATCAGCTCACTATGATGAACGGCTATTTTAAAGAGAGCCGAAAGGACGAAATCGCCGTGTTCGACGTGTTTTTCCGCCAGAACGGCATGATAACTTATTCTATTGCGTGCGGTTTGGAACAGGCGGCAGACTATATACTCAACCTGAAATTCGGCAAGGAAGAGATAGAGTACCTGCAAAGTCTTAATATCTTTTCGCGTGAGTTTTTGGAATATCTGAAAGATTTTTCCTTCACGGGCGACGTGTATGCCGTGCCGGAAGGCACCGTGGTATTCCCCGGGGAACCCATTTTAACGGTGCGCGCGCCCGTAATGCAGGCGCAGCTCGTGGAGACGGCGTTGCTGAACATAATAAATTTTCAGACCCTTATCGCCACAAAGGCGGCTAAAATACGTTATGCCGCGGGA
>CASELQ010000046.1 GCA_949288785.1 uncultured Eubacteriales bacterium | reverse complement strand
CAACGTATTCAATGAATGGTGGGCAGCATCGACAAGCAAGAAGCTTCGCACGGTACGGGTAAAGAATGCAAAGAACGGCAAGAACGGAATGTCGCATCCTCCCTACGGCTACACCATAGGCAAGGACGAAAAACGGACTCTGCAAGTAAACGAAGAAGTCGCGCCGATTGTAAGACGGATATTCGAAATGCGGGCGAGCGGAATGACTCCGAGAAAGATCGCGGATATTTTGAACGCAGAAAAGGTCTTGACGCCAAACGATTACAGGCTATCTAAGACGGGCGTAACTTCCATGCCCGCCTCATGGCATTTATGGAACACTTCGGTATTAAGGACTCTCTTGGATAATCCCGCTTACATCGGAAACTTGGCGCAACATAGAACGACCACTATATCCTATAAGAACCATAAGTGGCAACGGCGTCCCAAAGAAGATTGGATCGTGATAGAAAACGCACACGAACCGATCATCTCCAAAGAATTATGGGACAAAGTGAAAGAGGTGGAATCTTCCGTCAGTACAGATTAATGTTCTGTGCGGACTGCGGACAAAAAATGCGGCTTGGGTGGAATATGCCGAAAGATATTCCGTATTTCAACTTTAACTGCGGAACAAGGTCGCGTTGCGGGTCTTCTGCTTGTTTCAGCCATTTTATTAGTGTTCCCGTTCTTGAAAAACTTGTTATGCAGGATATCGCCGAGAAAGCTGAAAAGATTCTCGGACACGAAGCGGAATTTAAGCGCAGATACCTTGAACGGCAAGCTTCTCTTGCGGATAAAAACCAAACCGAAGTAAGAAAAGAACTGAAAAAAGCGGAAAAGCGGGCAAAAGAACTGGATAAACTCGTCGAAACGGCGTTTGAAGAAAAAGTAAGCGGAAAGATTCCCGAAAGCGTATGCGTAAGACTCATAGAAAAGTACACGGCGGAACAGACCGAACTCAAAGAGAAGATTGTTGCTCTTACGCAAGGCTTGGAAGAAGTCGCACAGGTAAAAACGGACGTAGATGAATTTATTCGAAGATTAAAGAAGTATTGCAAAGAACCGAAACTCACCCGCGAAATGTGCTTATCTCTATTCGAGAAGATTATAATTGGCGGCAAAGAAACGGTGAAAACCGCAGGAAGTCTATATCTTTTACAAGATAGACGTAAATTCCGTACTCTAATCAAACTTTCCTCTCTAACCGATATTATGTCCATTTTATCGGTTAGAAGGCTATGCGGAGTACTACTCCATAGAACTCGCCGAAAAGGTTAAGCGCGGCTTGACGGAGAACGCATTGAAAGCCAAGGCAAACGGCGGAACCTGCACGTTCGGCTATACGGTTGACAGCGACAGGCACTACCAAATTGACCCGCCCGCTGCCCTCATCGTGCGCGAGGTGTTCCAGCTTTACGCCGACGGCAAGACAATGAAAGAGATTAAGGACATTTTGAACGCAAAAGGTTTGACCAACTCGCGTGGGAAAGAATTTACCTTTAACACGATACAGCGTATGCTTTCAAACCGGAAGTATATAGGCGAATATCATTTCGGCGAAGTAACAATTCCCGACTCTATGCCTGCAATCGTGGACAAGGAGCTGTTCGAGAAAGTGCAGCAAATGCTTGTCAAGAACAAGAAAGCCCCTTCGCGCCACAAAGCAGAGGACGACTACCTGCTCACCACAAAACTTTTTTGCGGTCACTGCGGTGCGATAATGAACGGCGAGAGTGGAACGAGTCACACCAACACGACCTACCGCTATTACAAATGCGTGAACTCGCGCAAGAAGAAATGCAAGAAAAAGCCCATTGCCAAAGAAAAGATAGAAAACGCTGTCATAAAGCGCATAATGCAGTTTTTAGAGGACGAAAAGGCGATTGACGAGCTTGTAGAACGCATTTACGAGCTGCAATTCGCCGAAAACACCTATATTCCCAAGCTGGAAGAACAGATAGCCGAAACGCAGAAGCGCATACACAATCTGATTGAGGCAGCCGAGCAAGGCTTTGTTTCGGAGTCGTCGGCAAAACGCTTGAAAGAGCTGGAAGAAACCAAAAAGCAACAGGAAATCGCGCTCATACAGGAGCAAATCAAAACGCCGCTGTTCACGACAGACCAAATTGCCTTTGCGATTTATAAGTTCAGACAATTAGATTTATCCACGCGGGAAGCAAAGCAGGCATTGATTGACGGCTTTGTAAATGCCATTTACCTCTACGACGACCACGCAAAACTCATTCTGAACTACAAAAACGATACGAAAACCATTACCCTTGACGAGCTTCAAGGTTCGGATTTTAATTCGGTCACTGCAGAGAACGACATTAGAGAACGACATTACGGCGCCGCGGCAGGTTTTGCCGCGGCGCAGATTTCTTTTCTTTCTGTTTTATATATACTTGCCCGTTTTTTATTCAGCCGTTTTATTTACTCCATTTTTTATCACGAATTATTTACTCAATTCTTTTATCACGAAACGCATGCAGCCGGCGGGCAAAAGCCCGCATAAACTCACATCTCCGCGCACATTCTGCCCTCTTTTGCCGGGGCTTCTCCCTTTACTACGGCGCCGTGGGGCAGTTTATCGAATTCGCCGCTCGCTATGCGGGTATAAAGTTCGTTCACGCGGTTTTTCATGGCCTCGGCTATCTCGTATTTATCCATGCCCAGCGAAACAAACTCCTGCAAACACACCGGTTCCCCTATCACCATTATGCGCTTTTTGCGGTGTATGTACATGGGTCTTACGGGAATGTCCTCGCCGAATTTTCTCCTGTATGCCTGCATCACCGCCACAAACCCGGGCATAAATTCCGTAAGCAGGTCGAAATACCCGTCGTTGGAATTTTCGGGAAAAATGATGAGCGGAATGTTTTCGGCAAGCACGTCCACGCTCTTTTTGACCGTGTGCATGAGCCTTACGTCCTGATAGGTGGGCAGCACCTTTATGCCGCGGTAGAAAAACCCGGAAAAAAACGCCTCGAAAAAGGCTTTAAATGCCGCCGTCCTTCTGCCCGTCTTATTCTTCTGTATGTATAAAACGTCCCTCAGATACGCCCGGCGGGAAGAATAGTTCCCCAGCATCTCGTGCGCGCCCCACTTAACGCTGTAAAGCGGAAAGAACATGTCCACCAAAAAAGGCCCCGTCTTGTTGGCGTGGTTGGATAAATAAAGGCACTTGTTTTCCGCGGGCGCGCCGAGGGTTATCACCTTGGTCTTTCGCACGAACAACTTTAAAAAAGCGCGCAAAGGCTTGTAGACGGGCTGAGGTTTTTTGGGCAGGTCGTATTCTATTCTCATGATCGCTGTTCTCTCGTTTTTTGTCTTTTTAAAAATTATACCGCCTGTCGGTTTAAACTAAGTTATATAACGGTTAAAATAAGGTTAAAAAGCGGGTGCGGCGCAATTTTTTTTGCGCCGCACCCGTAATTTTTATTTATTTTCGCATGATATTTCCGACACGCTACGGGCTAAGCCCCGATATATCCCCGCGCATTACGGACAGAAAAAGGGAATTACTCTTTTTCGCCGTAATACCTTTGCGCGAAACGCACCGTTGCCATGGCGTCCTCGCAATAGGCGTCCGCCCCTATGTTTTGTGCATAATCTTCGGTCAGAACCGCGCCGCCGACAATAACCGTTACCCCCTCCGCCCGTTCTCTAAGCAGGGCTATGGTCTCCTCCATGGCGGGCACGGTGGTGGTCATAAGCGCGGAAAGCCCCACCAGGCGGCACCCCGTTTCATTCACCTTTTCAAGCACCTTTTCGGGCGGCACGTCCTTCCCGAGATCATATACGGTAAACCCGTGGCTTTCCAAGAGCACCTTTACTATGTTCTTTCCTATATCGTGAATATCTCCCTTTACGGTGGCGAGAATTACCTTTTTACTCCTGTCCGCCGCGCCAGGGGCAAAGTGTTTTTTAGCGGCGTTCACCGCCGCCACGGCCGCCTCCGCGCTCATTAAGAGCTGCGGAAGATATATCTTTTTATCCGCAAACTGCCTGCCCACTTCCGTAAGCGCGGGTATTATGTGCCCGTTTATCACTTCAAGCGGCGGCAGCCCCGAAAGCAGTTCCTCCGCCTTCTTTTGCGCCGCCTCTTTAAGCCCTTTTATGACCGCCTGTTCAAGGCTGTCCGCCCCCGCAGACTCCCTTTCGCCGGAATCCTTCCCGGTAACGTAAGAAATGTAATCGGCGCACATCATGTCCTTGCCGTGCAAGGCTCGGTAGGCGTAATACACGTCCGTAACGGGCGCGGAAAAGGGGTTTATAATGGCGCAGTCCAGCCCGTTTTCCAGCGCGGCGGCAAAGAACGCCGCGTTTATTTTTTCCCTTGCGGGCAGCCCGAACGATACGTTGGATACGCCGAGGCTGGTCCTTATTCCGCGCGCTTTTAACAGCCTTATAGCCCGCAGCGTAACTTCCGCCGCCAAAGGCTCCGCCGAAACGGCAAGGCACAGCGGGTCGGCTATAATATCTTTTTTATCTATACCGTATTCTTCGGCGCACTTTATTATCCGTTCGGCTATCTCTGCCCGCCCCTCGGCGGTGGCGGGAATACCCGCCTCGTCCATGGTGAGCGCTATCACCGCGCCCCCGTACTTTTTCACCAGCGGGAACACCCGCTCCATGCTCTCTTTTTTGCCGTTCACCGAGTTTATGAGCGGCTTTCCGCTGTATGCGCGCATGGCGCACTCCAAGGCGCGCACGTCGGAAGAATCTATCTGCAAGGGCAGGTTGGTAACTTCCTGCAAGGCGGTAACCGCTTTGAGCATGTTTTCGGCCTCGTCCGTGCCGGGCACGCCCACGTTCACGTCGAGAATATGCGCGCCTCCGTCCGCCTGATTTAATCCTTCGTTCAATATATAGTCGAAATCTCCCGTTTTAAGCGCCTGTTTCATGGCGGGCTTGCCGGTGGGGTTTATGCGCTCCCCTATAATTACGGGTCCGCCGCTCAAACTCACCGTGCGCGAATAGGAAGATATTACCGTGTCTTCCTTTTTTGTCGGGGGGATAAAGGGAATATCCGCCGTCCTTTCCACCGTGCGGCGGATATACTCGGGCGTGGTGCCGCAGCACCCGCCCAGTATGTGCACCCCCTTTGAGGCGAGTTTTGCCATGTAGTCCGCAAACTCTTCCGCCGAAATATCGTACTCGGTGCTGCCGCCGATAACGCGCGGCAGCCCCGCGTTGGGGTTTATGATGACGGGGACGGACGCTGCCTCCAAAAACCTGTCCGCCGCCTCCAGCATAAGGTCGGGGCCGAAAGAGCAGTTCATGCCCACCGCGTCCGCCCCCATGCTCTCGAGCATGGCGATCATGCCGGCGGGGTCGGCGCCCGTCATAAGTTTCCCCGCCCTGCCGTAAGCGTTCGTAACGAAAACGGGAAGGTCGCACCCCTCCTTTGCGCCGAGCAGCGCCGCCTTGGTCTCGTAACAGTCGCTTATCGTCTCTATAATTATAAGGTCGGCGCCCGCCTCCGCGCCGGCGCGCGCAAGCCGCCTGTAATCGTTTACCGCCCTTTCGAACGGTATGTCCCCGAATGGTTGCAGCAGCCCGCCCGTGGGCCCCATGTCGAAGGCGACGTACACCTCTTTTCTGCCCTCGGCAGCCCGCCTTACAAGGTCTACCGCCGCGGCAGCCATCTCCGCGTAATTTTCGTATTTTACGGGGGATATTCCGAAGGTGTTGGTAGTTATAAAGTTGCTGCCCGCCTCTATATACGCCCTGTGCAGGTTTATTACCTTTTCGGGCGCGGAAAGATTGAAACTTTCGGGCGGCTCGCCCGGGTTAAGCCCCTGCTTTTGAAACACGGTGCCGTAGCCGCCGTCGAAATACATTCTCTTTTCCCGTATTGCCTTTAAAATTCCGTTCATGCTTTTATCCCCATTATCGCGGTGATAGATTTTTTGGGCGACATGAGCATTGCCGCCGAAAGAGTTATTCCCAGGGTTCTGTCCGCCCGCACCGAAGAGAGCACGCCCGCCTGCACCGAAAGGGGAAGGTCCCCGTACCCGGGGCTGAACCGCGGCGTGCACAAAAGCCCGCTTTTAAGGGCGTTCTCCGCAAAGTCCGCCGCAGCCTCCGCATAGGCGGAAGCAAGCGCGTCCGTTATAAAATGTTCCGCGGGGGACATTACCGCCAGGCGGTTTATGAGCAGGTCTGCCCCGTGCCCCAGCGTAACGGCGAATATAAACGCTTCCTTAACGCCCGAAAGCACACGGCAAAGGTCCCCGCTCTCTATCTCCCCGAACCCTAAGTCCAGTTTGTTTTCGCCCGTATATACGACGTCCGTTCTCACGGCGGAATATGCGCAGGTCATCTCTTTAAAAAGCCGCTTGCGGCATCTTTCGAGGATATTGTTTTTAAACCCGTTTTCCGCCTTTAAGCGGGCGCACAGTTCGCGCGGATCCACCGTAAGTTCCGTACTTTTTATATCGGAATAAAAATATTGCGCCGCGCTCAAGACAGTATCTCCGAAAGATTCTGTTTTATTGCCCTCGCCACGTCCGGCTTGTTCATGGAATAGACGTGCACGGCGTTTATGCCGTTTGCAAAAAGGTCTATAATCTGTTCGGTGGCATAAGCAATGCCCGCCTGTTTCATTGCCGCGGGATTGTCCCCGTATCGGTCCACGATCCTTATAAACCGCTGGGGCAGCGCCGAGGACGATATGGCGCACAGCCTTTTTATCTGGGCGGCGGCGGTTACCGGCATAACGCCCGCCACCACGGGCACGTTCACCCCCGCCCACATGAGCCGGTAAAGAAAGTTATACAGTATGTTGTTGTCGAAAAACATCTGGGTGGTAAGAAACTCGCAGCCGCTTTCCACCTTGATTTTAAGCCCCTCTATGTCCGCGGCGGCGTTAGCGCTTTCGGGGTGCCCCTCCGGGTAGCAGGCGCCGCCTATGCAAAAACCGCCGAACCGCACTATCTCTCCTATAAGTTCGCTGGCGTGGCGGTAGTGAATTTTACTTATATCCGCCCCCGCGGGGATATCGCCGCGGAGGGCAAGCACGTTTTCCGTACCCTGCGCTTTAAGCCGCCGAGCTCATTGCATATCGCCGCGGTATAATCGGAAGTTCCGCCGCCCGCGCCGTAAGTTACGCTCATATAAGAGGGGTTTATTCCGGCAATATCGGTTGCCGCTTTAAGTACGCTTTCAAACCTGTCCCACGTTTTCGGAGGAAACACTTCGAATGAAAGACTGGGCTTTTTTCCCTTTATTATTTCGGTTATTTTCATCTGTCGCCATCCTGTTCCGGGCACGCCGCGCCCAAAAAACCGTAAAGCCGCTCTGCCTTTGCCCTCCTTGGCGGAAAAACTTTTACGCCGGGCACGATAAGCATAACGGAGAACGGGCGCTGCCGCCCGCCTTTACGGTTCGTTTTTTATATTATATATTACTACAACTTTGATGTTAAGTCAATTGATATTGGCTTTACGGGCGCGTTTTAACCTGCCGGCGGAGTTTTATTATGCAAAAATTCGGCTATTCTCCGCGCTTTGCCGCGATATATATACCGCGGCAAAGCGCCAAGGCTGTTTTTTCTTTTCATTGGCCGCGCGGTAAATTTCTTGCCGAACAGGGTCAAAATTCTGCGGTATAATGTATCAGGTTTTAACGCCGCAAAAAGGCAGACATATATCACGTTTTACAAAGGAGAAAAAATGACAGAGCTTTTTAAGACCGTATTAAATCTTATCGACGCCATTCACCTTGCGCTCTATGAACTTTACGAACGGGAAAACAGACCCGTAAACGATTTTTGCCGCGGGCAGACTTACGCTTACGTGGAATGTCTGGAAATTTTGCAGCGCTGCCCCGAATTAAGAAGCTCCATACTAAATTACGATATAGAAAAAAGGTACCCGCTGATGTAGCGGGCAGCGCTTACCAAAAATGCGCAATATCTGCCCGTCCTATGCGACGCGCCTTTTTCCGGGGGCCCCTTTTTTGTTAATCACCGACCTGACAGTCCGTTTCCCGCTATAGTTTCCACAATGAAAAAGGCGCCCTTTAGGCACCTTGTTCATTGTGGAGCTAC
>CASELQ010000045.1 GCA_949288785.1 uncultured Eubacteriales bacterium | reverse complement strand
CCCTCGTCTATGGCGAAAGGCAGATTTACGGTAAGAGTGGAAAACTCTTCCGATACGCTGTATACCCCGCCGCCGAGGTCTATCCTGTAACCTTCCTCATCTTCGGGAACGGAAACGTCTCTGATATACAGGCGGAATTCACTTTGCGAACTTATCTGGCACTTGGAAAGGCGCATTTCTATATTCATTTCCAGGAGTTTGTTGTCGATAAGTCCTTGCGTGAACTCGGGGCTGAATTTAAGGCTGTCCGCGGTACTCTCCGCAGTGTGATCCACCCAGTACTGCCAAGGCGCTACTATATTCCCCGTAGACGCAGAAGAATAATTCACCGTAAATTCCGCCGCTCCCGAAAGGGGGATCTCGGCGCTTAAAACGCTGCCGCTGTCGGAAACCGTACAAAAATAATCGGGTTTGGCACTTTGCGCAGCCGCGGATATATCGAGCGTTTCTCCGCCCGCATAGTCCGAAACACCGCTCAGAATTTCCGCTTTCACGGCCGCGGCGGCTGTTTCTTCCATTGCCTCTCCGTCCCGCAACAGGTTAAGCCTGAACGGCAGGTTCTGAGTGAAAGACGTAATGTTGGCAATCTGTTCGTCGGTGTAACCATTTTCGCTGTCGTCAAGCGCGGCGGCAGCCACCTGCGCCACGGAGCGGGTAACGCCGGGCAGCATAACGTAATGCTGCGCACCCTCGCCGTCCGTATAGCTTGCATATCCCATACCTATAAACGGGCGGGCACGGTTGTTGTCCTTTATGTCTATTATGGCAGCTTTAAGCACGGCATATTCCGCCCCGTTTTCGGTCACGGAGCCGTAAAGCCCGTCCGAATAGAGATTGATTATCCGCGTCTTACCGTCTTCCGGCTGCTCGCCCCAATAATAAACCGAATTTTCTCCGAATACGTTCTCTTCGGTAAGCTCACCGTGCGTCTCCGTATAGTCCTCGGGCACTATGAGCACGCCGAAAACAACGTCGTTGTATCCCGAATTCTCCGCCATAACGGCATCGTAATCGGTTTTCGGCATACGCACGGTAAAGCGCAGACCGTAGTTTTCAATATCTTCTGCCACGCGCACGTCCGCACCGTCCGTCATCTCATAATTTTCAAGCGGGGCGGCGGCAGAAGCAGGGGCTTCCGCGCCCGCGGCGGTAAAAGACAGACCGCAGCATACCGCAAACGCCGCCGCAAGCACTAAAATAAACGCAATCCTTTTACACCCAATCGCTCTCATAAATATCCACCTCCGTAAACTCCTCCGGTCCGGAACAACGCACCGCGTCTTCCCCCAGCGCCGCAATCTCTATCAAGACTGCGATATACTCCTTTTTTCCCTGCATAAATACCTCCTTTTTTTATGCGGGCAGCAAATATATAACGTAAACGTTTCCCCGCATGCCGACATATATTTTCGGCATTTTATATATTTATGCTATCATTCTTTAAGCCGTATTTCAATTGCCGAAATAAAAAAAAACATTGCTTTATTTTGTTGTTTGCGGCATTTTCAAAAAAAATTTATTTTTACTTGCCTGATTTTCGAAAAGATAATATAATATTATATAATCGGTTTTATAAACGATTTTACGATTCGGTCTGCAAAAGAGAGTTTTCCATGAAAGAAATAAATAAAAAAAGAAAAACAAACGTATTCATAATAAAACAGAACTTTTCGCTGGATATAAAGTTGGAGCATGCGGGGGTGGAAGATAATCCGCACCACACGCTAAACAGTCCGCCCATAAACCGATACGTGCTCTCATATCTCACCCGCGGAAAAGGCGAATATCGCCTGAACGGGCGGCATTTTACCCTGCAGGCGGGCGACGTTTATTATATACCGCAATCGGCGCATTATTTTCAGAAGGTTGACGAAACCGACCCTTATTCTTACTTTTTCGTGGCTTTTTACGGAACGGAGTGCAAGGATATTCTCGAACACGCGGGGTTTACCCCGGAAAATCCCGTTATCCCCGCCGGTAATTACGAGGAATTTATGGAAACCAAATTCAGGGAAATAGTTAAATGCTGTAAAGTCAATACCTTTGCCTCGCTCGTCCGCGCAAACATACTGCTTTATGAAGTGCTGCTGCATTTTATCGAATTACGCGAAGAAAACAACGTTAAACGCGAAGGCAAATCCCGCCTTATAGAAGAGGCGCAGGAATTCATGAGGACCAATTATTCGGAGATAACCACGGCGGACGTATCCCGCCACATATTCGTAAACCCGACTTATTTTTCGTCGCTTTTTAAAAAAATCTGCGGCATCACTCCTCACAGATACCTTATCAACGTGAGGATTGGCGCCGCAATGAATTTACTTTTGAACACAAACCTTTCGGCTTATAAGATTGCCGAAAAGGTCGGCTTTGCCGACTATCCTAATTTTTATAAAAGATTCAAGGACAAAGTGGGTTCTTCGCCCGCCAAATACCGCCGCGACCACATGAAAGATTATGACATTATGGACTCGTCGGACGCTTCTGTTAAAAATAACACGCCCCCCCCCGAACAAAACCGAACGGATCCTGATTTTGACGGCTGAATGTTTCCTTATCCTTTTTTTCGGTGCTGAAAATTTGCGCACGGACAAAATTCAGGCACGCAAATTAACCCGTTCGTTTTACTGTCTGCTCGGCAGGCATTCTATGAGTTCGGCGTATTTCCTGCCGCATATTCTGAACCTGTTTTCCGCGGCGTAAGGCAAAAAGAAATAACTGCCTCTTGATATTTCCCTTTCATAGTTTTCGCCCTTAATTACGGCTTCCCCCGCCGTACAGATGTAAACGCACGGCGCATAATTCATTACAAACTCGCCGCCGTCTTTAACGGTATGCCGGTTTTCCGCAAAACACGGCGTGTCTTTATAAGATATCAGGACTTCTTTTTTATATTCCGGCGTATCGATCACCGTTTCGGGAGTTACCTTTGCAAACTCCCTTGCCGCCGCGCCGTAAATATCGTAATTTATCGCGCCGAGCGCAACCTCTTTTTTAAGCCCTATATATTCCTCCTCATATGATATGTGATAGTCTCCGCACCATCTTTCGGGCTGAATGGTAAAATCGGTCGGCTCCTGTACTTCAACTATGGTACAGCCCGCGCCTATCGCATGAATAAGCCCCGCCTTTATCAGCCATATATCGCCGGGCTTTGCCTCTACCCCCTGCAAAAGCCCGCCCATTATGTCCTTTTCCGTTTCGCTCCGCTCCTCAAGTACGGAAAGCTGTTCCTCGGTTATTTTATCCTTGAACCCGAAATACAGTTTGGCGCCCGGTCTTACCGCCACTACAAGCCATGCCTCGGTCTTTCCGTATTCGCTTTTGAAGTGCCGTTTTGAAAACTCCTTAGTAGGGTGCACCTGAAAGGGCAGCCTTATCGCACTGTCCAAAAACTTGACAAGGCAGTCATATTTGCGCCCTCCCAGCAATTCCGCGCCGTAATCATTCAATAAATCGTCAAAAAAATAATCTGTGCCCTTTATTACGGATACCCCGTCCCGTTTACCGAAATATCTCGGGTTGATTGCCTTGACCCTGCTTGCTATCCATTCCTCGGGAAACATATTGTCGGTCCCGTCGTCAAACCCGTCCCCGAACAGCGCTTTATACGTCTTTCCGCCTTTATATATACGGTATACCCTGTTCCTTTCAAAAAACAAAGGCCGGCGGACTAATTGTTTTATATCGTTCATAATTTTATCGCTCCCTTAAACTGAGTGGCGGCGGCACCCGCTTTATTTGCTTTTATAAGCGCGTTTTCTATGTTTTCCGTATTCCACGCCGCTCCGTCCATTACGGCAAGAAAGGTTCCAAAAAACGCGTCTCCCGCGCCCGTCGTATCCACGGGCTTTACTTTTTCGGTGGGCACCGTGCCGCTTTTACCGTTGTAATAATACATACTGCCGCGGCTCCCGAGAGTTACCAATATTATGGCGCCCTCCCTGCAAACGCGCTTTAATGCGCCCGTTACGTCGTCTGTCCCGGTATAAGCTTTTATCTCATCGTCCGAAAATTTTACGATGTCCGCACCGTTCACATACGGTTCGCAAGCCTTTACCGCCTCGGTAAAATCTTTATATATATCCATACGGAAGTTAACATCGAAACTCACCGTTTTGCCCGCCGCTCTCGCCTTGTTGTAAACGTCCGCGGCAACCGCTCTCCCCGCATCTTCGGAAAGCATAAGCGAACCGATGTGCACCGTATTCAGATCCCGCACGGACGAAAAGTCCAGCGCGGAAGTATCTATATGATAGTCCGCGGTATCGTGGCGGTAAAAAGCAAAGTCCCTCTCCCCCTCCGTGAGCGTAACGAATGCAAGCGTGGTGTTCCGCTCGTCATCCGTCTGGATATCCAGCCGGTCCAGCCCGGCTTTTTCGGCTTCCGCCGCCAAAAATCTTCCCACGGGGTCTTTACCCACTCTGCCCAAAAAGCCCGCTTTGGCGCCCGCCTGTTTGGCGTTAACCGCCACGTTGAACGGTGCTCCCCCGCAAAACGCGCCGAATGTAAGTTTGCCGTCCTTTTTATCCCCTACCATATCGGCGAGGATCTCTCCCACAGAATAAATCATTGTTTTCCTCTTTTTTCACGCTTAATGCCGGGCGCGGAATTTTTTTCTTTTATTATAACACAATACCTGCGGAATTTCAATGAATAATTTAACAATTTTTTCTTTCTGCCGCATTAACTCCGTTAAACCGGATAACTTAAAGATAAATTTCGCAGGTATAAGTTATAACATAAATCACTCCGCCTTAATAGTTCGAAGGCACCCCCAAGGTTTGGACAAAAAAATTAAACCGTTCGGTAACGAGTTCGGTATCCAACCGGGCTTATTCCTTGTAGTTTCAGAGAAAAATTTTTTGGTATTAAAGCATAAAATTATGCGCGCAGGGCTTTTACCTTGCGCGCATAATTTAAGACATATTTTGCTCTCTATTCAGGTTTTTACAATTACTTGCGGGGGTTCTTGATATTTGCCTGTAAGGCTGTGTCACTTCAATGGTCACTCACTTCGGAAAATTTTTAATTAATCCGATATATAGTTTATTCTGATTTCGGAACTGTACATTTACCCACCTCTTTTAGTCAAAAACTTTTATTTTCAAAATCACAATCTAAAAGCACATCAAGTCTAAATATACTCTATCGGCAAAACCACTAAGTCGTCTGCAAGATATAGTTTACTGTCATACAAACAAACGATCGCACCCATTCCTCTTTTCTTTTCCACATCCTTATCCAATACGTCAAACGCCGACGCCATCGCTTTATTGGGATTGGCACTCTTTTTAATTTCTATGGGATACAATACACCGTTTTCCTCTATAATTAAATCGATTTCGCTTTCTTCTTTAATCAGTTCCCCGTTTTCTTTTGTACGTTTTTTATCTTTACCACGGTAATAAAACACATTAAACGAATAGTCACTCCCTTCGTTACTGAAAGACTTCAATATCTCAGAAATTACAAACGTCTCAAACATATTTCCCGCAACCGCACTTTGTTCCAAAGCTTCCGCACTGTTCCATTTGGACAGATAACAAGCAAGTCCGGTATCCCTGAAATACAGTTTCGGCGTCTTTATCGCCCTTGTTAAATGGCTCGAATAATACGGCTGTAATATAAATATGATTCCGGTTCTTTCCAACACAGATATCCAATTCTTTATTGTTGCCTGCGTCACGCCGACCTCCTGCGCCACTGCCGCATAATTCAGCATCTGCGCAGTCCTTGCAGCAACGGCTGAAAGGAATCTTGTAAACGCGATTGTATCCTTTATTTCGATCTCCTCTTTGATATCCCGCTCCAGATATGTTCTCACATAGGATGAATAAAAGTCCAGCCACTCACGTTCGGTGACGTTTATTTCGGGATACATACCGCGATGTATCATCTGCCAAAGGTTATTATATGGCTTTAAGTAAAGTTCTCTTTCCGATATATACTCTTCCGTGGGAACAAAATGTTTGTTGAATTTTATGCCACCGAGTTCACGCAACGATAATCCCTGCAATTCCAAAATGGATATTCTGCCTGCCAGCGATTCCTGAACTTTTGACATCAAACTCATTTGCTGAGAACCTGTCAAATAATAATTCTCGTACATATCGGGCTTGTCACACTCTATCTTGATATACGGAAATAATTCCGATGCATATTGTACTTCGTCTATGATGGACGGTTTAGGAAGATTCTTTATAAAAAGTTTCGGATCTTCAATTGCCGTGCTCAGCAAGAGCTTATCGTCAAAATAACGTTTTAAGCAATGTTGACTTACCAACCTGCCTTGCCCCTGTAACAAGAATACATCTGCTATTCTTTGCCCGCTTCAATAACACCGACTCTATATTTCTGTTGATATACATAATACCACCTTTACGACTAATCTATAATTCAATTATATTTTAGACACAAATTTCACATTTGTCAAGTGTTTCAACGGATTGTCCTAATCTGATGGTAAAAATCAAGTGTTCAACTTATATGGAAACACACTTTCTTACGTCTGTTTCAAAGCATTTTCAGCACGATAAATTGTCAAGTTAAGCGCAACAGTAGGAGAGATTTAGTTCAAACAAATCTTGCGGAGTATGGTAATGAAAAACTTTCTTGGGCCTGGCGTTAATTAACGCCAGGTTCTTTTTTAATGTTGCAGGACTCACTCGGGAAAGGTTTCTGCCTTTGGGATAAAATTCACGTAGAAGTCCGTTCAGGTTCTCGTTCGTACCTTTCTGCCAGGCACAATACGGGTCGGCAAAGTACATATCGCATTTTAAGGCTTTCTCTATTTCTCTCCAACATGCAAACTCGCTGCCTCTGTCGCAGGTAATCGTCTTTACCGCTTCTTTCGGAAATCCTGAAAGTGCACAAATTATCGCTTTCGCCATCGTTTCTCCCTTTCTGTCCGGGATCTTGACCGCGATATAATATCTCGTTTTTCTTTCCGCAAGCGTGGCAAAGCATGCTTTGCTTTTCCCTTGCCCCGATACCACCGTGTCCGCTTCCCAATGCCCGAACTCTTTGCGGCTGTATACGCTTTTATCCCGTTTGCGTATGCTTTTCCCCGTCGTGAACCTTCCGCCGTTGCCCATGCGTTTACGGGTTTTCCCTTTTCTCCGTAGGTTTTTCAGAGTGGAACGCAAATACCTTTCGTCTATCCAACGGTATATTGTCTTAAACGACGGCATCTTCATTCCGCACGGCGTATTGGATATCTGTTCGGGCGACCATGTTTGCGACAGCTTTTCGTCTATGTACTCCAATACCTCCTGTTTCCA
>CASELQ010000044.1 GCA_949288785.1 uncultured Eubacteriales bacterium | reverse complement strand
GCAAGCGGGTTACTCCGCTTTTTTGTCATGCACTTTTTTTCTCCAAAAATTTTTATGATTTCTTTGACTTTTCGCTTGACTTTTCAATAGTTAGCTCCTTATTGTACTTTTCGGTAAATATTGCATTCATTCTATCATAAATATAGGATTAAATCATAGTTTAACAGCAACGCTGATAAAAATTCTCTTTTTTGCAAAATTTTTAAATATGGCGGAGTGTTAAGAACCGGCGGGCAAAACCCGCACAGGGTTTGGCGCGTTATGGGGAAAGCGCGGGCGAGCGGCATTATTTTGTCGAAACCCGAAAAAACTTTATAAAACTTATTCGGGCGGGCGTAATTTTTAAGTCATATTGCATTGTTTTCGGGCATATATACTTATGGACGACGAAAAATGGAGGTACGTTTATGAACGAAAAATTACAGTATGCAACCATGCTGGAAATACCCGTTAACACCTGCAACATAACCTATAAACCGGTCAAGAAGAAAAAGACGCGCAAGCGCCGCAGCGATCCGGAAGAGGTGAAGCGCGAACTTTTGGAAAAGGTAAATTCGGCGGCGGAAGCGGACGCCGCCGAAAATTACGCGCCCGAGAAGCAGCCCGAGCATGAGGCGCCCGAATACAGACCTGCGGAAGCGGTACATACCGGTATACCCGTGGTAACCGAGCAGCCGGCGGTCAGAAAGGAAAGGAAAAAACTTACTTTCTCCGTGGTAACGGCGGAACTTGTGATAGTGGGTGTGTTGCTTGCGGTGATATTCCTGACCGGCGCGTTCTATCCGCAAAGCGGGATAAACGCGGTTATGCAGAGCATATTCGGCGGCAACACGGCGGAAGAGCCGGCAGACGAGCGGCTGTACGGAGAATTTGCGCCCGTAGTAAACTATGAAGGCGAAACCGCGCCCGTGGTAGAGAACGGCGTGATGACCCTTCCCGCGGCGGGCAGCGTATACGCCCCGTGCGAAGGCGAGGTGGCGGCGGTATATACCTCCGAGGACGGAAAGTATACCGTTGAAATAGCGCACAGCGAAAACTTTTCTTCGGTTATAACGGGGCTTGACTTTGTATATTCTCAGGTTGGCGACCCCGTATACGGCACCATACCCGTGGGCTATGCGGGCGAAACCGATTTTACCATGTGCTTTAAGGGCGAGGACGGTGCGGTTATAACCGATTACACCGTATCCGATAACGCCGTGGTATGGGCGGTATAGGCATTAAATTAAGCGTTCATCCGCTGTTTTTTGCGCTGGGGTTCTATTATGCGGCAACCGGCAGGATATTCGAGTTCGCGGTGTATACCGTTACGGCTGTCATCCACGAACTCGGACATTCCTTTGCCGCCGCGGGCGCCGGATACAGGCTGAACAAGATAGTGCTCATGCCGTTCGGCGCGGTGGTAAGGGGGAGCGAAAAAATGCGCCCGAAGGACGAGGTGGCAATCGCCGCCGCAGGACCTGCGGTAAACCTTGCGGTGGGCGTTTTTTTCGTGGCGCTGTGGTGGATGTTTCCCGAGCTTTATGCCTTTACGGATACTGCCGCCGCCGCTAATTTTTCCATGGCGCTTATCAATCTGCTGCCGGCGTATCCGCTGGACGGAGGGAGGATACTTTGCGCGCTCATATCCGAAAGAGCGGGAGCGGACAGGGCTTTTTTAGTGTGCCGCGCGCTCGGCGTCCTCCTTTCCGCCGTGCTGTTCGCGCTGTTTATAGTGAGCTGCTTTAATACGTTCAATATATCCCTTTTGTTTTTTGCGTTCTTTGTAACGGCGGGCGCATTTTCCCGCGTGAAGGACAACGTGTACGTGAGGGCGTATACGTCGTTGAACGAACGGCAGATGAAGCGCGGAGTGCCGATAAAGCGGTTTGCCGTGAGCGATAAGACCGCCGTTAAACAGCTGATAAAACTTCTGGACCCGTACGCCGTGAACGAGGTTGCAGTGTATTCCGAGGGGAAGAAAGCGGCGGTACTCTCCCAGGAAGACATATCTAAGCTGATCGAAAGCGGGGATATTCGCGCGCCGCTTAAAAACTTTATATCGGTTTAGGCGCGGAGAGCAGACCCGTAAAAGGAGCCGCGCGAGCCGCCGGCAGAGCCTTTTAATTGGCGTATACGTATGGCGGAATTCCTATCCCGCCCCGCGCGCACAACATGTTGTGCGCGCGGGGCGGCTTTGCACTAAATATGCCTGATTTGAAAAATTTTGCAAAAAAACCGCCCGAAAATGCAAAAAACGCGGCAAAAACCTTGACATTAAGGAAATTACATGATACAATAAATCAGCATCTCGGGTTCGGGGTGTAATTTTTTCATGTTCGGAAGGTATATTATGGCTGCAAAGGGTTCGAGAAATAAAATAACGCTCTCCTGCACGGAATGCAAGCAGAGAAATTACGATACTTTCAAAAACAAAAAGAATGACCCCGAAAGGCTGGAAATGAAAAAGTATTGCAAATTCTGCCAAAAGCACACCGTTCATAAGGAAGCGAAGTAAGAGCGGAACATAAAGGGGCGACAGATGGATAATAAAAAGCCGGCGCAAGGCGATTTTCTGGATACCAAACCCGCCGAAGCGCAAAAGGAAAACAAGGAAAAAAATTCGAAAGAGCAGAAGGACGTTAAAAAATCCAAAAAGACCGGCAGGCCCGGGTTTTTCAGGCGGCTTGGCGGCAAGATAAAGGACGTTTTTTCGGAACTTAAAAAGGTGAGTTGGCCCACTTTTCCGAAAGTGGTGAAGAAAACAGGCGTGGTCATAGTGGTCGTCCTGGCGTTTCTCGTCGTCATAACCGCGTTCGATTACGGTCTGGGCGAGTTGTTAAGGCTTATAACCGGCTGATGCGAGAGGGCAGACTATGGGTATAGAAGAAGCCAAGTGGTATGTTATCCACACTTATTCCGGGTATGAAGCGATGGTTAAAGACAGCCTGGAAAAGCTTATAGAGAACAACAATTTGCAGGAGAATATCTTTGAGATCCAGATTCCCACCGAGGAAACGCTCGAAGAAAAGGCCAACGGCAAGAAAAAACTCGTGGAAAGAAAAAAATTTCCCTGCTATGTGTTCCTGAAAATGATTTACAGCAACGATATCTGGTATCTTGTAACCAACACCCGCGGGGTAACGGGCTTTGTCGGTCCGCAGGGCAGACCTCTTCCCCTTACCGAAGAAGAGGTTCTGAGAATGGGGCTTACCAAGGTGGCGATAAACGTGGATTTTGCGGTGGGGGACGAGGTGCAGATCATGTCCGGCCCGCTGGAATCTTTTTGCGGGAAGGTGGTGTCTTTGAACCGCGGCACGCAAAAGGCAATGGTAAACGTATCCATGTTCGGCAGAGACACCGATGTGGAAGTAGATTTCGTTCAGGTAAAGAAAATAAACGACGAGGCGGCAAAACAGCAATAAGCAATGACCGCGCAAACCGCGCCGGGGTTATCCCGGAGGGCAGATCGGGCAGGTTTTGCCCCGTAGTCGGTTAAATTTAAAAACAAAGCAATATATCCGCATATCCGCCCGGCGAAATATCAGAAGCGCCGCGGAGGAATACGGCAGAAAACAGGCCGATAAGGTCGGCTTTAAAAAGTGGGAGTTGCCGAAAAAACATACGCTCGGCAACGGTATCACCACAGAGGAGGTTTTTATGGCTAAAAAGGTTACAGCAATAGTAAAACTGCAGTTGCCGGCAGGCAAGGCGACCCCTGGTCCGCCCGTAGGTTCCACGCTCGGCCCGCACGGCATAAACATTCCCGGTTTTACAAAGGAATTCAATGCCAAAACGCAGGATCAGGCAGGGCTTATCATTCCGGTGGTGATGACCATCTATCAGGACAGGTCTTTTACGTTTATTTTAAAGACTCCGCCCGCGCCCGTGCTTATCAAAAAGGCGTGCGGCATAGAAAAGGCCAGCGCCGCGCCCAACAAGAACAAGGTGGCTAAAATCACCAAGGCGCAGGTAGAGGAGATAGCAAAGCTCAAAATGCCGGATCTTAACGCCAACAGCATAGAGAGCGCCATGAGCATGATTGCCGGTACCGCAAGGAGCATGGGCATAGAGGTAACCGAGTAAGACTATTGGTGGGAGGGGGTTTCCCCGAAAGTACCACGGGAGGTATTAAATGAAACACGGAAAAAAATACATTGAAAGCGCAAAGACCATAGAATCCGGCAAGCAGTACGAGCCGGACGAGGCTTTGGCGCTGGTTCTTGAAACCGCAAAGGCCAAGTTTGACGAAACGGTGGAACTGCACGTGCGCCTGGGCGTAGATCCCAAGCAGGCGGATCAGCAGGTGAGGGGCGTGCTTGTGCTCCCCAACGGCACCGGGAAGGACGTTAAGGTGCTTGTGCTTGCCAAGGGCGAAAAGGCGGACGAGGCCAAGGCCGCCGGGGCGGACTTTGTGGGCGCCGAGGACATGATACAGAAGATTCAGACCGAAAACTGGTTCGATTACGACGTGATTATCACCACGCCCGATATGATGGGTCTGGTGGGAAGAATAGGTAAGGTTTTAGGTCCCAAAGGGCTTATGCCTAACCCCAAGTCCGGCACCGTTACGATGGACGTTACCAAGGCCATCAAGGACACCAAGGCAGGTAAAGTGGAGTACCGGCTGGACAAGAACGCCATAATACACTGCCCCATAGGCAAAAAGAGTTTCGGCAAAGAGAAGTTAAAAGAGAATTACGACGCGCTTATCGAGGCAATTATAAAGGCTAAGCCCGCCGCGGCAAAAGGTCTTTATATCAGGAGCGTATCGCTTGCCAGCACCATGGGCCCCGGCGTGAAAGTTGCCGCTAAAATTTAGTTGACAGCGCGGCTTTTGTCGTGGTATAATTCTCTAAAAGCACAATTCGGCAGGCAGCTGCCGATATACAGCCAAAGACAGCAGGTTTTTAATATGCGCAGCGCATTCCCGCCGAGGCAACGATCATGGGTGAAAATTTTTACGCCCTTGCGTTCCTTTCGGCGCGCAAGGGCGTTTTCCGTTAAATAAAGGAGGTAACTAATGTCGGCAAATTTTGAGGCGAAAAAGCAGATTGTTGAAGACATCAAAAACAAAATTCAGAATTCCGGCTCGGTGGTGTTCGTAAAGTTTTCGGGGCTCACCGTTGCGGAAGATACCGAACTTCGCAGGGAGTTCAGAAAGAACAACGTGGAATACAAGGTCTTAAAGAACACGCTCATCAAGCGCGCATTTAACGACCTGGGCATAACCGATTTTGACGATGACCTTAACGGCCCCACGTCCGTGGCTTTCGGCGCGGATGAAACGGGCGCTTCCAAAGTCATTATAAACGCGGTTAAAAAGTACGAGAACAAGGTAGCTGTTAAGTCTGCCTATGTCGAAGGCGGCAAGGTAGACGAAAAGGGAGTTAAAGAACTTGCGGCAATGCCTTCCAAGGAAGAACTTATCGCCAAGATGCTCGGTTCTTTGCAGGCTCCCATCGCAAACTTTGTGGGCGTGCTTTCCGCAATGCCGAGAAGTCTTGTTATCGCTTTGAACGCGATAGCGGAAAAGAAGGCGCAATAAGAAAAACGGTTTCGCCGCGGCGCCGCGCGGCATAAAATCAGAAACAGGCGGCGAACAGGTTTTACCGGCAGGTATTATCTTAAAAAAGCAAAACAGCGGCACAGCCGCAAAAATAAAAAACTTAAATCAAAAAGGATAATTTGGAGGATAAAAAAATGGCAGACATTCAGAAGATGTTAGAAGAAGTAAAGGGTATGACCGTTCTCGAACTCAACGAACTGGTAAAGGCTCTTGAAGAGGAATTCGGCGTAAGCGCCGCTGCTCCCGTGGCAGTAGCCGCCGCGCCCGCAGCCGCAGCGGAAGCTCCCGCAGCCGAGGAAAAGACCGAGTTCAAGGTGAGCATAAAGGACATCGGGCCCAAGAAGATAGACGTTATCAAGGCTGTGAGAGAATTCACCACCTTAGGTCTTGGCGAAGCGAAAGCGCTTGTTGAGTCTCTCGGCGTGATCAAAGAGAACGCCACCAAGGAAGAGGCCGACAAGATGATCGCTCGCTTTAAGGAAGCCGGCGCTACCGTTGTTGCCGAGTAATTTTGGGCGAAAATTGCGGTCAGATCCGTAAACTTGATTAGGATCCGAAATGGCATAAAAAGCGGCTCAAATCTGATATGCACCCCAAAAGTTGGACAGACTTTTGGAGGTGCATATATTTATGAGAAGAGGAAAGGGATTTAACACAAAGTACTCGCCAGAATTCAAGATAGCTGTTATAATGGATATGCGTGAAAACCATTTGAGTTACAGGGAAACAGCTCGCAAATATGGACTTGTGAAA
>CASELQ010000043.1 GCA_949288785.1 uncultured Eubacteriales bacterium | reverse complement strand
ACTGTAACAAGCATTTCCGCAGATGCGTTTTATTACGTATCGCCCGAAACGCTCTCCGTCCCCGTGAAATTTTTGAGCGATACCGCCCTTAAAAACTCCTGGCTCGAATTGGACGCCGTTAAAGACGTAACCATAACCGGGGAGGGCGATGTGCCCGAGTTGCTTTTCGCCAGCAGAACGGGTTATCCCAACACCCTTTTAAAAAGCGTAAACATAACGGGGGATATAGAAAGCATAGGAAGAAGAGCATTCTATGATTGCGAGGCGCTTGAAAAAGTAACTTTGCCCGAAAGTCTTGTAACAATAGGGGATGAAGCGTTCGGCGGCTACTCAAAACTTAGCGAAATAGTTTTGCCCGAAGGGCTGAAAACCATAGAATACAGCGCTTTCGGAATGTGCGATTTCAGCGAGATAACTCTCCCCGCGGGGATAGAAAGCCTTGACCAGATGATATTCTCGGGGTGCAAAAAGCTCGGCAAGGTCTATTTCGGCGGCACGCTCGAAGAGTGGGAGGCTGTGGAAAAACATGCCGATTGGTGCACGGGAGCTTATTTCGGAAGCGGGCTGAACGTCATCTGTTCCGACGGGGAGAAGTGGGAAAGAAAGGCGTAAAAAGTTTTTTTGATTAAAAGGCACGTGTAAAAATCAGCCCGTAAGGCGGTACGGGCAAAATATGGTTTCTCGGGCGGGGCGCAAAAAGCGCCCCGCCCGAGAAAGCTTTCCCCGCCGCGCGTTTTTTCGCGGCGGGGAAAGAGTATACGAGATAATGTCCCGTAAGATTTTATTAAACGGCTGAGCCGTAAATATTTGCAAAAAACACGGCGGGGATAAATCGCCGCAAAAACGTATCGCGTTATTCCGCCGACAGTTTTTTGAAAAGATATTCTTTTCTCTTTACGCAGCGCACGAGTATGACCGCGCCCGCGGCGATAAGCGCATACCCCAGCGCCCCGCACAGCCCCATGGCAAGAAGTATGCCCGTTTCCCGCCGCGCGGCCGCCGCTTTCATAAGTTCCGCCACAACGTTCCACGTTCCCGCAAGCGCCATATACGCGCCTGCGGCTATAAGTACGAACATTATTATAAACGCAAAGTTCAGCTGCCGCCTTGCGGGCACTTCGCGCACTATTTTTACTTCTACCGTCCGTTCGCCCTTTTCGTTCACGTTGTCTTTTAAAAGATAGTCGCAGTTCACGTCAAGTATCTCCGAAAGCCTTACAAGGTTTTCGGTTTCGGGGTAGGCAAGGTCGGATTCCCAGCGCGATACCGCCTGGCGGCTTACGCCTAAAATGTCTGCCAGCTGTTCCTGCGTGATGTTTTTGGCCCTTCTTGCGGCCGCTAATTTTTCGCCGATTTTCATGATGTTACCTCTCTTTTTTTTCTCTTATTATATCCCCCGAAAGGCAAAATTTCAACCGCTTTGCGTTTTCTATTTGTAAACTTTAAATTGCTTTTTAAAAAAATCGGCAAAAAGCGTTAAGGCGCTCGCCGCAAGCGGGCGTTTCGGACTCGGGGAGAGCGAAACGCGGAGCGGCGGCGGGGGAAAGCGGCGGGCGCGTGTTTATGCCTTTTTATAAGCGCGGCGCGGCGGAGCGCAGCAGGGTAAACGCAGGAAAAAAATGTTTCGGGCGCGGCGCATTTCTGCGCCGCGCCCGAAAAGATTGCCGCCGTAAATTATTCCGCCGCGTTTCCGCATTTGCCGGCAGATTAAACCTTGGGCAGGCAGGAAACGCTCGCCTTTATCTCCTCGTCCGTAGGAACGTAGTCGGTCATCTTGCCGTCGTTATACTGCTCGTAAGCCGTCATATCGAAATAGCCCGTGCCGGTAAGCCCGAAAAGAATTGTCTTTTCCTCGCCCGTCTCTCTGCATTTTACCGCCTCGTCTATCGCCGCCTTTATGGCGTGGCTGCTCTCGGGGGCGGGCAGTATCCCTTCCACGCGGGCAAAGTATTCCGCCGCTTTGAACACTTCCGTCTGCTTAACCGATATTGCGCGCATAAGCCCGTCCGCATACAGCTGAGAGAGTACCGAACTCATACCGTGGTACCGGAGCCCGCCCGCATGGTTTGCCGCGGGAATGAAGCCGCACCCCAGCGTATACATCTTTGCAAGCGGGCACACCTTGCCGGTGTCGCAGAAGTCATAAGCGAACGTGCCGCGGGTAAAGCTGGGGCAGGACGCGGGTTCCACGGCTATGAATTCATAGTCCGCCTCTCCGCGCAGTTTTTCGCCCATGAAGGGAGCGATAAGCCCGCCCAGGTTGGAGCCGCCGCCCGCACAGCCTATTATAACGTCCGGCTTAATGCCGTATTTATCCATTGCCGCCTTGGTTTCAAGCCCTATTATGGACTGGTGCAGCAGCACCTGATTTAATACGCTGCCCAAAACGTATCTGTACCCTTCGCGCGTGGTGGCAGCCTCCACCGCCTCGGATATGGCGCAGCCTAAGCTCCCCGTGGTGCCGGGGTGTTCGGCTAATATCTTTCTCCCCACGGCGGTCTCCGTGGATGGGGAAGGGGTAACCGAGGCGCCGTATGTGCGCATGACTTCCCTTCTGAAAGGCTTTTGCTCGTAAGATACTTTTACCATGTATACCTTGCAGTCCAGCCCGAAATAGGCGCACGCCATGGAAAGCGCCGTGCCCCACTGCCCCGCGCCCGTCTCGGTGGTAACGCCTTTAAGCCCCTGCTTTTTGGCGTAATACGCCTGGGCTATGGCGGAGTTGAGTTTGTGGCTGCCGCTGGTGTTGTTCCCTTCGAATTTATAATAAATTTTCGCGGGGGTGCCCAGCTTTTTTTCAAGGCAATACGCCCTTACCAGCGGGGAGGGGCGGTACATATTGTAAAACTCGCGGATCTCCTCGGGTATCTCTATATAGGGCGTAACGTCGTCCAGCTCCTGTTTAACGAGTTCGTCGCAGAACACTCCGGAAAGTTCTGCCGCCGTCATGGGCTTTAACGTGCCGGGGTTGAGCAGGGGCGCGGGCTTGTTTTTCATGTCCGCACGCACGTTGTACCAGGTTTTGGGCATCTCGTTTTCTTCGAGATAGATTTTGTACGGAATGTGATCTTTTGCCATATGTTTTCTCTCCTTTATAAAAATTTTTCGGCGATTTTCAGGGGATGAAAGCAAAAAAACGCTCCCGTCCCTTGCGCTGGGACAGGAGCGTGAATATCGTTCCCGTGGTGCCACCCGGCTTGGCGCAATGCGCCCGCTTTAACGTACTGTCATACGCGGCGTTTTGTTTACGGAGAGCCTTACTCCGTCTCGCATACTCGGCAAAAAACTTATCGCCTTTCCGTTCGCCCTCGAAAGTCCATTCGGTCTTACTTTTTCCGCCGCAATCTCACCGCCTGCGGCTCTCTTGGGGAAAATGGGTAAAACTTACTCACTCTTTCTCATCGGTTTTGAAAAATGTTAGCACATATTTTTTCGTTTGTCAATTATTTTTCACAAATAATTTTAATTTTTTTGTTCGGACGCCGGCATGGCGCGGCTGCCCGGGATATACCGGCAATCGGCGTGCGTATCGGAGCGCGGTTGCCTGGCTGCGAGGTAAGGGCACGGGCGCAATATTTGCCCGTAGTGATTAAATACTTTATTTTCTTGACAAAAATCCGCATAAATGTTAAAATTTTAACACCGAAGAAGCTTCCGGCAGGGCTGCCGGTTGCGGAGGAACTCCCGAGAATCTCTTACGAGTGCCGAAGGTGCAAGGGGCTTACCCGAATCTCTCAGGCAAAAGGAAGGAGCGTTTTAAAATTTTCAGGAGCTGCCGTTCGGCGGCTCTTTTTTTCAGGAGAAGTTATGCAAAAGATTTACGACGCGCTTAATTTTATAGACGGAAATATCCTCTGGGGCGTGCCCATGATAGTTTTCCTTATCTTTACGGGCGTGCTGCTTTCCGTGTTTACGCGTTTTTTCCAGGTGCGAAAATTCGGCTTTGCGTTAAAACGCACGTTTATAGCCTCGCTTAAACAGATGCGCCGTCGCCTTCCCGCCGAGAGAAACGATGAGGAAGGCAAAGAGGGCAAAGAGAAAAAAGAGGGCGGCGCCCGTTGCGCTGCGGATGATACAGGGAAAGGCGCGGGCGCCAAGAAAAATAAAAAGACCATATCGCCGTTTGCAGCCTTTTCCACGGCGGTTTCGGGCACGGTAGGTACCGGCAACATAGTGGGGGTTACCACCGCCATACTTTCGGGCGGGCCGGGCGCGGTGTTCTGGATGTGGGTCTCGGCGTTTTTCGGGTGCGTAACCAAGTATGCGGAAATAACTTTGGGTCTTTATTACCGTAAAAGGAACAAGGACGGCGAATTTGTGGGCGGGCCCATGCAATATATAGAACACGGAGTTAAAAGCCGGTGGCTTGCCGCGGCGTTTGCGGTGTTCGCCATCCTTGCCGCCGCCGGCATGGGGTCCGTACAGGCGGACACCATTGAAAAAACCTGGCAGGGCGCGTTCGGCATCCCCGTTTGGGTAACGGCGCTCATAATAGCGCTTTTGACCGCGCTGGTGATAATAGGCGGTATAAAGAGGATAGGCGCGGTGGCTTCCTGCATAGTGCCGTTTATGGCGGTGCTGTTTATAGTTCTCGCTCTCATACTGGTATGCGCCAATATCGCCGCCGTGCCGGCAGCGCTGGGTTCCATATTCACTTCCGCATTTTCGGCGCGTTCGCTGCTTTCGGGCTTTGCGGGGTACGGCATTGCCAAAGCCATGCGTTACGGGTTTGCGCGGGGCGTGTTTTCCAACGAGGCGGGGCTTGGATCCTCTTCCATAGCGCACAGTTCCGCCGATACAAGGGAGCCCGTAGAACAGGGACTTTGGGGCGTTTTCGAAGTTTTTCTGGATACTTTCGTCATCTGTACGCTTACCGCGCTTTTCGTGCTCACCTCCGGCGTGAACACCGGTTCCGAAGACGGGGCGGCGGTAGCCATGTCCGCCTTTACTGGCGTTCTCGGGGAGTTCGGCACCGTGGCGTACAGCATCATACTCCCGCTGTTCGCCTTTACAACCGTGCTCGCATGGGCGGTGTACGGCGCCAAGTCCGTGCAATACCTGTGTCCGCGCCGCCCGCGTACCGCTACGATGGCGTTCAATATAGTTTATATCGCGTTGATTTTAGGTATGGGACTTCTGGCGTTCTTTTACGAGGGCGCGCTCGGCGCCGATTTCGTGTGGCTTATTTCGGATATGACCAACGCCCTTATGGCAATTCCCAATCTTATTGCGCTCATAGTGCTTTCAAAACAGGTGGTTGCGATAACCGAAAACTACTTTGCGAGAAAGAGGGGAGAGATAACCGAACCCATGCTTTCCGCATACGCGCCGCTTGCAGAAGATGAGGCTGAGGGAAAATAACCGCGGCAAGCGCCCCCGGGAATACTCTGTGCTCACGGCATACAGTGCGGGCACACCTCCCCGGGCGTTTACCGTATGGCAGTAGCGCCGGCATAAACCGAAATGCTTGATTATATTTTCCGCCCGTCTGACAGAAAATTCGTTGCGGCAGTCAGCAGTAAAAGGAAATAAAGAGATATAAAGCGGCGCCGCATATACCACGCGCCACCGGGCGGGGGGGGGTGCGGCGCCGCGGCGCAAAGTATATACAAAAGTATATAATATCTTTGCCACCCCGGCACTGTAAAACGGCGATTAACGTATAGATTATATATGAGCGGCTGGCGGAATTCGGCAGATAAAAACCGCCTGTCTGTACTTTTTAAGCGGCAAACGCATGCCCTCTCGGGAAAATTTTTGCCGAAAGTGGCGAATTATGATTGACATTGTTGCGGAATTTTTATATAATACATAAGCATTTAGCCTTTCAGAGGCTGGATGCGGCATATGGCGGCGTAGCTTAGTTGGTTATAGCGGCCGGTTCATACCCGGCAGGTCGTTGGTTCGAATCTGACCGCCGCTACCAGTCAAAAACGGCGTTATGCCGAAAATATATCCGTCCGCACGCAGCGGCGCGCGGCCCCTTGGTCAAGCGGTTAAGACACCACCCTTTCACGGTGGTAACATGGGTTCGATTCCCGTAGGGGTCACCAAACAAGTTAAAGGCGAATCCGTTTCCTTTAGGAGACGGATTCGCCTTTGTTTTTAGACTGAAAAAGTAGATAAAATCAATCAAAATAGATACTTTCCTCGTTTGAGAGTGTCTATTTTTCGTTTATATATATTTACGATTGATTTTTTGTGTGAAAAATGATAATATATAAACTAAGGAGAGTTATTATGGAAGATAAAAAATTCGCCATTTTAATCGATGCTGATAATATTGGTAGCCAATATATACCCACACAAAGCATAATCTAAACATATGTTCGCGTTTATAATTCTATTTTATCATATCTTTTCCATAAAGTCAATAGTCAGGTGTACATGTTCTTGTACACCTGACTACTTTTTTAAAGACTT
Source organism: uncultured Eubacteriales bacterium (assembly GCA_949288785.1). Taxonomy (GTDB): domain Bacteria; phylum Bacillota; class Clostridia; order Christensenellales; family Borkfalkiaceae; genus UBA1259. The sequence goes on along the minus strand of CASELQ010000043.1, from coordinate 218 downwards.
TTGTCGTTTTATGTAATGTTTATATTTGTTTCTTTTCTATCGGCAAACAAATCTCTATATACCTTTCCTTTGCCCATTCTCCGTTAGGACGCCAATGCATCGCCACTACTTCAGGCGCATTCGCAAAAATAAAGTCCGACGTTGGTAACCACTCGGTAACGATTTTCTTTCTTAAATCGGTATAATCTGCAATAGGGCGTTTTTTCTTTTCGGTTTCA
>CASELQ010000042.1 GCA_949288785.1 uncultured Eubacteriales bacterium | reverse complement strand
CTTTGTAGTAAATTTTGTTTTGCAACTCTATTTTACCACAGATTTGTATGAACTCCTTTTTTTCCCTCAACTGTTGCACTTAATAGTATAATTCACCCCCGCAACCATTAAAAAGCGGCACTTTTAGTGCCGCTTTTTATTATAAGCAAAAGAGGGGATTTGAATTAGGAGCCAGCAAACGAAAGTTTGCGTGTTCGCCGATAGGCGAAAAAATAGTCCGGTTGACTATTTTGCGGGAGGCTCGAGAGAAGCAAATCCCCTCCCCGCAACCAACACGGGAAAAACGGCAAAAAAAGCCGTTTTTCCTTTTTTAGCTATTTAATCACTTAAAACGCGGGCGCTTTTTCCATCGCCTTACCGAAAAAGAAACTTTTCAGTCAGTAAATAGTCAGTAAACCGCCACTTAAAACCTTACTTTTTTATCTCTTAGCATAAAAATGAATTAGAAGCCGGCATTTTCAAAACAACTAATTTTAAAGATTTTATTAACAGTAAAGAAGAAAAAGTAATTAATACTTGAAAATTTATGTAAATTTTGATATAATTTAGAAAAAACGAGAAAGGGTGAGAAGAAAAGCAGTATGGAAGATATAAAGTTGGTGCCGATTTCCGCCAAGGATATAAAAGTGCTTGACGAAACGGAATATAAAAATTTATCCGGAGAAAAGAGAAAACAGCTGGTTTCAGATTCCGATAAGGGAGAACACGGCGGGGAATTTTTCCGTTTTTATCTGGTAAAAATCAAAACGGAGACTGTCGGTGTAATAAATGTGTGCGGGCACGGGTCCAAAGTCATAAGCGTTGCCCCCGAAATAATTGAACGGTACAGAAATAAAGGTTATGCGGCAAAAAGCCTGGCTCTTGCTTATTCTTTGGCGAAAGAGCAGGGTTTTGAAGAGGCGACCGCAAAAATCAGAGAGGAAAATATGGCAAGCCGCAGATTACACGAAAAAGCGGGCTTTGAATTTAAGGAAAAAGTATCCGGCAAAAACGGCAATACCCTTATGGTTTATACGAAAAAATTATAATCTCGTTTTTATAAAGCCGTAATTTTACGCCGTGTTAATTACGGTATAACGGTATATTTATACCAGGGAGTTATAACCGCTAAGCCGGGACACGGAAAAAGCCCGGAGATCAGGAGGCTTGAGAGAAGCAAATCCCCTCCCCGCAACCATTAAAAAGCGGCACTTTTAGTGCCGGTTTTTATTATAAGCAAAAGAGGGGATTTGAATTAGGAGCTTATGTTATAATAATAAAAACTTTTTTGGAGATTAAATCATGGTTAAGGCAAATTTAATTTTTTTGAATAATAAGGCAATGGAAAAAGAAGGCGTTTTAGATATGCAAAAAGCTATATGTGACGTAGAGAACACGTATAAGTTAAATCACTTGGGCGATGTAATTAATCCTGGTAAATGCGTACTTCGTTGGGGGAAAACAACTGAAGATGAGAACGTTTTAGGCAGAATTAACGCTATGCCAGGCTACGTCGGTGGCGATTACGATATGGCTGGTATTAAGTGGATAGGTAGTGGTCCTATGAACTATAAAGAGGGCTTACCAAGGGCAAGTGTTACGGTTGTTCTCAACGATCCGAAAACGAAACTCCCCGTATGCATTGCTGATGGAACAGCTGTTAGCACTATAAGAACGGGTGCAAGTGGTGGTGTTGCCATTAAACTTTTAGCAAAAAGAAACGCAAAAGTAATGACTATTTGTGGGGCAGGGGCGCAAGCACCAACACAATTAGAAGCAGCACTTATTTCAAGACCTAGTATAGAAAAATTATTTATTTACGATATAAAAAAAGCAAATGCACAAAGGCTGGCCAACTTAGTAAAAGAAAAATACTCTAATATGGAAGTTGTTGTAGTTGAGAGCCCCGAACAGGCAGCAAGGGAAAGCGACATTATAGACTGTGTGACGCTTGCGTCTGAGCCGTTTATTAAGGGCGAATGGCTTAAAAAGGGTGCTCTTGTTATGAACATGGCAGACTATGAAGTGGATAACGATTGTGTAAAAAGAGCTGATAAGTTAGTTGTTGATTTTTGGGAAGGAATAAAACACCGCATGATAAGCACTATTGCTTTAATGTGGAAAGACGGGCTTGTAAAAGATAACGATATTCACGCTGAGTTGGGCGAAATTCTATGTGGAGAAAAGTCTGCTAGAGAAAATGAGGATGAAATTATTTATTTTAACGCCGTTGGTGCGGGGATACTAGATATAGCAATAGTTTCAAGGTGTTTTAAAAGCGCGAAAGAAAACGGGGAAGGTATAATTATTCCATTTTGGGAATAATAAGATGAATTGTCAAGTTAAGCGCAACAGTAGGAGAGATTTAGTTCAAACAAATCTTCCCCGTTTTCAGAAGTCTTTAAGTCCTAAAATATAGTTAGCGTCTAAATCAAGATTTTTGCATATTCTTGCAAAAGTATCTAATTTAGGCAATTTATTAGTGGTTTTATATTGGGTTACCATTTCCGGAGAAACTCCTGCAAGTTTTGCTATTTCAACGGTGGTCAGACCGCTGTTTTTTATTTCTTCCCCTAACCTTTTTTTGATTATCGCGCTAATTTCCATATTAAAATTATATAACTAACGGTTAGAGAATTACTTGACAACTAACTAATGGTTAGTGTATAATAAAGAAAACAGAAAGGAGAAAGAGAATGAAAAAAATTATTTGCACGATTTTGCTTATTATAAGTTTGGTAAATATTTCTGCCTGTTCATTTTTAGGATTAAGCAATAAGGAAACTTACGTATATCTGGATGAGGACGGGTTTTATGCTACTTTGACGGTGGATTTTGATAAAGGGACGTATACGTATGAAGGTAATGATTTTTATTCTGAGGCAACGGGATATATGATGAAGTCAAATACTTCTTATAAAGTCTCGAGTACCGTTTATTATGTAAAAGAAGTAAACGATGAAAAATATTATAATTTTCACGACCATCCGTGGAATAACAGGTATTATTTTATAGTTTCTTCAGACGGGCAAACAATACGAAGCGGAATTATGGGTATGTATGTTTTTACTAAACAGTAAGCAGCGGTCAATTAATAACATTTATTTGAAAATTTGTTGCTATGTAAGTTAAAGGCGTAATCGTATTACGTTCGTGAAAAGAGGAAGTAATATAATTTATATTTGAATTGCAACGCAAAGATACGGCGTTTTTGCGTATAAAAATTGTTGCCCCTTGTACCTTTCGGTACAAGGGGCAACAATTATCAACAATTTTTATTTAACAAGGTTGATAAAGTTTTCGTAAGTGCCAGGGAAAAAGAGGAATACCACTATCACCGCGATGAGGAGCAAAAAGATAATACGGAAAATAAAGTTTCTCTTGCTCATCGCCTCCATACCTACCACGCCCACGAGCAAGAGCGAGCCGTAAGTGCGGATAATTTCCAGAATATTTAAAAACGTGCCTTCGGGAATAAAGGAAAAAGAAGCGTTTATAATGAGCAACGCATATACGATTACGAGAATAATCGCCAGTATTTCCCCTAAAATGTCCCAGATTTTTTCGGTGCCTTTAAGCATATGTAATCTCCTTTGATTTTTTTTTGAATATTTTATACTAATCTCTTCCGTTTGTCAACTGCGGATTTAAAATAGTTATAAAAAATTTTCGGGCGCGCAATGCCCGGCGAGATATTGTTAACGAGATATTGTTAATAAACGAGCAGAAAAATTAATAAACAGATAAGATGCAGGGTAAATAAAACATATTCGGGCGGCAAAGTATCACTCAACTATAAAAATAAATTAAAAAAAGATTGCAAAACGCACGTCATGCTAAGCCTGCGCAACAAATAACCCTGTATAACTCCGTGCAACACCCAAAGCCGTTAAAAATCAAAAAATCAGTCCGCGCGGCGATTTGAACGGGTGCTTTTTATCGCTCCCCCCTCTATTACCGTTTTATTGTAGTCTTTGCCCGAGAACACTCCGCGCGGCAGTTCGGTTGCAGTGAAAATGGTCTGAATATGTTCCACGGCGGAGAGCAGTTTTTTCTGGCGGGACCCGTCTAATTCCGAAAGCACGTCGTCCAAAATAAGCACGGGATATTCGCCGAAGCGGGAAAAAAACAGTTCGGTTTCGGCAAGTTTAAGCGAGAGCGCCACCGTGCGCTGCTGACCCTGGGAGCCGAATATGCGCGCGTCTTCCCCGTTCAAGGTAAACTTTATGTCGTCCCTGTGCGGGCCTATGGTGGTAAAGCCCATTTTTAAGTCCCGGTCAAAGGCGGCGGCAAGGTCTGACTTTACTTCGGCGGCAATCTCCTCCGCGCTGCCCGTGTATCCGCTTTCGGTTTTCATGTCAAGTTTTTCCTTTCCGCCCGAAAGGAGTGCGTGCTTTTCCTGAGCGACGGGCGCAAGTTTACTTAAAAATTCGTTTCTCGCGCTTATAATCACCCCCGCGTGGCGGGAGAGCTGCTCGTCCCACACGGGCAGGGTCTCTCTTATCAGCGGGCGGTTTGGGTCTTTAAGGAGGTTGTTTCTTTGCAGAAGTATTTTATTGTACCTTTGCAGGGCATAAAAATAGGGGCGGCTCATCTGGGAAAGGGAGATGTTCATAAACCTGCGCCTGTCCTCCGGGCTTTCCTGCACCAGTTTTAATTCCGCCGGGTTAAAAAACACGCTGTGTATGTTGCCCAAAAGGTCGCCTATCTTCGCCGCCTCCGCCCCGTTCACGAAGATTTTTTTCCTGTCCGCGCGGTTAAAGAGGATTTTAACCGAAATATCGCCGTATTCGGATTTGGCTTTCCCCGCGATCTCGGCGGTCTCCTCCCCGCGGAGTATGACAAGCTTGTCTTTATTGGCGCGCGGAGAGTAGCCCGTGCACAGGAAAAAAACGGCCTCCGCCGCGTTGGTCTTTCCCTGCGCGTTCTTGCCGGTAAGTATGTTTATCCCCTGGGAAAAAACAAAGGTCTCTTCACGGTAATTTCTGAAATTTTTAAGGTAAAGCTCTTTAAGGTACATATGCGGAAAAGTTTTTCTTTAAAAAATTTTGGCGTAAAAACTTTATTTTCTTTTAAAAATATTATATAATGTTTTTTACTCAAAAGCAAACGAAAAAGAAAAGTTAAAGGAAACCATAGATGGAAAGTTACGAGATTTTGTGGAAAACGGCGCTCCCGGAACTGGAAAAAACCATGAGTTCCATTTCTTTCGACACCTATATATCCCAGATAAAACCCGTGGATATAGTGGGCGGAAAACTTGTGTTTTTAACCGGCAACAAACTGTTTGCCGATACCGTTACCACAAAACTTGCGGACAAGATTTTAGACGCGCTTAAAAAGTGCAGTTCGGAAATTTCGGACTTCGAGGTGGTGGTGGGCGATCATTACGACAGGGACGAGCTGCCCGCTTCGGATGCGGAGGCCGAGACCTCCGGCATGCCCGTAAAGCCGGAGTTTACCTTCGAGTCTTTTGTGGTGGGACCATCTAACGAAATGATTTACGCCGCCGCCAAGGCCGTGGCGGAGCACCCGGGAGAGGCGTATAACCCCCTGTTCATTTACGGGGGCACCGGGCTCGGGAAGACGCACATACTCATGGCGATAGCAAACTATCTCAAACTGCACAAGCCCTCCGTAAACGTGCTTTACGCCACCTGCGAACAGTTCACAAACCAGCTGATAGAGAGCATAGGAAGGGGCAAGGGGCTGCCCGCCCGCTTCCGCGAAAAGTACCGGAAGGTGGACGTGCTGCTTATAGACGACGTGCAGTTTTTAGCCAACAAACAGGGCATTCAGAACGAGTTTTTCCACACCTTCAACGAGCTGGTAATGCAGAATAAGCAGGTGGTGCTTACCTCCGACCGCCCTCCCCGCGAGATAGAGGTGCTGGAAGACAGGCTTCGCACTCGCTTCGAAGGCGGGCTTTTGGCGGACGTGCAGGCGCCCGACCTCGAAACGCGCATAGCCATATTAAGGAGAAAATCGGAAGAGAAAAAGTGCCTTATAGACATAAAGGTGCTTACCTATATTGCCGAAATGAGCGATACGGACATACGCTCCCTCATCGGCAAACTTACTAAGGTGATATTTGCAAGCAAACTGCACGAGTGCCCCATTACGGTAGACCTTGTTAAGGAGGCGCTCAAAGAATCCGCGGGCGAGAGAGAAGAAGAGCTGCAGATGGACGATATTATAGACTGCGTGTGCGGTTTTTACAAGGTTGCAAAGAGCGACATATTCGGCAAAAAGAAGAACAAGGAATTTGTGGAACCGCGGCAGGTGTGCGCCTATCTCATATCCAATATGATGAACGTGCCGCTTGCCAGCATAGGCGCAAAACTCGGCGGCAGGGACCACGCCACCATAATCTACGCAAGGGACAAGGTGGCGGACCTCATCAAGACGGACGCGAAACTCCGCACCGAGATTAACGATATAAAAAAGATGATACTCAAAGAGTGAGTTATGGAGTTTAGTGAAGGAAGTTTCGGCGCGGTGGTAATCGGCGCGGGGCACGCCGGGGCGGAAGCCGCCCTTGCCCTTGCCCGCACGGGCATTAAAACGGCTATGCTGACCCTTAATCTGGACAGTATAGCCTTTATGGCGTGCAATCCTTCCATAGGCGGCACCGCAAAGGGCCAGATAGTGCGGGAGATAGACGCGCTGGGCGGCGAAATGGCGGTAAACGCCGACAAGGCGCTGTTGCAGATAAGGATGTTAAACCGCGGCAAGGGCGCGGCGGTGAGGAGCCTAAGGGGGCAGGAAGACAAAAACCTTTATCACCGTCTTATGAAAAGTACGCTGGAAAACACTCCGGGCCTTAAAATATTGCAGGGCGAAGCGGTGGAAATTCTCACCGAGAACGGTTCCGTTACGGGCGTTAAAACGGCGTTTGGCGGCGTGCTTTACTGTAAAAAGGTAATTATCGCCACGGGCGTATATTTAAACGGCGCGGTCATCGCCGGGGAATGGAAAGCCGGTTCCGGGCCGAACGGGTTTCAGCCGGCAAACCGCCTTACCGATAACCTTATCTCTTTGGGCTTTACCGTGCGGAGATTCAAAACGGGCACTCCCGCCCGGGTGGACGGGCGCACCATAGACTATTCCGCGCTCGAAGTACAGGAGGGCGAGCCCGGGCTTACCCCCTTTTCCTTTATGTCGGAGGGCGTGCCCGAAAAGCAGCGGCCTTGCTATCTTACCTACACCACGCCCGAAACGCACGAGATAATACGGGCAAATCTGCACCGTTCCCCCCTGTTTTCGGGAATTATAAAGGGCACGGGGCCGCGGTACTGCCCTTCCATAGAAGACAAGGTGGTGCGCTTTGCGGACAAGGACCGCCACCAGCTGTTTTTGGAACCCGAGGGGGCGGACACCAACGAGGTGTACGTGCAGGGGCTTTCCACCTCTCTCCCGCACGACGTGCAGAAAAAGATGTACCGCACCGTAAAGGGGCTTGAACGTTGCGAGATTATGCGCTACGCCTACGCCATAGAGTACGACTGCATAGACTCCCTGGACTTATATCCCACTTTGGAATTTAAGCGCATAAAGGGGCTGTACTGCGCCGGGCAGATAAACGGCACCAGCGGATACGAGGAGGCTGCCGCCCAGGGACTTATGGCGGGGCTAAACGCCTCTCTCTCTTTAAGGGGTATGCCCCCGCTCGTTCTGGGGCGGGACGAGGCGTATACCGGCGTGCTTATAGACGACCTTGTAACCAAGGGCACGAACGAGCCTTACCGTATGATGACCAGCCGCGCCGAGCACCGTATAGTGCTGCGGCAGGACGATCCCGATTTCCGCCTTACCGAAAAAGGGAGAAAGGCGGGGCTTGTTACCGATGAAAGGTATAAGGTGTATCTGCAAAGAAAGGAGCAGTACGAACGGGCAAAGGCGCTCATGGAGATAAAATACAAGCCCGGAGAAACAAAAGAGCTTTTGGCTTCGCGCGGGAAGGAGAGCGCAAACACCTCGCTTTCGGCGGCGGACCTCGTGCGGCGCGGGGTGCCGCTAAAAGACATAGCCCAAAGGTTCGGCGGGTACGAGGGCATTTCCCCGGCTATAATGGACACCGCCGAAACGGACGCCTTTTACAGCGGGTACCTTATAAAGGAAAGGGAGCAGATCGAAAAGCAGAAAAAGTACGAGGAGCGCGCCCTGCCCGCGGACATAAACTATCTTGCCATAAACGGGCTGCGGCTGGAAGCCCGCCAAAAGCTCGATAAAATCCGCCCCGAAAATCTGGGGCAGGCAGGCAGGATATCGGGCGTTTCCCCCGCCGACATAACGGTGCTTATGGTGTACCTTAAAACGCATGCGGGAAAAAAATAATTTTTCGGCATAAAACATTGCTTTTTAAATGGCGGCGGCATAATATTATAACATAGGTTATAATTTGTTGACAAAATGTCGAAAATAAATTATAATAGTATCATCAAAATAGTTTCGGGCTGGGTTGAAATTCCCTAGGTCCACCATGGCGGGGGTATCCCCCGCCGATTTTTATTATGCAAAAGAAGATCAGCATTTTCGTAGACGAGTGCGGGGACTTCGGAAAGTTCAACAGAGAGTGCCCGTATTATATAATAGGAATGGTTTTTCACGATCGGGGAAAAACCATTGACGAAGAAATAAAAAAGCTGGAAGACCGGTTGTTTTATTCGGGGCATCCCGGGCACGTTTTGCATACGGCGCCTTTGATAAGACAGGAAAAGGTATATAAAGGAGTTTCTTTGCAGGAGCGGCGGAAACTTTTTATGACGTTTTTCACGTTTTTTAACAAACTTGACGTCAAATACCGCGTATTTATTGTCCCGAGGTCGCCTAAAACCGACGAACTTTCGCTGATAAATCTGCTGTCCCGACAAATCAGAGCGTTTCTAAATGAAAACGGAGATTTTTTCAAGGTAAATAAATTTACGGTTTATTACGATAACGGACAAAAGAACGTAAGCCGCATTTTGGCGGCTATGTTCGGAGAGAAAAATTTCGAATTTAAAATAATAAGACCCGTAGATTACAGATTATTTCAAATCGCCGATTTGGTAACCACCATGGAAATGATAAATTATAAGAGGGAAAAAACGGAAAACAGCGTTTCGGAAAAAATTTTTTTCAAGACGATGAACGAATTTAACCGCAGTTATTATAAGAGGATAGTTAGAAAAAGGTTCTGAAAAGCCGGGGACTCCCCCTTTCCCTTGACAATACCCGAAAAAAGGGATACAATATAAATGCAGGTCGTGCTGCCGCGGTGGTGGAGAGAAACCGCCAATGAGGAAAGTCCGAACTTCTCAGAAACAGGGTGCCGGAGAAATCCCGGTGAAGGCGACTTTAAGGAAAGTGCAACAGAAAATTACCGCCGCGAAAGCGGTAAGGTTGAAAAGGCGGGGTAAGAGCCCACCGCCCCTGCGGTAACGCAGGGGGCAATGTAAACCCCACCCGAAGCAAGATTGACAAACCGTTTCATACGGGAGTTTCGCCGAAACGGTTTATAAAA
>CASELQ010000041.1 GCA_949288785.1 uncultured Eubacteriales bacterium | reverse complement strand
TTTATTAAATAACTCTTTCCGTCCGCCGTGTTTATTATGAGTTTGCCGCCGCCCACTATAGAGGCGCCTTCTATATCGTTTACTTCAAATTCTAAATCACCCGCGTTAAGGTATTTGCGGGTAAGCACAAGTTTCCCGCGGGACAGGGAGAGAAAGGTTTTACCCGTCTTTTCAAACGCTTCGGTACCCTCGTCCTCGTATATCACGGGCGGAAGGAGCGAAAGGTCTTTTCCCATCTCCTTTATTTTGTTTAACTGAAATTCATACCATTCCCTCAATCGGGTAAACTTAAAGCCTTTATCCTCCGAGCGGAGGGTAAGCCGCTCGGTATACTCCGCGGAAAGCCCGCACTCCCGGCATTTTATAAAGCCGCCCTCCGATACCATGGAAGAAATTTTTCCGCACTTGGGGCAGATAAACAGTTCCCTTTCCAGATATTCGGCGCGCGCTTTGCTTTTATACTCCTCGCCGCTGTCCGCGTCTATCACTCTCAGCCCGGACACCACCCTTTCATACAGTTCTTCATCGGTCATGCCGGCAATATCTTCCGTTGTTATTACCTCTTTCACCTCGCCCGTAAACCTGCCCTTGCGCATGGACTTGCCCCAGCGCGGGCTTACGCCGTATCCCCCGCGGAAATTATATATGGCAACGGGGAGTTTCAAAAGCCTTATAAGCTTACATATGGCGGGGTCTATATACATCTGAAAGTCCGCCCACGCCCTGTTCCCCTCCGGGAAAATACATATACAATGCCCCTCTTTTGCCGCTTTAAGGCAGTTCCTTATACATTCGAGATCCGCCACACCCTTGCGCTTTTTTATGGGCGCAAAGCAGTGCGACAGCATTTTTGAGGGAACGGACCCGTTGAAAATATTGTCCCCCGCCACGAAATATACGGGCGCATCGAACGAGAGCGCCACGAAAACCGGATCCATATCCGTCTGATGATTGCCGAGTATAAAATACGCGTCCCCTTTTTTAAGGGGGAATTTTTTATACTTAAACCCCATTTTACGCGCAATTATTGCTGCGATGGGGCGGGCAAGCTTAAAATAAAATTTATGACGCCGTTTTGCGTATTTCTTGATTTTTCCGGTTTTTTGTTTCATTGTCTTTAAAGTTTCCGACGCAAATTTTTAAAAAGGCGACAGGATATACTCCCGCTTTTTCACAATATATAATACCACAAAACTGCCGGAATTTAAAAAAGTTGAAAGGGTATTTTTAAATTTTTTTGATAAAACCGAAAACTCCGCCGATTTTTTTCGTGGTAAAAACGGCGTTTTTACCACGATGCGGAGTTCTTTTTTAGGTTCGTTCTCTTTTTAAGCGGGCGCGCCTGCCGCCGTATCGCCGAAAAAAATGACTAAGACTTTATCTTTTACGGTCAAAGCCGTTCGGCGCACTCTTTGCTTAACGTAAGTTTTTACGTTTTGCCCGTTTATATTGAGTTTATTTTAATTTTAATTTTAAAAAACGCACGTCCATACTCGTGCCGTAAGCAAAGGGCTCGGCAACTATCGTCCCGTCCTTAACGGGGGCGCGCCTGCCGCTGTCTGCCCACACGGCGCTCTTTACGGGGGCGTGTATCTTTATCTTTTTAGCCTCCTCCCCGCGCTGCACGTTTATATCCGCCGCCATGGGCACCCCCTTTACCGCGGCGTAATACTCCTCTCCCGCGCGCATGACCACCGCGTTTTCCGCCTCTATCTTGCACGGCTTTAAGTCATATATGATATTTTTATTGTATTTTATCCACTTGCCTATATTAAGGAACATCACCGCGTCCGCCGGGTTTACCGAACCGTTGCCCATAAGCCCTGTGTTTAGCAGAAAATTACAGCCGGCGGCGCGGCAGTCTACAAGGTTTTCTATTATTTCGGAAAGGCTTTTGTAGCGCACGTCCTGCCGGGCGTAGCCCCAGTGGTCGTTAAGCACCTGGCACATTTCGCCCGCGCGCGGCCTGCCCGTATTATCCGCCGCCGCGGGCGCGCCCCGCTCGAAGGTAACGCCGTCTATCTCCGGGTGACCCACCTTGCCGAGTTCCGAAAGCCCCGTGTTGTTTATTATCATTGCCGCAGGCTGCAGGCGGCGTATTTCCGAATACAGCCTGTCCTCCTGCCAGTCCTCATGCGGCTTTGACCACATCCCGTCAAACCACAGCCCGCCTATTTTGCCGTAATTTTTACACAGCAGTTTTACGCTCTCTATAAGATAGTCTATATACGCGGGGAAGTCGGTTTCAAACTCCGGGCGGCTCCAATCCAGCAAGGTGTGGTAGAAAAAAGGCACTATATTATTCTCTTCGCACGCCGAACAAAATTCCGCTATAAGGTCCCTGCCCGCCGCCGAATGCGGCGCGTCGTAATCGTTTAATCCGCAGGTATCGTAAAGCGAAAACCCGTCGTGATGGCGGGTGGTGATATTGATATATTTACAGCCCGAACGTTTTGCAAGCCGCGCAAGGTCCCTTGCCCAATTCTTTTTTACTTTAAACTTCTGCATCAGCCCCGCATACTGTTTGCGCGCGCCCGCGGCAAGGTCATACGCCCATTCCCCTTTTCCCAGCACGCTGTACAGCCCGAAGTGCACGAACATTCCGAACCCTAACTTTTCAAACTCCTTAACGTAACTCCTGTCTGCCATAACCCACCTTTAAATTTTCAGTACCGCCGATCGGTTTTTCAGTATTGTAAACCATACTGCCGGCGCTGTCAACCGTTTTGTTAAATTGCCGTATGCTTTTTTAAAATACGGCATAAAAAACCCCGAACGGGCGGCGCGCAAGCACCGCCTTATTTTATTTTAAAATTCTGCGCCCTCCCGCGGAAAACCGCGGGAGGGCGCAAGTTACGATAATAACACGTATTCTCAGGTTATTTCAAAAATTTTTCTCGGGTAATCGGTGAGGTTTTCCGCGCCGCCGTCGGTTACGCGCACCACGTCCTCTATGCGCAGCCCGATATGCTTTTGCGTGTTGCCCAAAAAGATATCGGCGCAAAAGGTCATATTCTTTTCTATAAGGTAATCGGAATCGGTCTCCACCCACGGCGCCTCCCCTTCCATGGTGCCGTTGCCGTGGAAAGGCCCGTATAAAAGCCAGTCCTTATACCCGAGTGCGGTTACGTTGTCTATATGAAACTGCGCTATCTCTCTTGCGGGCACGCCCGGTTTAAGGCGGGCTATCACGTCCTGCTGGGCCTTATACGCCGCCTCTATAAGCCTGCGCTGCTCTTCCGTAGCTTTGCCCATTATCACCGGCCTGCCTATGCTCGAAGCGTATCCGTCCACCCGCGCGCCTATCTGTATAAAGGTCATATCTCCCTTTTTAATAACCTTGTTTCTGGGGCGGGATATTGCCTGGTCTGACCCCGCGCCCGTAAGCACCCACGGCGGATAGCTCTCCCTCTCCGCGCCCAGCATGTGCATTCTCCCCAGCGCAAGCCCCGCCACCTGCTGCTCCGTCATGCCCTCGCGGATATTTTCCAGCACATAGTCGAAGGTGCTGCGGGTTATCCGCGCCGCCGCGCGCATGCAGGCAAGCTCGTTTTCGGTCTTTATCATTCTCAGGGCGTTCACTATGCCGTCCGCATTTTCTATTTCTGTGCCGTAAGGCGCAAGCGCTTCTTTGAGCGCCTTATATACTCCTATGGTCATAAGGGGATAGCCCGCCACCCCGAACCGCTTTATTGCGGCGCCCTGCACGGCCTCTTCGAACACCGCCGCAAAACTGTCCAGCTTCTTTCCGGGATATTCCGGCTCGGAAGATTCTCTGAACGCCTTTAACTGGCGGATAACGGGTATCTTGGTCCTGTCAGCCGCGTAAGTATAACTTTCGGGCCCTATAAGCAGCATGGGCTCCCCGCGCCTCGGGATGAGCACCCCCGCCGTTTCAAACGACGGCCAGTACCCCGAAAAGTAACGCACGTACTGGGGCTCCGCCTCGTTTCCGTAACACATGAGAAGGTCTAACCCCTCACGCTCCATGCGCTGCTGCGCCCTTAAAACCCTGTCCTTATACTCATTAAGCGGTATTGCGGGTATATCCTTCATATCTCACTCCTTTCCGCAAAGCCAGTCTGCGGGATTTTCTTTAAGCATTTTATCTATATATTTACGGGGTATGCCCGCCTCCTCCATCATAGGCACCACGTTTTCAAGCAGGTGATCGTACCCCCATCCGCCGTATTTGTGCAGCAGGTTTTTTAGGCATACGTCGCACGAAAGAAGTATCTGCCCGGTATATCCGCCCTCCGTCAGTTCCTTTACAAGCGCCACCCTCTCGGTATCGTGCACGAACAGCCCGTAACCGGAGTTTCGCACCTCGCGGCGGATATAGTATTCTTTGCCGAAGTTGTCGAACTCTATGTACACCCCCTTGTCTAAAAGGGCGCATATATAATCTTTTCTGTTCTCCACGTCCACGTGGCTTATACATATGCGCTGCGGCGCCACCCCGTTTTCAAGCAGTATGTCCGCCGCTTCCAGCCCGTTCACCGTCCAGGGATTTATGTGCACGTTTATTGCCACGCCCGTTTCGCGCTGGGTTATGGCGGCAGCCCTTAACACCTTCCTTTCACGATCGTCAAATATCTCGCTTATGCCTATCTCGCCTATATAGCCCGCCTTTATGCCCGTCTCCTTTTCCCCTTCGTTGATTTCCGCCGTCATAAGCGCAGCCACCTCCTTATCGCTCATGCCGGCAAGCGCCGCGGGGTGCGTTTCTCCCACATAGAACCCGGTGCCCATTATTATGTTAAGCCCCGTCTTTTTCGCTATCCGTGAAAGGGCGGCGGGGTTTCTGCCTATGCCGGGAAGAGACGCGTCTACCACCGTGCTGCCGCCCGCCGCCTTAAAACGGGCAAGTTCCCGCGCCTGCACGTTTTCGTCGGTAAGCAAAAGATTGTCTTTAAGCGCGTAACAGTCCCTTGACAATATGCCGAGATTGCTCATTTTCACCTTTTCGGCGGAAGGATCCTTTATTCCCTTCACCGGCAGCGCCCGATAAAACGCCGTAAGGTCTAAAACGACGTGCTCATGCGTGGCGGTTATGCCGAGATCTTTGCGGGTGAGCCTGCCGTTGGCTCCGTTGACATCCATTTTTTATTCCCCTTTTATTTTACAGCCGGGTTTTGCGAAATATATTTTTGTTGCCTTACTTTTTTGTTGCCATATCTTTCGCGGTCCGGCAATTTTATTTTATGCGGCCCGATAAAATTTTACGGCGGCCCGCAAACCTGACTTTTATTATACCTGCCGCCGAGCAAAAATCAAGAAACAAAATTGCCTATCAATATAATAATATTGCCTTCTTTTAATAATATTGCCTTAGCCGCCTTTTTGCCTTAGCCGCCTTTGCGCGGAGTCCGCTCATTCAGACCTCGTCGTTTTTATGCGCCTTTATCCAGTCCCTTGTAAGCCTTACGTTTTCTATCCCCAGGTCCGCTATGCAGTTGGAGCACACTATTATGCCCTCCGAAACGCCCTCTTTTACAAGTCTTTCATAAAGAGATAACTGCCATTCCATTTCTTCGCGCGTGAGCGGGCAGGCTTCGCCGTAATTCCACATATAGCACCCGATATTGTCATACAGTTTTGCCTGGCGGGCAACCTCGTCCATATCTCCCCATTCGGTTATCGGTTCTATGGCGGCGCCCAGCAAAGACCAAACTACTCGTCTGCACGAAAGCATGGCCTCCGATTCCTGATCGTAAGGCGGCATGGGGTGCCCCATCATCTACGGCAGACTTACGCAACTACTTGCGTTTTGGTTTTGATGATTTTTTGTTTGATTTTGCTTTTATTTAAAAAGATCGCGCCGCTGTGCCTGATCAGGCACGGCGGCGCGTTATGCAATATACTGCTTAAAATTTACTTCTGCATTATATAGACTTCGCCGTTTATCCCGTCAAACTCACCCGCCTCGGGGAAAACAACGGTAAACAGGTTTTCCCCATCCTTCCACGGCGGCGTAAACGCATAGTTATATTTGTCATACACCGTTACGTTTTTTACAGACTTAATCTCCTCTCCGTTAAAATATATCTTATAACTGCCCTCAAAAGTCTGTCCGTCAAACAGAATATCTCCGAAACTCGCTCTGCCGGTAATTTGAGCGGTATAGCGGGCACTGCAAGGATATATGTCCGGCTGGCGGGGCGCCGTGTCGAAATACGGTATTACGTATTTATCCTTATACACTGCGTCCTGCGTGCCTATTATGTCGCGCACGCGCATAAACCTGCCACGCACCTCCGCGCTCTTAATGCCGGTGATGCTTATATCGTAATCGGTTATCGCGTAAACCGCGCCCTCGGGCATAAAGGTCAGCTGCGGAGCGGTAATATATTCGTGCCCGCCTTTTGTGTAAACGTCCTTTTCGTAAACGCCGTCCGTCCCCTTTTCGCCCGATAAGACCATGACTGAACCGAAAGGTTTTATGCCCACCGAACATTTTCCGCACCGTGCCGGCAAGGACAGATAACGGTCCTTCTCTCCGTCGTACACCGTGAGATCTTTGTCGGAAGGTATTTCCGCCTCTTTATACTCCGCCGAATTGTTAAATAAAAAGCAGAGTTCTTTTTTCCCGCGTGTTTTTTTGAGAACGAGGATATCTTCACCGTCCTTCCCGAGGTCAAGCCCGTATTGCTCTGTTAATCCGTCCGCATCCGTAAAGACCTTTATACCGCGCCCGGAAAGAATTTTTTCTGCCTCTCCGCCGGGCGGGCAAATCACTGCGTCATACGAACAGCCGCCTATCACCGCCTTGCCGTTTCTGACCGAATTCCGTGCGGCAGTCAGGTCGGTTACCTGCCACATGACGTGCGCTGCCGACAATTTTTTCACCGTTTCGGTCAGCGCTTTTATCTCTTTTCCGTAGGCAATATCGCCTTCCGAATACGCGGCGCCCGCTGCCGCCAGCTCTTCGTAAGGCAATACCAAAAGAATCCGGCAATTTTCCTTATAGTCCGAAAGAATGCGGCACACCCTGCCGGCATAACCGGAAAAATCCAGGTATTCGCCGAACAGCGGATCCTGATAGAAAAAAGATTTTCCCGCGTCGCTGCGGGCAAAAGCGCCGTATGAATAGAAAAACCCGTGCGGGACCAGCATGTTTATGCCGCATGCAAACAGCCAGTCCGCAATGCGCTTTAAGCCGTTATAGCCGAAATTAAACGGGTTGAGCGCGAAACACTCCGCAAGCGTTCTTTTGCTGCCCTTCTGCGCCGATACCGAGGATATGATGCGCGCGCCGAGTATCAGCCCGGGGTGCTTTACGTCGCCCAGATCGTTGCCTATGATATCAAAGCCGGGTATATCCGTGAGCTGCGCGTTACGGTACACGTTCTGCCCAGTGTATACCTGCGAAGCCAGGTCCTCTTCCCCGAGGAAATGCCCGGTGAGTATAAGATTGTTCTTTTTGCACCAACGCTTTACGGGTTGCAGAAAATTGGCGCGGAACATGCCGCTTACGCATTCATAATAATCTTTTCTTACGCCCGCGCTTTCGCCTTTATAATCTGCGCACAGCTTATATAACCGCTTTTCAAGCGAGTACCCGTATTTTTTTTGAAAATGCGCGAAAAGTTTGCCCGTGTACGGCAAATATCCGCCCGTATACGGCTCGTCCGTAAATATCCCGGGGATCACGCTGCCGAAATATTCGCCCACATACGCCTTGTATTTTTCGTGCGTTTCGGCTATGAACCGCATGGTGGCGGCACGGTTTAAACAGTCGCACTGGGTGCCGTAACGCATAGAGGACTTTACTTCTTTTAAATAGGCTACGTATACTTCGGCGCCTTCCGGCACGTCCGCCTCGAACGCCATCTCCGAATAACACGTGTTTGCGCGGATATGCTTGAACTTTACGTCATGCATATCGAAATAATATTGCTTATCGACGTATCTTCTGTACCAGTGTCTGCGCACGGGGCCGAAACAGCCTGTGAGCACCCGGACTTTTTCATCTTTCCCGCCGCCCTCAACTATATACGCCGCTACCCCGCACGCTTCGCCCAGAACTTTGAAAACGCGCCCTCCGCCAGAGGGTATTTTTTCCGACGGAATTTTTTCCACCGTGAGCGAACGCGCCGCAAATTCCGGATGTTCCATGCACAGCCTGCCGCGGCAGCCTGCCTCGCCGTGAATTTTACGTTTTCAAAAAATACGTCCGTCCCGTATGCCTGACCGCATATCCCGTCTCTTACGTGAAAGAAAAATGCCGAAATGCCGTTTTCACGCATTATGTCTAACTGACGCGTTATTTCATCCCGCTCTATATCGCCGTTTACAAAGTAAAACGGCACGGGTTCGTAATTGACAAGGCCGAGCTTGTCAAACTCCTTAACGGATCTTCTATCTGCCATAACCCACCTTTAAATTTTCAGTACTGTCGGCCGATTCTTCATTATTGTAAACCATACTGCCGGCGCTGTCAACCGTTTCTTAAAATTCTTACGATATCCGTTTGGCAACAGCTACAAAGATATTAATGATAATATAAACCTTTCGAAATACAAACCCGTCAGGCGGGGATGTGCTTTTTGAAGACGCGCACGGAAAGGGCGGTCATGTCGTCGTTATGCCTGCCGCCGGCAAGGTCCACCGCCTTTTTTAATACCTGCTCCGAAAGGCTTTGCGGGTTGAGCGCGGGCGCCTTTCTCAAAAAGTCTATTATTTCGCTGGATCCGCCGAATGCGTCGGCTATTCCGTCGGTAGTCAAAAGTATCATATCCCCGTCGGACAGTTCCGCGCTGCACACCGAGGGCGAAAGGTCGCTTAATATCCCCAAGGGCAGCGAATTGCTTTCCACTATACGAACCGCGCCGTCGTTTACTATAAACCCGTAAGGCGCGCCGTATTTTATAAAGTCCGCCGAACAGGTTTTAAGGTCTATCACCGAGATATCCAGCGCGGTAAAACTGTCCTCCGCGTTTACGGCGAGCAGTTTGTTTACGGTGGAGAGTATCAGCCCGCTGTCCATACCTGCGCGGTAAAAACTCTCTATCAGAGAAAGGGACACCGAGGACACCGTTTCCGCCTTTTTGCCGCTGCCCATCCCGTCCGAAAGCGCCACCAAAAACTTTTCTTCGTTTATGCGGATGACAGAGTGAGTGTCTCCGCTCACGTCCGAACCGTCCTTTACCGCTTTGGCTATGCCGAACACCGCGTCGAACGCCGCCGCACGCCGAAAGGAAAAATAGACCTTCTCTTCGGAGACGGACGTCTTTTCCACGGGCGTCATGTGCATGCCGAGGGTGCCGTCTATCACAGATTGCAGGAGGGTAAGAGAAAATTCCTTCATAGCGAGTATCAGGCACACGCTTATATTGTCCCCTTCTCCGTATATAAGCAGTTCGCTGACTATAAACCCGTTTTTAAACAGATTTTCGCTGAGCGTGCGCTCTAAACGGCTTTGATATTTAAGGAGGGTGCCCGATTCCAGCGCCAACTCTTTTAAAATCTCGGAAACGCCCTGCGTCTCCGAGGCAAGGAGTTCGCGGCTCACGTCCGCGTTCTCCTTTTCCGCGGCGTATGAGCGGTATTCCGCAAGCATTCTGTTTAAACCGTATAAAATATCGTTGGGGCGGATGCAGTACGCGCCCGTTTCGTTAGGCATGTCTATAAGCGAAAGTTTGCCCTTGGCAAGACCTATGTCAATTAGTTTTTTAAATCCCGCGGATATACTTGCCTCCGCCTTTTTGCACCGCATTAAATTGGGGCAGTTTTCGCACACGGTCTCCCTTATTTCCTTTTCGAAAGAGGTTTTTGCCCGCTCCTCCGACATATGGTTTTTGCTGAATGCCGTGAACGCGGCGGACATTTCCGTGAAAACTCCCGACAGTTCGTACAGGCGGTTTGAAAGCATTGTGCGGTTGCGGTTTATTGTCTGCCGCACGAGCTGCTTTTCCCTGAACGAATAAAGTCTTTCTTTAAGTCTTTTAAGCGGCGCCGCGGGAATTATGCAAAAGAGCGCCGCGCCCGAAAACACGGGCAGAAACTCCGCCAAGGTATACCCCGGGTACACCCCGAAAAGAAGATAAACGGCATAGTCGGCAATTATAACCGCCGGAGCCGCCGCGTAGCGCGAAATACCCGTAAAAGCGTCCGCCGCCATGCCCATGACCAAAGACGCCGCTATGTATTCTATACTCCCGTGATACACCGCAAGGCTCACGCCCAGCAGCGCGGAGATAAACGTCCCCTGCCCGAAACGGAAAATATAACAGAAAAACAGCGCGCAAAAAACGGTAACCGCCTTCCACGCGAACGGAGTAAGCAGATTGCATATCCCCAGCCCGAACGCCACAAGGCATGCCGCCGCGGCGGCGTTCTCTTCAAAACCCGTCTTGCTTTTGAGCCCCTTTTCCGAAAAGGCTTTGAGCGCCACCTCGGCAAGGTATGAAAGGGTTACCGTAACAAAGGTTACGAGCGCGCGCTTTTCATAAGGAATGAATACCTCGGTATCGCCTATTATCATGAACCCGGCAAGGGAAATTGCCGTAAACAGCACGTAATCCAGCCCGGTGCGGGAACGGGCCTTGCCGCGGACGAGCTTGGCGATTATGAACACGGCGGCGGTTACCGCGCTTTGCGCAAGCATGCCGAAAGCGCCCGTTATCACATAGGACCCGACGTATAAAAGGGGCGACGCAACCACCGAATAATCCATATACAGCACGGCGGCAAGAACCGCGCACGAATAAGGATACGCCGCGCTTTCCAGCCGCGAAAACACGGTGAACACAAACAGCAGGACTGCGTATTTTAAAACCGATATGTAGTCGAAAGCATGAGTCTTTTTCATATAGTACCTTAATTTGCGGCTGCCGCCGCCTTTTTTAACATTTTACACGCGGACATGAGGGATATTTTGGCATATTTTGCCGGTATTTGAGAAAATGCCGAGATTAGCCCGTAAACAACTTGCCGAAATTTAAAACGCGGTATATTCTGCGCGTCTTTCCGCCGCCTTTATTAAGCCCTTTACGCCGCCCTTTCTCACTCGTAAGCCGCCGGGCGTTTTGCAATTTATCTTAAAACTTTATAAAATTTGTTTTGACATTTCATATCCAAACATAGTAAAATAAAATAAAATAAAATAACGGAGACTACGATATGATAAAAACGGCAATAGTTGGTTTCGGTAATCTCGGCAGAGGGGCTTTGAAAGCCGTATTCTCGTCGGGCGATATGGAATGCGCGGGAATATTCACCCGCCGCGCGCCCGAAAAAATCGAGGCGCCCGAAGGCGTTAAGGTATATCACATAAGCGAGCTTAAAAACTTTAAGGGAAAGCTTGACGTGCTGCTCCTCTGCGGCGGCAGCGCCACAGACCTGCCCGCCACCACGGCAGAATACTTAAAGGACTTCAACACGGTGGACTCTTTCGATACTCACGCCAAGATCCCCGAATACTTTGCACGCCTTGACAAGGTGGCAAAAGAAAACGGCACGCTTGCCGCCATAAGCATAGGCTGGGACCCCGGCCTGTTTTCGCTTACCCGCATGCTCTTCGGCGCAGTGCTGCCGGACGGCAAGGATTACACTTTCTGGGGCAAGGGCGTTTCACAGGGCCACAGCGACGCGATAAGGAGAATAAAGGGGGTTAAAAACGGCAAACAGTATACCATCCCCAAGGAAGAGGCGCTTGCCGCCGTGAGAAGCGGCGCATGCCCCGAACTTACCGCGCGCCAGAAACATTTAAGAGAATGTTTCGTGGTGGCGGAAGAGGGCGCGGACAAAGCCGAAATAGAGCGCGAGATCGTTACCATGCCAAACTATTTCGACGAGTATGATACGATTGTGCACTTCATTGACGAAGAGACCTTTATTAGGGATCATTCGGGGCTGGCGCACGGCGGGTTTGTGCTCCGCACGGGCAAAACTTCCGACGAGGCTAAACATATTTTAGAACTTTCCATAAAACTTGACAGCAACCCCGAATTTACCGGCAGCGTGCTTGCCGCATATGCAAGGGCGGTGGCAAGGCTTGCTAAAGAAGGCAGAACGGGCGCGCTTACCGTGTTCGACATTCCGGTAAAATACCTCTCTCCCCTTTCGGACGAACAGTTGAGAAAGACACTGCTGTAAGCTTAAGCCCCTCATTGCGGCAGTGCACTGCCGCAATGAGGGGCTATTAGCATTATGACCGTTATTTATTAACGCAATTTTTCCGAATAATATAATAACGCATATTGTATTATCGCGATCATATTGTTTTTAAAAGGGAGAAATATGGCAACTAAAAGAAACAGAAAAGCAAAAATAGCGGTGGCTATCACCCTTGCCGTAATACTAATTATCCTCGCCGTGGCGGTGTGGTACGTTTATAAGTATGAAAACGAACTTTTCATGACCTATTACAACGCTCTTTTCGGCGATGACAAAAACGAGCAGAACGAAATACCCTCTACCATAATAGAGGGCGACCTTTCTATACACTTTATTGATATGGGCAACGAATGGGCGGGAGACTGCGTTTACATAAAGGCGGGCGACACCGATATGCTGGTGGACGCCGGCAGCCGCGCGGGCAGCGTGCCCACGATACGCGCCTATCTCGACAATTACGTTACCGACGGCGTTTTGGAATACGTTATCGCCACCCATGCCGACCGCGACCATATTGCGGGGTTTGCGGCAAGCACGAGCATATTCGATATTTACGAATGCGAAACCATAATCGATTTCCCGCGGACGGACAAAGATACCGCAACATACGAAGATTATGTCGCCAACAGGGATGCCGAGGTGGAGGCGGGCGCCGTGCATTACACCGCCCTTGAATGTTATAAGGAGGAAAACGGCGCCAAAAGAGTGTGGAACTTATCCGAAGACGTTACCATGACCATACTCTATCAGGAATTTTACGAAAACAGTTCTCCCGATGAAAACAATTATTCGGTATGCTTTATCTTAACGCACGGGGAGCGGCATTTCCTGTTTACGGGCGACCTTGAAAAAGAGGGAGAAGAGTCTTTGGTGGAAGAAAACAATCTGCCCGAAGTGGTGCTCTTTAAGGCGGGGCATCACGGCTCCCCCACCTCCTCAAACGACGCGCTTTTAAGCGTGATAAAGCCGCAGATAGTGTGCGTGTGCTGCTGCGCGGGGTGCGGAGAATATACCGCCAACAACGCAAACACTTTCCCCTCTCAGGCGATGATAGACAGAGTGGCAAAATATACCGACAGGGTGTACGTGCTGTGCGCGATAGACACGGTGTTCGTACCCGACACGGACGGTAAGGACGATAAACTTGAAAGCGTGGGCGAACGGTATATGCTGAACGGCAATATCGTGGTGGACTCTACCGAAGCCGAAGTGAAAGTAACCGGATCTAATAACAATACTTTGCTTAAAGATACCGAATGGTTTAAAAAATACCGCGAAACACCGCCCGAATGGGAGGCGGCGGCATGAGCGGCGGCACGCCTGAATTAAACGCGGCGGACGTTGCGAAAGGCACGGGCGGCGGCGGCGCGGCTTTTGCGGCGGACGCGGCGGGCGGATCTGTTTTAACCGGGGGCAAGCCCGTGTTTTACGGGTTTGCCCCCGTTATAGATAAGAACAGCCGCCTGCTTATTCTGGGGAGTTTTCCCAGCGTAAAATCGAGGGAAGTCGGCTTTTACTACGGCAACCCGCAAAACAGGTTCTGGAAAACGCTTGAAAAGGCAACGGGAGAATCTGTTCCCCCTACCCCAAAGTTAAAGACCGAATATCTTCTTAAACATAAAAT
>CASELQ010000040.1 GCA_949288785.1 uncultured Eubacteriales bacterium | reverse complement strand
CTCCCGCCGCTCCCACGGCTCCCGCCGCTCCCACGGCTCCCGCCGCTCCCACGGCTCCCGCCGCTCCCACGGCTCCCGCCGCTCCCGCCGCTCCCACGGCTCCCGCCGCTCCCACGGCTCCCGCCGCTCCCGCCGAACCCCCTTATAAAGATACCGCAACGCCGAAAGGGCAGGACAAATGAGATATAAAACCATATAATACTTATTTATTCTCTGTGATGTCAGGTCAAATGCATTTTCTTATGCCGTTCAGGGTATCTGCGGCAACGCCGCCCGGAATGTTGCAGCGCGTAACCCCGCCGTTAAACAAAACGGCAGGGGCTTAATTTTTGTATAGTTCGGCGTAAAAAAACGGGGATAATACAAAAAATTGTTGTCAGCACTTGAAAAAAAACACAAGATATTGTAAAATATATATATAAGGCGAAAAATATCGGGAGCATGAAATGGCAAAAAACACATATAAAGCGGAAGATATAAAAATACTCGAGGGGTTAGACGCGGTCCGCACCCGCCCCGGCATGTATATAGGCACCACAAGCGCAAAGGGCCTGCACCATATTTTGTGGGAGATAGTGGATAACGCCGTGGACGAAGCCGCCAACGGCTATGCGGACAGGATAGAGATAAAATTGTATAAAGACGGCAGCGCCTCCGTGGAAGACAACGGCAGGGGGATACCGACGGACATACACTCAAAAGCCGGCGTTTCGGGCGTGCAGGTGGTGTTCACGCAGCTGCACGCGGGCGGCAAGTTCGACAATGAAAATTACAGTTATTCGGGCGGGTTGCACGGCGTGGGCGCCTCGGTAACCAACGCCCTTTCCGAATGGCTGAAAGTGGAAGTGTATAAGGGCACCGTGTATTCCATGGAATTTCACAGTTACCTTGACAAGGAGACGGGCAAGATAAAGTCCGGCGTGCCGGTTGCGCCCCTTAAAAACACGGGCGTAAAGACCAAAAAGACGGGTACTTTCGTAAGGTTTTTGCCGGATAAGCGGGTGTTTGAAACGGTGGCGTTTTCCCCGGAGACCATATTAAAGCGGCTGAGGGAACTTGCCTTTTTAAATAAGGGGCTTACCATAGATTTTTACGACGAGCACACCGAGTACCATAAAGTATATAAGTTCGACGGCGGTCTCACGGACTTTGTAAAATACCTTAACGAGGGCAAGAACACCCTCTATCAGGAGCCTCTTTACGCCAAGGCGGAAAAGGACGGGATACTGGTGGAGTTTGCCGTGCAGCATACCGACGCGTATGTGGACGGGGTGTATTCCTACGTGAACAACATTCCCACGCCGGAGGGCGGCATGCACGAAACGGGCTTCCGCTCGGGGCTTACCCGTTCTTTCAACGATTACGCGCGGGAGAAAAACCTGCTTAAAGATAAGGACGATAATCTTTTGGGCGATGACTTTAAGGAGGGGCTTACCGCAATACTTTCGGTAAAGATGAAGAACGTGCAGTTCGAGGGGCAGACCAAGACCCGCCTCGGCAACCCCGAAGCCCGCCCCGCCGTGGAAGCGGTTACCGTAAACGAACTTTCCAATCTTATGAGCAACAAAAAGCTCGCCAAAACCTTCGACGCGATAATAAACAAGGCGCTTTCCGCCGCCAAGGTGCGGCTTGCCGCAAAAAAGGCAAAGGAGATTGCGCGCGCCTCCAAGAGCATAGAATCTCAGAACCTTGTGGGAAAACTTGCGTCCTGTTCGGGGCGTAAGCCGGAGATGAACGAACTTTTCATAGTGGAAGGCGATTCCGCGGGCGGCAGCGCCAAACAGGCGCGGGTAAGGCAGTATCAGGCCATTCTGCCTCTTCGCGGCAAGCCCTTGAACGTGGAAAAGAAAAAGATGGAGCAGATTTTGCAGAACGAGGAGATCCGCACCATAATATCGGCGCTCGGCACGGGGATAGGCTCGGAGTTTTCGCTTTCGGGGCTGAAATATCACAAGGTGATAATACTTTCGGATGCGGACGTGGACGGCAGCCACATAAGGGCGATACTTCTTACGTTTTTCTTCCGCTATATGAAAGAACTTATAAACGAGGGGCACGTGTATATAGGCATGCCGCCACTCTATAAGGTGTATAAAAACAACGTGGAAGAATACGCCTATGATGACGGGGAACTTCAAAAAAAGATAGATAAGGTGGGCAGGGGCTACTCGATACAACGGTATAAAGGCCTTGGCGAAATGGACCCCGCGCAGCTGTGGGACACCACCATGAATCCCGAAACCCGCACCCTCATGCAGGTAACCATAGAGGACGCCGCCGAAGCGGAGCGGCTCATATCGGTGCTGATGGGCGACGAAGTGGGCGAGCGTAAAAAGTATATATTCGAAAACGCGGACTTCAATAAAGAGGACAAGTTCGCCAAAATAAAAAGGTAACGCGGGGGATAAAAAATGGAAAAGCAGAACGGAATAATATTTAATTCGTTAGACGACGTGCTGAAAAACTCCATGATATCCTATGCGGAGGACGTTATTTTAGACAGGGCGCTCCCCCGCGTGGAGGACGGGTTGAAGCCGGTGCAGCGAAGGATACTTTACGCCATGTACGAAATGGGGCTCACGCCGGACAAGCCGCATAAAAAGTGCGCTAAGATTGTGGGCGACTGCCTGGGCAGATATCACCCGCACGGGGACAGTTCGGTATACGGCGCGCTGGTGCACATGGCGCAGGACTTCAATATGCGCATGCCGCTTATAGACGGGCACGGCAATTTCGGCACGGTAGACGGAGACGCCGCCGCGGCGTACCGCTATACTGAGGCGCGGCTTGAAAGTCTGGCGCTAGAGCTCCTCCGGGACATAGATAAGGATACCGTGAATTTCAGCCTCAATTTCGACGATTCTCTAATGGAGCCGGATACGCTCCCCGGGCGGTTTCCTAATCTCCTCGTAAACGGGGCTTCGGGAATTGCCGTGGGGCTTGCCACAAACATTCCTCCGCACAACCTTGCGGAAGTGATAAACGGCACCGTGGCGTATATAGACAACCCCAAAATATCATTAAAAGAAATGATGAAATATATCCCCGCGCCGGACTTTCCCACCGGCGGATATATAATAGCGGACGGGGACCTTGCCGAGGCGTATAAGGCGGGCAGGGGCAAAATAAAGATACGCGCCCGCGTGAATATTGAAAAGGAAACGGGCGACCGCGTGAACCTGGTGATAACCGAACTGCCTTACCAGGTGAACAAGGCGGAACTCACAAAAAAGATAAGCGAACTGAAAGAAGACCGCAAAGATAAGCTGGGCGACATAGCCGAGGTGGTGGACGAGTCTGACAGGAACGGTATGCGGGCGGTCATAAAACTCAAAAAAGAGGCAAACCCCAAGGCAATACTCAATTACCTGTATAAAACCACTCAACTTGAAACTTCTTACGGGATAAACATGGTGGCGATAGCGGGCGGCAAGCCCTGCCAGATGGGGCTTTTGGACATAATCGGGTATTACGTAAATTATCAGCGCGAGGTGGTTTTAAGGCGGTGCAAGTACGAGTTGGAGCGGGCAAAGGAGCGCGCGCACATCTTGGAGGGGCTGATAATAGCCGTTAAAAATATCGACGAGGTGGTAAAGATAATAAAGAACGCCTCCGACACGGCGGACGCACGCGCCAAACTCCGCGCGCGGTTTTCGCTCACCGAAGTGCAGGCAAACGCCATCTTGGACCTGCGGCTTGCCCGCCTTACCAAGTTGGAGGTGGAAAAATTAGAGGCGGAACTTGCTGCGCTCAAAAAGCGCATAGAAGAGCTTACCGCAATAATCGCAAGCAAACCCAAGCAGATGGAATTGGTAAAAAAAGAACTGCTGGATATAAAAAAGCGGTTTAAGGACGAGCGGCGTTCGCACGTTATAACCCCGTCCGGCGAGGGCGAGGAGGCCGAAGACATAGCGGAGCCGGAAAAACCCGTTGAAGACATGGTCGTCGTATTCACCGCGGGCGGAATGTTCAAAAAGATGACCGAACGCGCCTTTAACGGCGGGGATCGCACGGTAAAGGAAAACGCAAGCCCGCAGGAATTTATGGTGCTTGCGGAAAAGGCAAAGAGCAATCAGCTCCTCATCGCCTTTACCAATCTCGGCAACTGCTGCAAGATCCCGTTAGAAGGCGTGCCGGAGTGCCGCTTCCGCGAAAAGGGCATAAAATTTTCCGAAACTGCCGCCGAAGTGCGCCGGAACGAATATCCCGTGGCGTTCTTTGCCGTGGATGCGGATAATCTGCCTTCCGGGTGTCTGCTGTTCTTTACCAAGGACGGGCTTATTAAAAAGACGGAATGGCAGGAATACGGGCTTATAAAACCCTATTACCAGGCAATAAAACTTAAAGAAGGGGACGAACTCATAAAGGTCCAGCAGGACGAGGCGGACACCACCATAGCCTATATCACCGAAAAGGGTCTGGTATTAAATGCCCTTAAAGACGATATTCCCGTGCAAGGGAGAGTTGCCGGCGGAGTAAAGGGCATTAACCTCGGCAAAGGCGATCGCATAGTATTCGTTTCTCAGACGGACGGCGAGGGCGAGTTTATCACGGTTACCGATACCGGCTTTTATAAGCGCGTGATAGTTTCCGAGATAGAGTCCATGGCGCGCTACCGCAAGGGCATAAAGGTGTGCGAACTGGGGTCGGTGAACAAGATAGTTTACGCCGATCTTGTAAAAGAACCGTTTGACTTTGCCGTGATAGACGATTTCGGCGTGGCGTTTACCGTAAACACCGAGAATATAAGTATAGAAAACAGAACCGCCAAGGGCAAAACGCTTAAAAACGAAAATAAAAAGCGCCATCCGGAAAAGGTGTTCAGGCTTTTGTAAAACTTAAAGGCAAAATTTTTGTAAAGTTTATAAAGCTAAAGTTTTTGTAAAGTTTGTATAGGTAAAACTTTTATAAAGTTTGTAGGTAAAATACTTTTACACAGCCCCTTTCCCGCCGGCGGGAAAGGGGCTGTGTGCAAATTATTGCCGATTTAAACGGTGCGTAAAATTATCCGAATTTAACGTAACGGCTGATAAAATGCGCATGTGTGCTTATATTCCGATTTTGATTAAGATATAAACGCAATATATTGCTTATTTGTTGCGAGGAGAATAAATATGGACGAGGCGGACATAGTAAGAGAAAATTACGATATCAACGCGCAGGCGGAATGGAAAAGACTTGAAGGTTTTCATTTTGAGTTTGAAATTACAAAACGCTATCTTAAAAAATACCTGAAAGGAAAAACCGTGCTGGATATCGGCGGAGGGCCCGGGCGTTACAGCGTTTATCTTGCGAAGATGGGGTATGAGGTAACGCTTGTAGATTTAAGTCCCGGTAACGTGGCGCTTGCAAAGAGCAAATTTTCGGAGTACGGCGTAAGCGCAAAAGCTTACGTGTGCGACGCGCGCGACCTTTCGCCCCTGGGTCTCGGCATGTTTGATAACGTGCTCATTATGGGCCCGCTCTATCACCTTTTTAAAGAGGAGGACAGAATGCGCTGCGTTAAGGAGGCGGAAAAACACTTAAAAGACGGCGGGGTGCTCTTTGCCTCCTTTATAACCATAACGGCAGGATATAACTTTTATCTTGATGAAAACCCGTGCGGGCTTATATCCGAGCCTGCCATGGATCTGTTTGACAGAATGGAAAAAGACGAGAGCTGGAGCGGCAGCGCGTTCACGCAGGCGACCTTTATAAACCCGGGAGAAATTCTGCCGTTTTTTGAAAGGGCGGGGTTTAATAAGCTTGCCCTTTTCGGGCAGGAGGGGCTTACCGCGCCAAGGCTTACCCTTCTTGAAAAATCGCCCGAAAAGGTGAGGAATCTCTATCTTGACATATCTTTGAGGCTATGTGAAAACCCCCGGTATTTTGCTTACAGCAATCACCTTATGTTTATAGGGGAGAGGGCGGCAGAGAAATAAAGAAAATATTGCAACCTATTGCATATTATCGGTAAAATGGTAAATGCAGTATATATAAAACCGTACTTTTATGTTAAAACCGTAAAGGCAATATATTGTTTATCATAACGCATTGTGCAGCGGTTATAAGTATCCGAAAGTAACCCGCCGCCTTTCCGAAGCGGAAAGGCGGCGGGTGTTTCAGGCTTAAAACAGTATTTAACTTAAAGTTACGTTTTTAGGTTTTAGCGCAGCGTTTTTTACTTAAAAAGCGGCAAATCAGGCTTAAAGACTGGAAAAGAGCGTATTAAGCGTATTATAAGAAATTATAAGAAAAAAACAAAGCGGCGGTCTATACGTTGAATTTAAAGAGCACAACGTCCCCGTCCTTTATAACGTAATCTTTTCCTTCGGAACGAACCTTTCCCTTTTCCTTGGCGGCGTTAAAGGAGCCTAACTCCACCAGCGTGTCGTAATCTACTATTTCGGCGCGTATAAACCCCTTTTCAAAGTCCGTGTGAATTTTTCCCGCCGCCTGCGGCGCCTTGGTACCCTGTTTAATAGTCCAGGCGCGCACTTCCTTTTCGCCCGCGGTGAGGTAGCTTATCAGCCCCAGCAGGCGGTAGGAGGCCTTTACAAGCCTGTCCAGCCCGCTTTCGCTCACGCCGAGCTCTTTTAAAAACGCCGCCTTTTCGTCCTCCGGGAGTTCGGAAAGTTCTTCTTCGGTCTTGGCGCAAATCACCATATATTCCGCGTTTTCCGAGCGGGCGTAATCTTTAACCTGTTTTGCAAGCGGAATAAGGTCTTCGTTTTTTCCCATATCCCGCTCGCCTATATTGGCGGTGTAAATGACCGGCTTAAACGAAAGCAAAAACAGCCCCGCTATATATTCCTTTTCCTCCTCGGTGCATAAAAAGGTGCGCGCGGGTTTAAGCGCCGAAAGATGCGCCGAAAGCCTTTCCAAAAGTTCGGCTTCTTCTTTAAATTTTTTGTCGCCCGTCTTGGTCATGGAAAGGGCTTTATCCAGCCGTTTTTTCACGGACTCGGAGTCCGCGAAAATAAGTTCTAAGTTTATGGTTTCGATGTCGCGTATGGGGTCCACGGAGTTTTCCACGTGGGTAACGTTCTCATCTATAAAACAGCGCACCACGTGAACTATGGCGTCCGTCTCGCGGATATTGGAAAGGAATTTGTTTCCCAGCCCCTCGCCGTGGCTGGCGCCTTTTACCAGCCCTGCAATATCCACGAATTCCACTATTGCGGGGGTAATCTTTTTTGTGTTGTACAGCCTGCCAAGCACGTCAAGCCGCCTGTCAGGCACGGCAACCACGCCCACGTTCGGTTCTATCGTGCAAAAGGGATAGTTCGCGCATTCCGCGCCCGCCTTTGTAATGGCGTTAAAAAGAGTGGACTTGCCCACGTTCGGCAGCCCCACAACACCTAATTTCATAAATTGCTCCCTTACCGTAAGCATCGGTATAAAAATGCGTAACGGCAAAATATAAAAGTTTTATACAATTATAATTCAAAATAAATAAAAAAACAAGTTTTTAGTTTGCCTTTTGCCGTAATTTTGTGCTAAAATAAAATAAACGGAGAACTGTATGGACTATAAACAATATATTGCGGATAAATTTGCGGGCACGCCCTGCGGGTTTCCGGCGGAGTTTCTGGAAGTCCCGCCCGAAAGCGGTATGGGCGATTTTGCGCTCCCTTGCTTTAAATTATCCAAGGCGCTCCGGCTTCCTCCCGTAAAGATAGCGGAAAACCTGAAAGCCGCCTTCTCGCCGGACGGAGTTATCGAGCGGTGCGAGGCGGTGGGGGGGTACCTTAATTTTTACTTAAACCGCGCGGCGTTTGCCGCCGAGACCCTTTCGGAGATAGAAGAGAAGGGGGAAAGATACGGCTCTTCCAAAGAGGGCGCGGGCAAGACCGTCTGCATAGATTATTCTTCCATAAATATAGCAAAACCTTTTCATATAGGGCATCTGTCCACCACCGTTATAGGCAGCGCGCTGTGCAAGATATTTTCATTTCTCGGCTATAAGACGGTGGGAATAAATCATCTGGGCGATTACGGCACCCAGTTCGGCAAACTCATTTCCGCCTACAAGCGCTGGAGCGATAAAGAGAGGGTGGAAAATGGCAGGCTTAAAGAGCTTTCAAGGATATACGTAAAGTTTCACGAGGAGGCAAAAAAGGATCCCGCTTTGGATGACGAGGCGCGGCACTACTTTAAATTGATAGAGGACGGGGATAAGGAGAGCTTAGAGCTCTTTGATATGTTCAAGCGCATAACCTTAGAAGAGGTGGATAAAATTTATAAGCTCTTGAACGTAACCTTCGATTCTTATGCGGGCGAAAGTTTTTATAACGACAAAATGGCGCCCGTGGTAGAAGAGCTTGAAGAAAAGGGGCTTTTAAAAGATTCGGAAGGGGCCAAGATAGTGGACCTGGAGCCTTACGGAATGCCGCCCTGCCTTATACTTAAATCGGACGGGTCTTCGCTTTACGCCACAAGGGATATCGCTGCCGCCATATACCGCAAGGAAACTTACGATTTTTATAAGTGCCTTTACGTGGTGGCGTACCAGCAGAACCTGCATTTCAAGCAGTTTTTCAAGGTGATAGAACTCATGGGCAGACCCT
>CASELQ010000039.1 GCA_949288785.1 uncultured Eubacteriales bacterium | reverse complement strand
CCACACGTCGCGCGAGAACTCGCCGAAATAAAAGAATATGGCGGGAATGAATATAAGGCAGACCGTACACACTATTACGATCTTGCTTTGCAAACAATATCTCCTTAAATGAATACCGTGCCTTCTTATATCGTGCCAGGTGATAAAACCCAGCCCGCCCGAAACTATAAGCGCCATTATCGTAAGATTTAAAAGGGGATTGCCAACGTATTCGCACACCGAAATATATTCCGTTTCCACACCGAGAAGATCGAACCCCGCGTTGCAGAACGCCGATATGGAGTGAAAAACCGAATACCATATGCCCTTCCACACCCCGAAACGGGCGTACATAACGGGGAACAAAAGCACCGCGCCTATAAATTCAATAAACAGCGTGGTTTTGAGTATGAATAAAGACAGCCTTAAAATGCTGCCGACTTTATGCGCGGAAACGGCTTCCTGCAAGGTGCTTCTCTGTAAAAGCCCTATCTTATATCCTGCAAAACGCGCTATCCACGCCACGACGGTTATAATACCCACGCCGCCTATCTGAATGAGTATTATTATCACCGCCTGACCGAACCCCGACCAGTAAGTTGCGGCGTTCCGTACCACCAATCCCGTAACGCATACGGCGGAAGTAGCCGTAAAAAGCGCGTCTATAAACGGGGTAACCACTCTCTCCTTGGAAGATACGGGCAGCACTAAAAGCAAACTTCCCACGAGAACCGTAAGGGCAAAACCTATTACTATTATCTGGTAAGAAGTAAACCGTAATCTTCTTTTTACCTTGTTCTTTTCCAAACTGTTATTCAATTATTTACCTGCCCGAAAACCTGCTTTTTTTATTTTTGCAACATTCCCTGCAATTACGCTATATTGTATCAGCCATATTCGCGTTTGTCAAACAATTTTCCCGTAACGGGGCAAAATACCGCATACAGGTATAAGATTTTACATAAAATTTACATTTCCGCTTTTTTAAATTTCAGCCGATTTTTTATTTTTCCGCGGATACGGTTCCCTTTTTACGGAATTTAAAAGCGGAGCGGTTAAAGGATTCGCCTTCGGGAAAATTACCGATAACCCGCGTAAATTATCCGCCCCTCCCGGAAACTATCCGGGAGGGGCGCCGCATTTATAAATTCTTTTTTAACCGCCGCTATTAAGTTATTTAACGGTGCGGGTCAACTACCGAAAATCAGTCCTTATCCTTAAAACTGTTGCCGAGATAGGTGCCGAACACGAAAGAGGACTTTCTCTTTTCCTCTGAAAAGCCGCTGCCGCGTTTATCCCTGCCGCCCGGGCGCCTGCCGTTTCCGTTCCTGTTCTGATAGTTGTTTCTACCGCCCCTGTCGCGGTTGCCGCCCCGCCTGTCCTGACCGAAACCGCCCTGCCTTCTGCCGCCGGAATTCCCGCGGGAAAGCCCGGCGTTATACGGGCGGGAAAACTCGTCCAAATCGTTGGGGACTATCACCACGAAACGGTTGGGCTCCTTTCCCTCGCTCTTGGTGGTAACCGTGGCGCTTTCCGCCAGCGCGGTGTGAATTATCCTGCGCTCGAACGGAGACATGGGCTCCAAGTGCACTTCCCTTCTCATGTCTGTCGCCTTCTCCTCTAAGCGGTGGGCAAGTTTTATAAGGGTGTCTTCGCGGCGTTCGCGGTAGTTTTCACAGTCTACCATCACCTTTCTGTACACCTTGTTGCCGATGTTCGCCACCGCCCCGGTAAGGGTTTGAAGCGCGTCCAACACCTCTCCCCTGTAACCTATCACGGAAGATGAATCTTCGGCGGTAAGGGTAAGCACTTCCTTTTCTCCCTGCTCGCTTCTCGTTACTTCCGCTTCAATGCCGAGATAGTCTAAAACCGTCCTTAAAAACTTCTCTTCCCGTCTGTCTCCTTCCGCCGTCGCTCCCGCAGGGCTATTCTTTGCGGCAGACCCTGCCTCTTTTTTGGGTGTGATATCCACTACCGCCTTGCCTTTAAGTTTTCCGAACAATCCCTTTACCGGCTCTTCTTTCACCGTGATTTCCGCCGTTTCTTCGGTAAGCCCAAGCTCTTTAAGGCCTTCTTCCACGGTCTCTTTCACCGTCTTTCCCGTAAATTCCATAAATTTATTCCTCCGTTGCGCCGTGCGCAATTTATTTCAGTCTGCCGCGGACGTGTTTTTTCTTATCCGCCTCTCCCGAAAGAAAATCTCCCTCGTTTTCTTCCTTTTTACCTTTCTTACCCTTTTTGTCTTTTTTGCCCTTTTTGTCTTCTTCGGGCTGCTGCTTGGGCGTGTACACCCTGCTGTGGGTAACGCCGCCTTCTTCGGTTTTTTTCTTGTACTTCAAATCCGCAATCTTGTTTATGCCTATCGTGGTGAACATACTTATCAGCGAACTCAAAATAATATACAGCGAAAACGCCGCCGTGTACATAAAGGCGAAAACCGCCATCATGATAGGCATCATCCACGTCATAATCTTCTGGGTCTGGGCGCCCTGCCCGTCCACCGTCTGCAATTCCATCTGCGCCTTCTGGCCCTTGCTCATTACTATCTGCGTCAAAAGCGATATGCCCGCCGTGAGCGCCACAAGTATAAAGTAGCCGTTGGGCTGGGATTTCTGTTCCGAAAGTTTTGCGGTAAGGTTGTTGTAATCGCCTTCGCTCATTACCGGGGTAACCGTTCCGCTGCAGCTGCAGCTCCCCCCTTCTCTCTGGCCGTGTTTGTTATTAAAGTCCTGATAACTCTCTATGGGGTGAGCGAGCGCGCTGTCCGTTACCCATATGTTTTTTACCCACAGGAATTTTGAACCGTTATTTCTGAACGTTTCGGCAGACCGCTCCTGGCGGATGTCAAGAATAAAGTTTTCCGCCGTCATGGGGTTTTCCCCTTCCGCCGACTGAGAATAGGTAAGTTCCCCTTCCGCCGTCTTTATTTTAAGATAGTCGTTCGCCTCCGAAGCAAGCGGGTTGTTTTCCGCCGTAAGCCCCTCTTCCCTTACCCTGAAAGATATGTTTCCGAAAGTTTCGCCGTTTTCGGCGGAAGAATATCCGCGCACGTAATATACATATGAATTGGTGGTATATATTACATATTCGTTAGAAGACTTTTCTATAAAAATTTCGTGGTTCTCTCCTTCCGGAGTGAACTTTTTCACGGTATCGGAAACGCTCTCGGTATCTTCGGAAGAATAAATTTCCGATATTCCCTCCATATCCACTATTAAATTTTCGCCGTTTACTATAATATATCTTTCGTCGGTATCGAGACCCGCGTACAACACGCCGTTATAAGCGTTGGTCATGTCGTAAAAATATTTTACGTTCTGATATTTTGAGTAATCGTTGAAAGCGGTTACCGCCACTATAAATATTATAAGCGTTAAAATGGTGGGAAGGCAGGCGCCGAACATGG
Source organism: uncultured Eubacteriales bacterium (assembly GCA_949288785.1). Taxonomy (GTDB): domain Bacteria; phylum Bacillota; class Clostridia; order Christensenellales; family Borkfalkiaceae; genus UBA1259. The sequence continues at coordinate 6,002 of CASELQ010000039.1, read as the reverse complement.
AATATCCGTTCTTTTTATATAGCGCCATCATCTTCTGATTGTAAAGGTCCTTATTGTCGGCGTACTGCTGCTGCAATTTTTCCAGTTCCGGGCGCATTTCCTCCATCTTTATGGAGTTTTTTCGCATGGAAAAGCGGGACATAAAGTCAAAAGGCAGGGTAATAAGCTTTAAAAGCACCGTAAACAAAATTACGCCCGCCGCAACGGAACTTGTAATATTCACAAGCCACAGTATTATATCTACCAGAAAATTTCCTGTATCCGGCAGAACGAGATTTATCAAACTCATTTCAATATACCCATTTAACCACGTTTTTCTTATCCGGCACCTTGTCAAACCCGCCCTTGCTGAAAGGGTTGCAGCGAATTATTCTCCAAATCCCCAACGCCCAGCCCTTTATAAAACCGTGCTTTAAAATCGCCTCCAAGGCATATTCCGAGCATGAAGGAATGTATCTGCAATTGCCGTACGATAAATATTTCTGATAAAACCTTATAAATTTAACACTGATAAATTTAAGCATCTTTTTTTATGAATCCGCCCCTCATCAGCATTTTTTTCATATCTTCCCTGAACGTAAAATAAGAGTATTCCCCGCTAATTTTCGGAATAAAAACAAAAAAGAAGTTTTGCCCTATTTCAGGCATAAAACTTCTGAAAGATTCCCTTAAAATTCTCTTTATTCTGTTTCTTGTAACGCTGCCGCCGTGTTTTTTTCCCACGGCAAAACCCGCTTTTAAACTTTCCGAAGGAAGGTATATAAGCGACAAACTGCCCGAAAACAGCCTTTTTCCTTTTTTAAAAACCAGATCGAAATCTTTTTCTCTTTTTAACCTGCAATCTTTCAGGGACATTTTATTTTACGCCGAAAGTTTATGGCGGCCCTTGTTGCGGCGGCGGCGTAACACGTTCCTGCCGGAGCGGGTTTTCATTCTCTTTCTGAAACCGTGAACTTTACTTCTCTGTCTCTTTTTGGGCTGATAAGTCCTTTTCATTATATTAACTCCCTAATAGGTGATTTTCGATTTGCTTTAATATTGTATAGATATTTTTCGCTTTTGTCAATTATTTTAAGCGTTTATTCTCACGGGAAGTACCAAATAGATAAAATCTTCGCTCTCTTTTGCCTTTAAAACGCACGGATCTATCGCGGAATTAAGGTTCATCACTATAAAATCGGCAGTCTCGGTCTTTAAGTAATCGGTAAGATATTTGCCGTTGAACGCTATCGTGAGATCTTTGCCTTTAAGGTTTATATTCACGTTCTCGTTTACGTTGCCTATTTCGGATTTTGCCGAGATAAGCATACTGTTTTCGTGAATATCCATTCTTATTACGTTATATCTGTCGTTTTTAGCCACTATGGAGGCGCGCTCTATACTGTTTAATATTGCCGAACGGCTTACGGTTACCTCGTTTTCAAAAGAATTGGGCAGGATGTGGCGGTATTTTACGAACTCCCCGTCAATAAGCCGGGAAAATATGACCGTATTTTCAAGCTTTAAATAGAGATTGTTTTTTTGCAGGCAGATATTAAGGTCTTCATCTTCTTTTTCCAAAAGTCTGGATATTTCGTTCAGCGTTCTCGAAGGAATTACCGCCTTAAAGTCCCCTCCCGCCTGCACTTTGGTTTTTAAAACAGACATCCTGAACCCGTCCAGAGAAACGCAGGTAAGGGTATCTCCTTCGGTCTCGAACAGGCAGCCTTTTAAAATGGGTCTGCTGTCATCCGAAGAACAGGATATGGAAACCTTTTCCACAATGCTTTTAAACTGCTTTTCTTTGAGAACGAAAAAGTTATCCGCCTCTTCTTCCTTTATAACCGGAAAACTTTCCGTCGGAAAAACCTGAAATTCGCTTTCCGAGTCGGAATATTTTATCTGCAGCTGCGCGTCGTAAAGTCTTACTAATTCCACCTGCTCGTTTTCAAGTTTTTTTACAAAATCCACGAAATATTTGCCTACGACCACCGTTTCCCCTTCCATTATGACTTCGGCGGGAATGGTCTTTTTTATGGTAAGTTCGGTATCTGTGGCAATAAGGGTAAGGCTGTCCCCCTCGGCAATTATTTTTATTCCTTCAAGGACCGGGTTTGCCGCTTTTACGGGCAGGGCTTTACTTACTTTTAAAACGGCGTCCGAAAGATCGAGACCGGCGCAAATAACTTTCATAACAACTCCGACGGTAAATTTTATTTAGATTATTTATATTATATAATAAACAAGTATAAAAATCAAGTCAAAAGGGCTTTTGCGGAAAAATTATTGAAAGACCCCTGCCTTCATTTTTTATGTTATGTAGTTTTTTTAAATTTAAAAATTTTAAAAATCGTATAATTAGTAAGAGAGTGGAATTGTTGACAGAGTATAAAAAAGCAAGAGTTTACGTAAGGAAAATTTATGTAAAGAAATTGTAAATTAAATGTTTATATAATCTTGATAATAGGATAACCTGATGAGAAAAAAAATTTTTATAAAATAAATAAGGGCAAAAACAAGAAAGGAAAAAGAGTTGTTAACAAATGTGGATAATAAATGTAGAAAAAAATTAACTTGTGTTGAGAAAAAATTTATGATATAATTTGAATATGGAAAAAATATTTTCTGAAACGGGAGTTGTACTTACCTCGGAGCAGATGGAAAAGTTTGAAAAATATTACGGAATTTTAACTGAGTACAACTCTAAATTCAATCTGACCGCCATAGAAAAAAAGGAAGACGTTTATATAAAACATTTTGAGGACAGCTTATTGGGACTTGAATTGTTGAAAAGTGGAAATCTTTTAGACGTGGGTTCGGGCGCGGGTTTTCCCGGGGTGCCCTTAAAAATAATGCGGGAGGATATTCCCGTAACCTTGTTGGAGGCCACCGCCAAAAAGTGCGGTTTTTTGGAGATTTTAAAGGGAGAACTCGGCTTAAAAGGGGTTACCGTGATAAACGGGCGGGCGGAAGATCTGGCGCATAAGGCGGAGTTTAGGGAACGATTTGAAACCTGCGTTTCCCGCGCGGTGGCACGGCTTAACGCGCTGTGCGAGTATTGCCTGCCGTTTTTAAAACCCGGCGGAGTATTTTTGGCTTATAAAGCCAATGCCGAGGAAGAACTTAAAGAAAGTCTTTCGGCAATAAAACTCCTGGGCGGAGAAGTTAAAGAAGTGCATGAATTTTCTCTTTTCGGGGCAAAGAGGGAGATTATAGAGATAGTAAAGATACGGCACACCGGCAGTATTTATCCGCGGGCGAACGGAAAAATAAGAAAATGCCCTTTATAACCTATCATGTGGAACACTTTGAGAGCGTGCGCCGTTTCCGGCCACAGAAATTTGAATTATGAAAACGTTGCGGATAAAACCGAGCAGGCGTTTCTTTCTCTCATAGAAGAAGGGTACGATACCTTTCTTGTGGGGATGGCTGTGGGATTTGACTTTTTGTGTTTTAAAATTTTGGAAAAGTTGAGAGAATATAACGATATAAAGATAATAGCCTGTATTCCCTGCCCCGGGCAGCCGTTAAAGTATTCCGAGCCGCAGAAAAGAGAATACGAAAGAATGCTTTCCGTAGCGGATGATAAGATAGTGCTTTCCGAAAACTATACCCCCTATTGCATGTTAAAGCGCAATGCCTTTATGGTGGATAACAGCGACTGTCTTTTGTGTTTTATGAGAAAAGATAAGGGCGGCACTTATTACACCTATAACTATGCCAAAAGGAAAAACAGGCGGATAATAGAGATATGATAACAGATTTAAAAAAGATAGCCGCAGACTATCTTTTTTAAGGTTGTTAAAGAAAAAATTTTTACTGAATTATCTCCGCCAAAAAGGGAAATTCCCTGTATCTTTCGGCATAATCTAACCCGTAACCTATAACGAAACCGCAGGGAATGTCAAACCCTATATAGTCTGCCGTTATGTCTACTTCTCTCCTCTCCTTTTTGTCTAAAAAGGTGCATATTTTTATGGAGGCGGGCTTTTTCTCTTTTAAAAGGTCTATAAAATAAGAAAGGGTCTTTCCGCTGTCCACGATGTCTTCCACTATCAAAACGTCCCTGTTCTCTATTTCGGCGGTTATATCCGCAATAAGTTCCATCTTGCCGCTCGTGGTGCCGTTACGGTAACTTGAAAGGCGGGCAAAATCTATCATAACCGGAATATCTATATGCTTTATGAGGTCGGCAAAAAAGTATACCGCTCCCTTTAACATGCAGATTATCACCGGCTCTTTTCCCCTATAATCGTCCGATATTATTTTACCTAACCGTTTCACCCTTTTTTGTATCTGTTTTTCGGTAAGCAGTATTTTATAGTTATCCTTTGCTCTTTCCATGATTTATCCTCTTCAGCTTAATTTATATAACGTTTCGGTTTTATTGTCCGCCCGCGCGTCTTCCGACACGGCGTATCCCATTACGGCGAGAATTTTTTTGCCTTGGGCTATTACGGGAATTTGCTTTCTTTTTTCAAGCGGTATTTTTTTATCGGTAAAAAAGTCGCTCAAAGGCTTTGTTCCCCCGCCGAATTTTCTGAAAATATCCCCCCTTTCGGGAGTGCGTATCACCGCGGAAGAAGAAACCTTTTCCGCCGCGATAAAAAGCCCTTTTTTTAAGTCGGCGCCTTTTGCCGGCTGCCGCGTTATTCCGTAAGTTTTTCCGCAGTATTCAAAACAGCCTTCCTTAAAAGGAATATTTAAAGGGATCCGATCTTGTGATTTTTTAAATAAAATATCGTCGTATTCTCTTAAAGCCACTACCCCGCCCGGCAGATTTATGCTTTTTCCGGGAATGTTAAGGGAAAGAGAATATACGTCGTTTAAATGCTTTGATTCCCAGTCCTTTTTTATACCCATACGCTGCATGGCAAAGATTGCCGCCCTTTTTAACACAGGCTTTTTCGCCGGTATCTTTAATTTAATGCCGTTTTCGGCGGGAAAAAGCAGTTCTTCCGCCCGTGAAGACAAATAAAGTTCGTCCTCTCTTAAAATTTCGGTAAGGCGCGTAACCGAGCTCTCCGCTTTGGGAAACGCCTGTTTTATAAGAGGTATTATCTTTAAGCGGATAAAATTCCGCGTGTAACCCGTGTCCGAATTTGTGCTGTCCGTTACAAAAGGTATATCGTTTTTCCGGACGTATTCTTCAATCTCGGCTTTGGTTAGGTTTAATAGCGGTCTTATTATTTTTCCGTTATAATTTGGGTTTATCCCCGTAAGCCCTTTTAAGGAAGTGCCTCGGAACATATTCATAAGCACCGATTCCATATTGTCCGAAGCGTGGTGCGCCGTTGCCACCTTGTCGCACTTACCCTCTTTTATCGCACGGTAAAAGCATTCGTATCTCAATACCCTTGCCGCCTCTTCTAAAGAAAGCCCCTCCTTTTCGGCAAGTTCCGGCGCATTTACCGAAAAGGTTATGAGAGGAATATTTTTTTCCTTGCAGTAGTCCTCTACAAAGCGCGTGTCTTTTAAGGACTCTTCTCCGCGGATGCCGTGCTCAATGTTTATTGCGAGAACTGTTATGTCAAGGTTTCCCCTCTCTTCAACGAGCAGGTTAAGTAAAGCCATGGAATCGGCGCCGCCCGAAACCGCCGCCGCAATCCTTTCGCCTTTATTTATGAGAGAGGAAAAAGAAAAGTTCATATACCTATTTTATCAGAGGCACAAAAAATTTTCAAGTCAAATGTAAAGATAATTGAATTTTTTTGAAATTACGGTTGACAAAAGCAAAAAGATGGTATATTATATTATAGCATCTTAAAAAAGCATATCGCGGGGTAGAGCAGTTCGGTAGCTCGTCGGGCTCATAACCCGGAGGTCAGGAGGTTCAAATCCCCTCCCCGCAACCAAAAAGAAAGACAGGTCAAGCACCTGTCTTTCTTTTTGGTGTAAAGGGAAAGGGGTGGGATTTGAATTAGGAGCCAGCAAACGAAAGTTTGCGTGTTCGCCGATAGGCGAAAAAATAGTCCGGTGGACTATTTTGCGGGAGGCTCGAGAGAAGCAAATCCCCTCCCCGC
>CASELQ010000038.1 GCA_949288785.1 uncultured Eubacteriales bacterium | reverse complement strand
CCCGCAAAACAGGTTCTGGAAAACGCTTGAAAAGGCAACGGGAGAATCTGTTCCCCCTACCCCAAAGTTAAAGACCGAATATCTTCTTAAACATAAAATAGCCCTGTGGGACGTGATTGAGCGCTGCGCTATTTCGGGCAGCAGCGACGCGGATATAACCGGGAACAACAGCCAAGCCGCCGATATTTTAAGCGTGCTTACTATCCCTGAAAAACTTGCCGCCGTTATCTGCAACGGGAAAAAGGCATATTCCGTGTGCACGGAGGTGTGCCGCGGGCAGGACGTTCCCATAATATACCTTTCTTCCACAAGCCCCGCAAACCCGCGTTTTTCCGAAAACGAGTGGATAAATACAATAAAAAAGTACCTGAATAAATAAACTAAAAACTTAATAATCTCTTAAAAATATGCGAAAATTAAAAACTTTCGCATATTTTTATATACGGTTTTTATTTCCCGTTTCCAACAGCTTTCGGTTTGAAATTCAGGCGTCAAATTTCCGAAAGCGGCTCACGGATAATTTACAGCTTACGGCGGAAAGAACGACATAGATAGCGATACCCGTAATTAAAGCCGCCGCTTTTGCACCCGTATTTACAGTATTAAGTCCGTTAAGCGTTATAGAATACAGCGGCGTTGTAAAGCGCAAAACCATAAATATACCGATAAGTAAAAATACCGCAATTGCGGCTGTTACGAACGGAACGCCTATCTTATCCGGCGCCTTAAAATAACGGGGGAAAAATAATAAGTTAAACACGCCGAGCAATATCGCTCCGTTAGCAACCAAAGTGAGGTTTGCCGATATTCCCGCCTGATTTACGTACTGCTCCGCAGGCAGAACGGCTCCTTTAATTGCGCCTATAATGCCCGCAAGCAGTAAAACGATGCACTGCAAGCCGATAACGACAAGTATCTTTGCAAGGGGTATATGCTCCTTTTTTACGGGTAACGCGCAGGAAAACGCTATGTCGCCGTTTTCTCTCGCCTTCATGCAGCAGAAAAATACCGAAAGGCACGAGAAAAAGAAAATGACTTCGTACGGGTAATTGGGCACGAACACAAGGGCGGCAAAAGACAGAAATATATAAGCCGTGGGGTGCAAGCAAAGATGCAATTCCTTTTTAATCAGATTTAACATGTTTCTTCACCTCGTTTGCCCTTTCCAGATGCACAATTATATTGTCTATCGCGGCGTCTGTAATTTCAGCGTTGCCGGCGTTGCCGTATTTTAAATTATCGAGCAACAGCAACCCTTCGTATCCGTCTTTTACGGGTTTTACGCCTATGGCGTTTGCCGCAGTTGCTTCCGCAAGAGAGGAAAAACGCCCTAACCTGTATTTGCCGAGCAATTCTTTAAGCGGACACGCCGCAAGAATTTTTCCCCGCGAAATATAAACGATGTCGTCGGCAATGCGCATAAGGTCGGAAGTGATATGTGTGGAAAAGAGTACGGAAACCCCTTCTTCACTCACGAGCCGCAGTATGACGTCGCAAAACTCTTCTCGAGAAAGAGGATCGAGCCCGCTTGTCGGTTCGTCCATAATCAGCAGCTTTGCCCCGTGCGACAGGGCGAGAGCAAGCGCAAACTTTACTTTCATACCTTCGGAAAGCTCTTTAACTTTTTTACTTTCGATAAGTTCAAATTGAGCAAGGAATCTTTGATACCTGCCCTGATCCCACGTTTTATAAAAGGGCGCGTATGCTTTGCGTACGGCGGCAAGCGTGTTCATGGGATAATATCGAAAGCCGCCGCCCACATAGCCTATCATCTGTTTGACTGCCGTTTCTTCACTGTAAATATCTTTTCCGAAAACGGAAACGGCTCCGTCTGCCGAAATAAGGCGCATAATGCCTTTTATAGTCGTGCTTTTCCCCGCCCCGTTCCTGCCGATAAGTCCGCATATATGCCCCTGCTGCACGCAAAAACTGACTTTATCAAGCGTAAAATCAGGATATGTCTTCGACAATCCTTTTACTTCGAGCGCATTCATTTTTGCTCATCGTCTCCGTTTTTAACACGATTGACGGTATTCCAAAAAGTTTCCACATATGAAAACGGCTGCAAGGCAATGCCCTGCCCTTTGTCCGCCATCAAGACCAAAGAATCGCCTGAATGCAACGAAAACATATCCCGCACCTCTTTGGGAATGACGATTTGACCTTTAGGACCTATCTTTACCGTAGCCAGAAACTTACCTTCGGGAAAATTCTCCATTTATAACTCCTTAAAGTGTAACAAGTATTACTTTTCTTACTTATTATACCTTATAATATTTTGTATGTCAAATAAATAATTTCAATTAAATTATCGTTTGGCGCCGCGAAACGCCCGGCACGGATGAAAAAACAAAAAAGCGCGCGGAGATATTCTGGAACTTGAAAAGCCCGTGTTTGGTAGCGATGCTAATACCGCGCATCTCTCGTGTCGGTTGTTAGAGAATAAAAAAAGCCTCACAAAAGTGAGGCAAAATATAAAGATGAGAAAATTGCCGTTGGTTTAATGGAAAATATAAAATATGAGTTCTGACCAATCTGAAGTAACAGAATCTACGTTTAAAATCTCGATGTTTGTTACTAAAGACCCACTAATAACTTTTGAACTAGTATTTAGATTGGCACGTGTAAGTGTTACTTCTGCATTTGATGTTTGTGAATTTTCAGTAATAGTAACTTTGCAAGTTACTAATTGGAATATAGGTGCATATTCAAAATAATTGATTGTACACCCAACGACAGCGCGGTCAAAACTTTTTGTTACTATTAAATCACAGGAACGGATTATGGAATGTACAGCGTTAACTTCTTCTTTAGTTATTACAGTCCTCTCAATATATTTAGCGTTCTGAACACTTTCAGTGAGGTTGTTGTAATTTGAAGTGAGTTTGGCAAGGTCATCTGTAAACGCGTCGGACGAGGAATCCAAGGCGGCGAGTTGCTGCCGGAAGTTTGCGTTTGCGGCTTCAAGCGCTTCAACTTTAGTTTCAAGAGTTTCCACTTTTGATTCGAGTGTATCCACGCCTGATTCCAGCGCGTCGAGGCGGTCTGAACTATTTTGATCGCTGCCGCAGGCGGCAAAAGAGAATAAAGCAACGCAAGTGAACACGGCGAGTAATATGCTGCCAATAAGTTTCTTTTTTATCATTTTTTACATCCTCCTTATGATATTATCATTATATCATAAAAGGGGAAAAAAGGCAATATTTTCTATAAAAAACAGGAGGTTTTTATTAAATGGCTACATGGAGCGGTATAAAGGCTTGGACAAACGAAGATTACGCGAATATTTCGGATATGCAGCGGGTTTTCGGTAATTTAGAGTTTTTGATGGAACGGACGGGAAGCGTTTCCGTTTCCGCTGCCGATAAAGCAAAAGCCGTAGAATTAAAGTCGGTTACGGTAAGCGACCTTGTATATAAAGACGATTTCGATTGGTTTTTTGACCAAATGGAAACGTTCTGTACTGCATATACATCGGCAGGCGGCGGCTTTCAATTTCCTTCCGCCGATAAAACAATATTAAACGGAACATTGATGACGCTTATCGAGCGAGATATGTTTCTTTTAAGAACTTATATAATGGGAGGGCTGTGAAATGTGAGATTATTCATTTTTTTAACCGAACAGATTAAATAAAATTAAGGAGGACAAAATGCTAAATTTTAATTTCAGAAAACCAAAGATTGCAGATAATTTTAAAAGAAACAGATATGATATCTCTAATCCCGACACATTGGCGCATGAGGGATATAAAATCATTGTGCTCGATGAAGGGGAGCTTGCCGTAGATGCAAATCAGCAGCCGATTGACGCAGGCTATACCGTAAGCACGGATTATCCGTACACTTTTCTTATGCGCCAATGTTTTATTTTGATGCTTATAAATTATGTTGCGCCCTTTAGTTCTTAATCGCCGCGGAGTGAATTTGCGGAGCATATGATTTTTAACGAGTTTTCAGGTATCGCTACGTATTTTTACCCTATTTTCCGCTGCCCCTTTCCCAGAATACGCCCTGCTCATACCCCTGTATCCTGCCGCCGGGGCGTGCCCTTTCCAGCCGATACTCCGCCCAGGCGCAATAAAGGGGGTTTTGCTCTATATCTATATATTTTCTGCCGAGTTTTTTGGCGGTTACCCCCGTGGTGCCGCTGCCCGAAAAGGGATCTAAAACGAGGTCGCCTTCCGCGGAACTTGCCAAAATCAGCTTTGCCATAAGCTTTTCCGGCTTTTGCGTGGGGTGGGCGGTGTTTTCTTCCATGGACCAATAGGGCACGGTTATATCGTCCCAGAAATTGGAGGGGCAGGTGTTGCGGAAGTTGCCGCTCTCGGTGCTCTCCCAATCTTTGGGCGCGCCGTTTTCGCGGTAGGGCGCACGCACCCTTTTTCTCTGCTTTACCGCGCCCAAATTAAAGGTATATTTGTCGCTTACGGTGGCAAAATATATGTCTTCCATGGAGTTTTTCCAGTTTGCGCCGGCGCCCCTGCCCTTTTCGCGCTGCCAGGTGATGCGGTTCCTTAATACAAAATGCCTTTCCAGCACCGCGCCCAAGGGTATGGATGTGCGCCAATCCGCACAGACGTATATACTTGCCGTCTCCTTTAACAGCGGTTTTACGGCAAGTATCCATCTTTCGGTATATTCCGCATATTCTTCCCCGCCCATTTGCCTGAATTTTTTGCCGTGAAAATCTTTGTTAAGGTCGTACGGCGGGTCGGCAATAAGCAGGTCTACCGAATTTTTCTCTATCTTTTTAAGCGCGAGAAAGGTATCTCCCAGCACCGTGGCGTTCTTCTCGCCCGCGTAATTTTCCGCAAGAATACAGCGGGAAAGGTATTCCCCGCCCTCATCAAGTGGAAAATTTATGGTTTTATTTCTCGCCGAGCTCATTTGCCGTAAAGTTTTAACCAAACGTCGAGCTTGCTTAAAAAGTCGTCGTTGCTCTTTGCCTTTTTCATCATTTCCAAAAGGCTGTCGGTAGCGTCCTCCCGCTCGGCAAGTATCTTGCGGAGTTTATACACCGCGGAGAGCTCTCTTTCGGAAAGCAGGAGTTCCTCTTTTCTCGTGCCGGACTTATAAAGGTCTATGGCGGGGAAAATGCGCTTTTCCGAAAGTTCGCGCGACAGGTGTATTTCCATGTTGCCGGTGCCCTTAAATTCCTCGTAAATAACGTCGTCCATACGGCTGCCGGTATCTATAAGCGCGGTTGAGAGAATTGTAAGGCTCCCGCCGTCCTCTATATTTCTCGCCGCGCCGAAAAACCGCTTGGGTCCGTACATGGCGGCGGGGTCCAGCCCGCCAGAAAGGGTCTTGCCGGAGGACTCCACTATATTGTTGTACGCGCGGGCAAGCCGGGTTATGGAATCCATTAAAATGACCACGTTCTGCCCCACTTCCACAAGGCGCTTGGCTCGGTTTATTACAAGTTCCGCCGCGCGCACGTGGTGCTCGGCGTTCTCGTCAAACGTGGAGAACACCACCTCGCCCGAAACGCTCCTCTTCATGTCGGTAACTTCTTCGGGCCGCTCGTCTATAAGCAGCATTATCAGTTTTATCTGCGGGTAATTCTTTTCTATGGACTGCGCTATCTTTTTAAGGAGCGTGGTCTTGCCCGTTTTGGGCGGCGCCACTATCAGCCCGCGCTGCCCCATGCCGAGCGGCGCGAAAAGGTCTATGCACCTGATGGCGATGTCGCCCCCTTCGCCCGTTTCGAGTTTTATGCGCTGGGTGGGATAGTATGGCGTAAGATCGTCGAAATACGCGCGCCGCAAAAACAGTTTGGGCTCTAAATCGTTTATGGCTATTACCGCCTGCAACGAGGGGGACTCCCCTTCTCTTATCACCTTGGCGACCCCGCGCACCTTATCCCCGCGGCGGAGGTTAAAACGCTTTATGTTGGCGGGCGAAACGTATGCGTCTTCCCGCGAGTTTTCATAGTTGTTGGCGCGTAAAAAGCCGTAGCCCGAAACGTGCTGCTCCAATACGCCTTCCACTATCACGTTGCCGCGGTTTTTGACTTCCGCGGTCTCCGCAGGCCGTGCGTCCTCCCCGTATGCGCTGTAAACGCCCCGCGGCTTTTCTTCCGAAGCAAAGTGCGGCGGTTCTTCTTCCTTTACCAGGAACTTGCTTATATCCGCCTTGTCCTTCTTGGGAGCGCCCGCACCCGTGGGAGTATAAGGTTCCTGTTCCCCGCTCTGAATTTTAAGCGCCTCCGTTATTATATCTTCTTTCACCTTTTCGGAAGGCGCGCGCACGCCTATCACCCTCCCCAGTTCTTTTACCACCGAATAATGCTCGTCTTCGAGCATTTCACGATTTAACGGGATAAGCTTGGGGCGCTTTACGGGTTCGCGCGCGGGCTTTGCCGTTTTGGCTTTGGCTGATACCCTTGGCTCCTTTGAGGATCCTGCCGTTTTTTTCGGGGCTGCCGCCGTTTTTTTCGGGACTGCCGCCGTGTTTTTCGCCGTTTCGGTTTGTGCCGCGGCGGTTGCCGCCGTCTTTTCGGATACGGGTTCGGATACAGCCTCCGGGGCGATCTTTTTCTTTTCCTTCATTACCTTATTACTCCTTGTTCTTGCCGGACGCGGCAGCCGCGGTGCAAGCCGCCTGCGCTCCGTTATTTATTTTCACAAGCTCTGCTATCAACTCTTCCTTTGTCTTTTCCGAAACGGCGCAAACTCCCGCCGCCCTTGCCAGTTCCTTTATCACCGCGTAGGACTCCGCTTTCAAACTTTCGCCGTTAAGCTCTTTCATGATCTCTGTTCTGTTCATTTTGATTCACTCCTTTTCTTTATTGTCGTATTTTCGTTTTATGGCTCTTGCTGCCGCTATTCCCCCGCCGAATGCAAACGCAAGGTTATATCCTCCGCAATCGCCGTCTATATCAAGCGCTTCTCCCGCAATAAACAGGCCCCCCTTTATCCTGCTCTCCATAGTTACGGGATCCACGCCGTTTGTCTCTATACCGCCCCTTGTTACCTGCGCGCTGTCAAACCCCAGAGTGCCGGTTACTTTCAGTCGGAAGTCTTTGAGCTCCGCCGCCGGGTCTTTTCCCGCGGCGCGCTTTAATATTGCCTGACCAAGGCGCTTGCCTACAAGCGCACTCAAAAGTTCGCTCTTATCCACATGCGGCGCCGCCGCCCTGAGTTCTATAAGCCGGCGCACCTCGGGCACGCTTTTGCCCGGCAGAAAACCGACGGATATATACGGTTCCCTTGCGCCGACAACCAGAGGAGATACCGCAAATATCGCGCTGCCCGATACTCCGTATTCGGTAAACAGCACGTCCCCCGCCGCGCGGCGCAGCGGTTTATTTCCGTCAAACACGGTTACCTCCGCCCGCTCTTTTATGCCTTTAAGCCCGCGTATGGGCGCAAGTTCGGTCTTTAACTGCACCAGCGAGGGCTTGAGCGGGGTTACCCTGTGCCCGAAACTTTCGGCAAGATTATAAGAACTCCCGTCCGTACCGAACTGCTTTGCCGCGGCGCCGCCTACGGCTATCACCGCGTTTTGGGCAAAATACTCTCCTTTATCGGTACGGGCGGCAAATATCCCGCCGCTTTCTGAAAGGGACATAACTTTCTGCCCCGTTACAATACAACAGTTTTTATACGCGATATAACTTCTCAACCCGTCCGAAACGGCGCCCGCCTGCCGCGAAAGAGGATATTGCCGCCCCTCTCCGTCGGTATAAAACGGTATGCCCAGCCTTAAAAAATACCGTTCAAGCGATATTTCTTCAAGGCTTTTAATAAATGAAACTATAAAATTTTTGTCGCCGTAATAATTTTCGGGCGCAATGTGCCTGTTGCAGAGGTTGCACTGCCCGTTGCCCGTGGCAAGCAGTTTTCTTGCCAGCCTTTCCCCGCGCTCTATTATGAGCACGTCCTGCCCGGACAGCGCGTTTTCCCCCGTGAGCAGCTCCGCGGCGCATAAAAGCCCCGCCGCGCCCCCGCCGATTATTAACGCTTTATAAGTTTTATGCAAATTTTTTCTCCGCTATATGGATAAACCGAAAAATCGGAAAATTACCGTTTAATGCCGCCCGCCTTTTATGTTCCCCGGGCGCCCGATAGAAATTACAAAACCCGTTAACGTAAAACGTCTAAAATTTCGGCGGGCGTGCGCACGAAAATTTTCGCCCCCGCTCTTTTTAACTCCTCTTTGCCGCGATAGCCCCAAAGCACTGCTATTCCCGTTATGCCGGCGTTTACCGCGGTCATTGCGTCGGTATCCCCGTCGCCCACTAAAAATGCGCGATTTCTGTTGACGCCGAGACGGGAAAGAATGTTTAAGGTTTCGGTCTTGTCCGGCTTGCAGGCTACCTTTTCGCTCTGCCCCACGGTTTCCGCAAAAACGCCCGGGAAATACTTTCCTATTATCCGCTCGGCGGGGAGCTGCGGCTTGTTTGTAAGCACCGCGAGCATATACCCGCGCGCCTTTAAAGCCGTAAGCAATTCTTTTATCCCCGGGAAAACCGCCGTATCCACGGCAAAACGCTCTGCATACAGACGGTTGTAAAAATCAAGCATACCGCCCAGCAACGGTTCTTCCGGGCTGACGCCCGCCGAAAGCCTTATCATTTCGCGCGCACCGTTGCCCACGTACTCGCGCAAAAGCGCACTGTCAATCTTTTTCCTGCCGAACTTTTCAAGCGTTTCGTTCACACAGAAAAGTATGTCGGGAAGAGTGTCTAAAAGCGTGCCGTCCAAATCGAATATTACTGCCTTGTTCATGATAAACCCGTAAATATCTTAAATATCTTTTAAAATCGTCTGTAAAACTTTCACCTTTTCCCCTGCTTTGCGGCGCCCGGCGCCGCCTTGCCGAAACCGCGGACTTTCCGCGGTAAACGAATATTTTCAACTTTCGGAAAAATTAACCCGTTCTGTAATAATCTGCCTCGGATACCCCGCGCGACAACCTGCGATAACTTTCAGACGTATCTTGTACGCCGCTGCCGAGTTCGGCTACATCTGTTCCACCGTGTCTATCCCCAAAAGCGACAGCGCGGTGGTCAGCACGGTTTTTACCGCACGGGTGATAGCAAGGCGGAAGTTTTTTAACCCCTCTTCTTCGCAGGCTATTTTACAGCCTATATAGAACTTGTTGAACGCCTGCGCAAGATCCAATGCGTAACGTGTAATAATCGACGGCTCGTATTTTTCCGCCGCCTGCCGCACGGTATCCTTAAAGCGGGCAAGCCAGGCTATAACTTCGTATTCTTCCGCCGCCATTTCCGGCACGGCATAGCCGCCGGCTTTTCCGCACTTATTAAGCACGCTGTTTGCCCTTGCCACCGTATACTGCACGTACGGGCAGGTTTCCCCCTCGAAGGAAAGCACCCTGTCGTAACTGAACACTATATCCTTTATCTTGTTGTTGCACAGCGCCCCGAATATCACGGCGCCCGTGCCCACCGCGCGCGCGGTCTTTTCCTTATCTTTAAGATCGGGGTTTTTCTGCTCTATGACCTCGTAAGCCTTTTCTATGGTCTTGTTTATAACGTCCTCCAAAAGCACCACTTTGCCTTCGCGCGTGCTCATGGCGCCGCTCTCTAAACTGACCATGCCGTAAGCCACGTGCACAAGGTCCTTTGCCCAGGGTCTGCCCATGAGTTCTATCACCTTGAAAAACTGCTTGAAATGCAGGTTCTGCTGGTACGCCACCACGTAAAGGCACTTATAAAAATCGTAAGTTT
>CASELQ010000037.1 GCA_949288785.1 uncultured Eubacteriales bacterium | reverse complement strand
CTCGATACGTCGTGAAAGGTGGGTCTCCACCCCTTGCTCTGTACCTCTAATTCCTTCTGGTATACCTTGAATTCCATTGTCCTTCTTCTCCTTTTTTATTTATATATATTTTTTCTTACGGAATTTATAAGATTATCCGCATTGTTAAAGAACAGATTTTCCACCTGCTCCTTGGAATACCCCAGTTTTTCGGTGGCCTGTTTCATGGCGAGGATCTCTTCGTACATAAAGTAGGTGAGACGTTCCGCTTCTTTTTCCGAAACTTCTCTTAAATGCGGGTCCTGAGAGGGGTCCCCGTAGATTTTGGGCGGGACCAGGTTTATGTAGGTGCCGTTTTCTTCAATGCGCCTCATTCTCATCCTTAAAATAGGCAGGTCGCTCCCGAAAAGCATCCGCCTGTCGCCCACGCTTTTAAGTGTTTCGTACATGGCGTAGGAACAGGTGTTGGCGCAAAAATCGAAAAGCAGGTTTTTGCAGTCCGAAAGATATTCTAAAGCGTTGCCCATATCCGAGGGGATGTAGGCTCTGCCTATGTGCGCTATGATTAGTTTGAGGTTGGGATAGGTGCTGGCGATTTCTTTAATGTCCGCAAGATTCACCGGGTCGCGGAAGCGCAGCTTTCTCGGAATGTGGCACATGGCAATGGCACCCATTTCGTCGAGCTTTTTTAAGTGAGCGTGCGGGAAGAAGTCAAAAATCCTTATCTGGTCCGTGGGGATAGAGGGGTCGGCTAAGTCAAGATATGCCTTAACGCCCAAAAATCCGCCTTTGAGTATGGCAGTTTCCAGTTCCTCAGCGCTTTCGGTTGGGTGGGAAAAATACAGTGCGGGAAAGCCTGTGCGGGAAGAACATTCGCTTACGTAATCGTTCATCCTTTTTAAAGAGGGCAAATCCTGCGAGGGGTTTGCGAACATGAGCGCGCTTACGGTTTTGCCGGGAAACATAATTTTATAGGTTTCCTGCAAGTCTTCAACGGGGTTATCCTTTGCCACGAGCGAAGGCCAAACCACCGAACGCTGCACCGCGCCTGCCGGTTTATGTATCTGCGAATCTTTCCACACGTGGCAATGAATGTCAATCATGCGGTCCGGAAGATAATTTTCAAGTTGTTCGCGGTAAACTTTTTCATCGTAATCTGTTTTTGCAAATAGCATATTTATTACCCCTTACGGTTATTATGGATATATATTATCACAGTCCCGGTAAAAAGTCAAACAAGTGCTTAAAGTATGCAAAAAAAGTTATTTTGCACAAACCGATTATTTTTTATTGACAATGCTTTACTGCGCTGATATAATTAAATAAAAAAACGAGGGGGGAGTTATACTTTCATGATTTACAGAGAGCAGCTGTCGCTTAATTCCAAAGACAGAGCAATAACTTTTCACAACATAACCGAAAGCGTGAAAGAAATACTTAAAAAATCGCCTGTAAAAAACGGCATAGTAAGTATTTATTCTCATCATACAACCTGCGCGGTCATAACGCAGGAACAGGCGTTTGACCTTTCGGTAACGGGGCTTGAAACTTTACAGCAGGACTTTGTGGAAGCATTGGAAAAAATAATGCCGGACTGCAAACGGGAGGGGATATATCTTCACCCCGGGCCCAAAGCCATAAAATTTGCCGCCGAGCACGACGAAGATTTAAGGGGCTGCCATAATACGGATGCACACTTGCGTTCGGCGCTCATCGGCAGAAGCGAAAACATAACGCTCATAGACGGTGAGATGGATTTGGGTGAGTTCGGAAATATTTATTTTATAGATTTTGACACCACCAGGGGCAGAAAACGCACGGTGCAGGTTACCGTGCTGGGGGAATAAGCAAATTCTTAAACGGGGTACGATTACGCTTTACCGAACGGGAGAAACGAAATCTGCAAGGGATTAAACGATAATCGTCTTGATATTGCGGGAGGAGAGCAGGTTTACGTAATCTTCCGGTATTCCGGAATCGGTTATAACCACCGAAATATCCGAAAGGTCGGCATAGGTGATGAGCGCGGTCTTCCCGAACTTTGAGGAGTCTGCCGCCAGCACCTTTACCGCGGAATGACTTATGGCGCTCATGCAAAGTTTTGCCGTATCGAAGTCTGTTGTCGTAAGGTTGCCGGAAGCGGTTACGCCGTCCGTACCCAGCACGCAAACGTCGAAATTAAGGCGAGAAACGGCGGTTTCAGCCAAAAAACCGCAAAAATCCCGCCGTGAAGCGCGGTAATCTCCGCCGCTTAAACGAATGGAGGAAATACCCTGTAAAACCTCTAAATTTTTCAGAGAATTGGTAAAAATTTTGAGGTTGGGGCAGGGCGTTTTGTTAAGAAAGTTGGAAAGGGCAAGGCTTATCCTGTAAAGGGTGCTTCCGGAATCTAAATACACACTCCGGCTGTCCGCAATGAACTTGGCGGCAGCGGCGGCTATCTTTTTTTTCTGCTCGGTGTTTACGGTATCTTCTACCGAATAGCTGTAGGAGGAATGTTCCTGGGGCAGACGGGCAAGACCTCCGTGCAGGCGGATTGCCAGCCCCGAATTTTCCATTTTGGCGAATATTCTGCGAACGGAAGATTCGGTTATGTTAAGGAGTTCGGCTCCGTCGGATATGGTAAGTTTATCCACGAGACTTAATCTTTTGAGTATAAGGTCTGCCTGTTTTTCGTATTTTTTCATATTGTGCCTGCCCGTATCGTTGCGAAAAACCCGCAACGATTATGAATAAAATATATATTGTATTTATTATAACATAAAAAAATAAAAACGACAAGTATTTTTGCGCAAAACGCGCAATAAAAGGAGAGGAAATGACAAAAGCAGGATTTTTACCGTTATATGTTGAACTTTATGATAAAAGCAGCCCGGAAATGAGACCGCAGATAGAGCGCTTTAACGAAGAGATTAAACAAAAGCTTTCGGAAAGCGGGCTGGAAATTATCCCGGCGGACATCTGCCGGCTGGAAAGCGAATTTTTAAACGCGGTCAGCCTGTTTGAAAAAAACGGGGCGGATTGCATCATAACGCTGCACCTTGCCTATTCGCCTTCATTGGAATCGGTAAAGGCGCTCACGGGCACTTCGCTGCCCCTGCTGGTTTTGGACACCACGCCCGACTATGAGTTCTGTTATAAAACGGACAGCGGCGCAATCTCTTATAACCACGGAATACACGGCGTGCAGGATATGTGCAACGTGCTAAAAAGAAACGGCAAAAAATATAAACTGTTTACGGGGCATTACCTTTATTCGGACGTGATAGCGGAGATTTCCGCCGCCGCCCGCGCAATAGGCGCCGCAAACAGGTTAAAGAGGGGCGTGAAGATAGGCAAGGTAGGAAAAACTTTTGAGGGTATGGGGGATTTTCTCGTATCGGATGAGAGCTTTGCTTCCCTCGGAATTTCTACCGTAAAACTTTCCGAAGAAAAACTCTGTCGCCTTAAAGACGGCGTTACCGAAGCGGAACTGAAAGCGGAGTTTGAAAAAGACAGGCTCATCCCCGGGGCGGAAGAAATAGGCTTTGAAACCTATAAAAAAACCGAAGCGGTGGGGCTTGCCGTGCGCAAATGGCTGGAAGAGGAAAAACTTGACGGGTTTTCCATGAATTTTCAGTCGGCGGGAGAAATGAAGGGGTTCGATACCATGCCCTTTTCCGAGGCAAGCAAGGCCATGGCGCGGGGCACGGCGTACGCGGGCGAGGGCGATTTGCTCACCGCGGGGCTTTTGAGCGCTTTTATTCCCTTTTTCAAGGACGCAGGGTTTATAGAGATGTTCTGCCCGGACTGGAAGGGCGGCGGCATATTTTTGAGCCATATGGGCGAATGTAACCTCAATTTTATGGACGCGCAGCATATGATCATAAAAGATTTTCCCTACGCCAGCGCATTTAATCCCACCTGCATTATGGGGCATATGCGTGCGGGAAAGGTGTGTATAGTAAATATTGCGCCAAACGAAAACCATTCCTTTACCATGACGTTTGCCGAGGGCAACATGCTGCCCTTGCCAGAAGATATAGGCAGTTTTAACGACAGTATAAGCGGCTGGTTCAAACCTCAAACTGATATACGCACCTTCCTTAAAAAGTACAGTGAAAACGGTGCTACCCATCACAGCGTGATGATTTACGGAGCCGGCGCGGAAAGTCTTTCTTGCTTTGCCGAAGCCATGGGGCTTGAATATAAAATAATCTGAACGTTTTGAAGTTTATATAAAATCAGCAGCAGACGACAACGCAAACTTCCGGGGAAAACTTTCCCCGGAAAGCAGGAGAGACGGCGGCGGCCGCGTAATATATTATGTATGAAAAAAAATATACCGTAGGGTTAGATTTGGGCACGTCATCGGTAAAAGGAGTGCTGTTTGACGGGGAAAAAGCGCTCTTTTCCGAAAGTGCAAAGTTTGATTATAAGGATTGCAGCATGAACGGCGCGCCCTACACGGGGTTTGACGCGGATGAATTCTGCAAAACGGTGTTCGGCGTAATAGAGCGGCTTGCGGCAAACGTAAGCGGCGGAATCTGCGGCATAGCCGTTGCAAGCGCCAGCGGCAACACGCTGCTTTTGCAGGCAGGTAAACCGCTTTGCAGCGCGTATTCGTGGATAAATCCGGCTTTTTCCGCCGAGGTGGACGCGCTTTTTTCCGAAGAGGAATGCAAAGAACTTTCGGAAAAGAGCGGCTGGAACTTTTTTAAAACCTTTCCCGTGGCACATATCGCGCACGTAAAAGCGCACGCGCCCGAACTTTTGGAGCGGACGGATACCGTCTGCATGACCACGGAATATCTTTTGTGGAAAATGACGGGGAAATGGGGAGCGGATCTTTCCACGGCAACGCCTTCTTACCTTTTGAATCAGACGGAGGGAAGGTATTGCGAAAAAACGCTTGAAAGGTTGGGGATAAAGGATAAATTCTTGCCTCCGCTCGGCAGAACGGGAGATTTTCTCGGTTACGTTGCGGAAGGCGCGTTTAATGAGATGAACCTGCAAGCGGGCGTTAAGGTGTTTTTGGGGAGTTTTGACCACCCGAGCGGGGCGCGTGCAAACGGCGTTACGCGGGAAGGCGACCTTCTTTTATCGTGCGGGACGAGCTGGGTGGGATTTTTCCCATGCAGGGACAGAGATTATATCATAAGGAGCGGATATCTGTGCGACCCGTTTATGTTTGACCAAGGCTTATGGGGGGCTATGTTTTCCTTTGCCCAGGTTTCGGAAAAGATAGACCTCATATTAAAAAAGCACGTGCCCGAAGCCGCGGCGGACGCAAAGACTTTTGATAAGCTCTCCGAGTGCGCGGCGCCCGGATGCGGCGGACTTAAAATAAACCCCGTAACCGATTACGAGGGAGACTTCGCGGGGTACGGCAAGGAAGATATCTGCCGCGCCGTAATGGAAGGGATGGCACACACCGTGCGCGAAAAACTCGCCGAACTTAGTAAGGACGGCATAAACTTCAACCGCATAGTTATGGCGGGAGGACCGTCCAACAGCGATATATGGCGGAAAATTCTCGGCGAAGTGTGCGGGCGGGAGATAGAAACCCGGTATAAATCTTCCAGCGGTGCGGTAGGCGCCGCCATGCTCGCCTTTAACGGGCAGACGGAAATATAACCGAATTTTCTTATCCGAAACAGCCTGCCGCAAATATGAAAAGGGGAGCCGGAATGTTCGGCAATTTAAGATGGCAAATATTTGTAAGTTTGTACCTACCGGCAATCCGGACGAAACACTAAGCACAATCAACTTTGTGCTGGAAACCGAATATTCCAAGTTCGGGAAAGAGCGGATAAGCTCCTGCTATGTTTTCAATATTGTAGTAAAAGGTGCCGGTACCTTTATTTTGCGCGGAAAGCAATTTTCTGTAAAAAGGGGCGATATTTTTTTCATAATACCCGGTGAAAGTTATAGTATTATACCGGGACAGTCGTTTGCCTGCGCGTATATAAGTTATATTGGCCTGAGAGCAAACAAACTCATGGATAAGCTTGGTATAAAGACGGATATGCCCGTTTTTCCCGGGTATGAAAAATATGTTAAATTTTATACCGATGCTTTTTCACTGGTAGGCGACAGTACAGTGGAAATATTGGCGGAAGGACTTTTGCTCTACGGGTTTTCTCTTATCGGTAAGTCGTGCGAGAGTCGTGCGGAAAAAGCAGAAACCGATGTTTTTTCCGATATTAAAAAATACGTTGACAAAAATTTTTCAGACAGCGCGCTTTCTCTTGAATCGCTTTGCCGAAAATTCAGATATAACAGTAAATATATATCCAAATTATTCAAACGCAAACTTAACGTGGGTTTTAAGGATTATCTTACCGTGTTGAGAATTCAGCATGCCTGTGCGCTTATGAAAGAAGGAGCCATTCCCGTAAAAACGGTGGCGTATCAGTGCGGGTTTTCAGATCCTTTGTATTTTTCCAAAGTTTTTAAATTAAAGATGCTTATAAGTCCCAAAGAGTATTGCGAATATCAGCATAAAAGTGTAGAGGCAAGCAGACGCTGACTTTTAAGATTTGGTAAAATTTTGTGCCGCATTTCCTGCATGTGGGAGATTTATTCCATAGGTATGGAGAATTTTTCCATTGACGGCAGGTTTTTTAACGTATATAATTCATTTATAAAAACGGCAAGGAGTGGCGTTTATGAAAAAGGAAAAGATAAAAATAGGGGTACTCGGGGCATATCGCGGTACGAGCATGATTAACTATTGCGAAATAGCCAAAAGTGCGGAAGTGGTTGCCATATGCGATAAGTTCGAGCCGGCGCTCGAACGGCAGAAGGAATTGTTAAAGGACGACAGAATAACCTATTACACCGAATTTGACGAATTCTTAAAGCACGATATGGATGCGGTAGTGCTTGCAAACTATGCGAACGAACACGCGCCTTTCGCCATAAGATGCCTTAATGCGGGGAAACACGTTTTCAGTGAAGTTTTGCCTTGTCAGACGCTTAAAGAAGCGGTAGAACTCATAGAAACTGTGGAGAAGACAGGAAAGGTTTACGCTTACGGCGAAAATTATTGCTATATGTCCGCGCCGTATGAGATGCGCCGGCTTTATAAAGAAGGCAAATTGGGCGAATTCGAATACGGAGAGGGGGAATATATACACAACTGCGAGTCCATCTGGCCCAGTATAACGTATGGGCAGAAAGACCATTGGCGCAATAATATGTACGCGACTTTTTACTGCACTCATTCTCTCGGCCCGCTTATTCATATAACGGGATTAAGGCCCGTTTCGGTAGTGGGCTTTGAGGGAACCAAAAACGCGAGAAAACTCAGAGTAGGCGCCAAGGGCGGGCAGTTCGGCATAGAGATGGTTACTTTGGAAAACGGCGGGATAATAAAGAGTATTCACGGAGATCTTTATAAAGATTCAATATGGTATACCGTTTACGGGTCAAAGGGCAGGGCGGAGTCTGCCCGGGAGGATGTGAGAAAGGACGGAACTTCCCTCATATACGTAAATATTGATGAATTCGACGGAGAATATAAAAATAAAGAGCCGCTTTGTTATGAGCCCGATATGAACAGCGTAAGCAAATCTTTCGGGCACGGCGGGTCTGATTTTTACTGTATGGACCACTTTGTGAATAAAATTCTGGGACATAAAGATGCCGATATAATAGATGTGTACGAGGCTTTGGATATGTTTTTGCCGGGACTGTTGGCATATAAGTCTGTGCTTAACGGCGGCGTGCCTGTGGAAGTGCCGAATTTAAGGCTTAAATCTGAAAGAGATAAGTACAGGGAAGATACGTTCTGTACAGATAAAAAAGCTGGTAAAGATATGTATGTGCCCCCGTTTTCAAAAGGAGAAGTTGAAATACCCGACGAGATTTATAAACTAATGTATAAGAAATGGCAGGAAGACCTGGTAAGCGACAGCGGCTATACAAACGATGCCTTTACTCAAGGCAGAATAACCGATAAATAGCCGTATATATTTGTTTTCGCCCTTTCGTTTATATATGAAAGGGCGAAGTTTTAAAAAGAAATTGAGGAACAATAAAATTAATTAATACAACTATTGCTGTTCTTCCTGGTCGGAGTTTTTGAGGCGGGCTTTCTCTTCTTCGAAACTTTGGCTGGAAGGGGTCTTTTCCCTGTATTCCGATGGGGAGCAGCCCGCGAACTTTTTAAAAGCGCGGGAAAAGGACGAGGCGTCCATAAACCCCACGTTGAACATTATATTGCTTATCGGCAGGGTGGTGTTATTTAACAGCCCCCTCACTATTTCGAATTTTTTATTCAGTATGAACTGGACGGGCGTGAGACCCGTCTCTTTTTTAAACGTCCTTATGAAGTGTTCCTTGGTCATGTTGAAGTGATCGGCAAGGTCTGTAAGCGTTATATGTTCCTGAATGTTGTTGTAAATATAGTTGGTTACGGACTTGACAAAAGAAGCGCTTGAAGTAATGTCCGTGGCTTTCAGGCTGTTAAGGCAGTATGCCACAAGGTACATGAGATAGGCTTTCGTGGTGAATTTTGCTATCAGCGTATCCTGATTGCCGGCTGATATCAGCCGGTTGAAAATTTTCTGCAATTCCTTCATGTCCGCGCGGCTGCTCACGTGATAGAGATACTCGGTCTGGAAAGACGCCAGAAAATCGGATTTTTTATCGTCTAAAAAAGGTATGTTGAAATGCGCCCAATACTGTTTGAATTTTTTAAACGAATCGCCGAATTTAAATTCCACGCCGGATGGCAATAAAAGGAAGTCCCCGGCCTTTACCGTTCGGGGCATACCGTTAAATACCGCCTCGTAACTGCCTTCCGTGATGAGATAAATCTTTGAAAAGAGGCTTATATCGGGAGAAGGGAAGTCCCTCGCCTCGGACATGGGCGTAATGTTTTCGTCCACCACGCTGAACCCGCCGTAATAATAGGTAACCGATATATTATCAAGCAATGCAAAATCGTTTGTCATACCGAAATTATACCACCGAAAGAGAAAAGCTGTCAATCAAAATGTTAATTTTTGCACATTAAAAGTACAATTTGTGTATACCACATGCAAATTTGGCGGGGTTATAATATAGATAATTATAAAACGGGAAAAAGTTGATGAAATATTACCTGCCGGAAAAAATTTATTGCCTTAATTACGACGGAGAAACCAATAACCTTTTGAAAAAGGCGCCCTTGCAGGTAAACCTGAGCCCCGAGGGGTGCACGTCATTTAAAAAGGGAGACGCGCTGGTTCTTGACTTCGGGAAAGAAAACTGCGGCGGGCTGCGGGTGCTGACCTGCACCGTAATGAAGAGCGGTAAGTTTGCGGAAGGCAGGATACATATTACCTTCGGGGAGAGTTATATGGAGGCGCTTTCCCGCGTGGGGGAAAAGGGCGCCGGCAACGACCACGCGATAAGAGATTTTACTGCCGAACTTACCAGTTATTCGGACATGACGTTCGGAGATACGGGGTACAGGTATGTGCGCGTAGAATTTATAGACGACGCCGAGTACCTGATAAAGCGGTTTTTCGGCGGGTGCGAGATAAAGCGCCGCAAACAGATATATAAGTATAATGGCAAAGACCCGCTTATATCGAAAATATTTTCGGTGGCGAAACGGACGATAGATCTCTGCTCCTCCCGCGGGTATGTGTGGGACGGGATAAAGAGAGACCGGCTGATATGGACGGGGGACATTTATCCCGAGATGCTTGCGCTGGTAACGCTTTACGGCAGGTGTGCCGAGGTGGAAAATTCGCTCGATTACGTGCTTGCGGAGACCGGCGAAGGGGAATGGATGAACACCGTGCCGGCATATTCGGCGTGGTGGGTGATAACCGTGGCAGATTACGCCGCCATGACCGGCAATAAAGATTATTTAATAAAACATATGCCCGACATAAAGCGCATAATACGGCAGATAGACAGGTACGTGGACGAAGAAGGGCAAATGCACTTCGATTATTACTTTGTGGACTGGCCCACGCACGGAAAACCCGATGAATACGCCGGTGTGCGGGCGGTGAACATAATGGCGGCAAAACGCGCCGTTAGCGCCGCGGAAGACGATCCTGCCCGAATTCAACGAATTCTGCGCAAGGACGGCAAGCCGCCTGCAAATAAGCGGGCAGGTCAATTCGGTGGCGATATTATACCCCATAGAGAGCCTGCAATATATGTATTCGCTCAATTGGGAAGGGCACCCCTATTACGGCGGGCCGACCTGCGAAAAAAACAACTATCTTCGCGCGGGGCAGCACCTTATAAGGGAACTTAACTGCGATTTTACGTTCCTCCATCCCGAAGTGCTTGAAGAGCGGTGCGAAACAGAGGGCGGCAGACTTGTCTTAAAAAGCGATATGCACTTTCAGAGGTATTCTGTGGTGATTATCCCGGGAATGAAAGCGATGTCTTTTAAAACGCTGGAAAAATTAAAGAGGTTTGCCGAAAGCGGCGGCACGCTCGTTGCCCTTTCGGAACTGCCGGAATACGCCGTGGAAAAGGGTAAAAAAGCCGAGCTTAACGCCCTTACGGAAAGTATGTTCGGTCCCGGTCAGATAGGCATGCAGGTAAGGAAAAGGCAGGTAGGCAAAGGCGTGTGTTACGCTCTCCCGTGGTATTACGAAAAGGACAAATTAAAAGAGATAATAGGCGGCGCGGTTTTAGATACAAACGTATTAACCTGCGTAAGCGGCCTGCAATATATACATAAGCGCGCGGAAACAGACGTTTGGTTCTTTGCGGCAATTGCGGAAGACGCGGAAACGCGCGTAAAGCTCGAAGGGGAGTATAATCTTTCGTATAAAGACCCGTTTACCGGAAAAGAGGGGGAAATACCTGCCAGAGTAAACGGCGGCTTTACGGAATTTACCTTGGAACTGCAAAAAGAAAAAGCATTACTTATCGAAGGAAAAAGGCGGGCGTGATCCCGCCTTTTTCACTGCAAAAAAAACGCCTGAAATTTAAGGGTTTTGTGTAAACGGTCCCTTTTATCTGTATATCAATATTATCGCAAGTAAAATTTAGTAAAAGAACGTATTACGGCACGCTGGGCTGGGAACACATGGCGCCCGAAACGGCAATGGAACTTGCGCTCCGGCAGAAAAAAGCGGGGGTGAAAGAGCTGTTCTCGTGGGACGGCAACCATAAGGCGAAACGGCCGCCCATTCTGTGCGCGGAAAAGTTTATTTCCGCCAATTACGAAAACCTGGAAAACTGCACTATGCCGGCGTTCAATAAGTTTACAAGGCTGCTTTCGGTAATGGGCAGGGATATATCGGCTTTCAACCCCAACTGGAAGGGCTGAAAAAGGGGGCTTTATGAAAGTTAAAGGCGGCAAGGCGCTTTCCGTAGTGAACAACTGCCTTGCGGCGGCGGTATTTATACTGATCCTCGTGGCGGGGATAATCACAAGGCAAATGTTTATAAAACTTTTGCCTTCTCTTATTTCCGTGGCGGTCTACCTGCTGTCGGCGAGGGTCAGCCGTTTTGCTTTTCTCGTGGGCGGGCTGAACTCCGTTCTCTATGCCGCGGGATTTTTAATGGAAGGGGTATACGGCTCTTTTCTTTCGGCAATACTCTTTTCCTTTCCCGTTCAGATCTATACTTTTTTCGCCTGGCGCAAGCACGCGTATAAGCAGGCTACGGAGTTCCGGCGCATGAAGGTGAAAAACGAGGTGCTTTTGGGCATAGGCACGGCCGTTTGCTGGGCGGCGGCTTATTTTATAGCGTTGCAGATAGGTTCCGCCAAACAGCAGTTTTTCGATATGGGCGTGCTGGTCGTGGGCATAATAGTGCAACTCCTTACGGCTGGCGCCTTTATGGAGGCGGTGGTTTTCAACGTCATAAATTCCGTGGTGAACACGGGGCTTTGGATTTCCAGCATGGCGGCGGGCGACATAGCGAACGTAACTTACCTTATTATAAACCTGTTCTCCTTTTATTGCGTTATAATAAGCTCGGTAAAATGGGTGATGTTATACGGGGAAATAAAAAAATACAAGTCGGAAAAAGCCGAAGATGCCGGGACTTTAGGTACTGCCGGCGCCGAAAGCGCGGAGAACGCGGCGGCCGTTGAGGGCGAAGAGAGTTCGGCAGAGCCCGCCGTCGCGGAACAAACTTCCGCCGCGGAGGGCGGTGTAACAGCCGCCGAGGATAGTGAGGTTCCGTTATCCGCCGCGGCCGGCGGGGAAGAGGCGCGCCGTTCCGATACTAATAAAAATGAAAACCTCTGATATTATACCGGCAGTCGTGTAATATAATACTGAGCGTTGCCCGGTATATCGCCGTATTTTAAGTGTTTTTAACTTTTTTCTTTTAACTTTTTTTATTTTTCACGGTAGGGCTTCCCGCAAGTTTGCGGGCAGCCCTACTTTATTATTTACTGAAATTTGAGAAGCGGACAAGACGGCAAGAAAAGTTTATTCACACGGGTTTTGACGGAATTACGGAATAGAAATCAGGTAAAAAACAGATGAAAAGTTTATTTCCGACAGCAGTATTTTGTATATTTTATGCAGAATATAAGATTGCAATTTATGTTGTACGGTTGTATAATGTATATGGTAAACTGATATGAAGAGTGCAATAGCGTTTACGGGCGGCAAAATAGTAACGCCCTGCGGTATAATTGAAAACGGCTTCTGCCGCGTGGAAAACGGCGTTATAACCGCCGTGGGCGAAGGGCTTTTCGAGGGCGGATACGACCTTGAGGGAAGGTATCTGCTGCCCGGGTTTATAGATATTCACTGCCACGGCGGCGCCGGTTACGATTTTATGGACGCGACCCCCGCGGAAGCGGAGGAAATATCGCGGTATCATCTTTTGCACGGCACTACCTCTTTGCTTGCCACTACCATGACGGACAGTTATCCCGCAATTACCGCCGCGCTTGAAAACTGTAAAAAGGTCATGGCGGGCGGCAGAACCACGATATTCGGCGTACATTTGGAGGGCCCCTGGCTTTCTCCCGCGCAGTGCGGGGCGCAGGCGGAAAAAGACATGAAGGAGCCGGACTTACTTAAGCTCTCCGAATGGCTGAAAGATTTTCCGTTTATAAGGCGGGTGAGCGCCGCGCCCGAACTCAAAGGCGGGCTGGAGTTGGGCAGGTTTTGCAGAGAGCGCGGTATTGTTGCCTCCGTGGCGCATACGGACGCGGACTTTTCTTTGGTGGAAGAGGCCGCGGAAAACGGTTATACGCTGGTTACGCACCTGTATTCCGGCATGAAGGGAGTAACCCGCAAAAACGCCTTCCGTACGGCAGGCGCGGTGGAGGCGGGGCTGTATTCGGATAAGTTATATGCCGAAATAATAGGAGACGGGGTGCACCTTCCCCCCGAACTTTTAAGGTTTATTTATAAGGTAAAGGGTGCGGATAAGCTTTGCCTTATAACGGACGCCATGCGCGCAAGCGGGCTTGAAGAGGGGGCGCGCTCGGTGCTGGGGCGGCTTGAAGGCGGGCTTTCCGTGATAGTGGAGGACGGCGTTGCCAAGACCGAGGATCGTTTGAGTTTTGCCGGCAGCGTTGCCACCATGGGCAGGGTATTTAAAACGGTAGCGCTTGCCACCGGCGCGGGGATAGAAAAGGTTTCCCAAATGGCTTCCGGCACGCCAGCGCGGGCGATGGGGCTTAAAGACAGGGGAGAAATAGCCCCCGGAAAGAGGGCGGACCTTATCGTAATGAACGAAGATTTTAATATAGAAAAAATATTTTTCGGCGGAGAGGAAGTATGAAACTTATAGTATGTGAAAATGCGGATAAACTGGGCGAACTTGCGGCAGAGCGTGCGGCGGCGCTTATAAGCGAGGCGATAAAGGAGCGCGGGCAGGCGCGCATATTGCTTTCCACGGGCGCTTCTCAGTTCGCTTTTTTCGAGCACTTTACGAAATGCGACGTAGATTGGAATAAAGTGGAAATGTTCCACCTGGATGAGTATGTGGGCATATCCAAAACTCACCCGGCGAGTTTTAATTTTTATCTGACGAACAGGTTTGTAAACAAAGTGCATCCGGGCAAATACCATCTTATAGACGGCACCGCCGATCCGGCAGAGACCATAAAGCAGCTCACCGAAGAACTGGATAAATCTCCCATAGAAGTGGGGCTTATAGGCATAGGCGAAAACGCGCATATCGCCTTTAACGACCCGCCCGCAGATTTTGAAGATTCTCGGGCGTATAAGGTGGTAACCCTTGCGGACAGGTGTTTGCAGCAGCAGATAGGCGAAGGGTGGTTCAAAAACAAGGCGGAGTGCTATAAACAGGCAATAAGCATGACGTGCAAAAAGATAATGGAATGCCGCCATATAATTTCCGCAGTGCCCTATAAGGTAAAGGCGGAGGCGGTTTTTAAGACCCTTACGGAAAACGCCGTTACGCCGGACGTGCCCGCAACGCTCTTAAAAACGCATGAGGACGTGTATTTATATGCGGATAAAGATTCCGCCTCCCTCTTAGACGGGGATACCGTGAAAAAGTTTTCCTGAACCTGTAACGGATATTTTGTTTCTTGAATTGTCAAACTAAATGCAACACTTTATTGTAAAAAACTTCAAAAGGAGTCTTCCAACCCAAACATTTACGAGGACGTTTGTTTAGTTTGTCAAA
>CASELQ010000036.1 GCA_949288785.1 uncultured Eubacteriales bacterium | reverse complement strand
CGCGTTTTTAAGGCGGACGGGAATGAAACGGTACTTTCCGGGTTTATCTCCTTAAAACAGATAAAGTTTTTAGACGACAACACCCTTTACGCTTCGGACGATGGCTCCGTGTATTCAATAAAACTCACCGGGCTGCAAGGAGAGGTGGATATAAGCGGAGATTCTCCTTTAAAAGAACGTGTAGCCGGCGGCTCGTTTTTTGATTTTAATACTAACTACCTTATAACCGTATACGGCAGCAGACTTATAATATATAATATGTCTGATATGTCGATTGAAAATCAAGACCAGCCTATTGAAACGGCAAACGACGTATATCCCATTGCAATAAATGACAACAATGAAATATTCTATCACGGCGGCACATCAACCGTAAGTATGTTCAAGCGTTCACTTGACAATCTTTCCAGTATTCAGGAAATTGCCGTAAACGATTCACGTCCTGACAAAATTACAGCGAATAATCAATATATATATTTTGTGTCCTCGGGCGAAGTTTACCGCCTTTCTACGGCGTTTGATTCTGCTCCACAGCAACTCGTTTTACCCGAAAGCGGGTATGACCTCGGGAATCTCGATAACCCCACAGGCATATCAACCCCACAGGCATATCTTTCAGGGGCGAAAACCTGCTTATTACCGACGCATACCTTAACGCCGTGCAGGAATTTTCCCCGCAGGACGGGGCGCTCGAATTTACCGGGTTTGCTATTGCCGGCGGCAAAACGGCTTATAACCGCATTGCCGCAAACGCCAAGGACATAGAGCGCTACGGCGAATACGTGGCGGTGCTGGACCAAAACAAACTCACCGTGATAGACACCGGCGAGGGCTTTGACACCTATGCCCCGGAAAGTTTTATAAACCTCTTTGCGGAGGACGGACAGAGCGCGCCCGCATATTTTGCTTTGGGAAACGGAACGCTGGTTTACACAACCAACACCGAAGTATATGCAGTTCCTTCGCTCGAAGAGCCGGAAACTCATACCGCGCTCGATTTCGGTATGCAAGGCGCCGTGAAAGACATATGCTACCAGAGCGGATATTACTATCTGCTCACGGCGGACGGGCTTAACAGTTACGTTTACAGAATAGACGAAAACGGGTTTGCCCTTACGGACAAAGCGACCGTAATAGATTCTTTTACCGCCGAACTCATCGCGGCGGACGTGTTCGGCAACCTGTATATAGCCGATCAGAACACCATACGCGCCTATAAGAGCGGAAACGAAAACTTTGAATCTTATGCGAGAAACGGCGCCGATAAACTGTGCTGCGACCTTGCCGGCGTGCTGTTCGGCGTTATAGACGGGGACATTCAATATTACTCAAACAGCTGGAAACCCTTAAATATTCCGCAAAGCGTAAAGAGTTTTGCCATAGCCTTTGACCGCAACCGTATGTATTATATCGCCGACAATTCGGAATACGTTTACTATGCCGTATCCGCGGGCAACCTCTCGGTAGAAGACGCGGAGGTGCCCGAAGGGTTTTTGGCACGGCAGGCGGGCGATACTTTAAAGACTTTGGAATTTTACACCGTGGAGGCAAACGCGAATCTGTATGCCGCCGAGTATTCCGGCGCAAACTTTGCGTTTACCGGACTTAGCGCCCCGGAAGAAGAATACGTGTTCATAGACAGCATAACTTTAACAAGCATAACGGGCACAAACTTAACGCTTTACGCCCTGGCGGGGCAGAACGGCGTGATCCTTGCGGACGGGATATACGTTCAGGAACTGAATAAGCCCCTCTCCTCCGCCCCGGAAGAGGTCTTTACCGCCACGGGAGTAAATCTTTACCACATACCCATAATCACGGCGGAAAACGCCTTTACCGCCCTTAACGGGACCGCCGAAATAAGGTTTGAAAAAGGAGTGCGGCTGGAAGTTTACGGTAAACTGGAATTTTTGGGCATCTCGTTTTATTCGGTATCCGTGCAAACGGAAGGGGGCGTAAAATTCGGCTTCGTGCCCGAGAGTTTCACGGCGGAAGTGCTTACCGAGGACATTACAGCCTCCGATTACTCGATAAAAAACACCTTTGCCTGCGACCTGTACGCCGACCGGGCGCTTACCGAAAAGATAGTCTCTCTGCCCGAAAACACCGAAGTGCGGCTGCTTTCCGAGGAGGACGGCATTTGCATGGTGGCGTATTTTGACGGAGAACAATTCGTTACGGGATACGTTCGCGCCTCCGACATTAAGGACGAGGCTAAAACCACCGTGCGCAACGTACTCATAGTGCTTGCGGTACTCGCCTCCGTTTGCGGAACGGCAACCTACTTTATATTACGGAAAAAGACGCCCTCCTCGGTATAATAAATAAGGCAAAATAAAAAGTTCGCGACAAAGCCGAAAGATTTTATAAAAGCTCCTGCCGCCCCGCGATAAATTCGCGGGGCGGCAGGAGCTTAAAAAAACGAACCCGAAAATTTTAAAAATAACAAATTACGCCGTCATATAACTTTTATAAAACAGGTTTTTATAAACCTCGTTAAAATTTCAGGCGCGGGACAGGCTTTTGCGCCCGCGCCGATAATCTACTCCCCGCCGCCGTAATATGCGTGATCCGACGTTTCCGCCGCCCTTATAAAGGGCATTTCGAACTCTGAATCTATATCGAAACTTTCCGCATTCTCGTAAGCGGCAAGTTTACTTATGGACACCTCGTACGCGGTAAGCACCCTCACCTCTTCTTCAGAAACGCGTTTCTGATATTCGCGGCTCTGTATCCTGCCGGATATGGCTATCTTTTCCCCCACGGCAAGGTTTTTTGCAAACCGCGCGTTTCTGCCCCAGGCTATGCATGGAATATAATCGGACTTGTTATACGACCTGTTCACCGCGATTAAAATGTCGGCTATCTCCCTGTTAAAAGGGGTGGTACGGTATACAGGCGGCTTGCATATATAGCCCGAAAGCACTATTGCGTTGGGGTTTTTCATGGGGGCCTCGCCATATAACTCCCTTACAAACACCGTGAGCATGAGTTTACTCTTGCCGTCCACAAGTTTATTGTAACTCCTGAACTGCCCGTATGCGTTTATGCTCACTCCCGGCTTTAAGTCCCTGTCCGCGATAAGCCGCTCGGATACGGTTACGGGCAGCACGTCGCCCTGCCCCGACAGACGTTTTACAAGCACGTTCATCTCGTAAAACCCCTCTCCGTATACCTCGTGCGAAAACTCCGCGTCGGTTACGATCTCACCGCTGATAAATACTCTGTTGTTCTTTTCCGTCAGATAGTTCATAAATTTTTCCTCCAAAGAATTTCTACGAATAGGCAGCCTGTGCGCCGTCCGGCAGAATGTGATAGTTATCCCTGTAAATAAGTTCGCCTATCGGCACAAACTCATACCCTCTCGCTTTAAGTTCGCGTATAATTTCGGGCAGCGCCTCCGCCGTGTGCAGCCCCTGATTGTGGAACAGTACTATCGAACCGTTCTGCACGCGGGAAACCACACGCTCCTTTATCTCCCCCGCCGAAAGATCCTTCCAGTCCAGACTGTCCACGCTCCACTGTATGGAATAAAGCCCCAGGCTTTCGGCGGTCTCGATCACGGCGTCGGAATACTCACCGAACGGCGGGCGGAACAATTCCACCTTTTTGCCCGTTATTTTTTCTATCGCCGCGGACGATTCCTCCAATTCCTTTTTTATCGCCGCAGCGGAAAGTTTCGACATATGCGGGTGCGTTGCCGAATGGGTGCCTATCTCATGCCCCGCATCAGATATTTTTTTGACGTATTCGGGATATTTTTCCGTCCAGAATTCCACCATGAAAAAGGTGCACTTCACGTTCTCGCTCTCCATTACGGAAAGCAGGGTGTCGGTATAATCCACGCCCCAGGCGCAATCGAAGGATATGGCAATCTTTTTCTCGTCCGTCTGCACCGAATAAATGGGCAGTTTCCGCATAGTGCCGCCGTAAAATACGGTGTGCGCTGCGGTTGCGGAAAGAAGTATAAAGGCAAGCACCCCCGCAACCGCCGTTACAAGCGTTATTATTATGTTTTTTTTCTTTAAACAAGCAAATATCATTCTATACTTTTTCCCGCCGGATATTTTGTCGGATAATGCAGAATTTTGTATTTTAAAGCATTATTGCCAAGCCGCATCCGACCGCCTTTTGTATATATATATTTGCCCCGCCTTAAAATTATTCCGCCGCCAAACTTTTCGCGGCGGCGTTATCCGATATAAATCAATTTTGTTGATACTTTTATACAATTATGATATAATAAGAAAAACTTCTCACGTCATATAATCGGACAAATTAAATAAATCAAAAACTTTAGAGAATAGCATAATGTGGTTTTTTGACTTTCTTAAAAAAAAGATAAAAAATAAAACCGTGCCGACAGAATATAGCAGTGCGGTTTCTTTCAATAAGAAATATGCGGCACTAAATGATGCCGATAAATTTATTGCCCGCAGCGATTATAAATTTTTACTTGAAGATTATAAAGATATTTTTATCTTTTTTGATACTGCGGAAAAAGCAAAAACCCTTTCATACTACTGCAAACAAAATCACTTGGACGAATCCGAGGTTATCAAATTTCTTACCGGTTATAATGATATTAAAGACTTAAAAAAGGGCTCTCCCTTTTTTAACGAACATAACAGGTCTTACATTAAAGCTCATCTCCTTTCGGAAAAAAACTATTTAGACAGAATCTTACACGAAATCGATCCGAATATTTTGCTTGACGACGAGCAGCGTAAAGTCGTTTTGTCAGACGAAGATTACACTTTAATAGTTGCAGGCGCGGGAGCCGGAAAAACAACTACGGTTGCAGCCAAAGTTCGTTATCTGGTCGAAAAGAAACATACAGATCCGAAACAGATCCTTGTTATTTCTTTCACAAATAAAGCGGTGGACGAGCTTAAAGAACGAATTAACGACGGACTTTCTATACCGTGCCCCATTACCACATTTCACAGCGCAGGGTATGCCATTTTGCGGAAGCAGGAAGATATAGGCAAAAAAATAGTCGGCGAAGGGTTTTTATATAACACGGTTAATAATTATTTAAAAGACAATATTCTCGAACAGCCCGACTTGGTTGATAAACTTATAATGTTCTTCGGGTCATATTTCAGCGCTCCCTACGAAGGCAACGATATCAACCTGTTTTTTAACTATATATCAAAATCCGATTTCAGTACGTTAAGAAGCAATATCAACGAATACAACGCTCAAATTATTGACAGACGGACAAATCAAATCATTACAATCACAAACGAAACCTTGCGCTCGGCGCAGGAAGTCAGAATAGCAAATTTTCTTTATCTTAATCAGATAGATTATGAATATGAAGCAATATATCCGTATCGCATATTAAAAGCAAAAAAACCCTATACTCCGGATTTTTGTATAAGGCAAGACGATAAAGTTGCCTATATTGAACATTTCGGAATTACCGAAAACGGGAAACATAATTTTTATTCCACGGAAGAACTTAACAGGTATAAGCATGAAATACAAGATAAAATTGCACTGCACAAAAAACACGGAACCACTCTAATATACACGTTTTCTAAATATAACGACGGGCGAGATTTTCTCGAACATTTACGCGAAAAGTTAGTAAATCACGGTTTCGTTTTGCATAAACGCCCGCCGGAAGAAGTATTTACAAAATTAGTCAATACCGAGGAAAACAGATACATTGCAAAGCTTGTAAAACTTATCTGTACTTTTATCAACCTTTTTAAAACAAACGGGTATACTCTCGATGATTTTTATCGGTTTGAACGCATGAACGCCAACGTGCGTACAAAGTTATTTTTCGATATCTGCAAAGCCTGTTATTTAGAGTATCAAAAAAAGTTATTCGAAATAAACGGTATCGATTTTCAGGATATGATCAACGATTCGGCAAGAATACTTCGTGAAAAGCAGATTGCCCGCGAAAATATAGATTTTAAATATATCTTTGTAGACGAATATCAGGATATTTCGCGCCAAAGGTTTGATTTAACGAAGGAGTTATCAAAAATCAGCCGTGCAAAAATAATTGCCGTCGGCGACGATTGGCAATCTATTTACGCTTTCAGCGGAGCGGATGTTTCACTGTTTACGCATTTTTGCGATATTATGGGATATGGAGAACAATTAAAGATAACAAAGACCTATCGTAACGCACAGGAAGTAATCAATATTGCCGGTACGTTTATACAACGCAATGACAGCCAGATAAAAAAATCCTTAATTTCGCCCAAGCACATTCAACAGCCCGTTATAATTCAGACTTACAGTGAAAATTTCGATAAAACCAAATATAAAGGTTTAGGCGGTAAATACTACCATTTAGGAAAACAAGCGGAAGAAATTATCGGTAAAATCATAGAACAAAACAAACGCGAGGGCAAAAGTATCAATTCTTCTGTTTTGTTAATCGGACGATTTAATTTTGACGCGCGCAATCTTTGTTATTCCAAAGACTTCGTGTACGACGAAAACAACGGTAAAGTTTTCAGTAAAAAATATCCGCGCGCAAAACTGGAATTTCTTACGGCGCATAGCTCCAAAGGTTTAGGATACGATAATGTTATCATTATAAATGCAAAAAACGAAATATACGGGTTCCCATCTAAAATCGACGACGACCCCGTAATGAAGTATGTCGTTAAAGACGATACGTCTATCGAATATGCAGAAGAACGTCGGCTTTTTTACGTCGCCATGACGCGCACAAAAAACAGAGTATTTATTGTTACGCCCGAAAATCATCCGTCGGAGTTTATATTAGAACTGATAAGAGATTATCCCGATATAACGGTACACGGACAATTAAACACGGAAAACGAAACAAATATCGGCTTAATGAAAAAGTGTCCCGTTTGCGGCTATCCCCTTCAATTACGTTATAATAAAAACTACGGTCTGCGCATGTGGATGTGTACGAACGAACCCGAACTTTGCAACTTTATTTCCAATGATTTATCTGGCGGCGATATGTCGATTCAAAAATGCGATTGGTGTAAAGACGGTTATCTCGTTGTTAAAAAGACTGCCAACGGAGCAATTTTAGGCTGCACGAATTATAAAGATGACAATACGGGTTGCAACAGACGTATGTCTTACGAATATTATCATAAATGGATAACTTCGGGATTTGAAAAAGATGAATCGGCAGATAAACCGTCTTATCAAAATACCGCAGTCTTTGAAATGCCTAAAATTAAGGAATCAAAAGCTGTATCGGATAACAAAATAGAACCTCCGAAAGTACATACTACCACGCACAGCAAAAAATTTATCGAACGCGAAGGCTTTATGGTTCTTGCCGACGACGAAGGGAAAATTTTAACCGATATGAAGTTACTGGCTTACTTACGCGGCATTCGTTTTCAGATTATGAAAGAGGAAAAGAAAGCCGCCTATAAAATTATAGGAAACAAAGGGTTGGTCAGCCTTGCCACATATCGCCCCGAAACAAGGGAAGAATTTATATCGTTATACGGATTAGGGGAAATAACTTACGATTTATACGGAAACCGATTTATTCAGGCAATTAAAAATTATGAAAAGAATAATTGATACTTTATGTAAATCGAATAAATAAACTGCGTGCGCGCGGCAGATTATGCCGCGCGCACGGTATAATTGAACAAATAAAAAACAATATGTAGACCGTCTTCTAAAATTTATAATAATGGCAAAAGACTTATTAAAGGACTTTTAACGGAGCAAAAAACGCCGCCTTTTTTATTATATAACGCTATTCATCCCGCTTTTTTACGCAGAGCGTCATAAAAACGGCAAGCACGTTGAACAAAAAGCCCGCCCAGAACCAAAGTACTTCGTTCATGTCCGAGTTTTTCTCGCGAATGATCTCAACGCATATTCTGCCGCAAACAAGACCGCCGCATATATAAATAACGAGAGCCAAACACCAAAGCACTATGGTAAGCCACATAACAAACCTCCGAAACTCCTCTTTTTTATTTTATTGTACAATCATTTATACTCTTTGTCAACAATAAACGTGAAAAAACCGCCCGTTAATTTATTCCCTTTCCTCGAAAGAAATTCATAAAACTAATATCTGTCTAAAAATTTAGCCTTAGCCTTTTCAAAATCTTCCGCAGTGATGACGCCCTCGTCCGTAAGTTTTTTCAATTCTCTAAGCCGAGCCGCGCCCTCCCCGAACTTAACGGCTTCCGTTTGACTATTATATTTCCGTATTATTGTCTATATAATATCACGGTTTTTATATACTTTCAAGTGTTTTTGTATTTTTCCCGATAGCCTTTCAATTAAATTTTTAAAACTTACAGCGGCGGGCGCAATTGCGCCCGCCGCCGTTAAAATCATATTTTTACCGAATAAAAAATACTTTTGCGGCGGCTTTCTTTCTGCCGCAGACTTTATTAAAAATAACAAAAACCCGCCGCACGCCATTTAAACACTCTTTATACCGTTTCTTTACTGCCCGTTTGTAATATCTTTTAACAGTTCAATGCAGGTATCCAGCATTCGCGCCACGTGGAAAAAGCCCTTATAGGTATGTCCTTTGCAAGGCGGCTCGGTAGGTTTCCCGTCCCTCCTCAAATACCCGAACCACTCCCCGTAAGCGGGGTCGGAGAAAGCGGAAAAAGCATAGTCGCAAAGCTTATAAAACCAGTCCTCATATTCTTTTTTGCCGGTGTTTTTATACATCAGGAGCGAAGCGATTATCGCCTCGTTATGCGGCCACCAGAGTTTCATGTCGTGCTCGTAAGCTTCGATGGGCTTTCCCTCAATATCCTTAAAATAAAATATTCCGCCGTACTCCTTGTCCCAGCCAATATTCAAAGCGGCGGCAAATATCTTTTCCGCCTTTTCGGCAATCGTCTTATCCCCCGAATATATCGACTCGTTATAAATAAACCAAGACGCTTCGAGCGAATGCCCCGGGTTCACTATGCGGTAGGCGGCGACATTCATATCGGGTTTGCCGTCCGCCGCGGCGGTCTCGGTAATAAGCCCGCTGTCATCATGATAAAAACGCCCGAATATATCGTTCAAAAGCGATTTTGCCTCCGCGTTGTACCGCGCCGCGTTTGCACTGTCCGCATTCTTTAAAACGTGCGTTACGTTAAGAAGTATCATAGGTTCGCCAAACGAAAAGGTGCGGCGGGTTTCGGGAATGGTCTTAGGAGGCATATAAAACGGGTCCGCAATCTCGCCGCGGTATATTTTAAGCACGAAGTCGTAATACTTAACGGCACGGTCAAGATACTCCTTTTCCCCCGTTGCCGCATAGTATTCGGCGCAGGCTATGATATAGAAGGTTTCACTGAAATAATACCTGCGCTTTCTCAAAGGAAGCCTCTCTTTGGTAACTGTAAAATACATCCTGCCGTCCCCCGAAATGCAGTATTTTTCCAAAAAATTCAGGCAGGACAGCGCCGCCTCGCGGTAATTTGTGCGGTCCTTATGCTTTTTATATAACAGACTGTACATATAAGCCGCGCGCCCCTGCTGCCACACGCCCTTATCGGTGGAATACACCTTTCCGTACCTGTCAAGACAGGTGGTTATGCCGCCGTGCTTTTTGTCCATACCGTAATTTGTCCAGAAAGGTTCCACGGAACCGTAAAGTTCCTTTTCAAACTTTTCAAGATATTTCTCAGCCGTCTTTTTATCCATAATCTTACTCTTCCTTACGCCCGCACTATTATACCTTTATGCGGAGCGTAAATTATATTATACCAGTGATAATCCCTTTTGTCTTTGACATTATATCATCAAAAAACAAACATTTTTTCAACAAATTCTATAAATATTAAATAACCGTTGATTTTATTGAATTTTGGTATTAAAATATTCTTATGGACTACGTTTACCATTTTAACAATCTTTTTAAAGAACCGCTTATATGCGATAAATTTGCCGTTTACCAGGTGGGCGAACTCATGGCAAGCGGTTCCACGATAGTAACGGATCATTTTCAGTATTGTTACGAGATAACATACGTGGTTTCCGGCAGAGGAGAATCAGTTACGGACGGTATTGCATCGCCCCTCTCGGGCGGGGATTGCTACTTATCTTTTACCGACGAATGGCACAGGATAAGTTCCGACAAACAGGATCCGTTGCGTTACCGCTTTGCGGGGTTTACTTCGGAGGATCCTCAGATAATTGCCGTTTTCAATGAACTGAAAAGGCTTTTCCCGTCTCCCGGCGACAGAAAAATATATTGCCCGGAGTGTGAAGAGTTGTTTTTAAAACTTTTGGGAGAAATGAATTTTTCGGAGCACGGCGGGTTTTACATCGGCGCGCTTCTGACCGAATTGCTCCTCACCATACTGCGCGCGCGCAAAAATCTTCGCCCGGGCGAAAACGCGGCAATTCCCGCGGGCAGGGACATGCTTGCATATCGGATAAGCTTTTACGTTGAAAACAACATTTTCAAAATAAAAAGTCTTAACGAACTTACGGATGTGTTTCATTTTTCATACCAATATATAAGCGCCGTATTTTACAAGGTAACGGGCACGCCGTTGCACGTGTTTTTCATATCCGAAAAAATAAAAGCCGCAAAGCATCTGCTTGAATCGGGGCGGTATACGGTTACTAAGATTGCCGAGATGCTCAACTATTCATGCACGCACGTATTTTCGCGCATGTTCAAAAAGTATACGGGTATAACCCCGAAAAAGTATGCCCTGCAACATTCGGCAACCGATTGCTTAAATTTCGGCGACAGTAAAGAGCCGCCCGATCGGGAAGAGAGCGGCGGAGCAAATAAAACCAATTAGGAAAATGGTTGCCCATATCCCGCTAAACACAGACCTGTTAAAATAAAGCGCAACCACGCGCAAGAATATATAAGGAGAAATATATGAAAGTAAAAATACTCGGCACAGCCGCATACGAACGCGTGCCCGCAATGTTCTGTAACTGTCCCGCCTGCCGCGCCGCCCTGAAAGACGGAGGTAAGAGCATACGCACCCAGGCACAGGCGATTTTGGACGATGCGGTTTTAATAGACTTCGGAGGGGACAACTATATCCACTTTATAAACTGCGGGGCAGATTTTTCGGCAATGCGCGCGCTGCTTATTACACACACGCATTCCGACCATTTCAATAAGGAGGATTTGGCAATGCGCCAGCCGCCGTACGGGCACGATCCTTCCTCCGCAACGTTAAAGGTGTTTGCATGCAAGGCGTGTGCGGACGCCGTATCCGATTTCGTATCCCCGGAGGGCGGTGTTTGCGCCGCCGTATTAACGCCGTATACGCCCGTTCGGTTTGAAAAATATACCATAACGCCGCTGCCGGCGGCACATCCTACTTCCGAACCGTTTGTATATATAATTTCAGACGGGAATAAGACCCTTTTTTACTGCCTCGATACCGGGCTTTTAAAAGACGAGGCTTACGATTTTTTGAAAAACGGCGGCTTTGTTTTCGACGCGGTTATATCAGACTGCACTTACGGGCTTATGGATATGGAAAACTGCCCGGGACACATGTCCTTAAAAGACAACTTAACGCACAGAGAACGGCTTTTGAAGTTCGGAGCGCTGAAAAACGGAGCGCCTTGGATAATTACCCACTTTTCTCATAACGGACTGGTGTTAAACGGACGCGGCGTTACGCACGAAGAACTTGAAACAATCGCCGAGCCACACGGAATGATTGCCGCCTTTGACGGAATGGAAACGGTATTTTAGTTTTTTGCGAAAACCGCATTTTCCTTTTTTCTTTTCGTTAATATTGCTTTTTCGCACGGCACCCTAAGCGCCGCTCGTAAACGAGCGGCGCTTAGGTATTATTTCTGCCGAAAGCCCGGCTATAACGCCAAAAACGATTTTGTTTTAACCCGCGGCATGCGGTAAGGGCGGATATTCCGTTCAATTTCTCCTGCCCCCGAATAAATAAATGCGGCCGCAGCCGTTATTAAGAAAGTTCGAAGTAAACAATTTCGCCGGCGGAAAGAGTATAACGAATTTTTTCCGCGGTCTGCAATTCCCGCGGTTCGGCACATTTGTTCTCCGAACGGCTGCCGCTTATAGAATAAACAT
Organism: uncultured Eubacteriales bacterium; assembly: GCA_949288785.1. GTDB lineage: Bacteria > Bacillota > Clostridia > Christensenellales > Borkfalkiaceae > UBA1259. The sequence goes on along the minus strand of CASELQ010000036.1, from coordinate 6,145 downwards.
ATGCCCGTGTGAACAATTCCGCATTAAAACATATTTCCCGTTTTTTATCGGCGGGGTTTACGACGAAAAGTCCGCCCCTCCCGCCGCGTTTTGCCGCAAGCGCCAAAGTCTTGCCCGTTACATTGCACTCCGCCGAATTTTCAAGCGCGTAAAGTTTACCGAAATAATAAAAGACGTAATAGGCGGGGAAAGGCTCTTTTGCCACGGGGTCGTAAAGTCCGCAATAAGAAGACGAGATTTGCGCGTCGTAATACATGAGCATATCAACGGGGGCGTTATGTAAGACGCACATCATTTGCGCGATGTTGGTTGCGTCCTGCCGTTTGCCCCGGCACATTATGCCGGGATTCCATTCGTTTAATATGCTTTCGGTCTCGGTAAACCCGTATTCATTTAGCGTTTTTCTTATAAATTCGGCGTACTTTACGTTGGAATCGGCGCCCGAATAACTGTGCCAGCTGAAAAAATCCAGCGGGCATTCGTGCCCTTTTGCCGTGATACGGTCTAAAAAACCGTATAAAAAATCAATAAAATAATCGTACCGCGCCGAAGCGTGCGCGTCCGCGCACACCTCTTCGCCGAGTATGGCGTAAAACCCGCAACTTGCGTACCCGCCTATTTTAAGATGCGGGAACCTCTTCTTCAATCTCTTTGAAACCGTTTCGTACAAGGCGTAATACTGTTCTTTGTCGCCCCGCCACATGGGGTTTGAAAGGGGGTCCTCTTCGTTATCCGGCTCGTTCCATATCTCCCAGTATTCTATGCCGTAATCAAAGCCGTTTGCCCAACCCTCGTTATAGTGCATTATTATGTGCTCGCATATTTCGGCAAACTTTTCGTTATCGGCGGGCGGATATATGTTATACGCCTTTATGCGGCAGGCGTTCTCTATGGTAACGCCCAGCCTGTAAAAAGGCTGCACGCCCCTTTTCGACAGGTTTTGTAAAAGCCAGTCGGTAAAGGCAAAGTCATAGGAGGCGGGGTCCGATGGGTCGGCGGAAAAATTACGGAAAATATTGGGTATGTCCACATATCTTCCGCCGCCGTAGGCCCCGCCCGTATCGTGCAGACGGGAATAAGGTATTTCCGCGTCTTTCAGCGTATCCCACAAAGTTTCGTCCGTGCCCCAAAGCGGCGCGTTGTTCACGCAGTGCATGGGCTTTACCCGCCCCGCGCACTTATGCCAGTTCACGTGTATTACGTCTGCCATTTTTATATCCTCTTATCTTTTTTATCACTTAAATTATACAGGCAAATAAGCCCGTTTTATAGTATAAACCGATATATAAATTGTAAAATCCGTTAAAAAATCGGTCTTTTGGGGCTTGCCCGCCGAAAAGGTAAATCCGGCGGCGCGGCGCTTAGTAGGCGCGCGGGTAAAAAATGCCTGCGGAACGGGCGCCGCTTAGTAGGCGCGGCGCTTTACTCGTCCCGCGCACTTATGCCCGTTTACCTTAATTGCGCCCCGCCGTCTTGCATTTAGCGCACCCGCCGTTTTATATTTAGCGCGACCGCCGCTTTTCCGTCCTTTTTACTTCTTAAATCATTATAAAACGGCTTTCGGGGCTTGTCAACCGAAAAGGTAAATTCGGGCGGCGGTATGAAAAAATTTTATCGGCGTAACGCGCGGATATTTTAAGGAAATTTTTCCGCGGCGGAAAAAACGTCCCGTTTAGATTTGACAGCCGCGAGAAGGTCATATATAATTTAACTGTATGGACTTTATAAAAGTAAACCGAGAGCAACTGCGGGAGTATCTTGCGTATATAAAAAGCGGCGCGACGATTTTCGGCGGCAGCGAGCAACATAAATTTATGCACCTTATGTCCGAACGGGCGCGGCAGTATACATTTGTTATCAACCGAGAGTATTTGCCGCAGGAGCGGTTGAGAAAGTTGTTTTTTGAACTGTTAAACAAGCCGGAAGAGCCGTCGTTCCGCCTATTCCCGCCCTTTTACACCGATTTCGGGCTGAATATAAACATAGGAAAAGACGTATTTATAAACGAAGGGTGCTGCTTTCAGGACCAGGGCGGCATAACAATAGGAGACGGGTGCCTTATAGGTCAGCAAGTCGTGCTTGCCACTCTTAATCACTCTTTGGATCCCGCCCGCCGCGCGGACATGCTGCCCGCACCTATCACCCTCGGCAAAAACGTATGGGTAGGTGCGCATGCCACCATACTTGCAGGCGTTACCGTGGGAGACGGTTCGGTGATTGCCGCGGGCGCCGTGGTTACTAAGGACGTGCCCGCCGGCTGTGTTGCGGGCGGTGTTCCCGCAAAGATAATAAAGCGGCTTTGACAGACAAAACCCGTTGGATACAAAATTTACCGCCCGCATCGGCGGGAGCACCCGCCGATGCGGGCGGACGTAAACCGATATAAAACGTAAACGGATATAAAAGGAATAAATATGAAGAACGTAATTATAATTTCATCTTCTCTCAGGGCGGGCAGCAATTCCCGTATATTGGCGGACCGTTTTGCCGCCGGCGCCGCCGACGCGGGCAATAACGTGAAAAACATTGACCTTAAAAAACTGAAACCTGAATTCTGCATAGGCTGCCTTGCCTGCCAAAAGACCGGCAAATGCGTATTGAACGACGGAATAAACGACATATTGCAGGAAATCTCCTCCGCAGACGTGCTCTGTTTTGCCACACCCGTTTATTACTATTCGGTATGCGGACAGTTAAAAACCTTTTTAGACAGGCTCAACCCGCTGTTCGGCAAAGATAACAAATTTAATGACGTTTATCTTTTAGCCACCGCGGCGGACGAAGAAAAGAGCGCCGTGGATACCACAATTGCCTGTATTCAGGGCTGGATAGACTGTTTTGAAGGAGTTTCTCTTTCCGGCGTGATATACGGCGTAGGCGCGGACGAGGCGGGCGCCGTACTTTCCACGCCCGCGCCGGATAAAGCTTACGCGGCGGGAAAATCGGTATGATACATACTCCGGCATTTATCGTGCGTAAAAACGCCGCGGATTGTTTTTAATTTACATTTTATGCGTGAAGGCACAAAACCTTTTCCGTATTAAAAGCATACACAAAAAAAAGGAAAAACTCGGCAGGTAAAATATGAAAGTTCAAACCGAAGCAGACAGAAAAACAGTAAAAATAGAAACTCATTGCCACTCGGCAGGCTCGAGCGACTGCGCCACAACGGCAGCGGAGCGCATAGTCTCGGTATATAAAACGCACGGCTACGGCGGGCTGGTGCTTACCAATCATTACTGTGCAAAACACTTCGATAAATACCCCGGGAGCACCCGGCGGGAAAAGCTCGATTATTACTTTTCCGTTGCGGAACATATGCGCAGATGCTGTAACGACGCGGGGCTTAAATTTTTCCTGGGCGCGGAAGTATGCGTTAAGGTGCCCGAAGGCTACGCCGAATATATTTTATATGACTTTGACAAGTCCTTTTTTTACGACAATCCGCCCCTTTACGAACTGACCCAGCGCGAATTATTCGCCCTGGCGGACGGAGCGGGCGTATTCATGTATCAGGCGCATCCTTTCAGGGACGAAGTGTATCTCGGCGACCCGCGCTTTATGCACGGGGCAGAAGCCTTTAACGGGCACTTTCATCACGCTAACCGCAACGATAAAGCCACCCGATTTTGTAAAGACAACTCCCTTATACAGATGTCCGGCACCGATTACCACCATTTCGGGCAGCCTGTTACGGGCGGGCTTTTAGTGCCGGGGGACATTGAGGACGAACACGCCCTGAAAGAATGTATTTTAAGCGGCGGAGCAAGACTTATACGGCGGCAGAAACTATACGAAAAAGTGCGCGAAAAATATCTGACGGAAAGCAAGAAATGTTAAACAGAATTTTAACCCAGCCGAAAAAGGGCGGGGTTTCGTTTAAAATGATAAAACTACGGTTTATTTGAGTTGTTTTGCGGGCGGATAAAGTTCAGGCGCTTAAAATAAAATATCATAAAACCTAAATTAACATAAATACCGGCGCGGGCGCGAATTGAATTCACGCCCGCGCAGACTTTAAAATTATAAAATTAAAACCGTAAAATCAAAATCCGTATAACTGCAATTATTTATTATTTTTATTGTAAAATATAAGCGCGGTTTTTTCCAGTTCCGCAACAAAGCTTTCCTTGCCGTTGCAATATGCCTCTATATCGTAAGGAAATTTTTCGGCAAGTATTTTTTTGAGTTCGCCGTATTGTCCTGCCGCCTCGGGATGAGTTCTTAAATAATCGCGCACGGCAAGATGCCTTTCTATGTTAAGACGGTCATTAACCGAAAAAATATGCACCTGGTGGGTGCGCTCGTCTCCGCCCTTTCTTAAATACCTTCTGCCGGGAATGCCGAACTCTCCGAGATATTCGTATCCCGCCGCCCTGAATTTATCCGCTGCATCATCCGCCGCCGCAAGGCTGTATACTACGGGCATTATATCGATAACAGGTTTTGCGCAAAGCCCAGGCACTGCCGTGGAGCCTATGTGATAAATTTCCGCGGCGTTTGCCCCGAGAATCTTTGCAATAACCTCTTTTTCCTTTTCAAACTCTTTTACCCATAAGGGATTATATTCTTTTACCACTACGTGCTGAGGCATAACTTCTCCGTAAAGCAATTTTAAACAGTAATTATTTGGTCTTTTTAAACTTTCCGCAAAGAACTGTCAAACCTAGTATTAATATCAGCGGAAAGGCGGTGGCAAAAAGCAGACCGGTTTTAAGATTGCCGCCGGCAACATTGGAAATACCTCCGACCATCGAAGGTCCTGCCGTAGCGCCCAAATCTCCTGCCAGCGCCAGAAAGGCAAACATAGCGGTGCCGCCCTTTGGACACTTTTGTGAAGATATACTTATGGTGCCCGGCCACATTATGCCGACCGAAAAGCCGCACAAAGCGCACCCGGCCAGTCCGAAAACAGGCTGCGCCGCAAGGGACGCAGTAAGATAGCACGCCGCGCACAATATGCCGCACGCCAGCATGGTCTTGGTAAGGTCCATCTTTTCGCTCATTTTCCCGTAAATAAGGCGGGCTATACCCATAAACGCCGCAAACAGGCACGGCCCCGCCAGATCCCCTAAGGTTTTAGAAACCCCGATCGCCGACTCCGTGAATGCAGACGCCCACTGCGCCATAGTCGCTTCGGCGGCGCCCGAACATATCATGAGCAGTATCAGCAACCAAAAAATCGGCAATTTGAATAATTGAACGGGGCGCATGCTCTCTCCCTCTTCAGTAAGCCGTTCAATAGGACAAGAGATAAAGTTGAAGACGTTGATAAGCGGCACCGCCGCCCAGATTACAGCGAGTATCTTCCATTTTGCTATACCGAATGCCGTAAAGAAAAGCGTTGAACCAAGAATCACACCCACCGCGCCCCAACAATAAAAAGAGTGCAATACGCTCATCACGCCCTCTTTATTTTTAAACGGACAGGCTTCGACAATGGGACTTATCAGCACTTCGATAAGCCCGCTACCCACGGCATAGAGCACAACGGCGATAATTATACCTAAAAACGGGGCGGGCAGCAGTTCCGGCAGAACGGTAAGCAAAACAAGCCCGGCAGCCGACAGCACCTGAGAGGATATTATGCAAAAGCGGTACCCTGTTTTATCCGCAAACTTGGTGGCTGCCAAATCAATTAAAAATTGAGTTAAATAAAAGGTAAGCGGAATAAGCGCGATTTTTTCCAGCCCTATCCCGTAAGTATCCTGAAAGGTCAGAAACAACAGCGGAGCAAAATTAGCGGCTATTGCCTGCGTAATATAGCCGAGATAGCATGCTATAAGAGTTTTTTTATAGTTTTTTTGTCCGGTCATGGCGGCTCCTTTGTGTCAATAAACAATAATTTGAGAACTGCACGTTTATTGAGGGTGATATAAGATTTATAATTGTATTCGTAAACTTAATTCACACCACCAGCCCGAACAAAAGATATAAAAGCGGCACCGTAATAACCGAAAACACAGTGGACAAAAGCACTGCGGAAGAGGCGGTGTTGCCGTCTCCGCCGAAGCGCACAGCAAACAGAGCCGTGCTTGTGGCGGATGGCATGGCAAGCAGGAAAAACATAACGTATTTTATCTCCTGTTCTATGGGCAGAAATACCGAGATCGCCACCGCAACCAAAGGCATGAGAAAAAGTTTA
>CASELQ010000035.1 GCA_949288785.1 uncultured Eubacteriales bacterium | reverse complement strand
GTTTTCCCCGCACCCTTTCCAAACAATATAACCAAAGTAATGTTGCTGACCCGTAGAACGGTTCAAATCCAAACAACATTATTATACGAGAAAAAATGAAAAAAATAATATCGAGGCGGGTGCCGTTTCAGTTGTATTATCTGTTCTGTATATCGGAAGATATTTCGGGCTGGAACTTCACCGGGTTTCCCGAGGTGCAAAAAGGGTTTAATGACCTTAAAGGCGATCTATCCCGCTGCTTGGACGCTTTCCGGGAAGATATAGATTTTAATAAGTACGATATCTGTAAAACCGTTCTTACCGTTTTATATAAAGAACTGTAAAATTAAGTTGTTTGCGGGCTTTATATTTATACGCCCTTTTTATTCATAACGGGGCAAAGCGCTTTAAGGGCAAAACTTTTTATGTTTCGGGCGGCAGTTTGCCGCCCGAAGAAAAACTGCATTTCACCACCTGCAAAAGTGCAAAATACGTTGCGGCGGGATGAATTTCATCCCGCCGCGCCCGTTTTTCCGTTATTTTATGTTTTTCTAATGTATTTATATTATAGGCTTTTTATATTTAGCAAAACAATTTAACCTTTTAAAAACCTCTGCATTAAAGAAACGCCGGAATCTGTAAAAAGCCCCGTCTTTGCCGCATTGCTCTCGTCGTAAGCGGAAGCGCCGTTCCCCTTTATCCCGCTCCCGTAAATAAGATAGGGCACGGGGTCCTTGCAATGGGTCATGGTGTTTATCGGGGTGGGGTGGTCGGGCATAATGAGAATGCGATAAGGTTCCCCCGATTTATCCAAGCCCTCTTTCACCCTTTTGACCACGAGTTTATCTATTTGCTCTATGGAATAAATTTTATGCCGCAGATCTCCGTGATGCCCGCACTCGTCCGGCGCTTCCATATGTATATACACATAGTCCAGCCCGTCCTTAAACGCGGCGAGGCAGGCCTCCGCCTTGCCGGCAAAATTCGTATCGTAATTGCCTGTGGCGCCCGGCACCTCTATCACGCGCATACCTGTAAGTTTGCCTATACCCTTCAACAGATCCACTGCGGATATGATGCCGCCTTTCAGGCCGTACCGCCCGTAAAAGGACTGCAACGCGGGCTTTGTCCCCTCCCCCCAGAACCAGAGGGAGTTGGCGGGGCGCTTTCCTTCCGCTATCCTCCTTATATTTATCGGGTGATCTTTAAGGAGTGCTGCCGAGCGCTCCATGAGCGCAAGATATTTTTTCCCCTCTTCGCTTTGCGGCAGATAGTCTTTTACGGGCCTTCCCGTTATGTCGTGCGGGGGCGTAAGGTCCCCGGCAACCGCACCGTTTGACACCACAAGGCAATGGCGGTAACTCACGCCCGCATATAACCTGTATTTTTCGTCGTTCAGCCGCTCGGCAAGATACTCTATGAGCACTTTCGCCTCCTCCGTGGAGATCTCCCCCGCGCTGTAATCCGCCATGGTGCGGTCGGCATAATTTTGCTCGTCGGAAAGGGTTACGAGGTTTGCGCGGGCGGTTACGTCGGTATCCTTTAATTCTATGCCTATGCTGGCTGCCTCTAACGGGGATCTGCCGGTGTAGCACTCTGCGGGGGCATACCCCATGACCGAAAGATTGGCAACGTCGCTCCCCGGTTTCATGCCGCAAGGCACGGTGCGCACCAGCCCCACCTCGGAAAGGGGGGCAAGCTTGTCCGTATACGGCTTATCCGCCGCCGAAAGAGGGGTTTTCCCGCCCAGTTCGGGTATGGGAAAATCTGCCATGCCGTCCCCTAAAATAACTGCGTATTTCATAATCTGCTCCAATCTACGGGCGCTTTGCCCATACTTTCAAGATATTCGTTCGTCTTTACAAAGTGCCCGCAACCGAAAAACCCGTACTGCGCGGAGAGCGGGCTGGGGTGCGCGCATTCCAAAACAAGATGCTTTGCCCCGTCTATCAGCGGTTTTTTACTCCTTGCGTTGCCGCCCCACAGCATAAAAGCCACGCCCGAGCACCGATCGGATATTTTCTTTATCACCCCGTCGGTAAACTGCTCCCAGCCCTTGCCCTTATGCGAATTTGCCGCGTGCGCCCGCACGGTGAGCACCGTGTTTAAAAGGAGCACCCCCTGCCTTGCCCAGCCGGTAAGATCCCCGCTTTCGGGGATATCCATACCCGTTTCGGCATGCAGTTCTTTGAATATGTTGCATAAAGACGGCGGCTTTTGCACGCCTGCGGGCACGGAGAACGCAAGCCCCATCGCCTGCCCCGGTTCGTGATAGGGGTCCTGCCCCAGTATCACCGCCTTTATATCGCTCAAAGGAGTGAGCTTTAAAGCGTTGAAAATATCGTACATGGAGGGATATACCGTGCGGGAAGAATATTCGGCTTTTAAAAACCCGCGCAGCGCGATATAGCTTTGCGCGCCGAATTCTTCCCTTAACGCTTCGTCCCATTCGGGCGTAATCTTTACCATATTTAATATAATAGCATTTTCTTTTGACAAAAGCAATATTATTGTATATACTAATTTTTACACGTCCGGCATTTTTCGGCGGAAAAGGAAAAGTTATGACCGTTTACGATGTTATCCTGATAGGTATAGCGCTCGCGATGGACGCTTTTGCCATTACCGTAGCCAACTGCGCCGCGTACGGCAAAACGCTCACCAAAAAACAAGCCTGGTCCATGCCGATTGCTTTCGCGCTGTTTCAGTTTTTAATGCCCGTAACGGGCTATTACATAGGGTCGCTGTTCGCGGAATATATAGGCGGCGTTTCAAAATTTCTGACCGCGGCAATCTTTTTTGCCCTGTCTTTGAAAATCGTAATAGATAACCTTAAAAAGCCGCGCGCCGAGGTTACGGAGCGGCAGGACGCGGCAGACCGAGCGGTCGCGGCAGGCGGCACGGCCGGGGAAGGCGGGGCGGACGTAAACGGCACAAGCGCCGAGAGTGCAAAAAACCGGGGCGCCGGATGCGCCTGCCCGGCACGGAAGGACGCCGCGTTAAAGTTTTCCGTGCTCATATTGCAGGCGGTTGCCACCAGTATAGACGCGCTTATAATAGGCGTTACCTTTGCGGCGGAACTCTCCTTTTCGGTCTTTTTTGCGGGCGGTATTATAGGCACGGTAACCTTTATCCTGGTTGCGGCGGCGCTGCTTTTCGGCAAGTATTTAGACCGGCTTTTCGGCAAATACGCCGAATGGCTGGGCGCCGTGATTTTATTCGCGCTTGCAGTTAAAAACCTGGCAGAGGGGCTTGTTTGACCACGTCGCTCCCGCGTCCGCGGAATCGGTGGCGCCTGCGCTTACGACAAAACGATACGGCGCACTCACATTTTTTTGCCTGAAAAATTTTATAATCGTTTTTAAGATAAAATCTGCGCCCCGCGGCAAGTTTGCCGCGGGGCGCACCGAATGACCGATAAAATTTCACAAACTATATTAAAACCAAAATTCAATATAACCGCTTTTCAGGTCTTTTTTCAAGCTCGCCGCTCGGCACGGGGTCGGCTCCCACAAGATCGCGTATTAGCTTAAAGGTCTCGTTTTGGTCATAAGTCTGCACGCGCAGGCTTAAAATATCGCCCTCTCTTATCACCTTTTCCCCGTCCTTATCCATACGGGCGCCGCTTATTCTGTCGCTACCCGCGCGCACCACGGAGGTTACAAGACAGGAGGGCGGCCAGAATATATCTCTTGTGGCTTTGCCGATAACGAACGCGCCCTTCTGCACCACCGCTTCGAGCTCTATTATTCTGGGCACTTTGTCTTTATTCAGTATTCTGAGTTTTCTTTCCAGCACGGTTTCATAAAGGGGCTTAACTCCCGTGATCTCCGCTATGAGATAGGATACAAAGAGCGCCAGCACCGCAAAAGGCACGTTGTTTATTCCGCCCAGCGCCTCTATAAAAAAGAGCAGCGCGGTTATTGGCGCGCGCAGCGTGGCGCCCAAAAACGCCGAAACGGTCATGAGTACCACGGCGGAATAATATTCAGCCGGCATATTAAGCACAAGGCACAGTTCCGCGATAAGCCCGCCCGTAAGCGCGCCCACCGTGAGCACGGGGATGAACAGTCCGCCCGTTGCCCCCGCACCGCCGCACAGCAGAATAAGCACCACCTTTACGACCAGAAGCACGGCTATCATGTACCACACCATGCCGCGCCCGTTTACCTGTTCTATGACCGAATGTCCGCTGCCCGCGGCGGCAGGCAGAATAAGCCCCGCCGCGCCTACAAGTATAAAGACCGCGATAAGTTTTACTTCTATGGGAACTTTTCTTATTTTTTCTCCGAGCAGGGAATATAAAAAGACAAACCCTTTGATAAAAAGCACCGCCATAATGCCGGCGCCCGCCCCTGCGATAAGCCCCTGCCAGAAATATTTTAACGGCAGCGCGGGAAGCGCGGAAAAAGCGAACATATCCGCGCTTCTTCCGAATATCTCCGCCAGCGCGCCCGAAGTAAAGGAAGCAAACACCACCGAGGACAGGGCGACCATAAGTATCATGGGAGAGAACCTCTTGTGCACTTCTTCCAAGGCAAACACCACGCCTGTGGCGGGCGAACCCGTTGCCGTGGCAAAGCCCGCCGCGGCGCCGCCGGTCATGACGTACCTGTCCCACGCGGGACTGTTTTTAAACAGTTTCCCCGTGCCTCTGCCTATCGAAGTGCCGATAAGCACGGAAGGGCCTTCGTTCCCGAGCGGCAGCCCGGCAAAAAAAGCGGCGTAACCGTTTATTACCATACCGATAAGCGCCCTCAGCCACTTGAATGTGATAAGCCCGCGCAAAATCCCTTCCGCCGTGGGTATGCCGCCGCCCGAAACCACAGGCTCCTTCTTTATGAAAAACGCCGTGAGCACCGCAAGGGCGGCAAGCCCCGATATCATGAGCGGAAGATAGGCGAGGTTGTCCCTCACAAACCCGTAAATATCGCCCGAAAGCCCCGCCAAACAGTCCGCGCCCCATTTAAAAAAGAAAATGAACGCGCCGGTAAAAACCCCCGTAACCCCGCTTAAAATAAGCCCGGGCACGATAACGTTTTTAAAATAAGTCGTCCGCGCGTTCATATTCACCTCTCCCGGGCGCAACAGCCCCTTGGAGAGTTACGTCCTTTTAATTATTGTTTTTCGTCCGCGAAAACCCTGTTTTTGAGCGCAACGAATTCTTCTGCCGTTATAACGCCGTCGTCGCAGAGTTTCTTCCATTTTTTAAGGTCGTTTAAGGTAACCTTGCCGCCTTCCGAGCCCGCAAACAGCGCGGCTTTGAGTTTTTCAAACTCCTCGGCGGAAATTATCTCCTCTTTTTCAAGTTCTTTGTACTTTATGAGCTGCGAAGAAACGTCGTCTTTCGAGACGTAACCGCCTTTCACGAAACCGAAGAACGCAACCAGCACGCCGATAAGCCAGACTGCCGCGCCTATGAGCATAACTATGTACCCTACGGCAGCAAAAATCGGCAAATTCGTTTTGAAACATATGAGTATACCGCTTATGCCGCCGCAGGCGCAAAGCGCATAGCCCATGTTGGAAAGCGTTTTGTTTTTGGCAAAAACAAACACCACCGCAAGCGCACCCAAAAGCGTGCCCGTTGTAAGCAGCGTATCCTGAGTGTACACTTCCTGGGAAAACCCGTCGATAAGCTCGCCTATGCACACCCACAAAAAACCTACAAAAACTATTATTTTCGAAAGCGATTTTTTCATAATGCCTTCCTCCTTACGGCAATTATACCACAGCACCCCCGGTCAACCGTAACGGTAAATTTCCCGCCGCATTACGTGAAAATTTTTCCGCCCGTCCTCAGAAAAGGCTCCGAAAGACATTATACCGCCAAAACGCTTAAACGCGTTCGGCTATCGCCTGCAAAAATTCCTCCGAATTGAGTTTTACGGGGGTTACGCCCGGCTTTTTAAACAAGGCTACAAGGTCGCCCGTCATAAACCCTTCTTCTATGGTGCGCTTAACGGCGCCCTCCAACCTGTCCGCAAAGGCGCAAAGGTCCGCCGTACCGTCCAGCTCGCCGCGCTTTTTAAGCGCGCCCGTCCATGCAAATATGGTGGCTACGGGGTTGGTGGATGTCGCCTCGCCTTTAAGGTACTTATAATAATGCCGTGTAACGGTGCCGTGCGCCGCTTCGTACTCGTACACCCCGCTCGGCGAAACCAGCACGCTGGTCATCATGGCAAGGCTGCCGTAAGCGGTGGCTACCATGTCGCTCATCACGTCCCCGTCGTAATTCTTGCACGCCCATACTATGCCGCCCTCGCTCCTCACGATGCGCGCCACCACGTCGTCTATAAGCGTGTACATATACTCTATGCCCGTTTGCTCGAACTTCTCCTTATACTCCTTTTCGTATATCTCGGCAAATATCTTTTTAAACTCCCCGTCGTACACCTTGCTTATAGTGTCCTTGGTGGAAAACCACAGCGGGAGCTTTGCGTCCAGCGCGTAGTTAAAGCAGGCGCGCGCAAAACTCTCTATCGATTTATTGGTATTGTGCATGGCGCACACCACGCCGTCCCCCGCAAAGTCGTGCACGGTTTCCCTTATTTCGCTGCCGTTCCTGTCCGTAAACACAAGTTCCGCCCTGCCTTTTCCTGCCGCCCCGTCCACCGCGCGGTAAATGTCGCCATAGGCATGACGGGCTATCACTATCGGCTTTTTCCATGTGGGGATATACGGGGTTATCCCGTCCACGATTATCGGAGCGCGGAACACCGTCCCGTCCAGGATCTGGCGGATGGTGCCGTTGGGGCTCTTCCACATCTTTTTAAGGTTATATTCTTCCACCCTCTGTAAATTTGGGGTGATGGTGGCGCACTTTACCGCCACGCCGTATTTCAAGTTGGCCTGCGCCGCCTCGTAGGTTACCCCGTCATCCGTTTTGTCCCTGTTTTTAAGCCCCAGGTCGTAATACTCGGTCTTTAATTCCACATAGGGTTCTATAAGTATTTCCTTTATCTTCTGCCATAAAATGCGGGTCATCTCGTCGCCGTCCATCTCCACAAGCGGCGTTTTCATCCTTATCTTTGCCATATTTTTTCTCCGAAAGCCTTTTTTGGGTATTTTATCACAATACGTAATTTTTTACAAGCGTTTTGCGCTCTTACCGCCTATCGCGCGCAAAATTCCCGAATCGTAATTTCTCTGCAACGTCCCGCTCTCGGAAAATTCCTTCACGCACACGCCTATGAGCTCTGTAAGAATGTCCTTAAAGCCCGCAAGCGTATCCGTGAAAAGATAATAGGCAAGCGAACCCGGCACCGCGTTTATTTCGTTAAGGTAAACTTTTTCGCCGCTTATAAAGTAATCTGCCCGCACTATGCCCGAAAAACCCATCTTTTCATATACCTTTTCGGTTATGCTCTTTATTTTTTCGGAAAGTTCGGAAGGAATGTTTGCGGGGAATTCGCGGGTGCCCGTCTGATACTTATCCTTAAAGGAAAGCACTTCGCCTCTGCCCACGGGGCGTTCGCATTCGGATACCCTTATGCCCTTTTCCCCGCGGTAGGCGGCGCAGTTTATTTCGGTAAACCCGGTAAGGCAGGGCTCTATCACGGCGGTTTTCCCGAATCTCAAAGCGTATGCCGCGGCCTCCGACAGTTCCCGCTCGTTCTCCGCACGCCGCACCCCTATGCTGGAACCGCCGCACGCGGGCTTTACAACGCACGGAAACCGCGCCCCCTCCGCCGCCTTTTTCACGCTGTCCGCCGCCCTGTACGGCAGGCAGCGCACGCCCAGGCCTTTAAGCACCGTCTTGGTAAATACTTTATCCATGCTTGCGGCGGAAGCAAAGAGAGGCGGAGAAACGAGCGGCACCCCGCACATATTTAAAAGCCCGAAAAGGCTCCCGTCCTCCCCGCGCTCGCCGTGCATGCAGTTTACGGCGGCGTATACGTTGCACAAGGGTTTAATTCGCCGCCTTTTAACGGAATAAAGCGCGTTCCCGCCCGGCAAAAGGGAAGCTTTTGTTACCCTGCGGCTGTCAAAATCTTTATAATTGTCCGTATCCAGAAGATATTCCCCCGTAAACCATTCCCCGCGCCTGTCTACGTACACGGGCACGGGAATAAACTTATCCTTATCGAGAGAGTTGGCGGTAAGTACCCCCGTTATCACCGACACGTCGTGCTCGACGGACTCGCCGCCGAAAAATACTGCTATATGTTTCAACAAAAAAACACCTCCGCAAAAAATTTTTCCGCTTTGGTGTTTAACGTGTTTCGGTAAAGTCAGATACGTTTAATATCTCCGCCGCCTTTTTCGCCCCGCCCTTTCCCGAAACTTTTTACCGCTGCCGCGCGCCGCAAACGCGGGCGGCGGGAGAGGGCTGCCGCACTTAACTGTAATTGTCGGGCAGGTCGTTTTCAAAGAGCACCACGTCTCCCGGGGCAAGCATTTCGTTAAGCATGGCGTTTCCTTTATTCAGGCTTTTGGCAAAGAAAATATTGCTCTTATCCATTCCGCCCGCAGTAAGCCCGTTTATGAGCATTTCGGCGTTGTGCTTGCCTATTATAATAACCACGTCCGCATGGGCGGCAAGTTTCTGCCCGAACGCGAGGTTTGCAAGATTTTCCTGTTTTCCCAGTTCCACAAGCCCGGGGGTGAGCACTATCTTTCTGCCGCCGAAAGTATCCAGCACTTCAAGCGCCGCCTCCACCCCGTTCACGTTGCCGTTATAACTGTCGTCTATAATGACTATGTTTCTGTTGTTGGGCACGAGTTCCAGCCGGTGGCCTATAGACTGTATCCTGTTTATCCCGCGCGCTATTTCCTCCGGCGAAAGCCCTATCTTATACGCCACCGCCGCGGCAAGGCAGATATTGCTCACGCTGTGCCGCCCCAACAGCACGGTGCCGCATTCCACGGGCTGCTCTCCCGCAATTTTAAGGGTAAAGGTCATACCGTGCTGCCCGGTGCTTATGTTTTCCGCCGTTACTATGTTGCGTTCGCCCTTTATCCCCGCGGAATACTTCTCTCCCTCAAACCTCTGCCAGAGTTTCATCGCCCCCTCGCTGTCCGAAGAGAAAAAACCCTTTCCGCCTTCCGCCAGATTTTCAAACAGTTCGAACTTGGTATCCTCTATGGCCTCCTGAGAACCGAAAGTTTCCATGTGCTGGTTGTTTATGCCGGTAAGCACCCCGTAGGAGGGTTTTACGAGCGCGGCAAGTTCTTTTATGTCCCCGCGGCTCCTTGCACCCATCTCCGCTATGAATACGTCGTGAGTGCTGTCCAGATTCTTAACGGTAAGCGCTATGCCCATGGGCGTGTTGAACGACGCGGGCGTGGCGAGCACGCGGTACTTTTGAGAGAGTATGGTCTTTAAAATTTCCTTTATGCTGGTCTTGCCGTAACTGCCGGTTATGCCGATCTTCAAAACGCCGCTTTTAACGAGCTTTATCTTTGCCCGCCGCACGTAATACCGCTTTATTCCCTCTTCCAGCGGCTCGTTTATAAGGTAAGCGAGAAACAGTATATACGGCGTTAAAAGGGGCATTACGCATATAAGCGAGTAGCGGAGAAGGTATAAGACCTTCATGTCGATAAGAGAAGCCAGAAAATCCAAAAGCAGCATAAACCCGAACGTAACCGCCCAAGCAACCAATATAAACGACACGCAAAGCCGCACCAGCCTGCGCGTTTTTTTGAGGGGGACCTTGGCGTTTACGGCGCTCTCCGTTCGGATATAGGCGATCATAAAGAGTATATAGGAGGCAAACCCCACGTAAGCCGCCGCCACTTCACCCACGATAGACGAAAAGGTGGTGCACAGCACTAAAAAGAACAAAAATCCTAAGAGGCTAAGGAGCATAAGGCGGGAGCGGTAAGGCGTTTCGGGGCTGGAAAGCCACTTAAAATACCGTTTCCCCCGATAGCCGCTCTGTTGCAGGGAGAGCAAAAACTTCATGGATGCGAAAAACAGCAGCACGCCGTTTAACAGCGATATGCCGCAAAGAACAAGTAGATTGCCGCTGCTTAAAAAATCAGAAAATGGCATATTATGCGGAACCCGCTACGAAAGCAAAAATTCCTTTACCTCCCTGTTGAATGTATACGGCTTTTCCGTAAAACAGAAATGCCCCGCGCCCTTTATCACAAAAAGACGGCTGCCCTTTATGCCGCGGTTTAACCTTTTCGCCATATAAAGAGGGGTTTCCCCGTCCTTATCCCCGAACACCAAAAGCACCGGGCAGGAGATGTTTTTAAGCGCCCCGTCCAGATGCTCGGACACAATGAGTTTAAAACTTTCCCGCATCACGCCGGAGAGCGCAAGGTAGTCCGGCGAATAGAACCTTTTAAGCTTTTCTCTCGGCAGAAATTTTTTGAGTGCCGAAAACGCCGCGCGCTTAAAACTTCTTTTAAGGCTGTACCGCGGTTTAAGCCCCGCCGCGCCGCACAGCACCATTTTCGAGAAAGTGCCCGGGCATTCGCTCTCCGCCTTTATTGCCACCCGCGCGCCGAAAGAATGCGCCACCACCATGGGCTTTATTATGCCGTGCTCTTCCATATACTCTTTAACGTCGTTCACGTAGTCGGAAAGCGCGTAAGGGTACGGCATATCCGCGTTTGCCCCGAAACCCCTGAGGTCGGGCGCAAACACCTTAAAATCTCTGCCGAAAAAAGCCGTCTGGTTATAAAAACTGCCGCCCGAAGCAAGATATCCGTGCAGAAAAAGTATCTGCCTTTTTCCCGTGGTATTACCCGCAGTCCTTTCCGTTATTTCTCCTTTGCGCCGCCCCTATATGCCTTTTACCATCACGATGGCGGCGGCGCCGTCCTTATAATATTTTTTGCGCTCCCCCGCCCTTGCAAAACCCAAGCTTTCATAAAGCGCCGCGGCGGGGGCGTTATCCTCTCGCACTTCCAAAAACACTTGCTCTGCGCCCTCTTCTTTTGCACGGCGCACGGCGCTTTCAATAAGGGCGCGCGCAAGCCCCCGCTTTCTGTATGCGGGCAGGGTGTAAACGCACTCTATGTCGGCGGTTTCCGCCGCGCTCTCGAAAATAACCGCGCTCACGGGAACTCCGCTCTCCTCCCACACAAATCCTTTAAGCCGCCCGTGCGAAAGCGAGGAGCGCACCATCTCTTCGGTCCAGCCCTCTTCAAAGTCCTGCGCGCGTTCGAAAAAGTCCGCGTCATTCGGCAAAAACGGGCGGAGTTTCACTTTCTGTTTTCCTCCGCCTGGCTCTTTCTTACGTAAAGGGGCTCGGCGCCGTCCGGGTCGGCGGCATAATCACGCTTTGCTTCCGCCGCGCGAACAAGCCCCGTAAGCAGGTCCGCCGGGGTAAACTCAAAGCCAAAAGGCGCGGCGGAAGGGTCGCATATCATCTCCCTTCCCTCCGCAAGCGCTTTAAGCCCGCCGGATAAAACATACTCGGGCTCACCCGCCTCGTACCCCGTGTAAGGGCATACGTAAAAGCCGCCACGCCCCGCGTCTATCACGGCAAGTTTTTCACCTTTACTACCATTATATGCCAGCACGTCGAACGAGGTTATGGAAAGCAGCGGAAGTTCTGCCGCAAAGCACATGGCCTTTGCCGCCGAAACGCCTATCCTTATGCCCGTAAAGGACCCGGGGCCCGCCGCGACGGCTATAAAGTCCAGCTCTTTTAAGCTAAGCCCTGCCGCATTAAGCAGTTCTTCCGCCGCCGGCATAAAGGTAAAGGAATGTTTTAAGGCGCAGTCCTTTTCAAAATGAGTAAAAAGTTGTTCCCCCCGCCTTACCGCAAGCGTGAGATGACTGCCGCTCGTATCGAAAGCAAGATAGTTCATAAAGTTATTTCCCTTTCGCGCTCGCCCGTCTTTTCTATTACTACCTGTCTGCAACCCTGCGGCAGCGCGCTCTCTATATTTTCCGCCCACTCTATAAAACAGATGTTGTCCCCGCCGAAATATTCGGTAAGCCCCATAGCCTCCGCCTCCTCCCCGGAGGACAGCCTGTAACAGTCGTAATGATAGATAAACCCGCCGTAAACGTTGAGATAGGCATACGTCGGGCTGGTAACGTCATATATCCCGAAGTATTCCGCCGCGCCCTTTATAAACGCCGTTTTACCCGCGCCCAAATCGCCTTTAAGCAATACTATATCTCCCCTTTTGAGGGTGGCGGCGTATTTTTTTGCCGCCGCGGCAGTTTCGTTTTCGCCGGAAGTTTTTATTTTCATACGTTCATTATACTATCGGCGGCAAAATTTGTAAACCTTTTTTTATTATTTGCCGCTTTTTCCCGTATCCGCCGGCTTCAAAACCGCCGAGAAAGAAAAATGCCGCGCTTTTTGCACGCAATAAAAGTTTATCCGCATATTATGAATTAATTTTACTGCCCTTTGTTTTCTTTTACTTTTTTCTTTTTTGCCTTTATACGGCGGCGGCGCCGGGCAAGACCCCGGCGCCGCAAAATTTAAAATAGTTTTTTTTTTTTTTATACGGGTTTTTTTTATTTTTAAAGAAA
>CASELQ010000034.1 GCA_949288785.1 uncultured Eubacteriales bacterium | reverse complement strand
AAACTTTGCTGATTTTTCTTCCCCGCGCCGAAAAAAAGTTGACAATAAACTTATAAAATGTTACACTCCTCATATCCCCCGGCGGGGGATATGAGGAGTGTAATCGTATTATGGAAAAACACCAGGAGAACCGGGCGGGCAGACCTTACCGCGAACCGCACGAACACACAAAAGCCGTACTTAACAGAATTTCGAGAGCGGCGGGGCACCTTTGCGCCGTTAAAAAAATGATAGAAGAAGGCAGAGATTGCAGCGAAGTTTTAATACAGCTTTCGGCTGTAAATGCCGAAATAAAAAACGTAAGTAAAATAGTGCTCAAAGACCATCTTGAACACTGCATAGTAACGGCGGTAAAAGAGGGCGACGGAACCGCCGTAAACCAATTAAAAACGGCGATCGACCGGCTGATATGAAAACCGCTTCCGTAAAAGGGGGAATACTGCTCGCAGTGCTTGCGGCGGCGCTGTATGCGATTAACGCTCCCCTTTCCAAAATACTATTAGAATATATGCCGCCCACGCTTATGGCGGGGTTTTTATATATCGGCGCGGGCGCGGGCATGGGCGTTATTGCAATCATAAGAAAGACCGGGAAAACTCACGCCGCCAAGGAGGCAAGACTTACCAAACGGGAACTGCCCTATACGCTGGCAATGATACTTTTGGACATAGCCGCGCCCGTCTTTTTGATGCTCGGGCTAGCACGCACCACTGCGGCAAACGCGTCATTATTAAATAACTTTGAGATAGTAGCAACCGCCGTAATTGCGCTTGCCGTGTTCAAAGAAAAAATAAGCGCGCGGCTTTGGCTTGGGATATTGTTTATAACCCTTTCCTGCGCGCTGCTTTCTTTTGAAAATATAGAAAGTCTGCAATTTTCTTACGGTTCGCTGCTTGTTTTGGCGGCATGCGTTTGCTGGGGGTTTGAAAATAACTGCACGCGCAAAATTTCTTCCAAGGACCCGCTGCAAATAGTACTGCTTAAAGGCGTGTTTTCCGGGCTGGGGTCAATAACGATAGGGCTGATCATAGGAGAACGGATAACGGCGGCGTGGAGCGTTTTTGCCGTGCTCGGCGTGGGATTTGTCGCTTACGGGCTGAGTATATTTTTCTATGTGTACGCCCAGAGAATTCTCGGCGCCGCCCGCACGAGCGCTTACTATGCCGTATCACCGTTTATAGGCACCCTGCTTTCACTCCTGATATTTAAAGAACTGCCGCATTACACCTACTTTATTGCGCTCGCTTTAATGGCGGCAGGCGCTTGGCTGTCCTCGCGGGACGGGCCGCTTTTCAAAAAGAACTCTAACAGCGAAATGCGATAAACGAAAAAGGCCATGACTCTTATCAGAACTCCTCTATGCCAAGTACACGCCACGGTGCCAAAAGGATATTTTTTATATATCTTGCAATTTCGTTTTGCTTATGTTATAATCATTTTGAAATGAGTAAAATACTTATTTGCCCTGTTTAATAATAGTCTATGAAAAATAATGGAAAGAGTAATCGGGAAGTATGGAGGCTTAATGCGAATGGAACAAGGAAGAATTCTTGTGATTACAGGTGCGCCAGGAACAGGAAAAACTACAATATCTTCTATCATTGCAAAAGAATCTGACATGGAAAAGTCTGTGCATATGCATACAGATGATTTTTATCATTATCTTAGCAAAAATGCCATTGCCCCACATTTGCCACAATCTAATGCCCAAAACTTGGTAGTGATTGAGTCCTTTTTGGAAGCCGCAAAGCGTTTTGCCCGCGGTGGATATGATGTAATTGTAGATGGCATTATCGGCCCGTGGTTTCTGGCACCATGGCTAAATATTGTTCAAGAGGGATATGAAGTACACTACATTATTTTAAGAACTAACAAAGAGGAGACAATGAAACGGGCGATTGAACGCTCAAAATTAGATAGAGATACAAATATCGAATTAGTACAAACGATGTGGGAACAATTTTGCAATCTTGGAATATACGAGAAAAATGTCGTAGATACTACTAATTTTTCGATTAGCGATACCGTTCTTGTAGTAAAAGAAAAAATTACAAATAAAGCCTGTCTGTTACATAAATAAATTCGGTAACATATGAAAATAAGAGCCTAAATCGAATATTCGATTTAGGCTCTTATTGGCGCGCCTTAAGGAACTCGAATCCCTAACCTTTGGTTCCGTAGACCAACGCTCTATCCAATTGAGCTAAAGGCGCATTCTCTTTTTTGGCGGGTGCAAAACTTTAACCCGCTCTTTTCACAGCCTATTTATTTTATAATATCCGCGCGCGTTTGTCAATAATTTTGGGCAGGTTGTACAAAAATAGCGACACCTTTTATTTTTTCTCCCCCGCGGCGGGCGCTCCGCCTTCCAACTCGCGGGCGCAAAAAACCTTAAAATCTTTTTTATGGTATCCGCCGTGCAGCCGGCTGCCGTGTTTTAACCGGAATTACTGCGGGCGGCGGCAATAAACTTGCCGCCGCCCGTGCCTTATTTACTGTTTTTTAAGTTACTTTTTCTATCCCTTTATCTGCCGCGCTCCGATATATCTTTCGGCACTATAAGCGCGCCGCGTTTTCCGTGCCGCCCGATTGCGGCAAAACGGCCGCCGTGTTATTGCAGCACCGCCTTTATTCTTCTCACGCCGGAAGAAGAACTTTCCTCTTTCACTATCTTAAACTTTCCGAGTTCCGCGGTGTTTTTGGCGTGCGGCCCGCCGCATATCTGCCTGTCCACCCCCGCTATCGTATAGATAGAAACAATTTCGTCGGGCGCGGCGGGGTTAAATACGCCGTAAGCCCCCGTCGCCACCGCCTTATCATACGGTTCTTCCGTTCTCACCACGTCTATCCCGCGGGCGATTACGCCGTTCACAAAGTCTTCAAGCTGTTTTAACTCTTCCTGCGTCATCTTATGGTCGCAATTAAAGTCAAACCGCATTCTTTCTTCGGTTATGTTGGAACCCTTTTGCTCGGTCTTTTCCCCGAACATCCGGCGGAGCCCCGCAAGCATGATGTGCGTGGCGGTATGGTAGCGCGCCGTTATCTCGTTCCTTTCCGCGAGCCCGCCCTTGGCGGCGGCAGCCTGCGCGCGGGAGAGTTCCTGATGCGCTTTGAAGGCCTCCTCAAAGCCCTTTTCGTCCACCGAAAGCCCGCGCTCCTTTGCAAGCTCCACAGTAAGTTCCAGCGGGAACCCGAACGTATCGTAAAGCCTGAACGCCTGCTTGCCCGCCATCTCCTTTTGCGGCACGTAAGACGGGTCGGACTTTGACATAAACTCGTTTTTGCGCTCTATGCCCGTAACCAGTTTTTCAAACTCCTTCATGCCGCCCGCCAAAGTGGCTTCGAACTTTTTTATCTCCTTTCTGAACTCTTCTAATATATACTCCTCTTTTTCCACCAACAGCGGATAAGCCGTGTCGTACACCTGTTCTATGAACACTTTTGCCACGCCCGTAAGGTGTTCGGAATCTATTTCCAGATTTCTGCAATACCTTATCGCGCGGCGCAAAAGCCTCCTCAAAATATACCCGGCGCCCGTATTTGACGGGGTTATGCCGTTCCTGTCCCCTATGAGCATTACGGACGTGCGGGTATGGTCGGCTATTATGCGCATGGCTTTCCGCGCATTCCCATCGTTATCGTAACTCTTGCCGGAAACCTTTTCAAGATACTCGACGGCGCCCGAAAACAGGTCCGTCTTATACCCGTCGTCCAGCCCGTTAAGAAAGAGCAAAAGCCTGTCCAGCCCGAAGCCGGTATCCACGTTCTTGTTCTCAAGTTCCGCGTACTTGCCGCCCTCGAGTTTTTTATACTGCATATACACGTCGTTGCCTATTTCCACGTATCTGCCGCACTTGCAGTTTATGTCGCAGTGCTCGGAACAGGGCGTATCGTGCCGAGGATAAAACCACTCGTTGTCCGGTCCGCAGGGGGTGCCTACTGTGCCCTCCAGCTCCCACCAGTTGTTGGACTTGTCCATAAAGAAAATATTTTCTTCCTTTATACCAAGCCCTTTTAAAAGTTCCGCCGTTTCGGTATCGCGGGGGGCGGCGTCGTTCCCTTCGAACACGGTGGAGCAGATTTTATCCTTATCGAAGCCGAACACCTCGGTCAGCAGTTCGAACGACCACTTTGTCTTTTCCTTTTTAAAGTAATCGCCCAAAGACCAGTTTCCCATCATCTCGAAAAAAGTGAAATGGGTAGCGTCCCCCACCGAATCTATATCCACCGTGCGCACACAGCCCTGCACGTTGCAAAGCCGCGTGCCCGCGGGGTGCTTTTTGCCCAGAAGATAGGGCATTAACGGCTGCATGCCCGCCACGTTGAACATGACCCCGGTGCTGCCGTCCCCTATGAGCGAAACGGCGCCGATATTTACGTGCCCGCGCTCTTCGTAAAACTTTATCCACTTGTCCCTTAACTCTTTGGAAGTAATCATATTATTCTCGCATTTCCTTATATCAGTTCTTTTTTTCCAGGGTATAGCCCTCTTTGGTATCCTTTACGGCGTAACCGGCTTTAAGCAGCTCTTCCCTTAATCTGTCCGAAGCCGCCCAATCCTTTTTTTCGCGGGCGGCGCGGCGCTCTTCCGCAATACTTATAATCTCCGCGGGAATGCCCTCTTCCCGTTTGCTTTCGGCAAAGGCGATAAACTCCGCCGGGCTCTCGCCAAACAGCCCCAGGAGCGAATAGGTGTTCTTTATCTGATTCAGATCGGCGCCGGCGCTCTTATCGCCCGCGGCTATCTTTGCCCTTATTCCTTTGAACAGCCCGAACAGCCTGCTTAAAGCGAGCGCGGTATTGAAATCGTCATCCATACAGCGGTCGAAATCGGCGTCGATTTCCGGGTTTTCGCCGGCTGCGGGTATGCCCGCCTCTTCCGCCTGCAAGAACACCCTGTAAAACTCCGACATGTGCTTTTCCGCCTCCGGAAAAAGCGAATCGGTAATATTTATATCGCCGCGGTAATTGGTGGAAAGCAGGGCGAATTTTACGGTTTCGGGCGAATACTTGTTTAAAAGGTCTTTAAGGAGCAGGCTGTTGCCCAAAGACTTGCTCATCTTCTGCCCGTTCACCTTTATAAGCCCGTTATGAATCCAGTATTTTACAAACTGCCTGCCGGTAAGCGCCTCGGTCTGGGCAATCTCGTTCTCGTGGTGCGGGAAAATAAGGTCCCTGCCGCCGCCGTGCACGTCTATGCTTTCGCCGAAAGTCTTGTAGTTCATGGCGGAGCACTCTATGTGCCAGCCCGGCCTGCCCCTGCCCCAAGGGGACTCCCAATAGGGTTCGCCGGGTTTTGCGGACTTCCACAGCGCAAAGTCCAAGGGATTGTTTTTAAGCTCGTCGTTCTCCACGCGCACGCCGTTTGCTGCGTCATCCAGATTACGGTGAGAAAGCGCGCCGTAAGCGGGAAAACTTTCCACCGAAAAATACACGTCCCCTTTAAGGGTGGCGTAGGCGTGCCCCTTTTCGATGAGTGCGGAAATGAACTTTATTATGTCGTCCATGCACTCGGTGGCTTTTATCCACACGGTGGGGTCGTCCACCTTAAACCGCCGCATCTGCTTATCTATCTCCGCTATCATATCCTCGGCGTACTTATCCGCGGGAATGCCCGTTTCAAGAGCGCGGGCTATGATCTTATCGTCCACGTCGGTATAGTTGCGGGCGTAAGTTACTTTATAGCCTTTCTTTTGGAAATATTTTCTTATTATGTCGTATATGAGCGCCTGATAGGCGTGCCCGATATGCGCCTCGCCCGAAACGGTTATTCCGCAGGCGTACATCTTTACCTTGCCCGGCTCCATGGGCACAAAGTCCTGTTTGCTGCCCGTAAGCGTGTTATATATCTTCATTTACTTTTCCTCTATAACCTCTGTTGCCTTTGCCTCGTTTTCCTTACCCTCGGCAGCCTCTCCGCCCTCTCTTACGGCGGGTTCTCCGCTCGTTTCACGGGCGGCGGTCGGCTCCGCGGGAAGCGCCTTCCCCAGTTCCGCTTTAAGCCTGTTCAACTCCTCTTCCAGTGAGAACACCTTGTCTCTCAGATGGCATAACTCTTCTTTCAGGGGGTCGCATTTTTCCTGTTGCAGGTCGGTAACTTTTTCCCCGTTCACCCGCACCACCGTACCGGGCACGCCCACCACCGTGGCGTAGGCGGGCACTTCTTTCAACACCACCGCGCCCGCGCCTATCTTGGCGTATTCTCCCACGGTAAAGCCGCCGAGAATTTTAGCGCCCGAACTTATCATCACACCGCGCTTTATGGTGGGGTGGCGCTTGCCCTTTTCCTTGCCCGTGCCGCCCAGCGTTACCCCCTGATAGATGACTACGTCTTCTTCTATCTCGGCGGTCTCGCCTATTACCACGCCGGCGCCGTGGTCAATGAACACCCCGCCCGCTATCTTTGCCGCGGGATGTATTTCCACCCCCGTGAAAAATTTTGCCATCTGGCTCACTATCCGCGCAAGCAGTTTTAACTTTATTTTGTAAAAAAAGTGCGCCACGCGGTGCCATGACAGCGCGTGCACCCCGGAATATGTAAGCCATATTTCAAATTTATTGCGCGCCGCGGGGTCGTATTTTTTTGCCGCCCGTATATCCGCGCGTAAATTCTTAAACATATTTCAATCCTCTGTTTCCGTCCGCCCGCAGGGCGGGCGCCGCTAAACTACCTTTATCCCGCTCTCGGTAATGGAATTTTTAAGCTCTTTGGGGAAATTATCGTCCGTTACCAGATAGTTTATGTCTTTCAGTTCGCAAAAGGTGTAAGGCGTCTTTTTATTTACCTTGGAGCTGTCCAAAAGCATTATCACGTTTTCGGCCTTTTCTATGACCGCCCGCTTTACGTCCGCCTCCGACTGGCTGCCGCAGGTAAAGCCGCCCGTATCGCGTATATACCCGGTGGCTGTCATCACCGCCGTCTCTATATTTATCTTGTCTATAAAATCCGTACAGGTCTTGCCCACGGTGATGAAATTGTTCTTTTTCAGATCCCCGCCCAAAAGCGCCACCTTGGGTTTTTCCTTTCTTATTATGGTCTCCGCTATGATAAGGGCGTTGGTGAGAACGTAAAAATTCTCGTCCGGCAGAGCGCGGGCAAAATAGGTGGTGGTGGACCCCCCGTCTATAAACACGCAACTGTTTTTATCGAGAATCTTCACGGCTTTGGCGGCTATCTCTATCTTCTCGGCGGCGTTGTTGTTCACCCGCTCGGAAAAGTCCGCCTCCTTGGCGCGAAGCACTGTGTTAACCGATATCGCCCCGCCCGAAACCCTTATAACGGCGTTCTGCTCTTCAAGGCGGTTCAAATCTCTCCGTATGGTCATGGACGACACGGAGGGAAACGCGCACTCCAATTCGTGAAGAGTTACCTTGCCGCTCTTGTCTATGAACTCTTTTATGTGAAATAATCTGTCTTTCATACCGATACGTTCCTTATTTGATAAAAGTATTGTAACACTTTTCAAGGGCGCAATGCAAGAAA
The DNA here is from genome assembly GCA_949288785.1 of uncultured Eubacteriales bacterium. GTDB lineage: Bacteria > Bacillota > Clostridia > Christensenellales > Borkfalkiaceae > UBA1259. The sequence goes on along the minus strand of CASELQ010000034.1, from coordinate 7,823 downwards.
AAAACAATAATTATGCGCTTTTATGCCCGAATTTTTTAAAAATATGAAAATTTTTAACTATTTTGTCCGTGGCATCGGCGCATAAAACCCGCCGTTTTTTTATTTTTGCGCCTTTTTGTTTGATTTTAGCGGAAAAAACCTTTATAATATTTATATATTTGTTATCGGAGCGCAAACATGCTGGATCTAAAAAGGATAAGAGAAGAAAAGGACCGTGTGGCGGAACTACTTGCCCGCAAGGGCTGCACCGCCGATTTCGACGCGATTTTAAAAGATGACGAAGAACGCAGGGCGTTTATCGCACAAGCGGAAAAATTGAAAGCCGAACGCAACAGGGTGTCCGCCGAGATACCCGCGCTTAAAAAAGCGGGTAAGCCCGTAGACGGAATTTTTGCCGAGATGCGCGAGATAGGCGAAAAGATTGCCCGGGCGGACGAGGGCGCCAAGGCCGCCGAGCAGAAGGTGTTCGAAGCGCTTGCCGCCCTGCCCAATATCCCGGACGAGGACCTTGCCGCCGGCGGCAAGGAAAACAACGCCGTTACAGAGGTGCGCGGGAAAAAACCCGAGTTTGCCTTTTCACCCAAAAACCACGTTGACCTTTGCACGGGGCTGGGCATTATAGACTATACGCGCGGAGCAAAACTCTCGGGCGGCGGATTCTGGCTGTACCGCGGAGACGGGGCGCGGCTTGAATGGGCGCTCCTTAACTTCTTTATTTCCGAACACGTTAAAGACGGGTACGAATTTATTCTTCCTCCCCACCAGTTAGGCTATAACTGCGGGTTCGGCGCGGGGCAGTTCCCCAAGTTCTCGGACGAGGTGTACTGGCTGGACTGCGACGAGGACAGAAAGAAAAACCGATTTATGCTCCCCACCGCGGAGACGGCGCTCGTAAATATGTACGCGGGCGAAATAATAGAGGAAAGCAAACTTCCCATGAAGTTTTTCGCCTACACCCCGTGCTACCGCAAGGAGGCGGGTTCCTACCGCGCGGAGGAGCGCGGCATGATTCGCGGGCACCAATTCAACAAGGTGGAGATGGTGCAATACGCCCACCCGGAACACTCAAAGGAAGCCTTTTCGGAGCTTGTGGCAAAAGCCGCCTCGCTCATGGAAAAACTGGGGCTGCATTTCAGAATAAGCAAACTTGCCGCGGGAGACTGTTCCGCCTCCATGGCGCGCACGTACGACATAGAGGTGTGGATCCCTTCCATGGGCATCTATAAGGAAGTGAGTTCGGTGAGCAACGCAAACGACTATCAGGCGCGGCGCAACAACACGCGTTACCGCGATTCTTCCACCGGGAAGACGGCGTTCGTACACACGCTTAACGGCTCGGGGTTGGCGACCTCCCGCGTGTTTCCCGCCATTATAGAGCAATATCAGAACGAGGACGGGAGCGTGAATATCCCTCCCGTGCTGCAACCCTTTATGGGCGGACAGGAGGTATTAAAGCCGCGCCGATAACAAAAAAACTAACGGTAATATTTCGCGCCTTTGCCCTATGCGGCAAAGGCGCGGGCATAAAAGGAGGTAATCATGGCAAGAAATTATTCGGAAATAACCCCGTACATAAAAAGGATGGCGGGTATTGCCAACGGCAACAACTTTATAACTCCGGAAATGTACAAGGAACACAAGGTCTACCGCGGGTTAAGGGACGAATACGGCAACGGCGTGGTAACGGGCCTTACCGAAATTTCGGATATAATATCCAAAAAAACTCTGCCGGACGGCACTTCCGTCCCCGCGGAAGGAGTGCTCAGATACCGCGGCATCAACATCCGGGATCTTGTGGCGGGGTTTATGAAAGAAGGGCGGTTCGGATTCGAGGAGGCGGCATATCTTTTGCTGTTTTCCCGCCTGCCGAACAAGAGCGAACTTGCCGAGTTCAATAAGGAACTGGGCGAATTCAGGAGTCTGCCTACGTCCTTTACGAGAGATATGATACTCAAAGCGCCCGGAAAGGACATGATGAACGTGCTCTCCCGCACGGTGCTCGCCCTTTACGCTTACGACGAAAACCCCGACGATATCTCCGTAGAGAACGTTTTAAGGCAGTGCCTGCACCTCATTGCGGTATTCCCCATGCTGGCGGTATACGGATATCAGTCCTATAACCACTACCATTGCGGAAACAGCCTGTATATACACCTGCCGGATCCCGCGCTTTCCACGGCGGAAAACGCCCTGCGGCTTTTAAGGGAAGACGGCAGATATTCCGATCTCGAAGCGCGCATGCTGGACCTTGCTCTGGTGCTGCACATGGAACACGGCGGCGGCAACAACTCCACTTTTACCACGCACGTCGTATCCTCTTCCGGCACGGATACCTATTCCGCAATAGCGGCGGCTTTGGGTTCGCTTAAAGGTCCCCGCCACGGCGGCGCCAACATTAAAGTGGTTAAGATGTTCGAGGATATGAAAAAGAACATAAACACCGAAAACGAGGGCGAAGTGGCGGACTACCTTATACGGCTTTTGGAAAAGCGCGCGTTTGACGGAGCCGGGCTCATATACGGCATGGGGCACGCCATATACTCTCTTTCGGACCCGCGCGCCGATATACTGATGCGCTGCGCAAAGGACCTTGCCAAGGAAAAGGGTTACGAAAAAGATTACGCCCTTTACGAGACGGTTGCGCGCCTTGCCCCCGAAATAATATCCTCCCGCCGGAAGATGTATAAGGGCGTGAGCGCCAACGTGGACTTTTACTCCGGGCTTGTGTATCAGATGCTTGAACTTCCGTGCGAACTGTTCACCCCGATATTCGCAATGGCGCGCATAGTGGGATGGAGCGCCCACCGCATAGAAGAGATTCAGAACGCGGGCAAGATCATACGCCCCGCCTACGTGTGCGTAAAACAGCCCGAAAATTATATTCCGCTCGAACAGAGATAATATTAAACCGTTGCAAACTGTTCGGGACAAGACAACTACGAAAATAAAAACTTTTTAAATCACTTTGCCAGCCCTGCGCGGTTTTCCCGCGCAGGGCTGGCAAAATTTTATTGCGCCGCCGTATGCTTTATTTGCGTACGCCCGCCGTTCGTTATGACCGCCGATATGATTCTCCGCCCTTTCCGATAGCGGAAAGGGCGGAGATAAACTCTTGCCAAATCAAATCTTTTCCAAATGCAGAAGGCGGGTAAAAAATCTGCCGTAAGCCTTTTCGTACACGCTCACGTATTCATTAAAATTTACGTTGCCGCCCGCACACAGAATAAGCATCTGCACTCCGCACAGCAAAATTTTGAGGTCGCTTACCTCAAACCCGTTTTTAAGATAAAAGGTCCTTCTCCTTAAACGCTGCTCCTTATTGTCGCTCGGGATCTCCGGGTCCTCTATCTCCAAAAAGATCCTGCGGCCGGGAAAACGCGAAAAGAGTAAGGAAAGCGCCTGCCCGCCCAGCCCCTTGCCGCGCATACTTTCGTCTATGGCAAAATAGTCAATAAACAACATATCCTTAAACTCGCAGCCCGCCATAAGCCCCGCGGGCGCACCGTCATACTTTATGATATATAAAAACACGCTCTTTTTGCCGAACATATAAAAGGGCTTTCTTTCCGCCCGCGGGAATGCCCGCTTATAGAGCGCTTTGAGATACTTTTTGTCCTTTTTTCCGGCAGGTTCAAGCCGCAAAAGAGAGGTGTTTTCCATAATATACTCCTCTTTTTGTTGCCCGGGCGACGTTTTGCCGCGGGTTGTAATAGTTTTTAAGCCGCCGGCAACAGCAGGCGGCTTACGTTTTTCATATTGCAAGGTTTTCGATTACCGGAACCCGCGATCCCCCGCTACCGCTCTTCCCTGAAATAATTCAGTCCCAAAGAGGCGGGCGGCTGATTTTCCTTCCTGTCCATAATGCTGGTAATGATAAGCACTATAATGGTTATCACGTAAGGCAATAACTGCAGGAGTTTCATCTGACTGAAAGATATGCCCGTTATACGATAAGCCGCTATATAAAGCCCGCCGAAAAGAATGGAACCCAGAATACTGAGGTCGGGTTTCCAAAGCGTGAATATTACAAGCGCTATGGAAAGCCAGCCGAACGCCTCTATGGTACCGGCGTTTTCCCAGCTGCCGCCTATAAAGTTCATAACATAACAAAGGCCGCCCAGCCCCGCTATTGCGCTGCCTATAAGGATTGCGCCGTATTTATAGGCGTTCACGTTTATTCCCGCCGCGTCCGCCGTGGCGGGATTTTCGCCTATGGCGCGGATATTCAGCCCCGTGCGGGTACGTTTAAGCATAACCGCAGCCACTATTGCCACGGCTATTGCAAGATAGACAAGTATCCCGTGTGAAAAGAATATCTCCCCGAACCAGCCTAAACTGTCCGCAAACGGCAAAGAAGATCGCATGAGCACGCTTGCCGCGGGAAGATGCGACCTGTCCACATAAACGTCCATTAAAAACTGTGCCAGACCCGCACCGAAAGTAGTGAGCGCAAGCCCCGTTACGTTCTGATTGGAGCGCAGGGTAACCGTTAAAAATGCGTAAATCAGTCCGCCCAACGCCCCGAACATACATGCAAACAATATGGAAATAAGCGCCAATAAAATAAGGGACGCTCCGTCCGCCCCGGCGGAATTCATATATATAGCCGCGCCCCAGCAACCGCCCGCCGTGCCCATGCACATTATGCCGGGTATGCCCAGGTTTAAGTGCCCCGCCTTTTCCGTGATTATCTCTCCTACGCAGCCGTATAAAAACACCGTACCTATACAAATGGCGCTCGTTATAAATGTAACCATTACTTTTCCTCCTTGTCCGCACCGTCCGCGGAAGACGGCGTTTCTTCCGCAGAAATCGCTTCCCCGTGCATAAAGTCGGCTCCTTCGCCCGCCGCCTTCTTCTTTTTGCGGAGTTTTACTTTATAGGAAATAAAAAATTCACAGCCTATCACGCAGAAATAAATCAAACCGATTATTATATCGGACACGGCGTCGTTAGTGATGCCGAAAGCCGTCTGGACCTGCCCCATTCCCCTGTCCAGGAACGATATAAAGAAAGCGGTGAATATCATTACAAGCGGATTGAACTTGGCAAGCCACGCCACCATTATTGCGGTAAAACCCATATTCCCGGCGCTGGTTTCGCTTATAGTATGATGAACGGCACCTGCGAGAAGCAGCCCCACGATACCGCAAAGCGCGCCGGAAAGCGCCATCGTGCGGATGACTACTTTTTTGATGTTGATACCCACATAGCGGGCGGTGTTTTCGCTTTCGCCCACAACCGACACTTCAAACCCGTGCTTTGCATACTTCATATAAGCGAAAATCGCTGCGGTTACCACGGCGGCAACGAGAATGATAAGCATATATTCGTTGCCGAGTTCGGGAAAATTACCGTACTTTATGGGGGCAAGCGTATTGGAGCCGCTCGTAACCCATTTGTTTATACAAAACCCTACGATCCCCACCGCTATGTAATTCATCATGAGCGTGAAAAGGGTTTCATTGGTCTTGAAAAACGCCTTGAATATGGCGGGAATAACCGCCCATATCGCCCCCGCAAGCAAACTGGAAACGGTCATACAAAGTATTATCCATCCGTCCGCCACTTTGCCGCCCATGTAAAACATACAGGTTATCGCGGCAAGCATACCTATGAGTATCTGACCGTTGCCGCCCAGGTTCCAGAACTTCATTTTAAATGCAGGCAAAAGGGCAAGCCCCGCTATAAGCAGGAGCGAGGTATCCCTTAAAAGCATCCATATCCTTCTCGACGTGCCGAAATTGCCCGAAAACAGTTGCGCTATAACGGAAAACGGGTTTGCATCTTCAAATATAACGGTACAGAGCACGGAACACAATATAAGCCCTGCCACAATTGCCGCGGCACGTATGAGTACGGCTTTTCCCAAGGATATATCCCCCCGCCGCGAAATATGAAACAACGGTTCGCGCACCGCTTTCTTATCTGTCATCTTCTGTCTCCTTTTCTCCTGTTCCGCCGAGCTCCGCCGCTTTCCATTCCTCTTCCGAAAGATTGCTGTCCTTGGCAATGCCGAACTTTTTATCCGCCTTTTCGGCGTTGAGATCCAAAGCGCCCGTCATCATAAGCCCCAGTTCTTCCTTGGTGGTTTTCGCGGCGTGTACTATGCCCATGTTCTTTCCGTGGCACAGCACCATTATCTTGTCGCACAAAGAGAGCATAACGTCAAGATCCTCGCCGATAAATAAAATACCGGCGCCCTTGCTTTTCTGCTCGTTCAGTATATCGTAAATAAGATAAGAGGAGTTTATGTCCAGCCCGCGCACGGGGTAGGCGGTTATTATCACGTTGGGAGAGGCTTCTATCTCCCTCCCCACCAGCACTTTCTGCACGTTGCCGCCCGAAAGTCTTCTCACCGGCGTTTCGGTGGACGGGGTAACTATATCCAACTTTTTTATAAGCGCTTCCGCACGGGCGCGCGCCTCCTTTCTGTCCACGAACGGGCGGCGCATAAACGCGCGGATACCCGCCCAGGCCCTCCGCCGTTTTTCAGCAGCCGCCGCCTTTCTTTGCTCGGAATTAAGAACGTTTTCCGTATCTTCCTCCGCAGCCGAACCTGTACCGCCGTCTTTATCAGCAACGCTGCCTGCCGCCTCCGTTACGCCGTTTTCCGCACTCTCCGTTTCCGCACGGTCTTCCCGCCCGCTCTTTAAAGCGCGCTTTTCCGCTTTTTCCGCCAACCTTTCGGCATCCTCTTCAAGCACTTCTTCCGCGGTCTTGTTTTCGGCATATGTTTTTAGCATCATATTGTCGGTTATGGAAAAGGACGGCGCAAGCCCCATACCCAGCCTGTCCTCCGGGATGAAACTCATGGATATGCCCTTTTCTATAATCTCTCGGGAAGGCAGCCCCACTATACTCTCGCCCTTGTGCATGATAAAGCCGCTCTCTACCTTTCTGAGCCCCGCTATCGCCTCGCACAGTTCTCTCTGCCCGCAGCCCGCAATGCCCGCAACGCCAAGCATTTCGCCGCCGCGGATGTAAAAATTCACACCGCCTATGGCGCGGCTGCCTTCGTCCGAATTTATCTCTAAATCTCTTATTTCCAAAAGGGGCTTATCGAAATCGGTCTTAACCCGCTCTATTTTGAGTTCCACCTTTTTGCCCACCATATATTCGGTGAGCTGCTTTTCGTTGGTTTCCGACGTATTTACGGTGGTTATATATTCGCCCTTTCTTAAAATCGCCACCCTGTCCGAAATTTCCATAACTTCGTTTAATTTGTGGGTTATGATAATTACGGACTTGCCGTCCTCACGCATGCGGCGGAGCACGGCAAACAGTTTTTTGGTTTCCTGCGGGGTAAGCACGGCGGTAGGCTCGTCCAGAATGAGTATATCGGCGCCGCGGTACAGCACCTTTATAATCTCCACCGTCTGCTTTTCGGAAACGGACATCTTATGTATTTTTTTATCGGGATCTATATCGAACCCGTAGCGGGCGGCAATCTCACGCACACGGGCAACAACGTCTCTTTTATTATATCTTTTCCCGTCCTTTACGCCGAGAACTATGTTTTCGGCGGCGGTAAACACGTCCACAAGCTTAAAGTGCTGGTGAATCATGCCTATTTTATAACGGAAAGCGTCCTTGGGAGAAGCGATAACCGCCTCTTTCCCGTCGATATATATTTTCCCCGCGTCGGGAAAGTATATGCCGGAAAGCATATTCATGAGCGTGGTTTTGCCGCTGCCGTTTTCCCCGAGGAGAGAGAGTATTTCTCCCTTATATATCTCAAAATTTATGTTGCTGTTCGCAACAACGCTGCCGAAACGCTTTTCTATGTTTTCAAACTTTACGGCAACTTCCGCTGCGTTTTT
>CASELQ010000033.1 GCA_949288785.1 uncultured Eubacteriales bacterium | reverse complement strand
ACGTGAATTTTATCCCAAAGGCAGGAACCTTTCCCGAGTGAGCCCCGCAACGTTAAAAAAGCACCTGGCGTTAATTAACGCCAGGCCCAAGAAAGTTTTGCATTACCAAACTCCGCAAGATTTGTTTGAACTAAATCTCTCCTACTGTTGCACTTAACTTGACAATTCATCGCCGGATTTGCGCACCGAAAAAAGGCAGGAATTACTCCAACCCCGCAAGATAATCGATGGTAACGCCGAAAAATTGCGCAATTTTTATAAGGTTGCTTAAAGCAGGCTCGCACTTTCCCGTTTCCCAAAGACTTATCACCGACTTTCCCACCCCGATTTTTTGCGCAAACGCTATCTGTCCCAACGCCTTTTCTTTTCTGAGCTCTCTAAGCCTTTCCGCAAAAATTCCCATATTGATATTCTGTACTTTCGGGCTTTGGATTTTGGTACCCAAAAAAGACGGCGTCGGAAAAAGTTAAGTATAAAAACCGCACGGTTGCGGTGTGCCGGAAATGCGGCAACAAGCGGGAAGTATAAAAGACTTCCGGCGGAATATTTTTAAAATAAAAGTCCTCGCCCGCCTGCCGCACGAAAAGGCGGCAGGCGGGCGAGGATTTTACAGCGTTTTTATATGTTTTTACCTGCTTTATTTAATTCTATTATTCCTCTGCCGAAAAGGAATCTTTGCCCGCGCCGCAAAGAGGGCAGGCAAAATCTTCGGGCAGATCGGCAAAGAGGGTGCCGGGAGCTATCCCGTTATCGGGGTCGCCCGCCGCTTCATCGTAAACCCAGCCGCATAAATCGCAAACGTATTTCATGGTTTTTTCTCCTTTATTCTTTATTGGTTTTATAGTGATATTGTAATACTTAAATCAAACTTTGTCAAGTCCGGGTATCGGGTCAGCCGCCCTTTTCAGGCAAGATATGCGCCGTTTAAATATTCCTTGTAAATATCCATAATGCTTATATTATGCTTTACGCCGAGAATTTTAAGCGCCTTTGCGGGAGTTGCGCACGGAGAATGCGAAACGTGATCCAGCGTGAGCGCCGCGTTGTTTTCCCCCACGGCGGCAGTAAACTTATCCCACTCAAGATATTCTATATTCGGCTCGTGCCCGAAATATTTAAAAAGGTTTTCGGTTATGGCGCGCAGCGTCATGGCGCGTTCCGCCACCGATATAAACGCCTGACCGTTTGCTTTATCCTGCTGTTCTATACAGGCGGCAATAACTTCGGCAAGGTCCTTTGCGTGCACGTGCTGCAATGTTTCCAAACCCAGGAAGGGCAGTTCCACCTTGTCGCCCCGCTTTATCTTATCGAACACCGTCTTATCCAGGTTGCCCTGCGGGTTTATGGGCATCCACTCTCCCGAAGAGATATGCCCCGGATGCACCACCGCGCCTGCAAGCCTGCCGCTTTCGCAGAACGAAAGTACATAATTCTCCACAAGCCCCTTATCCCTTCCGTACTTTTCCGTGGAATTTTTGGGGTGCTCTTCGTCTACCGGCAAATATTGCTTGTTTTCATAAGTCCAAAGGCTGCCGAGCTGCAAATAAAACTCGTTCCGCTTGAGTTTTGTCACCATCTTTTCGCATTCTTCGGGGGTAAAACACATGAGGTCGCAGACGGCGTCAAACCCCTCCTGTTCTATAAAGTCGGTTTCCGCAAGCCGTTCTCTCGGCATGAATACCGAGCGCACGTTATCCCACACCTCTTTTTTATAAGCGCAAGGTTTCCTTTCCGAACGGGAAAGGGCGGTAACCTCCCACCCCGCGGTTACAAGCCTGTTTACGAGGAATGAACCTATATGTCCCCTTGCTCCTATCACCAGCACCTTTTTCATATTTTCTCCTTTTCCGCAACTATTGCCGTGTATGTGAACTATCCGGCTGATCGGTCAGCCTTCGGCTGTTGTTTTTTCAATACGGCGGTTACTTTCTTACGGCGCCGTCGCCCTCCACAAAATACTTGGTGGTAACGAGCGCGTCCAGCCCCATGGGACCGCGGGCGTGCAGTTTTTGGGTGGATATGCCTATCTCCGCGCCCAGACCGAACACAAACCCGTCCGAAAACCTTGTGGAAGCGTTATGATACACCACCGCCGCGTCCACGTCCCGCATAAAGGTTGCGGCGTTTTCCCCGTTCTCCGTCATGATACTTTCGGAATGGCGTGTGCCGTGTTCGTTTATGTGGTCTATCGCCTCTTTCAGGCTGTCCACCGTTTTGACCGAAATAACGGCGTCCTCGTACTCGGTGTAAAAGTCCTCCTCCGTTGCCTCGGCAAGATATTCGTAATTTTTTATGGCTGCGTAAGCCCGCCCGTCGCAGCGCATCTCCACTTTTTTTTCTTTGAGCCGCTCCGCAATGAGGGGCAGCGCGTCTTTAAGGCGGGAGGAATGTATCACCAAAGACTCGCAGGCGTTGCACACGCTGTAACGCTGGGTCTTGGCGTTGAACACCACTTCCGCGCTCTTTACGGGGTCGGCAAACTCGTCCACGTACACGTGGCAGTTACCCACGCCCGTCTCTATAATGGGTATGGTGGAATTTTCCACCGCGGCGCGTATGAGTCTTGCGCTGCCGCGCGGAATAATGAGATCCACATATTTATCCATACGCATAAACCGCGCCGCCGTCTCGTGCTCGGTGTCCTCTATAACCGAAACGGCGTTCGGGTCTATCCCGCACTCCGAAAGCGCCTGCCTGCACAGCCCCGTTATCGCCACGTTGGAGCGGAGCGAATCGCTGCCGCCTTTGAGTATCACGGCGTTGCCCGTCCTTATGCACAGCGCAAACGCGTCCGCCGAGACGTTGGGGCGGGATTCGAATATTATGCCCACCACCCCGAACGGCACGTTCTTTTTGACTACTTTTATGCCCTGTTCTTTATTTTCGTAAGAATAAACGATTTTACCCGCCGGGCTGTTAAGGTGCGCCACCTGAATAAGCCCCGCCGCCATGCCTTCAATCACTTTGTCGGAAAGGGCAAGCCTGTCTATAAACGCCTCGCTCTTGCCCTTTTCGCGGGCAAGGGCAATGTCCTTTGCGTTCTCGGCTTTGAGATATTCCGCGTTTTCTCTTATTAGCCGCGCGGCGCATTCCAGCGCGCGGCAGAGCGTTTTATCGGGCACGGCAAGCAGGCTTTCCGCCGCTTTTTTTGCCTTTACGCCCAAACCTTCAAGATCATACATCTTCTTTTACCTCTGATTTTCTGAATATTCTGCGCACAAACCCCTTTATCCTTTGGCGGAAATAAAAAAACTTTATGCGGAACTTTCTCGCTATCTTGCGCCTGTACCAGTTTTCCGAACGGCGCAAATACTTTTCATCGGTGCATTCGGTAAATTTTTTGCCGCGGTAAAACCCGCTCATCACGCCGAAGACCTGTTCTTCCTTTACATACTCGGTTACGAACTGACTGTCCCCGCACATGACGTACCCGCCGCTTACCGGCTCCATCACCCTGTGCAGCACGAACCTGCCGTCCGCACGGGTATAGAGCGCCACGTCCATGGAAGACAGTCTGCCCGTCTTTTTTACCACTATTACGGACTGCCCGCGGTTTTTAAGAGTGGGCCACATACTGTTTCCGCGCGGCACAAACGCTATCGCCCCGTACCGCTCGAGCTCGGTTTTGTAATCTGCATTGTTATCTGCGACGGTGGTCATATTTACGCCTCGTACCCGCTTATCCCCAACACGCTTTCTACGGGCAGAGAAAACACTATACCGTGCGCGGAAGTGTCCTTCCCCGCCTTTTCCATAACGGCGCGCATTATCCCGTCTCTTAAAGCTCTCGGCGCGACGATATAGATTATTTCCTTTTCCTCGCTGATGGTCATGCCGAGTATCTTGGCAATGCCTGCGCCCGTGCCGCGCGCCCGCACCGCCGTGCCGCCCGTCGCCCCGGCGCCGCGCGCCGCTTCCATTACAAGGTCGGTATTCCCCCTGTCCGCCACTACGTTTATAAGCACATATTCGCTTTGTTCCATTTTGTCCTCCTTCTCCCTTTCAAACGGTTGTTCTCCTACAAGGCATTTTTTCGCGGTTGCGCCGCCTATCCCGTCCACAGGCGTTATTACCGCAATACCCGCCCCCGCGGAAGTTATCTTCATTTCGGACACCAGCCCCCTTTTAAGTTCGGGCAGATCTTCCGTTCTTACCATAAGGGAAAAAATCACCTTCTCGGTCTTTTCCAGCCCGAACGCGTCCAAAACCGAGCCTTCGGCAGTACCGTGCGCCAGCGTGCCGAACGCCCTGCTTATCCCGTGCGCTTTGAAAAATTCCGAAAAATGCACCGCATAATCTCTGTCGGTTATAACCGTTAAAAATTTAACACCCGTCATATATCCCTCTAATCTATAATATCCTCTTTTTCTTGGTCTTCCGAAGACGTTTCCTTTGCCTTTTTCCTGCTCTTTATTTTATATACAAGCCCCAGTATCTGAATGGTCAGAAGCGGGGTCATCGCCACGAACGCAACTATCCCGAACCCCTCGGCGGCAATATTTCCGCCCACGGCGTTGCACAGCCCCAGGGCAAGCGGCAGCACGAAACTCGTGGTCATCGCCCCGGAAGCCACCCCGCCCGAATCGAAGGCTATGGCAGTGAAAACGTCCGGAACGAAAAACATCAGGATGAGCGCAACCGCATAAACCGGGATGAGAAAATACATTATGGGGATATGCAGCAATATCCGCGTGAACGCCAGCGCCACAGAGGTGCCCACGCCTATCATGAGACTGAGCGACAGCGCGCGCTGCGGAATGGCGCCGGAAGTTATTTCATACACCTGTTTTTTAAGGACGTGCACGGCAGGTTCCGCCGCCACCACGAAAAAGCCTATGATAAAGCCTATCGGCACTATTATCCAGTTATACGGCAGCGCACCTATGATCCCGCCGAGATAATGCCCCACGGGCAGAAACCCCACATTCACCCCAAGAAGGAAAAGCACCAGCCCCGCATATGTATAGGCAACGCCTATTGCCACCTTTATCAGCCCGCGCCTGTCCGTCTTTTCGCCGAAAAAACGAAAGATGAGATAAAAACAGATTATCGGCAACAGACCTATCGCCACCTCTTTAAGGTACTTGGGGGCTTCGGAAAGGAACAGCGCGAACAGTTCGCGCGAGTCCGATACCTCCACGGCGGCAGATTCCGACACTATAAAATTTTCGGGATGATAGATTATGCCGAGTATCATGACCGCGAGTATCGGTCCCACCGAACACAGCGCGGTAAGACCGAAGCTGTCGTCCTCGGCGTTCTTGTCATTTCTTAACGTCGCAATGCCCGTGCCTATGGCGATTATAAAGGGTACGCTTATCGGCCCTGTGGTAACCCCGCCCGAATCGAAGGCGAGCGGCACGAAGTTTTCCGGCACGAAAAAGGAAAGCACGAACACCGCAACGTAAAGCACCGCGAGGATATATTTAAGTTTGATTTTAAGCACGATGCGCAAAAACGCCACGGCAAGGAATATCCCAACGCCTATTCCCACGGTAAAGAGCAGTACCATGTTGTTTACGGTTTCCGACAGCTGCCCGGCAAGCACCTGCAAATCGGGCTCCGCCACGGTTATGAGCACCCCTACCACAAAGAGTACCGGCACTATCAGCCATATTTTTTTGGTTTTTACCACCGCAGTACCCACGTATTCGCCTATCGGGGTCATGGCGGTATCCGCCCCCAGAGTGAACAGCCCTATACCCGTTACCGTAAACACCGCGCCCAGAATAAAGGCGAGAAACGTTCCGCTCTCTATGGGCGCAACGGTAACGCACAGCACCAATACTATAAGCGTTATGGGCATAACGGATGAAAAAGCTTCTTTTATCTTGTCCGCCGTGGCGGTCCTTGCCATTTTTAGTGCAAATTTCTTTTTCATTCTCCGCCCTCCTTTATCATAACCCCGCCCGACCGCGCCGGGCTTAAAGCCGCCGCCACCGGCAATTGAGAGTAATTTATCGTCGTTTACCGTTAAAGAATATCTTTTATCTCGGAAAGCCGTTTTACCGTCCTGTCCGGCTCGGCTCCTCCCGCGGGCTCCGAAAGCCTGTTGAACCACACGGTAAACGCGCCGCACGCCTTGCCGCCCGCAATGTCCGCCGTGAGAGAATCGCCTATCATTGCGGTCTCTCCGGGAGTTATGGGGGCAACGGTTTTAAAGCACGCCTCGAAAAACCTTATGTCGGGCTTGTTGAACCCTATCTCTTCCGAAATGAACATATGCCGAAAATACTTTTTCAGCCCGGAAACGGCAAGCCGCCTATGCTGCTGCGCGCACGGCGCGTTGCTTGCCGAGCACAGAAGGTATTTTGCCGAAAGGTATTGCAGAATATCCTCCGCCCCCTCCACGGGCACGGCGCACACGTTAAGGCTGTCAAGAAACCCGCTTTCCACCTTTTTCCCGTCATAATCTATGCCGAGTTCGCCGAAAATAAGGTCGAAACGGACGGCATGCAGCCCGGCGCGGGTAAGTTCTCCCGTTTCTATTTTTCGCCACAACCCGTCGTTCACCTTTTTGAAAGTGTAAAAGTACCGTTCTTCAAAACGCAGACCGTTTATATCAAAAGCCATCTCCATGGCTTTTTTTGCGCTGGCGTTGAAATCCAAGAGCGTATTATCCACATCCATAAAGACGGCTTTTATCATATCACTCCGCTTTCCGTTTTTTAATATTTTACTATATTTCATGTAAAATCACAACGAAAAACGGGTTTATTTTATTTTTTATTTATAATTTTATCAAATTTTTTTCCGCGGCTTTTACTGCCCGTTACAAGGCGTGTATAAATCACTCGGCGGCTGCCGCGGCGGGAATTTTCGTCTTTTCCTTATTATAATTGCCGCTCACGCGGAGAGCGTTTAGTATGGCTATGATCGCCACGCCCACGTCGCCGAACACCGCCCACCACATACCGGTTATGCCCAGCGCCGAAAGCAGCAGTATTATAAGTTTCACGCCTATGGAAAATACGATGTTCTCCATGACTATCCGCATGGTCTTTGCCGCAATTCTTTTAAACACCGATATGCCGCGAAGGTCGTCTTTCATGAGCACGGCGTCCGCCGCCTCTATTGCCGCGTCGCTCCCCGCGCCGCCCATGGCTATGCCTATGTCCGAACGCATTATCACGGGCGCGTCGTTTATGCCGTCCCCCACAAAACACAGCACGTCCTTTGCCGACTTTTCTTTTATCAGCCTCTCCACCTCCGCCACCTTGTCCTGCGGGAGCAGGGAGGCGGAAAAAGCCGTTACGCCCGTTTTCTCCGCCACGCTTGCCGCAATGTCGCGGTTATCGCCCGTGAGCATCACCGTCTTGCAGCCGCTGCCTTTCAGTTCGGAAATCACCTCGCGCGCTTCCGGCTTTACTTCGTCCTCCACTATCAGGGAACCTATAAACTCGCGGTTTTTCGCCACGTATACCACGGTGCCCGGTTCGCTGCGCCTTTCAAAGGCGATACCCGCGTCCTCCATAAGTTTTTCGTTGCCGCAATATATCTTTTCTCCCTCTTTTTCGGCGATTATGCCCTCGCCCGCCACCGAAGTAAGGGTATATCCGCCCTCCGCCGCCCCGCCGTATTCAGCCACTATGGAGCGGGCTATAGGGTGTGCGGAATCTTTTTCCGCCACGGCGGCAAGCCTTAATATTTCTTCCGCTCTTTCCTGCGGGAATATGCCGGTTACCGAGAAATTGCCCTTGGTGAGAGTACCCGTCTTGTCGAACACGAAAACGTTCGCCTTATTGAATTTTTCAAGATAATTGGAGCCCTTTACGAGTATGCCGTACCGCGCCGCCGTGCCTATGCCCGCAAAAAAGGAAAGCGGAACGGAGATGACCAGCGCGCACGGGCAGGACACCACGAGGAAGGTAAGCGCCCTGTATATCCAGGTAGCCCAAGCCCCCGTAATAAGCCCCGGCACCACCGCAAGCGCCGCCGCCACTCCCACTACCGCGGGAGTATAATACCGCGCGAAACGGGTGATGAAGTTTTCCGCCCGGGACTTCTGTTCGGAGGCGTTTTCCACAAGTTCGAGTATTTTACTTACGGTGCTGTCGTAAAACTCCCTGGTTACCCGCACTTGCAGCTGAGAAGAAAGATTTACGGTGCCGCTTAATATCTCGTCCCCCTCTTTAAGTTCACGCGGGGCAGATTCCCCGGTAAGCGCCTTTGTATCGAGAGAGGAGGCGCCCTTTATGACCACCCCGTCCAGCGGGACCTTTTCGCCGGGGTTTATCACTATAACGTCCCCCGCCCTGACCTCGGCAGGGTCCACCCTTTGGGTTTGCCCGTCCGATAACAGATTGGCATAGTCCGGGCGGATATCCATAAGCGACGTTATGCTCTTTCTGGATCTGCCGGTGGCGTAACTTTGGAAAAACTCCCCCACCTGGTAGAATATGAGCACGGCGCACGCCTCGTCAAAACCCTCGGTAGCGTTGCCCGAGACGCCGTTATATATGGCAAGCGCAAACGCCCCGAGAGAGGCCACGCACATAAGAAAATTCTCGTCCAGCACCTGCCCGTAAAATATCCCGCGCACGGCTTTCCACAAAATGTCGTAGCCTATGATAAGATATACGGTAAGATACAGCGCGAACGGGAATACCCAGCCCGCGGCGCCGCCGAACACCTCCGCAAGCGGCGTTATTTTGTCCGCCGTGAATACCGCCGCAAACAATAAAAGCGCAACCGCTATACGAATTAAATTTTTCTTTTCCTTGGCACTCATCGAATATTTCATTGTATTCACCCGGGGTATGCCCTTTTACGAGTTTTTATTTCATCAGCGAATTATAACGCAGTCCGGCTCCACCCGTCTGCACGTTTTAACGACCCTGTCCATTATCTCCTCAAAACGCTGCTCTTCCGCGTCTATGGACATCCTCTGCCCCATAAAGCTTACGCTCACCGAATTAACGCCCTCTATCTTTGCAACCGCCCTCTCCATCTTGGCGGCGCAGTTGGCGCAGTCCAGATCCTTTAATTTAAATACCTTTGTCATATAAATTTTCTCCTCTTTTATTTTATTTATCCTAAATTTACCCGCCGCGCTTTCCGCCGCAGCGGTTTATCGCTTTTTACTGTCCGCCGATTATTTTATTATTTGAACAATAATTCAAATATTCTCGGTTTTAAAAACAGGCGACTGCCTGTTTTTTAGTCTGTAACTTCTCCGTTTTTGCCTTGCTCTCCGCGCGCCGAAACCCGCCGCCGTTAAGCCGGACAACTGCACCCGCGGCTTTAACGCTTACCTTCGTTCACGTGCGCCAATCCGCATTCCATTATCTTATTTATATGGTCGTCATCGAGAGAGTAGACCACCTCTTTCCCGTCCTTAACGCCCTTTACGAGTTTTGCGTTCCTTAAAACCCTAAGCTGGTGCGACACTGCCGACATGCTCATGCCCAATATCTCAGCTATCTGATACACGCATAGGCTGTGCGCCTGCAAGCATGTAAGTATCCTCACCCTCGTAGAGTCCCCGAACACCTTAAAGAGATCGGCAAGGCTGTATATCACGTTCTCGCCCGGCATTGCACCGATTATTTCTTCTCTGATATTCTCCGCGGCGTGTTTACAGCGCATCCTGCCCCCTCCTTTCCGCCCGATTCAGCCTCTCGGGGCGGTTTTCATTTGAACGGTTCTTCAACCGTTCAATAATATTTTATGCGTACAAAACGAATTTGTCAACCGTTTTAACAAGGAAAATAAAAAATTTCAGGTTTTTCGGGATAATGACGTTCCGTATTACGTATCTGCATTAAAAAATAAAACTGCGCCGCCGTTTATACGGCGGCGCATAATGCCCTCTTTATTTACATCCGCAAAGCGGCGGAAAGTTTTGCCGAATGCTTACTGTAAAAACAACTTTTTAAACAGCAGTACCCAAACAAGGTCTATCCACCCGAAAATTATACCTAACGGAATGGTGAGTATGCAGATTATAAGCCTGATAAGCCCGCCCTTTTTAAGCCAGGTGCTCCACCTCACTATAAGCTCAACCACCCAGTTCACCACCGGGATAAGCAGCAGCAGGATCTGAACCAGACGGCTCTGTTTGTTAAACCACGTCATTTTTCTACCCTCCTTAAAGTCTCTGATAATATATTATCACATATATTTTCGCAATGCAATGCAATTTCAAAAAAATTTACCTTTGCTTTTCGAAAAATTTACAGGCCGCTTTGCGCCTATGCCGAAACTATCCCCGTTTTAAGAGCAAATTCCGCCTTTACGTTTTTAAGCAGTTGTTCGGCGCGCGCCTCGTTTTCCGCCGCCACCGAATAATAAATTTTGAGTTTCGGCTCGGTGCCGGATGGCCGCACGCATATAAAGCCGCCGCCTTCAAGTTCGTAATACACGGCGTTCGAAGGCGAACAGTCTATATCGGAAACCGTGCCGTCCGCGCCCGTGCGCTTTAAGGAAAGATAATCGCGCACGCCCTCCACTTTAACGCCGCCTATGCTTGCCGGGCTGAAAGCTCGCAGTTTTTCCACCGCCTCGCTCATATCCCGCATGGCGTTAAGCCCGCCGTATAAAACGCTTTCCGAGCGGTCCAGCACAAAGCCGTATTTGCCGTAAAGTTCCATCAGCCGCGAATACACGCTCTTGCCGCGGCAGTTATAGTAACAAACCATCTCGGCAAACAGCATGCTTGCAACCACCGCGTCCTTATCGCGGCAGTGGGTGCCCCTGAGATACCCGCAGCTCTCCTCGAACCCGAAGATGAACTTGCGCTTTCCCGTGTCGTCATACTGCTTTATCTTTTCGCCTATGTATTTAAAACCAACGGGCACGTCGAACAGTTCCACGCCGTAATCGTCCGCAATGCGCTTTGCAAGGCTTGTGGTTACGAACGATTTTACCGCAAACCCGTTTTTATCCGCCCTGCCCGTCTCCTTTAACCTTAAAAGTATATAGTCCAGAAGGAGCGACCCCGTCTGATTGCCGGAAAGCACGGTGAATTCCCCGCTCCCGTCTCTTACGGCAACGCCCAGCCTGTCGCAGTCCGGGTCGGTGCCGAACACCACGTCCGCCTGTTTGAAATCTGCCATCTTTATGGCAAGCGTAAGCGTTTCCATATATTCGGGGTTGGGCACTTTAACCGTGGAAAAATCGGGGTCTTTCACTATCTGTTCTGGCACGAGCGCTACGTTTATACCTATCTTTTTTAAAATGGTCGTTACCGGCACGTACCCGCTGCCGTGCACGGGCGTATACACCAGCTTTATCGTTTTGCCCGCCTGCTTGGTCTCTTTGGGCGAAAGGCGCAACCCCTTTATGGTACGGTAATAGCTTCTGTCCACACTCTTGGGCGTATATATTATGCGCTTTTCGCGGCGCTCGTCGTAAACGATCTTGTCGGAAAGCGGGCTTTCTATCGCCTCTATGAACCTTAAAAGCCGCGCCGTATCCTCGGGGGACATCTGCGCTCCGTCCTCCCCGTATATCTTATAGCCGTTGTATTCCTTGGGGTTGTGGCTGGCGGTTATCATTATCCCCGCCGCAGTTTTTAATCTGCGCACGGCAAAGGAGAGCATGGGCACGGGGTGCACGTCTCTGAAAAGATACGCCTTTATACCGTTGCTCACCAGCACTACCGCCGCCGCATACGCAAATTCATAAGACATGTGCCGGGTGTCGTATGATATTACCACCCCGCGTAAAGCCGCGGTTTTCCCCAGCGATTTTATGTAATCGGCAAGCCCCTGCGTGGCGCGGCGCACCGTGTAAACGTTCATCATATTCGTGCCCATTCCCACTATGCCGCGCATCCCCGCCGTGCCGAATTCCAAATCCTTGCCGAAGCGGTATTCCTTTTCCTTTTCGTTATCCTCTATGGAGAAAAGTTCGCTTTTCTCTCCGCCGCCAAGCAGCGGACTGTCGCACCATTCCTTGTATATCTCTTTATATGTTTTCATTCTCACTCTCCGAAAAAAGAAACCGACGGTTCCTTTACATTATGATTTTATAAATTCTTGCGGCTCCTGTCAAGTATTTTGGTTTTTTGTGCCGCATTTTCTTTGCCCCCTATAATGCGCCTTGCCCCTTTTAAGCCGTAAAACGCCTGTAAAAAACTTGTTCTATCAAAAAATATGCACTTTTTTTACGGCGCTTTTATCCCACGTAATTCGGTTTGCCGAATTGAACCTGACCGTGCTTTCAATTCGCCGCCCTTTCTGTATGCGGCGCTTTCTGTTGCCGCGTTTTTGCGCCGCCCTCCGTAATACGGCCCGAAGGGTACCGCCGCACGGAGTTGCATATTTTCTGCCGGAGTCGGAACTTATATGCCGGCGGCAGAGTGGCGCATTTAAGCCTTATCTCATTTGACCTATATCTAAATATATTCGGAAAACACTTGGCTCTATCATTGTTTTTTGCTCTTTTTTGCCGAAAGCACCAAAGTTTTTCCAAACCGCCGTGCCAATAACCCCGCCGCCCGTAAGTATACTTTACGTTTTGCGCCGCCGGCTGTACAAAAATTTAAAAAATAATTTTCAAACAGTTGACATAAACTTATTATTTTGATAAAATTTATAGGCATTGTCTGCAAGACTGTCCGCGGGTGTAATTCAATGGTAGAATTCCAGCCTTCCAAGCTGGCAGCGTGGGTCCGATTCCCATCACCCGCTCCAATTATCTTTGGGGCGAAGGCTATTATTTATGCACCTGTAGCTCAGTTGGATAGAGCAACGGCCTTCTAAGCCGTGGGTCAGGGGTTCGAATCCCTTCAGGCGCACCAGTATGGCGGGCGTAGCTCAGTTGGTTAGAGCGCAAGATTGTGGTCCTTGAGGTCGTGGGTTCGATTCCCATCACCCGCCCCACGTATTAGGGGTGTCGCCAAGCGGTAAGGCACGGGATTTTGATTCCCGCATTCGTAGGTTCAAATCCTGCCACCCCTGCCACCCACATAACGGTTCATTAGCTCAGGTGGTAGAGCACGTGACTTTTAATCACGGTGTCCGGGGTTCGAATCCCCGATGAGCCACCATAAAACGCCACCATAAAACAATCACGGCGGTTACGGGGATTCGAACTTCGTTCGATTGCTCAGCCGCAGACGGCTACCCTTTTGCCGCAAGCGGCATTTCCCCTATCAGGGGAATCCCCCCGATGAGCCACCACATAACAAACACGGCGGTTACGGGGATTCGAACTTCGTTCGATTGCTCAGCCGCAGACGGCTACCCTTTTGCCGCAAGCGGTCCCCATACGGCCGCAAAACTTTCCTTAAAATGCCGTTATGCTTTTTAAGGAAAATAAATATAAGCAACCGCCGGCAGAAAACCGGCAAACATCCGCTCTTAATCAGTGGGTCCACGGTTCGAGTCCGTGAAGGCGGACCAGGAAAAAAGAGGTGGAAAACCTCTTTTTTCGTTAGTGTTTATCTGCTTTTTTGATGGACAGGCAAAATCTGAAAGTTTACAAACATCGCGGTATAAAAAGCACGTGTACGACTATTTGTACGACGATTTAAAAACCAAATTAAAATTTTTCATTTTTTTGTTTTAAAATCAGCAGCACACCGGCTGACCCGCCCTTTGCAAGGTAGCGGATCCGCGCATAAAAGTCCTTTAATTATACTTTGAGGGGCGTCCCTTTTTTACGCCTTTTTTAAGTTCTTCCACGGTGGGCAATCTCTTTAAGCGCTGGGCATACCTGTACACCGTTGCGCGAGAGCACCCGGACTGCTGCATAAGATACTGTATCTTATCTTCCTGTTTTTCCATTATTTCACCTCGGTTTCAAACTCTATTCCGCACTCTTTCAGCGCTGCCGCCGCCTCCTCGTCCAACCCGTGCCGATGAAGTACACCGGCAAGCCCCGCTATTGCGGCGATAAGGTTTTGCGGGTCTACATTCATTTTTTCAATCTCGTTTAGTGTTCTCTCCAAAAGATCCATTTTTTACTCCTTGACAAAATATTTATTTATATGATATAATA
>CASELQ010000032.1 GCA_949288785.1 uncultured Eubacteriales bacterium | reverse complement strand
CGTCCGCAAGTTCGCCTATCGCCACCGAAACGCCGCCCGCGCCGAAATCGTTACAGCGCTTTATAAGGCGGGAAGCCTTGGGGTTACGGAACAGCCTTTGCAGTTTTCTCTCTTCCGGCGCGTTGCCCTTCTGCACCTCCGCCCCGCAGGTTTCAAGCGACGAAACGGTGTGCGATTTAGATGAACCCGTCGCTCCGCCGCAGCCGTCTCTCCCCGTTCTGCCGCCAAGCAGTATAACCACGTCTCCCGCGGCGGGGCGCTTACGCACCACGTTTTCAGCGGGCGCCGCGCCTATCACCGCGCCTATCTCCATGCGCTTTGCTGCATAGCCCTTATGATATATTTCGTCCACAATGCCCGTGGCAAGCCCTATCTGATTGCCGTAAGAGGAGTACCCCGCCGCGGCGGTGGTAACTATCTTTCTCTGCGGGAGCTTACCCTTTAACGTGGCGGAAAGGGGCGCAAGCGGGTCCGCCGCGCCCGTTACGCGCATTGCGCCGTAAACGTAGGCTCTGCCCGAAAGCGGGTCCCTTATGGCGCCGCCTATGCAGGTGGCGGCGCCGCCGAACGGCTCTATTTCGGTGGGGTGGTTGTGGGTTTCGTTTTTAAATAGCAACAGCCACGGCTGCTTTTCCCCGTCCGCTTCCACCTCTATCTTAACGGTACAGGCGTTTATTTCTTCGGACTGGTCAAGTTTATCCAGTTTTCCCGCCTTTTTCAAAGCCCTTACCGCAATGGTGGCAATATCCATGAGATTTACGGGCTTTTCCCTCTTTAAGCCCCGCCGCATTGCGATATACGCGTTATATTCGTCCTCAATAAACTTGTCCTCAAAACTCACCCCGTCTATCGTCGTTAAAAAGGTGGTGTGGCGGCAATGGTCGGACCAATAGGTGTCGATAAGCCGTATCTCGGTAAGGGTGGGGTCCCTCTTTTCGGATATAAAATAGTCGCGGCAGAACTTTATGTCGCCCTCGTCCATGGCAAGCCCGTAAGCCGATATAAATTCTTTAAGCCCTTCATCCGTTAAAGCCGTAAAACCCGTGAGCGTGGGTACAGAAGTGGGAATTTCGTATTTTACCGCAAGCGTTTCGGGAAGTTCCGCTTTTGCCTCGCGCGATTCCACCGGGTTTATCACGTATTTTTTTACGGCGGAAAACTGCTCTTCCGTAATGTCCCCGTAAAGCGCGTAAACCTTGGCGGTGCGCACGAGCGGGCGCTCTTTTCTGGATATTAACTGAATGCACTGCGCGGCAGAGTCCGCCCTCTGGTCGAACTGGCCGGGCAGATATTCAACCGCAAACACCCTTGCCCCGCTATAATCGGGGGCAAAAGAAACGTTATCCGTCTGCGGTTCGGAAAACACCGTTTTCACCGCGTATTCAAAGAGCGCGCCGTCGATATTTTCCACGTCGTAACGGTTAATTACCCGCACGCGGCTTAAACCCGCTACGTTAAGAAAGGTTTTTATATCCGATTTCAAAGCGGCGGCTTCGCTTGCGAACCCGCTCTTTTTTTCAACGTAAACGCGATAGACCATATGTCAGTTTTTCTCCTTTGCGGCAAGCGCGGCGGCGCCTATATCCCGCCGCATATACCTGTTTTCAAAATGAATTTTATCCGCGGCGGCGTAAGCTTTTTTTACGGCGGCGGAAAGTGTGTCCGCAACCGCGGTTACTCCCAGCACCCGCCCGCCGGACGTAATGAGTTTCCCGCCATCTTCCTTAACGCCGGCGTAAAAAATCTCTCCCTTACAGTCCTCTTCCACACTCACGGGGAAACCCGTCTTATATTTCCCGGGGTACCCCTCGGAGGCAAGCACCACGCAGCACGCGCTGCCGCCCTTAAACTCCACGGGAGTTTCGGAGAGCCGCTCTTCTGTTACCGCAAGCATAATTTCAAGCAGGTCGGACTTTATTAGGGGCAGCACCACCTGGGTCTCCGGGTCGCCGAAACGGCAGTTGTATTCTATGACCTTGGGCCCGTTTTCGGTAAGCATAAGCCCGAAATACAGGCAGCCCTTGAATTTTCTGTTTTCTTTATTCATGGCGCGTACGGTAGGGATAAATATCTCCTCAATGCACCGCTTTGCCACCTCCTCGGTATAGTAAGGGTTGGGCGCAACCGTACCCATCCCGCCCGTATTGGGGCCGGTATCCCCGTCGCCCGCGCGCTTGTGGTCCATGGAAGATACCATGGGTTTTACCGCCGTTCCGTCCGTAAAGGCAAGGACGGATACTTCGGGCCCGGTCAGAAATTCTTCTATCACCACGCGGCTGCCGCTCTCGCCGAACACCTTGTCCTGCATAAGTGCGCGCACCGCGCTTTTTGCCTCTTCAAGGTCCTTTGCAATTGTAACGCCCTTGCCGAGCGCAAGCCCGTCCGCCTTTATGACCGCGGGAAAACGGGATTTTTCAAGGAAAGCAAGCGCCGCATCCATATCGGAAAACACCTCGTACGAAGCGGTGGGTATGCCGTATTTTTTCATAAGGTTTTTGGCAAAAACCTTGCTGCTCTCTATCTCCGCCGCCGCCTTGCAGGGGCCGAAACAGGGTATGCCCTTTTCATTAAGCGCGTCCACCGCGCCCAGCGCCAACGGGTCGTCCGGGGCGACAACGGCGTAATCTATCCCCACTCTTTCGGCAAAATTCACAATGCCTTCTATATCCTTTGCCGAAATATTTACGCACTTTGCGTCTTTACCTATGCCGCCGTTGCCGGGAAGCGCATATATCTCTTCGGCATTTTTATTCTTTTTAAGCTGTTTTATAATGGCGTGCTCGCGCCCGCCCCCGCCTACTACAAGTATCTTCATATTTTCACTCCGAAAACGCGCCTTTTTATGCCTTTTCCTTAATATTGCCTGTTCTTTTATGAACGGGGCGCGAAACTTTCGCGCCCCGTAAGCGGCTTAATATATGGGGAAATGAGAACACAGCTCCTGCACCGCGGAAGAAACTTTATCCTTGTTTCCTTCGTAATCGGTGATGATGTCGTGTATCCATTCCGCAATTTTAACCATCTCGCCTTCCTTGAACCCGCGGGAAGTAACGGCGGGAGTACCGATCCTCAACCCGCTCGTAATAAAGGGGCTCTGCGGGTCGTTCGGTATGGTGTTTTTGTTGGCGGTTATGTGCACCGCGTCCAGCCGCGCCTCGAGCTCTTTTCCGGTTACCCCGAATTTTACGAGCTTTAAGAGCATAAGGTGATTGTCCGTTCCGCCCGAAACAAGGTCTATCCCCCTGTTTACAAGTTCTTTTGCCAGAACGGAGGCGTTTTTAACTATCTGTTTCTGATAGTTTTTAAAATCCTCTGTAAGCGCCTCGCCGAGCGCCACCGCCTTTGCCGCGATTATGTGCATTAAAGGCCCGCCCTGCGTGCCGGGGAAAACCGCCTTGTCAATCTGCTTTGCGTACTTTTCCTTGCACAGGATAAGCCCGCCCCTGGGGCCCCTTAAAGTCTTGTGGGTGGTGGTAGTAACCACGTCCGCATACGGGACGGGAGAGGGATGGAGCCCCGCAGCCACAAGCCCCGCTATGTGCGCCATGTCCACCATTAAATACGCCCCCGCTTTGCCGGCTATTTCGCGGCAGCGCTTAAAGTCTATGATGCGGGAATATGCCGAAGCCCCCGCCACAATGAGTTTGGGCTTGCATTCTAACGCTATCCTTTCCATCTCGTCGTAATCTATTGTTTCGGTAACGTCGTTCACGCCGTAGGGCACCACGTTAAAATACTTGCCCGAAATGTTTACGGGAGAACCGTGCGAAAGGTGCCCGCCCTGCTGCAAGTTCATTCCCATAACCGTATCGCCGGGGTTTATGAGCGCAAAGAACACCGCAAGGTTGGCGTTTGCGCCGCTGTGCGGCTGAACGTTGGCGTGCTCCGCGCCGAACAGTTTTTTTGCGCGCTCGCGCGCGATGTTTTCCACCACGTCCACGTACTCGCAGCCGCCGTAATAGCGCTTTGCGGGGTAGCCCTCCGCATACTTGTTGGTGAGCACGCTGCCCGCCGCAAGGAGCACAGCTTTACTTACTATGTTTTCGGAAGCGATAAGTTCTATGTTATGCTGCTGCCTTGTAAGTTCGTCCTTGCAGGCGTCCGCCACCTCTTTGTCGTAATTTTCAAGTTCCTCAAAAAAATTTCTCATATACGTCATCCTTTTATTTTTCTGTATTTGTGTTGCCCTTTTTAGTGGTGGAAAAGGCGCATACCCGTAAACGCCATCACCATATTGTACTTGTCGCACGCCTCTATCACAAGGTCGTCCCTTATGGAGCCGCCCGGCTCCGCAACGTAACTTACGCCGCTCTTTTTCGCCCTTTCGATGTTGTCCCCGAACGGGAAAAAGGCATCGGACCCCAAGGATACGCCCGTTACTTTATCCAGATACGCGCGCATCTCCTCCGCGGTAAAGGGTTCCGGGCGGGTCTTGAAATATTTCTGCCAGTTGCCCTCGGCGCAAACGTCCTCTTCGTTCTTGTTTATATACCCGTCTATTACGTTATCTCTTTCCGGCCTGCCCAGAGTATCCAGGAAAGGAAGGGAAAGCACTTTTTCGTGCTGGCGCAAGAACCACGTATCCGCCTTGCCGCCCGCAAGCCTCGTGCAGTGTATGCGGGACTGCTGCCCCGCCCCCACGCCTATCGCCTGCCCGTCATAGGCAAAGCACACCGAATTGGACTGGGTGTATTTTAAGGTTATGAGCGATACTATAAGATCCCTTTTTGCCTCCTCCGGCAGGGTTTTGTTTTTGGTAACTATGTTTTCAAGCAGGCTCCCGTCAATTTTAAAATTGTTTCTGCCCTGCTCGAACGTGATGCCGAAAACCTGTTTTCTCTCCCGCTCCGCGGGGACATAATTTTCGTCTATCTCGATTACGTTATAGTTGCCCTTGCGTTTTTTCTTTAAGATTTCCAGCGCGGCGGGCGTATATCCGGGGGCAATTACCCCGTCGGACACTTCGCGCGCTATAAGGCGGGCGGTAACTTCGTCGCACACGTCGGAAAGGGAGATAAAGTCCCCGAAGGAGCACTGCCTGTCCGTCCCGCGGGCGCGTGCGTAAGCGCAGGCAAGCGGAGAATCGTCCAATCCTTCCACGCCTGTGGCGAAACATGCGCGCTTTAACTTTTCCGGCAAAATTTTGCCTACCGCCGCCGAAGTGGGGCTGACGTGCTTAAAGGAAGTGGCTGCCGCCATACCCGTTGCGGCTTTAAGCTCCTTTACCAGCTGCCAGCCGTTGAACGCGTCCAAAAAATTTATGTAACCGGGTCTGCCGCAAAGTATTTTTATGGGCAGGTCCCCGCCGTCCTCCATAAAGATACGGGCAGGCTTCTGATTGGGATTGCAACCGTATTTAAGTTCAAATTCCTTCATTTCATTCTCCGTAGTTTTTATTGTCTGCCGCGGAAACTCCGCGCCTTTTTGGCTTTTTCTTTTCTAATCGCTCAGGCTGAAACAGCCGCTTTTACGATTAAATTACTTATTTTTGTTTATGATGATTTCCGCGGGCTTGCCGCCGTTTAAGGGCACCGCGCGCACGAAAAGAGATACCTTGTTTTCGGAATTGAGGTTGTTCCAGATAATGCCCGCAAACTCATCCGCGGTTTCGGGCATAAACACCTCCTCAGGCTCTCCCGAAAAGGAAGGTATGGGATTTCCGTCTTTTAAGTAGGTATGTATAAAGTGCCCCCTGCCCTCTACCGGGGTATAATTATAAAAGAACCTGTCGCAGGCGGAGGGATCTCCCCCCGCGCTCTTTAACACAGAGAGTTTATAGTTGAACCCGCCCTTTTTGTCATAGCGCACAAGCCCCGAAATACGGGGGGTGTAATTGGGCGCGTCCGGCTCGAACTCCCGCGTGAAGAGGGCGTGCTCGAAAGCAAAGTCGCAATCGGGTTTTTTGCGTATAAACTCGTAAATCGTATCGGTCTGGTCCCCGTTGGTAACTATATCGGTATCGCCCGCCGTGCGGAAAGCGTTATAAATTATAAGGCTGGGGTCCGCCATCTTGCTCTCGTCAAACGCCTTAGTGCGCAAACCGCCCTCGAACGCCTCGAAAACGCGGTTGCGGCTGTTCTCGCTCCTGCCCATGATAAAGTAAGCTATAAGCGCCGATAAGCCGCCCTTTGCCATGCCTATAACTATTCCCCTGCCGGGGTAAGTGTTTTCCGCAAGTAATTTTCCTATATCTTTTCTTATCATTTTAGCACCTCTCGGGTTTTAAGTAATTTCCTGCACACAAGCTCCGCCGCCCGCGGCAATATTATCCATTCCGCCTTTTCCATGACCCTCTTTTGCAGGGTCTCCGGCGTGTCGCTCTCTCTTACGGGCACGGCTTTTTGCAAGATAATTTTGCCCCCGTCGGTAACCTCGTTCACGTAATGCACGGTGGCGCCCGTTATTTTAACGCCGTAAGAGAGCGCCGCTTCGTGCACTTTAAGCCCGTAAAACCCGTTCCCGCAAAAGGACGGGATGAGCGAAGGATGTACGTTTATTATTCTTCCCTCGAACGCCTTTACGAACTTTTCGGAAAGCACGCGCATAAACCCGGCAAGTATTATGAGTTCCGCGCCGCAATTTGTGAGCCGCCCGATAAGCGCGCCCTCGAACTCCTCTTTCGAAGAATAATCCTTTCTGTTTACCGCCTCGCACGGTATGCCCGCCTCTTTTGCGCGGGTGAGCGCGTAAGCCGAAGGGTTATCTGATAAAACGAGCCCTATCCTGCCGCTCTTTAATACCTTGCCCTGCGCGTTTATGAGCGCCTGCAAATTGGTTCCGCCGCCCGAAACCAGCACCGCTATCTTTATCTCTTTCATATTTTAAGCGAAAATAACGCCCTTTTCTCCATTCACGATTTCACCCATGACATAGGCTTTTTCGCCGCTTTCGCAAAGTACCGAAAGGGCGGTCTCCGCGTCTTTTTTGGCAACCACGATACTCATGCCCACGCCCATGTTAAAGGTGTTGAACATATCCCTTTCGGATATGCCGCCCCGCTCCTTTATGAGGGAGAATATGGGCGGAATAACGAGCTTATCTTTATATATCTTTGCCGCCGTGCCCTCTTTTAAGCTCCGCGGGATATTTTCGTAAAACCCGCCGCCCGTAATGTGCGAGATGGCGCGCACATTCACCTTTTCAAGCAGGGAAAGCACGCTCTTTACGTATATGCGGGTGGGGGTTAAAAGGGTTTCGCCTATGCTCTTTCCGCCAAGCGCGGGAACGGGCGAAGTTATGTCTTCCTCCCCTACGTTAAACACCTTTCTCACGAGCGAAAAGCCGTTGCTGTGCACGCCCGAAGAAGGCAGCGCTATAATAACGTCCCCCTCCTCCATGGTTTCGGGCTTTAATATGTTTTTCTTGTCCACAACGCCCACGGCAAAACCCGCCAGGTCATACTCGTTTTCGGGATAGAACCCGGGCATTTCCGCCGTTTCGCCGCCTATAAGCGCGGCGCCGCTTAAAACGCAGCCCTCGGCAATGCCCGCAACTATGTCCGCAATACGCTCGGGTTTATTTTTGCCGCACGCGATATAATCTAAAAAGAACAGCGGTTTTGCGCCGCAGCATATAACGTCGTTCACGCACATGGCAACGCAGTCTATCCCCACGGTGTCGTGCTTATTAAGCAGAAAGGCAAGTTTTAATTTGGTACCCACCCCGTCCGTTCCGCTCACGAACACGGGGCGCTCTATCCCCGTAAGGTCGGGTTCGAACAGTCCGCCGAAACCGCCCACGTCCGACACCACGCCGGGAGTTACCGTGCGGGCAATATGGCTCTTCATAAGTTCCACCGCCCTGTACCCGGCGGTTATATCCACGCCCGCCTCTTTATAGCTCTCGCTGAAACTCTTTTGCATGCTACTCTCCTTTTTTGCCTATCTTCTGCTCGAACCGCAGTTTTCTCGATTCGGCGCACACCTTGGTGGGGTAATTCCCGTCAAAACAGGCGGTGCATATGCCTTTATTATCCCTGCCCACTATCTTATAGAGGTTTTCCACGCTGATGTAGCCAAGGGAATCTACCCCTATTATCTTTTCTATCTCCTCGTGGGTGTGGCGGCAGGCGATAAGGTGCTCTTTGGAATCTATGTCCGTGCCGTAATAGCAGGGGTTGGTAAAGGCGGGGGCTGTAACGCGCATATGCACTTCTTTGGCGCCCGCGTCCCTTAAAAGCCGGACTATGCGCGCGCTGGTGGTGCCGCGCACTATGGAATCGTCTATAAGCACCACCCTCTTGCCGCTCACGGTGGAGGACACGGCGTTGAGTTTTATCTTAACCAGATCCTCGCGCTGGCGCTGACCGGGCGCTATAAAGGTTCTGCCTATATATTTGTTCTTTATAAACCCTATCTCGTAAGGTATGCCGGAGGCCTTTGAGTAGCCTACTGCGGCATCCAGCCCGGAATCGGGCACGCCTATGACCACGTCCGCCTCCACGGGGTACTGCTCCGCAAGCAGCGCGCCCGCCTTAAAGCGCGCGCGGTGCACCGAATCTCCTTCCAGCACAGAATCGGGGCGGGCAAAGTATATGTACTCGAATATGCAAAAAGAGGGCTTTACCTTGCCGCAATGGCTTTTATCGGAAATCACCCCGTCTTCCGTGAACACCACAATCTCGCCCGGCTCCACGCTGCGCTCGAAGGCTGCGCCCACCGCGTCCAGCGCGCAGGTTTCGGAAGCGATAACGTAACTCCCGTCTCCCCGCCTGCCGTAACAAAGCGGATGAAACCCGTTCGGATCCCGCGCGGCTATCATTTTGGAGGGCGACATAACTATAAGGGAATACGCCCCCTCTATCACGTCCATCGCGCGGGAAACCGCCTGTTCTATGGAAGCGCTGGTAAGCCTTTCGCGCGTGATTATGTAGGAGATGACCTCGGTGTCGCTGGTGGTATGAAATATAGAGCCGTTGCTTTCAAGGCTTTCCCTCAATTCGTATGAATTGGTGAGGTTGCCGTTGTGGCAGAGCGCCATATTGCCCTTCATGTGCTGAACAACTATGGGCTGAGCGTTTTCCCTGCCGCCCTTGCCGGTGGTACCGTAACGCACGTGCCCCAGCGCCATGTTGCCTTTGCCGAGCGCGCTGAAAGAGTGCCCGTGGAACACTTCGTTCACAAGCCCCTCGTCCTTATAAGAGGTAAACACTCCGTCGTTATTCACTACTATCCCCGCCGATTCCTGCCCGCGGTGCTGAAGCGCAAGCAACCCGTAATAGGCAAGGTCGGCTATGTCTGAAACCTTTTCGGCGTAAATACCGAACACGCCGCATTCTTCGTTTAATTTTCTCACGTTTATCTCCGTTATTGCCCGTCAGTTTCCGAAAACTCTCTTCATCATCTCGCAGTAAGCGTCCTCCACGCCGCCAAGGTCTCTGCGGAACCTGTCCTTATCCAGTTTTTCGTTGGTCTCCGCGTCCCAGAAGCGGCAGGTATCGGGCGAAATCTCGTCCGCAAGCACGATCTCCCCTTCCGGAGTGCGGCCGAATTCCAGCTTAAAGTCTATGAGTTTTACTTTAAGTCCCGCAAAATACTCTTTTAATACCTCGTTTATTTTGAACGCCATGGCCTTTATCTTTTCTATCTCTTCCTTGGTGGCAAGCTTTAAAGCCAGCGCGTGATAGGAATTTAAAAGGGGGTCGTGCAGGTCGTCGTTTTTATACGAGAACTCAATGGTAGGGCTGTCAAACACGATGCCCTCCTCCACGCCGTAACGCTTGGCAAAAGAACCTGCCGAAACGTTCCTTATAATAACTTCCAGCGGAACTATGCTTACCTTTTTCACAAGCGTTTCCCTGTCCGAAAGTTCTTTTACAAAGTGAGTGGGCACTCCTGCCTTTTCTAAAAGGCTCATAAGATAGTTGGACATGCGGTTATTGACCACGCCCTTTCCCGCTATCTCGCCTTTTTTCATTCCGTCGAACGCGGTAGCGTCGTCTTTATAAGACACTATCACCAGATTCGGATCGTCCGTGGCGAAAACTTTTTTCGCCTTGCCTTCGTATAACTGTTCGCATTTTTTCATGTGATTATCTCCCGAAACCCGCCTGGCGGGCGTATTTATAAATTTTATAAAAATTGCCGTTCTTTCAACCTTTGTTCTTTGCCGCCGGTTGCAAACAAGTGTTTTCAATCATGAATTATTTCATATTATCAGCCACAAAAATTACAACGAGTTTGCCGTTACACAGTATGCCCAATTATTTATACAAAGAAAATATTTTTCTTTTTCGGATATATAATTTGTTTCAAGTTCTTCAATTAAATCGATCTCTCCGCCAAGATATTTTTCCAAACGTTCCCGACAAGACCCGAGCCTTTGTATTAATCCGCCTATCCTTATATCCTGTACGTCAAACCCGCAGGCTTTGTTTTCCGTAAACCAAAGATTTTTAAAAGCAGTATAAAATTTCCGTACCTTTTTAATAACCGTACCCACTCTGTCGGTAAGTTCCCTTAATTCAGACTTATCCCTTTTACCGTAAGCGTTGCGAATTTTCATGCCAAGTCCGTATTTACAGGATAAAACATCGCACAGACTTTCCAGACAATCAAATATATATTTAAATTCGCTGTTCTTACCTGCCTTTTTAAGTATCGATTTAAATTTACGGTAATCGGCGTCGCCCCCGTCCGGCAAAGCGGAATCGGTGAAATTATTGAAAAGGTCGGCATAAAAAACGTACTTACACGGATTTGTCGCACCCGAATCAAAATTACCGCATATTTTGTTCGGTAAATCTAATGCCATAAAAGCGTCATACTCTTCACCCGTAAGCGCCTTGAATCCTTGTTTGATTTTTTCAATATCCGTCTCGCCGTCATATACTTTCTTTATATAATACAAGGTGGGAAGCACGGAAAAGAACGAACATTCCTTTCCGTTATCGCCCCACAACGTTATAAAAATATTTTTAATCCCTTTTTCTCTGCATGCCTGCATTGCCGGCAGCATATTCTTCTGTGCAAATTGATTGAACGGTGCAAAGCCGGCCCAAGTCCACGCCCCGCCGGCAAACCAAACGTTTTCGCAAAGCTCTTTATGCCCGTCAATCATATTATCGTATATACGCCTTTCGCTGTTATAATAATCCCAATAAATGAGGTCCACGTTTTTCGGCACGCTTTTTTTCATTTCGTCGGTTATTTCAACGCTATCGCTGTAATAGTTTCCGTTACTGTTGAGCCTGAAAAACATATCAGACCACATCATGGGCTTAAAACCGTATTTTCCGGCAATGTCTAACACGCGTTTTAAGTGATAATGCAATATTTCGAATCTGTTTTTATATCCGTTTTTCTCAAGATATTTCCCAAGGCCTACCATCTGAGCCTCGTCCATGCCTATATTTATTCTGCGCGACGTAAAGCTCTCCGCGACCGTAGCGAAAATATTTTCTATTAAAGTATAAGTGCGCTCGCTCCCGATTAAGAGTATATCCTTAACGTCGTTTATCTCCTCATATTCCTTCCATTTAAATATACAGTTGAGGTGTGCCAAAGTCTGTATACAAGGAATAAGTTCGACACCCTTTTCAGCGCAATAACTGTCAATTTCCCTTATTTCGTCAACGGTATAACCGCCGCGCATGTATCCGAAGCAGGGTTCGTTTTTTACACTGAAAGTATCTTCCGTATATAATTGAATCATGTTATAACCCATAGAAGCAATTATATCGGCAAATTTTTTTACCGCCTCAACTTTCATAACCCCGTTTCTTGACATATCGAGCATTACGCCGAAGTAATTTTTATCTGTTCGCATTCCTTATCCTCCGTTAAATGTTTTTGCCCAAGGCGCAAAAAACGGCCGCTCAGCGCAGTTTTTCAAATACGGCCGCATCCTTTTCGGCAAGTTTTATCCTGTCGTTTTCTCTCTTTTTATTAAGAGCGGCGGCAAGATGCGCGTCCTCCACCGCGAGAATCTGTATACACAACAAAGCGGCGTTCACGGCGCCGTTTACCGCCACCGCGGCAACCGGTATGCCGGAAGGCATCTGCACGGTGGATAAAAGCGCGTCCAGCCCGCCAAGCCCGCCGGAGGCTATGGGTATGCCCACCACGGGAAGGGTGGTATTCGCCGCTATCGCCCCCGCGAGATGCGCCGCAAGCCCCGCCGCCGCGATTATCGCGCCAAAGCCCTTCTCACGCGCCGATACCGCAAATTCCGCGGCTTTTTCGGGCGTTCTGTGCGCCGAAAAGACGTGCGCCTCGAAAGGAACGCCGAACTCCTTTAAGGTGTTCGCCGCCTTTTCCACAACCGCAAGGTCGCTGTCGCTGCCCATAATAATCGCTACTTTTTTCATGATCGCTCCGTAAACTTAAATCTTAATTTTTAAAAAGGGGCGCACTTACGGCTTAAAAGCAAGTGCGCCCAGACGGTCGGCTTAAATAAGTTCTCTGTTCCTTCGTGGTGCTCCACATTTCCGTCAGTAGCAAAGAACCTTTTATAAAAGCGAAAAAACTTTTCGCCCGTTCGGTTTTACCGAACGGGCGAAACTTCGCTTGCTTCGGCTCACCTGATTCCCCCATATTATAACACCACGGCAAGTTTATGTCAACAACTTTGAAAGGGGTAACCCCCTTTAAAAAATTTTTCGCCCGCTTTAATGCTTTTGCGCCCCGCCGTGCGGCGGGGCGCAAAAACGGGATTAAATAACGCCGTTTGTCGCCATGGCGGAAACGTGAACGCTAATTTATTTCATAGCGTCAATCTGCCGCCCAATCATGTCTAAATTAAGCAGTTTTTCCTTTAACAGCCTTATATTGAAAAAGTAATGATTGCTTGCCTCATACCCTATTGCGGGGTCCTTTCTCTGCACCTCGATAAGCCTTAACACGTCCTTTTCGGAGTCTTTCAGCACCTCTTTAATTCTCTGTCTGTTTGCCGGAATATCCCTTTTATACAACGCAAAGAGGGTATGATTAAGGCAGGCCTTCAGCTGAAGATACGCCGCTTCCGCATACAGGCGAAGCCTGTTTACCCGCTCGCCGTTCACGCTGCCCAGAAGTTCAAGCCCGTTTTTCCAGCCTTCCGTCATCTTTTTATACAGCGCCACAAAGATTTCGGGCGGATAGGGGTCGGTCCACTTTTCCACGTCGTCAAAGGACCAGCTGACCATTGCCGACTCGTTTTCCGACGGCTCAGGCTCCCACATGTTGCCGTATCCCAGATTGACGGGCGAAAAATACAGTACTTCCATACTTACGGGGTAATTTTCGAACGCCGCGCAAAACTCTTTCACCGCGGCATGCACGCGTTCCGCATCGGCGCCGTAAGAATCTTTATACCACTCGCTTAAACTCACCCCGTCCGCAAACGCCGCGGCAAGACCTAACGCCTCCGAAGGGTAACCGCCCAGCGTCCAGGACATCATGTAGTCCCCCACTCCCACCTTTTTAAGATTTTCGAGATGGCTGTACACCAGGTCGAAGAGGGGCAGCATGGGCACGGAAGAGAGTTCCCAGCTGCTGTTTATCTGAATTTTAGCAAATACGGCGTGCCCCGCTTTCTTGGCGTAAGCGAGATTTTTTGCACTTGTTTCGGAAGGTCCCACCGCGGAAACGGAGTATTCGGTCAGACGGCTTTTTATTCCCATTCTCTCGATATCTTTGCAGAACTCCGAAACGCACAGCACCGCAATATCTTTATCCAGGGCGTCTATACCGCGCCTCACGTCCTCCGCGCCTCACGTCCTCCTCGGTAAATCCCATATAATCTGCCCAGCCCCAGAGATTGGCTATAATGCGGCAGCCCGTGCCCGCGGCTTTCACGGCGCGCGCCATTATGTTGTTCACCTCCGCCGCCATCCGCCACTTCGGAACATCCTTGCAGCGGGGGCAGTTGCACTCTTTAAAACAGCGGCAATGGGTAAGGTTTTCGCTCATGGTGATGGTGATAATGCCGCCCAGCCCCGCGGCGTTTTCCGCAAGGTCTTTTACCGCGTCGTAAAGGTATTCTTTTACCTCGGGATAGGAAAAACACAGACTTGCCGTGTTCATATAGCGGTGGCCCGTGAGATATGCGTATTTTCCGAATTTATCCACGGGCAGGCAGCGCGGCTCGTTCATGTAAAGATAGACCTTTATACCGAACGCGGCGCATCTTTTTATGAGTTTGTTCAGATTCTCCCGGCGCTTTATATAGCCCTCCGAAAGCGCGGGATAAAACGGGTAAGGCGAAAGCCCGGAAAGCAGGGCGTGTATCCATAAGCCGTTCACGCCGCTCCGGCGGTACCTTTCCAAAAGCGCGTCCGGAAGATATTCTTCGGGGTCCGACATAAACACGTCTCCGCACGGCGAAAGATAGCCGTGCACTATCCTCGTGCCGGGCGCATCAGTATACCGCCCCTCCCCTTTTTCGGTTTCTTTGTCATCCGCAAAAAAACGGAAAGCCCGCCCCTCGTCCTCTCCCGCCATGTTCAAGATTTTTGCGGCGCGCTCGGTTTCCGCCGCCTCCTCACCGGTGAGAGGCTTATATTTCACCTCATTGCACACCGGCTTTATGTTGCCGAGTTTCACGAACAGAAAATCTTCTTCTTTAAGTATGTAGTCAAGCCGGCTTTCGGAATAGTCTAAAAGCGTTTCTATCTGCTTTGCGGGAAGCAGATACCAGTTGTTTCTTATTATGGTAAGATATCCGGACCTTTCCCATTCGGGGTCATACTCAATGCCGCCTAAACCCAGCCTTTTTGCCTCTTTTTCCACTACCTGTTCGGCACAGCCCAGCACCTTTGCAATGCGCTCGGTTTTAACAAACCCGTAATTACGGTAAATAACCGCCTGCCACACGGCAAGAAAATTGCACATGGGGAGCTTAACTCTCTTTTCATCTACTACCATTTTTTGTCCGCCTTGATTTTATGTTTTTTAAAGGTCATGCCCTTACCTGCCTTATATTATACGGCAGCAACGCGCGCCTGTCAACGCGTAAAATAAAATTAAAAAGGTAAAAAATAAAAGTCTTTTTACCTATTGACTTTTTATATGTATTCTGTTAAAATTTCCGTATGAACACTTATTACAGATATTTTATAAAAAAGAACATAAAGGTTTCCGACATTGTAACGATAGAGTATCTGGACATAGGAAAAGGTTTTAAGTCCGAAGAGGAAAAACACGCCTTTTTCGANNNNTATTCTTATGCGGGCGAGACCAACACCAAACTGTTTATAGTATGCGCAAACTGCAAGGCGCAAATCCTGGATATTCTGGGCGGAAAATCGGCGCTTGACGAAAACGAACGGCAGGAAATATCGCATATTTTAACGGAGGCAAAGCGCGCATTCCGCTTCCCGTTCGATAAAAAACTGGTACCCCTGGAATCTTCTTACTTCGGCGCACAGCAGCTGACCGAAGCGCATATCGAGATACTTCTTACCAAACTCATAAGGAAAAAACTCTCCGTGTCGCCGGGGGTCAAATTCGTTATGAATTCCGAAGATTTTAATGATAAACTCATGAACGACCTTTTGTCCATCTTAAAAACCGGGGTTTATGAAAGGCTGGACCTCGGCGAGGTGGCTCGCGCCGTTCATTACAGTAAGACCTATATAAACAAACTCTTCAAAAAGAACATAGGCGTAACCATAATGCAGTATTATTACGGCTTAAAGGCGGAAGAAGCCAAAAAACTGCTTAACGACGGGCGGTCCGTGAGCGAAGTTTCCGACATTCTGCATTACGATAACCCCAATTATTTTACAAAGGCCTTTAAGGTGAGCACGGGTCTTACCCCTTCTCAATACAAAAGGTCCGTAAATAAATAGACATAAGTTTTCGGGGCGTTTTTCCGCTCTCTTATAACGCCCGTCGTTCACGGTCTAAAAACGCAACGGATAAAAACGTATGTAAAAACCGGCGGGCTGCATTTAACCAAATGCAGCCCGCAATTACTTTACCGAAAACTTTCACGGTACTCCTATGCAATAAACGCGGCGGCAAATTCCGCGCAAAACGAAACGGCAAAAATTCAGGTCGGACAAACTCAGCGCCGCGGCACGGAAAGTTCTGTGGTTTTGCCGGGTTCCGCCACCGTTTTTTCGCCCTCGTTATTTAAATACACGGGCATGCAGGAAGGATTGTACACCGCCGTATGCCCCGCCGAATATTCGAGGCGCATAAACGCCTGAACGTAATCGTAGAGTTCAACGTTGGTGCACTTCCACACGTCCTCCCTTTCGCCCATAAGGCGGGCAAATTTTTCAATTACCTCCCAATTATTGTCGTTATTAAACTCATAGGCATGCCCCCACAGGTAAAACAGCCGGGGCGCGGCGGACTGTCTCCAAAAATACCCGCTCTTTTCCCCGCGCAGAAAACTGTCCGCCAGGTCAAACAGCGCGGGGTCGTTATGGTGGCAGGTGGGCATAAGTTCCAGCCAGTTTTCGGGTATGGAAAACCCGCCCGAACTCTTTACCGTGCGGGCGTACTTTATGCCGCACGCTTTAAGCGCCCGAACGGACATATCCCCGTAAGAGCCGTTCGCATAGGCAAAGCCCTTTATAATGCCGCCGAAAATTTCTTCCAGCCGTTCCCTGCATGAGATAACTTCCCGAACAAACACGTCTTCCGAAACCTCTTCCGCGGAATAGTGCCGTGCGCCGTGGGCAGCCACCTCGTGCGGCGTGCCGCGGTATGCCTTAACCGCCTGCTCTACCGTAAGCCGGTTAGAATAATATTCGTCTCCGAATATTTCGGAATTAAGGTTAAAAGTGCATTTTAGCCCGTATTTATTAAAGATTTCTATCAGGCGAAGATCTTCTTTCACCCCGTCGTCGTAACTGAAAGTTACCGCCTTATCCTTAAAGCCCGGGAACAGTAAAAACGAATAATTCATAATTCGGGAAACTCCTTTAAATCCCGCGCCGCCTTTTGCCTGTCCCTCCCGGGGCGGCGCGGCGGCGGTATAAAACCTATTTTAACGGACTGCCGTAATAAAACGCAAACAGAATATCCGTCGCGGGCGGATATTTTCCGCCCGCGACGGGGGCTTAGACTTAATCTTCCGAAGGAACGTTATTCCCGGAGGAAAGTTCTTTCATCTTATCTATATAAACTTTCAGATATTCCGCGGCGACGGGCGCAAGCTTTTTAATGTCCATCCCGCCGGTGTTCACGCAAAGGTGATACCCGCGCTTGTCGCCCCAGGCAAAGGGAGAGTACATATCGTGCGTCTGTTTTCTTGCGCGGTCTATCTTTTTTATGCGGCGGATAAGCTGTTTATCGGTGAAATGCTCGGTTTCCGCGGCGCGGGCGCGGCACCTTTCTATCTTGCTCTTCATGTCGGCATATACGAACACCCTTACGGGGTTATAATGCGAAAGCAGCGAATCCGCGCATCTGCCCACTATAATGCAGTCCCCGCCCTCGGGCAGGCTCTTTATTATTTTGTTCTGGCAGGCAAACAGCGTTATATAATTGCTGTCCATCTGGGTAAGGTACCCGAACGAGTGTGAAAAAGTTATGGGAAAGACCGCCGCCCCTATTCCGCCTTCCAGCGTCTTTTCTATATAGTGCTCGTCAAGTTCGGTTTCTTTGGCGATGGCCTCTATTATTTCCCTGTCATAATATTTAAATCCAAGTATGTCTGCCATGCGCTTGCCCAGTTCTCTGCCGCCGCTGCCGAATTCCCTGCTTATTGTTATAACAGTTGCCATAAAAATATACCCCCGTACTGATGTTATATATTATATTATAAACCAAAAAACCCGTTTTGTAAATAGGAAACCCGAAAAAAAATCTCCGCCCGGCGTTTTTTGGGGCTTTACGCATGATTTTTAAATGCCTTAAAAGCCGAAAATCGGCTTTTAACGGTGCAAAGCGGATATTATATACCCGGCAGCAGGCGGCAAAACCCGTTTAAATGTCCCGGTCAAACGCTTAAATAAGGGCACCAACCGTTTTAATACCGGCGAAATTTACAAGGAAAAACCCGTGCAAGCGGCTGCCGCCCGCAACTTTTGTTGCGGGCGGCAGATATTGAGATTACATTTTACGTTTTACGGCATTTTATACTAATTACTGCCTTAACATGCCTGTTTTTATTTTATAATCCTGCAATAACGTCATCGGAATATAATGGGAAAATACTCCTTTCCGGCGGTTTTCCGATTTTAAGCGCCGAAAAAACATTAAGTCTTTACGGGACTTCCGGCTTTAACGCAGAACCTTATTTAATATCAGTAATTTATTTCCCTGAGTTCGAAATACGCCTTGGGGTGCGCGCAGGTGGGGCAAACTTCCGGGGCTTCTTTGCCTATCACGATATGCCCGCAGTTGCGGCATTCCCATACCTTTATTTCCGAACGGGCAAACACCTCTCCCGCCTTCACGTTGGCAAGCAATGCGCGGTACCTTTCTTCGTGCTCCTTTTCGATAGCCGCAACCAGGCGGAATTTTACGGCAAGGTCCTTAAACCCTTCCTTTTCCGCGGTCTTGGCAAACCCTTCGTACATATCCGTCCACTCATAGTTTTCACCGGCGGCGGCGTCCTCTAAGTTAGACTCGGTATCGCCTATACCGTTAAGTTCTTTGAACCATATTTTGGCGTGCTCTTTTTCATTGTCCGCCGTCTTTAAAAACAGCGCGGCTATCTGTTCAAGCCCGTCTTTTTTGGCGCGGGAAGCAAAATACGTGTATTTGTTTCTCGCCTGAGATTCCCCCGCAAAAGCCGCCCAAAGGTTCTTTTCGGTTTCGGTGCCTTCGTACTTGTTCTTTACTTCGCCCAAAAGCAAAAGTTTATCACCCGTGGCTTTGCACTTGGGGCAAACAGCCTCTTCCCCGTCTTTTACGATAAAAATCTCACCGCAAATTTTGCACTCGTACTTCTTCATATATTTATCTCCTTATAAATTTTTTTCGTATATATTTTTACGGTTAATATGCCGCTCCTTACGGTAAATTGCCTCTCCGCTTTTGTGTGATCGGCGTTTAGCCGCGGCGCACTTCCGCTCCGCTTATGTCCGCATATGCCCCCGCACAGTCAATAAAAGAGGAGGGCAGGCTTTCGCCCCGCATATACCTGCATATGCCCGTTAAACCGCAAAAGTCCGCGCCGTTACGCATAAAAACGCGCGTTTTTGCCTTTTTACGGCTATCTTACAAAATTGGTCTTGATTTTGGCGGAGGTCTGCGGCGGGGTTATACCCGCGTTTTCGCCCGCCTTTATACACTTAATAAGCCACGCCATGTTCGCGCCCAGCGTTTCCATGGTCTGAACCCCTTCTTTATCCGCCAAAACGTCCTCTTTTTTCGCGCCGAAAACCATATTCCAGTAAGTGGATGAAATCACGGGCATCTGGTTTATGGTGAGGTGTTTTGCAAGTACGTCCAGCGAGGCGGTGTTGCCCGCCCGCCTTGCCGCAGTTATTACTGCGCCCGGCTTATGCGCAAGGAATCTCCCCGCGGAATAAAAAAGCCGGTCCATTGCGGATAATATCCTGCCGTCCGGGTGGGCGTAATACACGGGCGAGCCGAATACAAACCCGTCCGCATCCTTCGCCTTTTCCGCCCATTCGTTCACCACGTCGTTTATAACGCAGCGGCCGAATTCCGCGCATTTGCCGCATGCAAGGCAATCGCTTACGGGTGCGGCGCCTATTTGCAGTATCTCCGCCTCCACGCCGTTCTTTATTATCGCATCCGCCACTATTTTAAGTGCGGCGCTTGTAGTTCCGTCTTTATGAATACTTCCGTTAAACAACAATACTTTCATAATCGGCCTCTGAATAAAATTATAAACCCGGGAAAAGCCCCTGTCAAGCAAAAAGTAAAATTCCCTTATGCTTTACTTATGTTTTAATAAATGCCGTCATAATAAAGGTGCCCCCCCCGTAAATACCGCAAAAGCGGCAAATGCAGCCCATGCTCACGGCGACTTTCTATAATATTCAAAATTTTTATCGCATTTTTTAATTT
Organism: uncultured Eubacteriales bacterium; assembly: GCA_949288785.1. Lineage (GTDB taxonomy): Bacteria > Bacillota > Clostridia > Christensenellales > Borkfalkiaceae > UBA1259. The sequence continues at coordinate 307 of CASELQ010000032.1, read as the reverse complement.
CACAAATGGTTTTAATATCTTCTGCACACTCGCGCTGCGCCGGTTTATTTGGTTAAAATGTTACGTTTTGATTATTACCGGGCGCTTGTCCGTTACGAAAAGCTTTACATAACCCGTTGCCTTTTTAACGGTTTTACAATTATTCTTTCGCCCCGCCATCCTCTCCGAACATTTTGTTTATAAACTCATAGGCATCGGCGCCGGGGATATACTCCGATATGCAACTTATTGCCGTTCTTATCTCTTTCGGAGAAAAGCGCGCGCCTTCCAGCGCTTTTTCAAGCCCCGCTATATCTTTAAGGGTAAA
>CASELQ010000031.1 GCA_949288785.1 uncultured Eubacteriales bacterium | reverse complement strand
GCGGAATTGTACCTTTTACAGAGATATCCCGAGATATTATCCGTATACGGCGCAAAAGAAAAGCAATCTGCGCAACAGTTACCGCCACCGGGGAATGTTTTGGAAACAGGAGGTATTGGAGTACATAGACAAAAAGCTGTCGCAAACATGGTCGCCCGAACAGATAGCCAATACTCCGTGCGGGATGAAGATGCCGTCGTTTAAGACAATATACCGTTGGATAGACGAAAGGTACTTGCGTTCCACTCTGAAAAACCTACGGAGAAAAGGGAAAACCCGTAAACGCATGGGCAACGGCGGAAGGTTCACGACGGGTAAGAGTATACGCAAACGGGATAAAAGCGTATACAGCCGCAAAGAGTTCGGGCATTGGGAAGCGGACACAGTGGTATCGGGGCAAGGGAAAAGCAAAGCATGCTTTGCCACGCTTGCGGAAAGAAAAACGAGATATTACATCGCGATCAAGATCCCGGACAGAAAGGGAGAAACGATGGCGAAAGCGATAATTGATGCGCTTTCCAAGTTTCCCGAAGGAGCGGTAAAGACGATCACCTACGACAGAGGCAGCGAGTTTGCATGTTGGAGAGAGATAGAGAAAGCCTTAAAATGCGATATGTACTTTACCGACCCGTATTGTGCCTGGCAGAAAGGAACGAATGAAAACTTAAACGGACTGCTCAGGGAATTTTATCCAAAGGGAAGAAACCTTTCGAGAGTGAGTCCTGCAACATTAAAAAAGAACCTGGCGTTAATCAACGCCAGGCCCAAGAAAGTTTTGCATTACCAAACTCCGCAAGATTTGTTTGAACTAAATCTCTCCTACTGTTGCACTTAACTTGACAATTCATCGGAAATGGTATATGGGAGAGGTCCCCGGTTCGGGCGGCTATGACGGGCAGTAAAAACGCAAATGGTATATGGGAGAGGTCCCCGGTTCGGGCGGCTATGACGGGCAGTAAAAACGCACGAGCCCTGCGTAGCGACAGCGGAGCAGTTTCCCGAAAAAGAGAAGGCTTTTTGAAAATAATATAAGTCTATGCAATTTCAACGGACGGCGATTGGGAATATAATTATTCTTTTTATAATTATTCGGAGTACGGAATTGTTTCAATGGCGGATATGAACCGCCCCGCAAAGCTTGCTGAGCAGCTAAAACACACGGCAGGTGCAGGTGGACTAAACAGTAAATTTCTATTAAAGCAACAGGACGGAATGAAATAAAAAAGAGGGCAGGGGAAATAAAACAGGGGGCTTACAAGTTCTTGTAAGCCCCTCTGATTATATACTGAAAAATCGCTTTATTATATTTATCTTTTTTCGAGTTAATTATGTCTGACATAATATGTTGAAAAGTCAGGAATTAACTACATTATCCGGCATATAAAGCAGGCGAACACGCACGAGGCGAAAGAGGCAACGAGAGAGATAACTACGGGCTTAAAAAGGTTTTTAGTTTTGGCGCCCGCGAAGTAAACGGCGGCGATATAAAAGACCGTTTCGCTGCTGCCGTATATGACGCAGGCGCAGCGGGAAAGATAGCTGTCCACTCCGTATTCGGTGAATATATCGCTTAAAACGGCAAGCGCCCCGCTGCCCGAAAAGGGCTTTATTAGCACCAGCCGCGTAAGTTCTTTGGGTATGCCCATAAAGCCGAAGGCGGGCGCAAGAAAATTTGATATTGCCTCTGAAAGTCCGCTTGCCTCGAACAGTTCGGTCATTACGAACATACCCGCAAGATAGGGAAAGATGCTTACGGCAAGCGGCACGGCGGATTTTGCGCCTTCGGTAAACGAATCGTATATCTTTACCTTTTTAAAATGCGCGTATATGAATATAAAAAGAAACAGCAGCGGAATTATATAAACGGACATCTCAGTACCTGTTAAAAATTTTTCTCACGTCTTTTTTATAAAAATCTTTACTAAGAGTATACCTATAACGCTTGAAAGCAGCGTTGCCAAAATGGTTGGCAGAATTATATCCGAGGGCGATGCCGAACCCATTGAAGTGCGCAGGGCAAGCACCGAGGAAGGTATCAACTGCACGCTCGTGGCGTTTATGACGAAAAACATGGCGATCGCATATTCGGTGCCGGGGTGTTTTTCCAGTTCCTGAACGGATTTTATGCCCATGGGCGTGGTAGCGCCGCTCATTCCCAATATATTTGCGGAGATATTGAGCGCCATATAATCGTTTGCAAGGGGCGGCACATTGCCGAACAAAATTTTGTTTACCGGCTTTAAGAGCCGTGCAAATTTAGCCGACAGTCCCGTTTTTTCCATTACGCCGAACACGCCCATCCAAACGCAGTAAATGACCACGAGTTTAAGTGAAAGTTCCAGCGCCTTATTACCGCCCGATAAAAATGCGGCAAGCGCCGCTTCCGGCGCAGTAAAGAGCAAAACGGTTATAGATACGGTGATTACACACCCGAAAATTACGTTCATATTTAAACTTTATGACTTATAACACTTGAATATGAAAGAGTTTTGTGGTAAAATTTCAGTATAATCAACGTATTGCGCGCTGAATCGGTCGCCGCGCCCGGCTGTGCAGGCGTCGGCACAAATCAAGTTTGCGCAGCAGCGGGGAACGTACGGCAAAGGCGGGCGGCAATCGGCAAACAAGCGGGCGGCAACCTGATAACAAACCGCTGAAAATAAGTTTGGTTCAGGCGAGCCGTAAAAAATGGCGTTCGGGCGTTCGGGCGCCCGGCTGGTTTTGGAGAGTGCGGCGGCAGGCGTTTCGGCAAAAAATGCGGCAATAAAGCCCATACGCCGAAGACCGGGCGCACAAAAGCCGCCGCGGCATAAAATAAAACTTGGCAAAAGAAAGTCCGCCGCTGCAAAAACCCGCATAACGGTAAAGCGTTAAATTTAATATTCACCGCGTAAAGGAGAAGTATGAAGGGCAGTTTTTATATCACAACGGCAATAGCCTACACATCGGGCAAGCCGCACATAGGCAACACATACGAAGCGATATTAACGGACAGCATAGCGCGTTTCCGCCGCGCCGAGGGGTACGACGTATTTTTTCAGACGGGTACTGACGAGCACGGGCAGAAGATAGAGGAAAAAGCGGCGGCTGCCGGCAAGACTCCGCAGGAATTTGTGGACGGCGTGGCGGCTGAAATAAAACGCATATGGGATCTGTGCGGCGTGTCTTACGATAATTTTATAAGAACCACCGACCTCTCTCACGAGCGGCAGGTGCAAAAGATATTCAGAAAGCTTTACGAGCAGGGGGATATATACAAGGGTTCTTATGAGGGCTGGTATTGCACCCCGTGCGAATCTTTCTGGACGGAGAGCCAGTTAAAGGACGGCAAATGCCCGGATTGCGGCAGGCCTGTTACCAAGTCGCGCGAAGAGGCGTATTTTTTCAGGATGAGCAAATATGCGGACAGGCTGATAAAGTATTACGAAGAGCATCCGGAATTTATTGCGCCCGTCTCCCGCAAGAACGAGATGATAAACAACTTTTTAAAACCGGGTCTTCAGGATCTGTGCGTTTCACGCAGTTCCTTTAAGTGGGGCATCCCCGTGGATTTTGACGATAAGCACGTTGTTTACGTCTGGCTGGATGCGCTTACCAACTATATAACGGGCATTGGGTACGATGCGGACGGCAATAGCGGAGAAAAATTCAATAAATACTGGCCGGCGGTGCATATCGTGGGCAAGGATATAATAAGGTTTCACACGATATACTGGCCCATATTTTTAATGGCGCTGGGGCTCCCTCTTCCCGAAAAGGTGTACGGGCACCCCTGGCTGCTGCAGGACGGCGGGAAGATGAGCAAATCCAAGGGCAACGTGATTTATGCGGACGACCTTGTGTCCCTGTTCGGAAAGGACGCGGTGCGCTATTACGTGCTTACCGCAATGCCGTTCGATAACGACGGGCTCATTTCCTGGCAGATGGTGATAGATAAGATAAACTCGGACCTTGCCAACGTGTTCGGAAACCTTGTAAGCCGCACGGCGGCAATGGTAAATAAATATTTCGGCGGCAAAGCGCATTATACAGGCGCCGCCGATGGTGTGGACGAGGAGCTGAAAAACGTTGCGGCGGGCACCTTTAAAAGAGTGCAAAAAAAGATGGACGAGTACCGCATATCCGAAGCGATAGAAGAGATTTTTTCGCTTTTCCGCAGGTCGAACAAGTATATAGACGAAACCACCCCCTGGCTGCTCGCGAGAGACGAAGGCAAAAAGGCGCGGCTGGAAACGGTGCTTTATAACCTGTGCGAAAGTATTCTTATCGGCGTATCCGTCCTTTCGCCGTTTATGCCGGAAACGTGTGAAAAGGCGGCGGCAATATTCGGCAAAAAGATAAAGCCGTTTGACGGTCTTAACGAATTTGATAAAACCGAAGTATTTGAAGTAAATTCTGCGCCCGAAATTCTTTTTGCGAGGATAGACGCGGAAAAAACAATGGAGAAGATAGAAAAAATGGAAGAACCCGTAAAAGAAAAAGCGCCCGAATCTTCGCAGAAAGCCGAAGAAAAGCCCGCAAAGGCGGAAATAGGTATAGAAGATTTTGCAAAGGTGCAGTTAAAAATCGCCACCGTCATCGCCTGCGAAAAGGTGGAAAAGAGCAAAAAACTGCTTAAACTTACGGTAAAGGTAGGCAACGAAACCCGCACCGTGGTAAGCGGGATAGCCGGCGCTTACGAGCCGGAATATCTGGTGGGCAAAAAACTCACCATGGTAACCAACTTAAAGCCGGTAAAACTTTGCGGGATACTGAGCGAAGGTATGATACTCTGCGCGGAAGAAGAGAGCGGAAAACTTTCCTTCCTTTCGCCGGAAAGAGACGTGGCGGACGGCAGCGAGATATTTTAATGCCGCCCCGACTGATACCGTCGGCGGACCGATCCACCGTCTGATACCGCCCCGACCGATACCGTCGGCGGGCAGCGGCTGAAAGGCAACGCAATTTCGGGCTGCTTTTAACTTGCTTTTGCCGGCAGTAATTTAACGTAAAGCGAACTTGCGGGCAACTGCCGGTAACGGACTTAAAGTTATAAGGCGGCGCCGGATATAATCTTAATCATAATAAAAAAATGTACATAGATACGCATTGTCATTTAGACGACCCCAAACTTATATGCAGAGAGAGCGAAGTGGTAGGCAGTTTTCTTGCCGCCGGGGTAGAAAAGGTAATAAACATAGGCTGCACGGCGGAAACTTCGCGCATTACAATGGAGCAGGCTGAAAGGTACCCCGCGGTATTTTTTGCGGCGGGCGTTCACCCTTCTGACGTGAGCGGGTATAACGAGGAAGGCGAGGAGGAAATCCTGCGGCTTGCAGACCACAAAAAGTGCGTGGCAATCGGAGAAATCGGGCTGGACTATCATTATCCGCCGGTAGATAAAGAACTGCAAAAGCGCTGTTTTATCAGGCAGATGGAGATAGCAAAGCAAAAAAAACTCCCTTTAAGCATTCACGTAAGGGACGCTATGGGAGACGCAATTGCCATTTTAAAAGAGCAGCGCGCAAACCTTGTTTACGGCGGAGTTATGCACTGTTATTCGGGCAGTAAGGAAAGTGCCGCAATACTCCTCGATATGGGGTTGTATTTTGCGTTCGGCGGCACGGTAACTTTTAAAAACGCGGCAAATCTGCCCAAAGTTGCGGCGTATATCCCGGAGGACAGGATCCTTACCGAAACGGACAGCCCCTACCTTGCGCCGGAAGGAAAGCGCGGCACGGTGAACGAGCCGGCAAATATTCCCATAATACTTGAAAAATTGGCTTTAATAAGAAATACCGATAAAGAGGCTCTTGCCGCCGCCGTAATGAAAAACGCACTTACGTTGTTTCCCAAGTTAAAAACTTAAAATGCGGAAAGAGGCGGCGGCGAAATAAATTCGCCGCCGCCTCTTCAAGTCTTTAGTAAAACTTTTCGTAAAGGTTATTTAACTCTTTACGTAATTAAGTGTGTGTACAAAAACCGATATTATACATTATAAAAACAGGTAAATTATGGCAGAATCATTAAAAAAACTGCTCTCGGAAAGCGGAGTAACGCTGAAAAAGGCATACGGGCAGAATTTTCTTACCGATATAACCCTGCTCGATAAAATAGCGGAAATACCGGGCGCTAAAAAGACGGACGGCGTGCTGGAAATAGGCTGCGGCGCAGGCGCGCTCACCTCGGCGCTTGCTTTAAGAGCAGGCAAAGTGGTAGGCTACGAGATAGACGAAAGGTTAAAGCCCGTGCTTTCCCGCGCGCTTTCGGGCGCGGACAACGTAACGCTGGTTTTTAAAGACATAATGAAAGAGAGCATGGAGAGCGTAGAGCGCCGAATGGGCGGGGAATATTTTCTTTGTGCAAATCTGCCTTACTATATAACCACGCCCATAATAATGCGGTTTTTGGAAGATGCGGTTTTTTTGCGTTCCATGACGGTTATGGTTCAGCAGGAAGTGGCGGAGCGGCTTGCCGCAAAACCCGCCACGCCCGAATACGGCGCAATAACGGTAGGCGTAAACTTGCGCGGCAGCGCAAAGATTATGCTAAACGTACCAAAAGAAAAATTTACGCCCGTGCCCAAGGTAGATTCCGCCGTGGTTAAAATAGAGATAGAAAAAAACAAGTTTGCGGGCGCGGATTTAAAAGAGGTGCGCAATGTAGTGCGCGCGGGGTTTTCCTCCCGCCGAAAGACGCTTGAAAACAATCTTATAAATATATTTAAACTCCCGCGGGAAAAAGCCGCGCAGGCGATTGAACGGGCGGGGCTTAAAAAGGGCTGCCGCGGCGAAACGCTGTCCGCGGAAGATTACGTTAAATTAACGGAGGCGATAAAAAATGTGCGAGAAGACAGATAAACCGATACTTGTGCTTGCGTCCGCCAACAAGGGCAAAATACGCGAGATAGGCGAAATGCTGCCCGAGTATAAGGTGGTGGGCTACAAAGAAATGGGGCTGGACGCCGAGATAGAGGAAACGGGCTCCACCTTTTACGAAAACGCGCTTATAAAGGCGCGCGCCGTGTCAGACGCATTGGGGCTGCCCGCGTTGGCGGATGACAGCGGGCTGTGCGTAAACGCGCTGGGCGGCGCGCCCGGAATATACAGCGCCCGTTACGCCGGGGACGGTGATGACAAACACAACAACGCGCTTTTACTTAAAAATATGGAAAATATTAAGGACAGAGAGGCAAAGTTCGTAAGCGCGCTCGTCTTATATTATCCGGGCGGGAAGATAATTTCAGCCCAAGGCGAAACGTACGGAAAAATACTTTACGGGTGCGAGGGAACCGGCGGTTTCGGTTACGACCCGTTATTTTACAGTTTTGACCTCAATAAGAGCCTTGGGGTTGCCACGGCGGAAGAAAAAAATTCCATATCGCACAGATACCGCGCGCTGTGCGCCTTAAAGGAAAAGTTAAATGAAGAAAATAATAGCCGTATCTGACAGCCACGGCAACATAGCCGGGTTAAAGTCAATAGAACCGCTCTTTGAAAAAGCCGATTACATCTTTCATACGGGAGATTATTTCCGCGATATTCGCGCGTTTTGCCCTAAGTACGAAAATAAAATTTACGCCGTTATGGGCAATTGCGACGGCGGCGGGGAAGAATACGTCTTTGAAGCCGAAGGTATGAAAATACTGCTCGTGCACGGGGACAGGTACCACGTTAAAAGCGGGCTTAAAAGACTTATGGCGCACGCGGAGGAGCTCGGGGTAAAGGCGGTATTTTTCGGGCATACCCACAGAGCGGAAATAATAATATGCAACGGGATAACATATATAAATCCCGGCGCCATGAGCCGTTTCGGGCAAAAATCCTATTGCGCGGCAACGATAGGGAACGGCGAAATATCCGCCGAAATCGTAAAAATATAAAATATAAGTAACAGGTTGCATAAATAAAATTTGCTTAAACTCGCATTATTTACTTGATAAATATTCTGCGTCTGTATTAAAAAAACGGATATATGCAACTATGCGCATATATCCGCAGGCTTTAATAATATGGCGGCAGATAGTTTCAGGCAAATGATGAAAAGTGCGCGTATCGGAAAAAGGGCATAAAAAAATCCGCCGTAAGGCGGATTTTGCCGTTTTGGCATTAACCTCTTTCCACTTTGCCGCTTTTAATGCACCTTGCGCAAACATATTCTTTGGAAACGGAGCCGTTCGCATGTTTAACGCTTATTTTTTGCAGGTTTGCTTCATACTGCCTGGGCGCTTTGCGATTGGAGTGGCTTACCGTGTTTCCGGAAAGTTTGCCTTTGCCGCATACACTGCATATTCTGCTCATATCTATATCCTCCGCCGGGAATTACTGCTTTGTCAGCAACAGATACTTTACCATATCGGGAATAAAAAAGCAAGTTTTTTTAATAAGATTTAATAAAAAATCTTAAAAAACCCGTTCGGAAACGAAAAAAAAGGAAAATTTGGAATGAAAGGGTTGCAAAAAAGGCTCAAATATAGTAAAATAAACACAACGCTTATCAAGGGGTCGTTATGTCAGTTAAAACGAACAACATTTACGGTAAAATCGTTATATCCGACAGTACAATAGCGCGTTACGTATCGCACGTGGCAATGGATTGCTACGGCATAGTTTCATTTGTCCCCACCAGCTTTCTGGATTCGGTAATAAGTTTTTTCAAGTTCGGATCCCGCGTTAAGGGCGTAAAGGTAAAAAGTTCGGGGGACAGGATATTTATAGACGTGGCTGTGGTAGTAAAATTCGGCGTTTCCATACACGCCGTTGTGGACGCGCTCAAAGAATCCATAAAATACAAGGTAGAGCGGTTTACGGGTATGATAGTCGATACAATGAACGTAAATGTAATGGGTGTGGAAAGATAACGGTTTATCGGAATAAGCGATTAAATTGATTATCCCTCTTTTCAGGAGAATATATGCAGAAAACCATAAACGGAGCAATGTTCAAGTCAATGATATTGACGGCGGCAAAGATGCTCGAAATAAACAGGGTGAGTATAGACGCGCTGAACGTCTTTCCCGTGCCGGACGGGGATACGGGCACAAATATGTCTCTCACTCTCCAATCGGCGGTAAAAGAACTCATCAACTGCCAGAGCAACAAGATGGCAGAGATTTCGGAAGCGGTGTCCCGCGGGGCGCTCAGGGGCGCAAGGGGCAATTCGGGCGTTATTTTATCCCAGATAATGCGCGGTATATGTACGGTATTAAAAAAGTCAGAGGAAATTGACGTTAAGACTTTTGCGCAGGCGCTTATGTCCGGCGCGGAGATAGCATACGGCGCGGTAAGCAAGCCCAAAGAAGGCACCATGCTCACCGTTATAAGGATGATGGCAGAGCACGCCCAGGGCATAAAGCGCCGCTGTTCGGATTTCGAGGCGTTTTTCAAAGAGATACTTTCCGCAGGCGAGAGCGCGGTGCAGTTAACGCCGTCTTTGCTCCCCGTGCTGAAAAAGGCAGGCGTGGTGGACGCGGGCGGCAAGGGGCTTATACACGTATTCACGGGAATGCAGAAAGCACTTCTCGGTGAAACGGTAAAGGGAGAAGCGTTTGTGGCAGACGCGGGTTCTTCGGGCGATACCCTTATGGAACACGCGGACATAATGAGCCTCGGCAACATAGAATTTGCATACTGCACGGAATTTTTCATAATAAACCTGAAAAAACAGACCACCACGGCGGACATAGAAAAACTCAAAGAGTTCCTTATGACTATCGGCGATTGCGTTATAGTTATAGGCGACCTTGAACTTGTAAAAGTGCACGTACACACCAATCAGCCGGGCGTGGCGCTCTCCAAAGCGCTGGAACTCGGCGAACTTGACAAACTGAAAATAGAGAATATGCTGGAACAGAACCGCGCCCTCATGAAGAAGTACGAAGAGGAGAAAAAGGAGATGGGCATGCTTGCCGTTTCCGCCGGGGAAGGGCTTACCAGCATCTTTAAGGACCTTATGGTAGACGCGGTGATAGAGGGCGGCCAGTCCATGAACCCCTCCGCCAGCGACATTGCGGACGCGGTTGCAAGGATAAACGCGGAAAACGTGTTCGTATTCCCCAACAACAAGAATATAATACTTGCGGCGGAACAGGCCAAATCGCTTGTGGAAAACAAGATGATCCACGTTATTCCCACCAAGAACATCCCGCAGGGTTTTGCGGCTGCGCTGGCGTTCAACCCGGACCTGCCGGTAGACGAGAACAAGGCCAACATGATTCACGCGTTGGATACCGTGAACGTGGGGCAGGTAACCTATGCGGTGAGAAACACCCGCCTTTACGGGTTTGACTTGAAAGTGGGCGACATCATGGGGCTGGACAACAAGAAGATACTTGCCAAGGGCACGGAAGTCGGAACCGTTACCATGGAACTTATAGACAAACTCCGCAGCGACGAGGAGATTATAACCCTGTATTACGGGCAGGACGTAAAGGAAGAGGACGCGGAGAAACTGAGAGACGAACTTGCGGAGAAATATCCTGATTGCGATGTGGAACTGCATTACGGCGGTCAGCCGATATATTATTACTTCATCGCCCTTGAATAGAAAGGCAGCGGGAAAGAGCGGTTCTTTCCCGCTTTTTGTTAGGTAACAAAATGGAACTATTTAAGATACGCGGAATAAACGAAAAGCGCGAGCAGGATTTGAATAAAATGGGAATTTTCGACACGGCGGGGCTTATCCGCCTGTTTCCGCGCGCTTATCTTGACATGCGCAGCCGCACGCCGCTCATAAACGCCTATCATAACGACATGGTGTTAACTTGCGGGCGAATATCGGGGGAGCCGCAGGTAAGGTACTATCGCCGCGGCGGGCAGGTGCGCGCGCTGTGCGAGCAGGAGGGGTTTTATTTTTACGTTATATGGTACAATCAGCCGTATATCGCCGCCCGCTTAAAGCCGGGCGAGGAATACCTTTTTTACGGCAGGGTAAGGAGAGAAAACGGCGCCGTGAGCCTTACGAACCCCTCTTTCGAACAGTGCGACAAAGCGTTCAGGTTAAAGGGCATAGTGCCGCAGTACCGCCTTAAAGGCAACCTTACCCAAAAGGCGGTAAGGGACGCGGTGCGCCTTGCCGTAGATATAGAAAAGCCCGCGAGCATCATTCCCAAAAGCATATGCGCAAAATACGGCCTGCCCGATCTTTACGCCGCCTACCGTGAGGTGCATAACCCCACCGATTTTGATAAATTGAAAAAGGCGGGGAACAGGATTGCGGAAGAGGAATATTTTGCGCTCATCTCCGCCTTCCGCATAATAAAGGGCGGAAAGGAACAGGTGCGTATAAACAGGTACGATTGCACCGCAAAAGATATGCTTGCGTTCATAACCCTGCGTTTTCCGTTCGAGTTCACCGCCGGGCAGAAAGCGGCGGTGAACGAGATATTTGCGGATATGACGGGCGCCACCGTCATGAACAGGCTGTTGCAGGGGGACGTGGGCAGCGGCAAAACGGCGGTAAGCATGTGCGCCATATATATTGCCGTATCGAGCGGATATCAGGCAGCCATGCTTGCGCCCACCGAAGTGCTCGCCCGCCAGAATTACGCGGCCGTAAAGCGCGCTTTTCCGGAGTGCAACATAGGGCTTATGACGGGTTCGATGACGGCAAAGGAAAAGCGCGAAATGAAGGGCGCTCTGAGGTTCGGTATTATAAATATACTCGTGGGTACGCACGCGATATTGCAGGAGGACGTGGAGTTTAAAAATTTGTCCCTTTGCGTGTGCGACGAGCAGCAGCGTTTCGGAGTGGCGCAAAGGAGCAGCCTTTTAAATAAAGGCGTTACGCCGGACGTGCTGGTCATGAGCGCCACGCCCATACCGCGTACCCTTTCGCTTATCTTTTACGGCGATTTGGACATAACCACCATATCGGATAAGCCGGCTTCGAGAAAGGCGGTGCAAACCAACATAGTTCCCGCAGAAAAGTATAACGATATGCTGGGGTTTATTTCAAGGGAAGTAAAAAACGGCAATCAGGCGTATTTCGTGTGCCCCAAGATAGAGGGGGACGAAGAGGGCGCGGTGATAAGCGTAACCGAACTTTACGAGGATCTCGTTTCCAAAATGCCGGGCGTAAGGGTGGGGCTGTTGCACGGCAGAATGAAGGATAAGGAAAAGGAAGAGATAATGCGCACCTTCCGCGAAAAGCGCACGGACGTGCTGTGCTCCACCACCGTTATAGAAGTGGGGGTGGACGTGCCGGACGCCACCGTAATGGTAATATATAACGCCGAAAGGTTCGGGCTTTCCCAGCTCCATCAGCTCCGTGGCAGGGTGGGGAGATCGGATAAAAAGAGTTATTGTTTTTTAATGACTTCGGCAAAAAACCCGCAGTCCTTGGAACGGCTCAAAATTCTCGAAAGCAATTCGGACGGGTTTAAGATCTCCGAATACGACTATAAGATGCGCGGCGCCGGGGACTTTATGGGGGATCGCCAGAGCGGCAAATTCATGAACGATCTGGGCGATTTGGGTTACGATACGGACGCAATTTTTCTCGCCAAAAAAATGAGCGACGAGGCGTTTGAAAAGGGCGAAAATTTAGATGCCATAAAGCAAGTGGCAGTAAAAAAATATTCCGAACTCAAAGATATATCCCTTAACTGATTGGTTAACGGTACGCTTTTTGTCTGCTATCCGAATTTTACTATCAATCGGTAAGTAACGTTGTAGAATAATATTTCACAATTACCGTCTTAATTTATAAATGCAGCGGGGTTGAAGTCAAAACGGGGCTGAAATCGGCAAAAAACCGCTTTCAGCCCCGTTTAATTGTCGTTTATATAAGGTCAGATAATTATCGTTTATAGTCAAATTTTTCTTATTTTTCTATTTGCGCTTTTTTTCACGCCTTTTGAAAAGCCCGTAAAAATAGTAGCATACTATGAGCACCTGTAAGGGCACGCCTATAAGGAAAATCTCCCACAGCCGCGGAGGAAGTGCGGGCAGCAGATATAAAAGCGAAAGGTACAGCGCCGCAAGGGTGGACCAAACGAAAAGCGAGGTGAAAACGGTGCTTAAAATCTTGCTCTTGTAAACGGAAGTAAATATATAAAGTACCACCGCGGAAACGGGCACCGCATAGACAAGGGCAAGCCAGTTAGGCCAAAAGTGCCGTATTTGGGGGAAAATAATGTCCAGAAATACGTAACAGCAAATGGCAATGAGCCATACCGCGCCGGTTGCCAGCAGATAAACAATGGTGCGGCGCTTGTTTGTTCCCGCTGGTAGTTTTGGCTTTTCTTCGGTAACTTCGGCAATAAGACTGTCTATAGAAACACCGAAAAAGTCCGCAATTACCTTAACGGTTTCGAGATCGGGGCAGGATTCCGCCCGCTCCCACTTGCTTACCGCCTTGTCAGAGTAATTTATGATTTCTGCAAGCTCGGCCTGGGTAAGCCCCATGGCTTTTCTGTATTTTATCAGATTTGCGGCAAAATTTTCTTTAACGCCCATAAACGTATTATATCACAAAATCATTATATAATCAAACAAAAACAGGGCTTAAAGCAATAAATTCTACTGACGGTAGAGAACTTAAAAGCGTACTCTACCGTACATTCGGCAAATGTAGACAAAATAATAATTAAAGTAGTTTGATAAAAATAATTGTAACAATAAAATATTAGTAAAATTAAAATATAAAGCCGTAAGCCGCAGGCGGCAGTTGCCGCGAGGCAGGGCGGCAAAGAGAGGTAGTCATGAAAATTGCGGTATCCGCAGAGTCCACAGTAGATCTTACCCCCGAAATTATAGAAAAATACGATGTAAAAATAGTACCCTTTACCGTTATTCTGGGCGATAAATCGGGTTACGACGGGGAAATTACCTCGGACGAAATCATAAGTTTTGTAAACGAGCACAAAATTCTGCCTAAAACCAGCGCGGTGAACGAGGAGCAGTATACCGAGCATTTTTCAAAAATACTCGGGGAGTATGACGCAGTCGTGCATTTTTCGCTTTCCAGCGAACTTTCGGCGGCATACGGCAATGCCGTAAAGGCTGCGGCAAAGTTCAAAAACGTGTTTGTGGCTGACAGCAGAACCCTTTCCACCGGCATAGCGCTCCTTGTGATATACGCAAAAAAACTCATAGATAAGGGCTTGTCCCCGCAGGAGGTTTACGAAAAGACTTGCAGGCGTATTCCGTATGTGCAGGCAAGTTTTGAACTTAAAAGGGTGGACTACCTTTATAAAGGCGGCAGGTGCAGCGCGCTCGCGCTTTTGGGCGCAAACTTATTCAAGATCCGCCCGCAGATAATTTTGAAAGAGGGCAGAATGATCGCCGGCAAAAAATATCGCGGCAACTTCGAGCACGTGGTAAAAAACTACGTAAGGGATATCCTGGAACAGTTCGATAACCCGGATAAAGAAGAGGTGTTCCTTACCTATACAACCGCAAATCCGCAGACCCTTGCCGAGGTGCGGGAAATACTCAAAGAGCGCGGGTTCAAAAACATAAACGTAACGCGTGCGGGCGCCACCATAACCAGCCATTGCGGGGAGGACTGCCTTGGTATTTTGTATATAAACGACGGCGGCAAAAACGCCTGAAAAAAGCGATAACGGCTTTTTTCGGTACGGCATAAGATAACGGCGATAACGATAAGGCGTAAATTTTAAATAATTAAACGTTATCATTAAATTATAATGTTAAGCCGCCGCAACCCCGATTGCATTTATATATAGTTTTATATTTTTAACTAGGTTTATGTCCCCGGCAAAACTTTTTGCCGGGGAGAATTTTATTATATGGCGGGCGCGGCGCGGTATATTTGCAGTCTTTTTACAAAATTGAATATATTCACTAAATATTCATAAAAAAATGAATATATACAAAAAAATATTGCAAAAAAATGAAAATATACATAAAAACAGTTGACATAATTCTTGGGGGAGGGTATAATAACGGCAAATCATACAGCGGCGCACTGACGCGCCAGGGAGAAGAAATGAAAAAGTTATCGGTTTTTTTGGTTGCCTGCCTTATGGCGGC
>CASELQ010000030.1 GCA_949288785.1 uncultured Eubacteriales bacterium | reverse complement strand
AGCACGGCGTCTATGCGGCGGCAGATGCGCTCGGTAACTTCGTGCGAGTTGTGCCACCAGTCCCGGCTCCACACCCGCATGACGTTCCAGCCCTTCTGTTCGAGAAAACGGCAGGCGTACACGTCCCGTTCGAGCGGCGTTTCATCCGCCGAATACACCACTTTGTCCACCTGTATCCCGAGAATATAGTTTCCGCGCCTTTTATCGTACACCGCCACCGATATCTTATTGCTCCCGCTGCCAAGGTCGGTATCCGCGTCATAGCCCAAAGACCGCAGTTTTGCGGCTATCTGCTGCTCCACCGGCACGGTGAGCTCGGTATGCTTTGCAGCCGAATCGGAAGGCTGGCACAGCGAATCTAACACGGCGGCTATTTCCGCCCTGTTGCCGCCCGAAACCGCACGCGCATAAGTAAGATACGCCCTGAACAATTTGGGTCCGTTGTTCTTGGTACCGTCTACTTTAAGGTCCTCCGGCTCTATGCTTGTAACGACGTATATTTTCTTCTTGGCGCGGGTTACCGCCACGTTCAGCCTGTTCTCTCCTCCGTCCAGCGAAAGGGCGCCGAAATGCGCGGCTACGCGGTCGTTTTCGTTCTTTGCGTAACCTATGCTGAAAATAATTATATCCCGCTCGTCCCCCTGCACGTTTTCGATGTTTTTTATAAAGAGGCTGACGTCCTGCCCGTCCTCCTTGCGGCCGGCGGCTTTGAGGTAGGCAGTGCGGAAATCGGCGTCTGCCCGGCACTCTTTGTCTATGGCGTCCTCTATGCAGGACTGCTGTTCCGCACCGAAAGTAATTATCCCTATGGTGTCGCCCGCCCGCCCTTTAAATAGCTTTCTCAAAAGCCGTATTATCTCGGCTGCCTCCGCGGTGTTCTTTCTGCCCTGCCAGGTTCCGTCTACTAATATTCGTTCTATCGCCTTGTTGCGCATGGACCGGCTTATGTCGGGCGAAATGTGCAGCATGCCCCCGTAAAAGGCTTTGTTGGAAAAATCTATCAGCCCGCGCGAACGGCTGCGGTAATGATACGTTAGGTTTGCGTTGTCAAAGCGCGCCACGGCAAGGTCTAAAAGGCTCTCCACCTCGAGCGCCGCCTGCATGGTAAGGTCGCCCTCCTCGTCGTCCGCGCCGCCCATATATCTTCTCATGAACGTGGTAGTGGGGCGGAGCTGCTTTGCGTCCCCCGCGACGACCACGTTCTTTCCGCGTATTATGGCGGGCACCGTGTTTTCTATGAATACCTGACTTGCTTCGTCAAAGAGTACCAGGTCAAACAGATTCTTTTTTAAAGGTAGTATGGAGGACACGTTTTCGGGTGAAAGCAGCCAGCACGGGAAAAGCGTTAAAAGATAGTCCCCGAACACTTCCATGGTGCGGCGGATAGCCCACAGATTCTGTTTTTTGGATATCTGGTAAAGATAGTCCTTGGAGTCCTCCCCCGTTTCGAACATCTTACGGTATTCGGGAATAAACGCCTCTTCGCAAATCTTTCTGCTCACCCTTGCAAGTTCTGCGGTAAGCGCGTTTATGCGCGCCTTTATGTTCTCAAAGTCCACCGTGGCGGAAAGCTCCGACCTCCTCTCCTTTTCCAGGCTTATCACCTCGTGATACACCCTTAGCGGCAGAAGTTTTTCCAGCGTGTTGCGGAACTGCCCGTAATCGGCGGAAATTTTATAGGCAAAACCGAGGATATGTTTTTCGGCGCGGGAAAGATTGTTTATGCTGATGGAAACGTCGTTTGCCTTTACGTATCCCACAAGCGCCGCTTTGAGGTTTGCCACAACGTTTTTATTGCCCTCGAATATGCCGTTTATCGCCATGGCGTAACCTTCGTACGTAAGCACCTCGCGGAGAAAATCGAAATCCCGCACGAATTCCGACACGGCTTTTTTTGCCGCGTTGTATTTTGCCGCTATCTCCTTT
The DNA here is from genome assembly GCA_949288785.1 of uncultured Eubacteriales bacterium. GTDB lineage: Bacteria > Bacillota > Clostridia > Christensenellales > Borkfalkiaceae > UBA1259. The sequence continues at coordinate 13,153 of CASELQ010000030.1, read as the reverse complement.
TCGTTCTTGTGCATATGCGCTTTTGCGAACGGATAGAGCGGAAAAATTATGCGGCTGACCCTTAAAAACTTTTCCGAAGAAGGGTTTTCAAACCCGGCGAGCATATGTATGAACATCTTTTCGTTGTTCCTGTCCGAAAGCTTGTCGTAATGCGCCATTATCTGCCGGGCAAAAGGATATTCCGCCTCGTCGAACACGGCGGACTTAGAGCGGGTGAGCTCGCTCAGCCGCGTGCGCGCAAAAGCCAGGGTATCTATGGGAATATCGGGTTTAAGATGCTGTATGAACGGATTTTCCCTTTTCTTTTCCATAAAGTTGTAAAAGGTTTCCGTCTTGTCCTTTTCGAGGAGCGAATCTATTGCGGCGCGCATGGCGGGGTAATTCATGGCGCAAAGGGTCTTGTCCTTTATCATTTCGGAATAAACGGTGTATTCCCCGCTGTTTTTGCCGGGGATAAAGGAGCCGTAATACATGTCCATTAGGCTTATCCCGAACCCGCTGTCTTCCCCGAACGCGTCCGATATCTTTTTAAGGCGCTCCGCTTCCCGCTCCAGCCTTAAAGATATGTCGGCATATTCCGAAAAGTGTTCGCCCGTCGCCTTGTTAAGCGCTTCCTCGTGGCGGAGAAGGCAGCGCGCGTAAAACGCCTTGCGCTCCTTTACGGGATCTACTATGAACATGGCCTTTTCGCTGAGGTCGCCAAGGCGGTTAAACACCACGTCCAGCGCGGCTTTTTTCTGAGACACTACCAAAACGCGCTTGCCTTTGCACAGCGCGTCCGATATAAGATTGACTATGGTCTGCGATTTTCCCGTGCCGGGCGGCCCGTAAATTACCATGTTGCCGGAATCCGCCACCTTTTCCACCACGTTATGCTGCGCATAGTCCAGCGCGCTTATGCAATAGCAGTTGCGATCCCTGCTCTTTTTTGGTTTGCGGCGGCGGGACGGCTTGGGCTCGAACAGTTCCTCTATCGCGTCGTTTGTCATGCGGGTGCGTTCGAGTTCGGAATAATCGCTGTAAACGGAGTTTGCAAGCGCATGGCGCACCAGCCCGCATGCGGGTATTACCGAAAGCGCGTCCCTGAATTTGGGTTCGGGCAGCGTGCTAAGCGGCACCGGCTTGTCGCTTTCGGGCGGGCGCAGGCGTATCCCGAACTTTTTTAGGTAAGAGAGTACCTCCTGCGTGCCGCCGAGGCCGCTCCGTTTAAGGTTATCGAAATCGGTCTCCATCTCGGCTATGTCCAGCCCCTTTGCCTGCGCGTAGGCAAACACAAACGCCTGATTGAGCCTTATCCTCTCGTTGCGTTTAAGGCTTATGGTTACGGTGTTTCTTTCGGCAATCTCCACGTCTACGGGGAAAAACAACAGAGGAGCTCTCACGATAATGTCCCTTAACCCGCCGCATACGAAAGGATAGCCCACGAACAGCTCGTACCGCCCCGTTTCCTTTTCTATATCCTCCGCCTCGCGCTTTAAGGCGCTTATCGCGTCCGCCTCTCTTTCGAGCGCGGCGGCAAAGGTCTGATTTTTGCGCGGTCCTTTAACTGGAACAATATCGGTTTCGGTTACAAGTATCTTTTTGAGAACGCTCATCTCGGGCGATAAAAGAGTGAATTTTTCACGCCTGCCCGACCACAGGAACTCAAAAAAATCGCCGGCAAGCTCGGGCGCTTTGGAAAAAAGCCTGCCCAGGTCGTACCCGGTTTTTTTGCCTGAAAAGCGCATATACAGGCTTCTGTTTTTGCCGCCTATCTCTATAAGCCGCTCTTTGTAGTATGTATATATGCTCTTCATCGAACCTCCGTTTACCCTGCAAATTCTGCCTTTAATCTGCCTTTAAGATATTATACTACTTATCGCCGATTTTTGCAAGTGTGCTTTCGCCCTAAAAAAATTTTACATAATTTTACGCGCGGTGATTTTTGTCATATTGCTGTAAATTTTATTGCCGCCTGATATCTTAAAACATAAAAAAGAGTGCCCGCCAAAGCGTTCACTCTTTATAAGGTTTATTATATATTCGCCGCTCAAAGGTCCGTAATTACTTACTGATAGCGCTTGCCATTGCCTGAGCCATTTGCGAGGCCTGTTTTGCCAAGGCGTCTTCTTTGGCTTGGTCTATCTGTACAAGGACGGCGGTTTTAAAACTATTCGCATTCTTTACGGCATCGTATAAAAAAGAGCCGGCAGCAGTATCTATTTCAATAATTCCGTAATTAAACATCTTTCCGAAAAAGGTCTCCTTTACGCCTACGTTCTGAATTTTATCCAACGGTGCGTCCAGCGTTTTGGTATTGAACACCCCCGTCTTACCTATTATACGCTTATTTGTAATGCCCAACTCTATGTGATGAAACTGCACCGTTTTAATAATCGCCTTTATCGTGGGAATTAAAAGTAGGAAACATAAAAAAATGCCCTTTATCCACGCGCCCAAAAGAAACAAGCGGTTAAGCTTTGCAACTTTTACTATCTTTTCATCTCTGCTAAGATTGTTTTCCACATATTTACCCATACCAAACTCCTGAAATTTTTTTGCCAAATTTCATTTGACAGGTATATTTTAACCTGAAACAGGTTAAAAGTCAAGTGTTTTAAAAACATATGATAAAATAATATAATATTGTTTCAGACTAAACAGCGGTAAAACTATGTATAAACGGATACGCGACCTGCGCGAGGATAAAGACCTTAACCAATCGCAGGTAGCAAAAATGCTCAATATGTCCCAGACGGGCTATTCAAAATACGAGACGGGCGAAAACGATATTCCCACGGCTATTCTTATAAAACTTGCCGCATTTTACGGTACAAGCGTAGATTATCTTTTGGGGCTGACAGACGAGCCCGAACCTTATAAACGTAAGTGCTGACAAAATTTATACTTATTTTCTTTCAGCAAATTCAACCATATCAATGTCTAATTTGTCCATAGATAAATAATAACAAAAAAGCATAAACTCTTTTTTTCATTTCATCTCCTTTTACTTTAAAAAACAATTTTTGTTTTATTAAAAAAGGCACAATAAAACAGTGTAAAAACTATTTTACTGTGCCTTAAAAAATGCCCATCGGTCTATCCCCCTTATAACTTTACCTATATCCGATGCATGTAATTAAACTCATGAAACTTAACTTTCAAAACTTTTTACTGCCGCGGCGGATACAAAGCGCCGCCGGGCGCAAGTTTTACTCTGCCGAGGCAAAAAAGTAAGCTTAATCTATCCTGTCCCAGGAGGCATACAGCGTGGTATCTGTAATTCTGTTCCAGGGTTGGGCGCTTTGAAAATCGCCCGTGTAATATTGCTGTACGCTCCATTGCGGCCTCAAAAAATACCCGTCGAATTTATAGCCGTCTCTTTCGGGGAAAACAAGCCCTTCGGTAGGCATCTCCTCGCCGTATCTCACCGTGATTTGAGTTGTGCCGCCGTAGCCGCCATCAAAATCGAAGGTTATAACGCATTCTATCCCCTGCCAATATGCATAAAGCAAACCGCTTGCATGCTCTGGTGTTACCGCTATATCCCAGTTATGCGCGCTGGTCATGTCGGCGTTATAGTATTTGGTGCCCTGCCCGCCCGGCTCCGAATAATAGCCCATAAACACGTACCTGTATTTAGAGGGCGCGGTTGCGGAAGGCATGGGGGATCCATATGTTACAATAACATAGTACGCGCCATCACTACCACCTGACTGATCAATTGTTATTGTATAAGTAGCAGCCGTCCAATTTGCGTAAATCGTGGTGCTGCCGACGTGTATCCAGACGTTTGCGCTCGTCATGTCCGCGTTGTAATACTTAATACCCCTGCCGTTCGGCTCGGAATAGTACCCTTCAAAGATATAACCCTCTCTTGCGGGCGCCACCGCCGCGGGCATAGGCGAATTGTAGGTTGCGGATATTTCGCCCGTCCTGCCGCTGCCGCCGCAGCCGTCAAGCGTAACGGTATAAACTTCCGCCTGCCAGTGCGCATAAAGGGTAACGCCGCCCTCGGCTTCCTCAACGCCCCATACCGCCGCGCTGCTCATGTCGGCGTTATAATATTTGACCCCGTTGCCGCCCGGCTCGGTAAAATACCCGAAAAAGGCGTAACCCAACCTTACGGGGGCGGAAGCTTTCGTCATATCTTCGCCGTATACGGCGTTTACCCCCTCGCTCCCGCCGAAACCGCCCTGCCTGTCGAACATAACCGAATAAACGTTAGGAACGTACTGCGCGTAAAGGGTGATATTATCGGTATAGGTAAACTCAAAGGGGGCGGAAAGGAAATTCCCCTCCCCGTCCTGCCGCAGGTTCCAGCCGACAAAGGTGTGCCCCGCCTTATCCGCCGCCGGCAAAAAATCAAGCACGGCGCCGTAATTTACCGTTTCTTCCGCACTTTCGGGAGTTCCGCCGTTTGCCTCATACGTTATTTTATACGCGTTTACTTTCCAATCGGAAGTAAGCATTACTCCGCCGTTACCTTTCCTCCATATCTTATCGGCGGCATAATACCTGTTATACCCGTCTTTCCAGCCTAAAAAAGTATAGCCCGTTCTTTCGGGGACGGGAAGGGCGCCTATCGGCTGATCGTACACGACGGGCATATCTGCAAAATTTTCGCTCCCGTACCCGGAAAAGGTTATATAATTCACGGCAGGCGACCATTTTGCGTAAAGGGAGACGTCCTCCGTAATATCCCACACATCGTCCGGAACGTAAGGCTCGCCGGAAAACTCCGCATTGTCATACCAGCCGCAAAAAACGTAACCGGTTTTAGAAGGCGCCGGCAGATCATGCTCCCATATATAGGCGCCGTAATCTACCTCTCGCGTGTCGTAAAGCGTTTCGCCGTTGTAAAATTGCACCGAAAATTCCTGCCAGGTTATTTCTACCCCGCTTTCGCGTATCATGTCGTAAGCCCAAAGCTCATTATAAGGCACGTAAATATTAAGCGTGCAGCCCGAAAACGAACGCGAACCTATATCCGGCGAGGTATAGTCGTAAATAAATATCTCTTTCAGCGCGGCGCAATTTTCAAAAGCGGAGTCCCCCAACACATCGATATCGTAAATGGTGATTTTAACAAGGTTGCCGTTTTCACTGAAAGCGTGATCGCCGATATTTTTCACGCTGCCCGGCACGGTAATCTCCGCCGCCGTTTTGCCGCAGGCTATTATCTTGGTTTTATCCTTATTGTATATGATATTATCCTCGGCGACAAAATTCGGGTTATCCTTTGATATGGTGATATTGAGATTATCGCACCCCGCAAACGCCCCGCCGCCCAAACTCGTAAGACTTGCGGGCAGTTCTATTTCTTTAAGCAATGTGCAGCCCTCAAACGCTCCTATCCCGATACTCGTAAGCTCGGGCGATATTTCTACCTCCTCGAGCGCGCTGCACCCGTAAAACGCCCCTCTGCCTATCGTTGTTACGTCCTTTAAGGAATTAACGGTGTGCAAAGAGGTGCAGCCTCTGAATGCGCTCCCGTCTATCACGGCAACGGTGCTCGGGATAATCACGCGGGTAAGCCCCGTCTGCCCGGAAAAGGCGCTGCTGCCTATTCTCGTTACGGGCTTGCCCTCTATCATGTCGGGCACTACGAAAGTACCGTTTATTTCGCGGTTTATGCCGACTATGCTTATGCCAAGCCAGTTATATTCGTCCGTCGCATAACTTATTGTTTCCTTCACGCTTTCATCTTTTTTGATAAGGTTAACGGTTATGGTCTTGCCGTCCTTGTCATAGATAACTTCATATACGTCTTCGGAGCCCTTGTCTTTGCCATCTCCGTCCTGCCATTTGTACCCCTCAAAACATATTTTGCCGTCCTTTTCGGTGATATTCGCCTTATAATCTTCCTTTCCTTCGGCCCATCTTACCGCCGTATCGCCGGATATTTCCCAGCAAAAGGACAGGCGGTAATCTTCCTCCCCCTCGTAAAATACAAACTGCTCCGGCGCCAACCCGTCCCGATAAACGTAAACTCCGTCCGGCGGGGGGTCGGCTGTCTTTTTGCACGCAGAAAAAGCCATGCAGCACACCGCCGCCAGAAAAATTATGACCGTTACTTTTAAAAACTTTTTCATGCCATTACTCCCCTTATTTCCTTCTGCCGAATGTTTTTTTGCACGGCGCATTTAAGCGGTACTTTAACATAATTGTAGCACATCGGCGGCGGTATTGCAAGGGTTTTATTCGTCTTTCTGTCTGTCTTGCCGAACGGCGCACGGAGGCATACATCGCGGCATATTCTCATTGATTTTACCGCCGCAATATGATATAATATAATAAACAGGGAGGAAACATTATGCTTAAAGAAGGCATGCCCGCCCCCGCGCCGAGAAAGCCGGGCAGGGTCTTTTACGTGCGCTGACCGTACCGCCGAAAAAAGGGCGCTTATGACAAGACGGGACAACCCGAGGAGCAGGACCATACATGTTTGAAGAAATATTTAATAAAAAGACGGTCAATACCGAAAAACTTTCGGACTACGGTTTCATTAAAGACGGAGGCGGCTATATCTTTCACGCCGACCTGCCGGAAGAGGGATTTACGCTAACGGTTACGTTTGACGGCGAGTTCGATACTTCACTTACGGACGATCTCGGCGAAGATTATACGCTGTATAAAACGGACGCGGAAGGCGCGTTTGTGGGGCGCATAAGAAACCTTGTGCGGGAAAGGCTGGAAGATATAGCCAAAAACTGCTGCGACAGTTGGGTTTTTTCAAACCCGCGCACGCTTGCGGTGATAGATTATGCCGCAAAAAAATACGGCGACGCGCTCGAATTTTTATGGCCCGACACCCCAGATAATGCCGTTTTAAGGAGAAAGGACTCTTCCAAATGGTACGCCGCCATATTATGCGCGCCCGCCAAGCGGTTCAATAAAGAGGGCAAAACCGCTCTGGAAATACTCGACCTGAAAGCGCCGCCGGATTTCGTGGCAAAAATTATAGACAACAAGACCTTTTTCCCCGCCTGGCACATGAACAAAAAGCACTGGTTCACAGTGCTTTTAAGCGGAGATATCCGGGACGAATATCTTTTCGGTCTTATAGATCAAAGTTATTCCCTTGCGGGGAGATAGCACCTGCCCGCATTGTGTTATATTTTTTAAAAATCAAATTATTTATTCAGTAGTGCAATCAACCTTTCCGCAGGCTTATATTTGCGTATTATTTCGCTGACGATATAGGATATTACGGAGACGGCTATCACCAACGATAAAAAAATCAACAGCGCCCGTAAATTATTCTCGTAAACGGGTCTGTTTCTTAACGAAAAGAAAACCGTCCAGCCTTTATACACGACGGCGTGCCAAACGTATATATGAAAGGATATGCTGCCTGCCGTTTTAAAAACGATATTATCGAACACAATATTAAATTTCAGACCGTATAAGGTAAAAGTACACTTTTACTGGAATTTGGAGTTTTTTCGGTTATAAACGATTTTCTTTGCAAACGTATCAAACTTTAAACCGCCCCGTAACCGTTAAACGTAATACAAAAAATTTTTATTACCGCGCAAATAAAATTAAAAAAAATGCCACCCCGCCCCGTTTACCCGTTTCTGAGACAGTCTCTGACCGCTTTTCTTATCTGTACTCTGGCAGCCAGCCTTTATGCGCCGCAAACAAGTCGTCGCACAGGCTCTTTATATCGTCCAACGAAAGTTCCGCCGCCGTGTGCGGGTCCAGATACGCCGCCATGTACACGAGTTCTTTTCTGCGGGTGCGCGCCGCCTCTATGGTCATGTTCTGCACGTTTATGTTTGTCCTGTTGAGCGCCGCGCACTGTTCGGGCAGCGCCCCGAAATAACAGGGCGTCGGCCCGTTGCCGTCTATAAGGCAGGGCACTTCCACGCAGGCGGACGGCGGCAGGTTGGTAATAAGCCCCGCGTTAAGAACGTTGCCGTGGATAAGATAGGGCGAATCGTTCACCATAGCCCTTATTATGCGCATGCCGAACTCCCTGCTTATCGTGTGCTCCACCGCCGAAGACACCACCTTTTTACGCATCTCTTTCCAGCCCGCTATCTGGTTTACGCATCTTCTCGGATATTCGTCCAGCGGGATATTGAACCGCTCTATAAGCCCCGGATAGCCGGACTTTATAAAATACGGGCTGTATTCCGCCGTGTGCTCGCTGGACTCTGTGTTATAGTACCCGAAACGGTGCATTATTTCGTGGCGGACAAGGTCGTTTTTCATCTTTTCCGCATATTCGCCCGAAAGAGAACGCCGCTTTATTTCGGGATACAGGTCGTTCCCTTTTTCATCCTCTATCTGCGTAAGCCACGCCTGATGGTTTATCCCGCCTATCTTCCACCTGCACTTATCGGTATATTCTTCCATCCCCACGCTTTCAAGCAGCACGGGCACGCATACCTGCACGCTGTGGCAAAGCCCCACAGCGCGTATGCCGAGATATTTCAGCATATACCCCGTTAATATTGCCATGGGGTTGGTATAGTTTAAAAAGAGCGCCTTGGGGCATACCTGTAATATGTCCTCCGCAAACCCTTCGAGCACGGGCACGGTGCGGAGGGCGCGGAATATCCCGCCTATCCCCAGCGTGTCCCCTATCGTCTGGCGCAGACCGTATTTTTTGGGTACTTCGAAATCGGTTACCGTGCACGGCTCGTATCCGCCCACCTGTATGGCGTTTATCACGAAATCCGCGCCGCGAAGGGCTTCCTTCCTGTCGGTATACGCCTTAACGGTCGCCTTTCCGTTATAGTTTTTGTTTATGTTTTCGAGCATTAAAAGAGAGTCGTTGAGGCGCTCTTTATCTATATCGTAAAGCGCAATGTCGAACTCCCCGAGTTCGGGCGACAGTATGCAATCCCCCAGCACGTTTTTGGCAAAAACCGTGCTTCCCGCACCCATAAACGTAATTTTGAACATTTTTTACTCCTTTCCCGTAAAAATTCTTTTATTTTATTGTAACACCTGCGCCTTTGTGATACAATAAAAAATGTAAAAAGAATTTTAGATTTTGTTCACTGAAAGGAATATATATGAGCACACTGGCGTTTATTATTAATCAAAAGTTCTGCCCCGTTGCGGATACCGACTTCAATATAACCGCATTCGGCTATCAGGACGCCGATCCGCATCACAACATAAAGGACGTTAAACCCGAACCCGTTCTGCAATATCTTACGGGCGGCAGGGGGTTTCTCGAACTGGACGGCAAAACCTTTGAAGTGCGCGCGGGCGACCTGTTTTATCTGCCGAAAGACAAATTCGTGCACTACTATGCCTGCCCCCAAGATCCTTACACCTATTACTGGGCACATCTTGACGGCGTTTCCGTTCCCTCCCTCATTAGGCGGGCGGGGTTTTCCGAAAAAGAGCCGGTAAAAAGTTATAACGACGGGCGCATTGAGCGCGTTTTTGCGGAAATTCTGCCCCTTTTGCGTGAAGATACCTTTACCGGTTATCTCTCCGCCAAAGGGCATGCCTTCCGGCTGCTGTCGCTCCTGCTTTCCTACCGCGGCGAAAACTCCGAAAAGATGCAGAGCGCCGAAGTAAAATACGTAAATACCGCAATGCAGTTCGTAAAAAACAATTTCGGGGAAGATATAGGCGTAACCGATATGGCGGCGGCTGTCGGCGTGGGGCGAAGTTACCTGTGCGTGCTGTTTAAAAAAATAACCGACGTTTCACCCGTGCGTTACCTTATAGAATACAGGATAAACCAGGCAAAAAAGATGCTTGCCTCAGGTCTTGGCGTTACCGAGACCGCCGTAAACTGCGGCTTTAATTCCCCGGCGCATTTTTCGGTGCAATTTAAGAACCTGACGGGCGTTTCGCCATCTGCATTCCGCGGATGACGTCCGCTGACGTCCGCGCCGCTTTAACCGCAGTCCGGCAAAATCTTCTCGTTATGCCGCCGGTTATATAAACTAAAACATATTTTCTGGCGGAATTAAAAATGCCGGCAAAACTCTTTGAATATAATGTTTAATAATTCCCCAAAATTCCCCGCAAAGTCATTTTTTCGGATTAAAAACATAATAAAAAACGCCCCTTTTTGACCTTAAAAAGCCCAAAAAAGCGCGTTTTTGGTGTGAAGGATGGGACTTGAACCCACACGGATAACCATACGCCCCTCAAACGTACGCGTCTGCCAATTCCGCCACCCTCACGTTTTGCCTTTATATATTACTCAAATTTTTATTATTTGTCAAGAAGTTTACCGTATAATTTTTTATATTTTACAAAACTGCGTTCGATTTTGCGCACGTACTCCCTCGTTTCGGCAAACGGTATGAATTTAAGCGTCTTTCCGTCTTCGCTGCAACGCTCGTCTTTCAGCCATGCCGCCGCGTTGCCTTCCCCCGCGTTATATGCGGCGAGCGCCGTTCTGACATTGCCGAAGCGCGACAATAGATACTTTAAGTAAAAACAACCGAAGTGTATATTTGTATCCGGGTCATAAAGGTCGTATTCGTATATCCCCGTCTTACGGGCGATATACGCGCCTGTCGGCTCTTTTATCTGCATAAGCCCCATCGCCCCGGCGGAAGACCGGGCGTTCTTATCGAACCCGCTTTCCGCTTTTATGACCGAAAAAACCAATGCGCGGGGCAAACCGTAAGCGTCGGCATAAGTAAAGACTTCGGTTTCATAATCTATGGGATAAATATATTTTTTTTCGGCGCATGAATACACGCCCGCGCATATAAGCGCCAGCAAAACCGCCGTTAAAACGGCTGCCGCCGCTTTGGAAAATATTTTTCTTGTTTTACCCGTTCTTTCCATAACAGTAAAGCATAAATTCTGCCCGCTCGAAATAAAATATAATCTTAACCGCGAGCGCGGCATATATACCGATTTATATATAAAAGTATATGCGTTTAAATGAAAAATAAGCCCTTCTGACGAAAACGCCGCCTGTCCGAAAAACAGAACGGCAAAAAAATAATCGCTATATTACCCCATAAAACGCTACTTTTTGTCTTAACCCGGCAATATTTTGCGCTTATAATTTTGTCTATCTTACTGAAAAGGAGAATACGCGATATGAAAAACCGGCAATCTTCGGAAACGATTTTTTACGATCTGCCCGCCCGTTTTCAAAAAGCCTCCGGGCGGCGTATCGGCTCCGGGCTCACAGCCGTGAAATTTGCCGCTATAATATTATTGCTTACGTGTGTTTATACCTTTGCGGCTGCAGCGGCGCATGCCGGGCGCGCGGGCGCGGAAGGGGGCGCATATGCCCGTATAATTACGGAGGACACCCCGTTTTACAGCGACCCTGCCGGCATAAATATGCTCTTTTATCTGCCCTATACTTATTACGTGAGGGTGCTGGATACCGGCGAAACCCTGTCGCACGTGGAATGTTACGGCACGGGAGCGGCGGCTTTGGACGGATACGTGCCGACCGACATGCTGTTTTACGACGGGCAGAGCGTGCAGGCGCCATACGCGAACGTAACGGTAACCGCCGCCTGCACCGCGGTGCTGTATGAGGACGCATCTCTTTCCGGCGCGGTGCAGTACATCTTTGAAGGCAGGACCATGAACTATTACGGGTACCTGCCTAAGGGCGAAAATTCGGGCATATTTTTCGTAAGTTACAACGATAAATTAGGCTATGTGAAAGAGAGCGAGGTAATACCTTTCACCGTCCCGCAACACCCGAACGAACTTACCTTTCTCCCGCAGGAAGAGCCCGAACCGCTCCCGGAGGATAATCCAGCCCAAAGCGACGAAAAAGCAAGCGGCGGGGCAGATTTAAGACTGATTATCATTGTCTGCCTTATCTTTGCGGGCATAATAGCGCTGTTCGTGGTTTTCAGAAAAAAACCCGTATCGGCGACAGCCGCCTCGGGTTATTACGACGAAAACGATTACGAATAGCCGTTCCCGTGAGCGCCCTAACCGATCTTCTGACTTTCAAGATCTCCCTCTCCTTTTACCGCGGCGGCGTCTGCCGCAGTAAAAACTTTATAAACGCTTTCTCCGCCCGATTTTTTATCCGCAGGCAAAACGGTTTCAAGTCTGCGTGCCGCCGCTTTTTCGGCGGCGCTTTTGTTTTTGCGCGCCTCCTTTTCTTTTTCCCGCACCCTGCCGTAAAGCCGCTTTATAAACCTGCACGAAAGATACTCCTCGCAAAAAACCCTGTCGTCTATCCCGTCATTAGAAAGCGCCTCTGCAAACTTTTCCGCAAGCCTTATCTGCCTTCTGAAATAAGTCCTGGAACAAAAGTCCATACCCGCATACTCGCTTCTGTCCCGTTTTTTAAAATATTTGTAGTCCAGATATATAAGTTCCCGCTCGGAAAACCGCGGCAGTATCCTTTCGCAAACCTCTTTAAGATACAGCAGCGCCGCCTTGCAGCGCGTAAGTTCGGCTATTGCCGCGCACTGATTAACCGCGGGAGAAAAATCGTTTGCGGAGGCAAGCGCCTTTCTTTCCACAAGCTCGTCTATCTGGCGGACCAGTTTTTCCGTGCCGGCATATAAGTACAGTACCGTTTTTGCATAAAGTATATTCATTCCGTTCTCCTTTTCCTGCCCGAAAGCACTTAAATTATATTCCCGTAAAACCGCCCGGTCAATGTTATATGTCTTAAAAACGAACATTTGTTTGTTTTTATACTGCCATAATATACCTTTAATATGACATATGGCTGGCATATTGCCGTTAATTTTTGGTAAAATCAGGAAAATTTTCGGTATTGTGCCGTCCGTAAACGGGCGGAGAAATACCGGCGGGCGCGATTTCTTTGATCCGAAAAAAATTAAACGAAAAAATTTAAAAAGCAGTATTTTGTCGAATACAAATGACAAACTCGAAAAGATATGATAAAATACAGTGTATGACAAAACACTTTTCTAAGACGATCTGTGCGGCATTTGCCGCGGTAATAATTATACTTGCTGCCCTTTCCGCGGTAATTTTTTCCGGCGGAAAGACTGTGCATGCTCAGGATGCGGAGATAAACACCCTTCTCCCCGCTTCCCCAATAGAGTACACGGCGCTCTCCTCCCCCACGGACGCGTGCTATTATAACGGCAATTATGCCGTAATAGAGGGGCAGACCATACGCGTTTTTAAGGCGGACGGGAATGAAACGGTACTTTCCGGGTTTATCTCCTTAAAACAGATAAAGTTTTTAGACGACAACACCCTTTACGCTTCGGAC
>CASELQ010000029.1 GCA_949288785.1 uncultured Eubacteriales bacterium | reverse complement strand
TTCAAGATACATTTCGCCGCTATGCTCCGAGGCTTTTTCGGGCAATATCTTTTTGGCAAGCTCGGCAAGCAGCCCGCCGAAGGGCAGTAACATACAGGTGGTTGTTATGTTGAACAGAGTGTGCGTTGCCGCTATCTGCATAGATGGATTACCGGGTAAGAGCGAAGCGATAAAATCGGTAAGCGGCGTTAAAAGACATATCACTGTAAACACCGCCGTGCCAATTATATTGAACATAAGATGTATAACGGTAGTCCGCTTGGCGTTTCTGCTCACAAGCCCGGTTGCCGCAAGAGTTTGCAAAATACCTACGGAAGCAGAAGAAGACTGTATTATGGCCGTAAATACAGCGCCCGCGAGGATACCGAGCAAGGGATTAGAGAAATTGGTCATAAAGTTAATAAAAGTCTGGGAATCCTGCAGGGGCTCCATTGCCGTCCCCATCATATCCATACCTATAAACAGTATACCGAGACCGGCAAGTATCTGACCAATATATTGAAGAGTGGGTTTTTTTACGAATATAACGAAAACTATACCAATAAATGCAAGCAAAGGCGCAATAACGCCGATATCGAGCGCTATAAGCAACCCCGTTACCGTAGTACCTATGTTGGCGCCCATTATTATCCACACCGCCTGCCTTAAAGTAAGCATTTTGGAGTTGACGAACCCCACGACCATAACGGTTGTTGCCGACGATGACTGAATGACCGCCGTTACCCCGGCGCCCACTGCAACGCCCACAAATCTGTTGGAAGTAAGCTTTTCCAGCACCTTTTTCATCTTGTTGCCGGCAGCCGCTTCCAAGCCGGAGCCCATCATCTGCATACCGTATAAAAACAGTGCAAGCCCGCCCAATAAACCTAATATCATTACAAGCGTATCATTCATCTAACATTTTTTCCTGCATGTAAATTTTATTTAATTATATCATAAAATTTATGTAAAACGCAAATCAAATAGGGTCGTTATTCGGCATTAGCGCATTAAACGCGGGCGAAAGATTTGTAAACTGCGTGCGCGGCAGCCGAAAACGGCTGCCGCGCTCTGAAAATTATTAAACATTATATTTATGCAAAATATTTATGCAAAATCGATCCTGACGCTCAATTCTGTTCTGCGGTACGCCCGCCCTTAACCCGGCATTCAACGGCGCCGTTCTCTCTCATTTTATCGTAATGCCTGTTTATAAAAAACACTATAAGATTGCATGTTACTATTGCAAGGTTCAATAAATACATGATAAACACAAAATTAAACTGCCCGCCTATGCACTTTGCGGTTATCCCCGCAAGGTAACCAACTATTATAAGCAGCGTAAACTGAACGTTCATGGACTTTGCCGACTTTAATTTTATGTTCTTGACAAGCGAGATGGGCCAGGAAAGACCAAAGCAGATAAGCATTATCGTTTCACAGATTTCCATAATTTTTTCCTCGATTTATTTCTCTTTTCTTTTTTCAATAACATTATACTCTTGACAAATCATTTTGTCTAATATATAATTTCTATGATATTGATAAGTTTTAAGTTATATATTTGAAAGGAGAAAAAGCCATGGAAATGTCGCAAATACGGTTTTTTTTGGAAGTGGCAAAAACCGAACACATAACGAGGAGCGCGGAAAAACTACACATTTCCCAGCCCTCGCTGACGCAAGCCATTCATCGGCTTGAAGACGATCTGGGCGTGCCGCTCTTTGAACAAAAAGGCAGAAATATTTCCATAACCGAATACGGTAAGTTTTTAAAAGATCGTTTGGAACCTTTAATGGCGCAGATAGATAATATTCCATACGAACTGAAAAGACTTGCAAAACTCGGAAACGAAACCATTCATATAAACGTACTTTCTTTCTCCATGCTGGCGACGGGCGCCATAATAGCCTATAAACAAAAAAAGAAGAACGTAAGTTTTCAGCTGTTGCAAAACCCCAATCACGAGACTTTCGATATAGAGATAGCCACGCGCACACCCGGGCACGCTTTGCCCGAAAATTCCACGAACAGGCACGTTTTCACCTGTGGCGAGCAGATATTTCTTGCCGTGCCCGATAACGATAAATATCAGAATAAGGAAAGCATTTATTTAAGGGAAGTTGCGGACGAAGGGTTTATAAGCCTTGCCGGGTCGAAACAACTGCGGCTTGTGTGCGACAGGTTCTGCCATCAGGCAGGGTTCCGCCCCAACATTATTTTTGAAAGCGACAACCCCGCCTCGGTAATAAATATGATAGGTTCTAATATGGGCGTGGGTTTTTACCCCGAAATATCCTGGGGAAAAATAAAGAGCAGCCACGTTAAACTTTTAAAAATAGCCGACCTGCCGTGCCGCAGAGAAATAATAATAACGGCAAACCTGAACAAGGTAAACAACAAATACGTTATAGACTTTTACGAATTCCTGACAAAATATATAACCGATAAATTCGGACGCGGGCAAGACCGATAACTGTCGGCAGTATTTTTATAAAAATTCCTTACGCGTGCTGCGCGAAAAAACTTTAAGGAATTCCGACATGGGATCCTTTTGCTCGAACAGAATGGCGCATACCGCGTTTGTTATGGGCATATCCACGTTATATTTTTCGCCAAGAAGTTTTAGCGCTCTTGCCGTTTCCACCCCTTCCGCAAGCTTAGTGAACGGAATTTTCTTTACAAAATCTTCCCCGAACCTGCGATTGTGGGAATACTCCGAAAAAAGCGTGGTTTCATAATCTCCCAGATGGCACAGACCGTATGCGGAAAGTTCGTTGCCGCCCATTGCCTTTATAAGTCGGGAAACCTCTCTTGCGCCGCGGCTCATGAGGGGGCCTTTTAAAGTGGAATAACCTCCCCCGTCCAACATGCCGGCGGCTATGCCCATCACGTTTTTTGCCGCCGCGCCAATCTCGTTGCCGATAAGATCGTCTCCGTAATAGAATCTTATGAGTTTACTGCGAAAACCGTCGCACAGCGATCTTACCAGCTCCTTGTTTTCGGAATCTATGACCATGCAGTTGGGCAGCCCTTTTAAAAAAGCCTGTATGTGCCCGGGGCCTACCCAAACGGCTATTTTATCCTTTGATATACCGCTCTCTGCCGCCACCTCGGAAAGACGCTTGCCGGTGTCCTTTTCAAGCCCCTTCATACAAAGCACGAAAACCTTATCGCCGACGGGATAAGCCGTTACTCGCTTTAAAAAACTTCTCAGACCCTGGGCGCTTATGGAAATTATCACCGTCTCTCCGAATGAAATCGCTTCGGCAAGGTCGGAGGTCAGTAAAATTTTTTCGTTCAGGGTAATATACTCGTTGCGCCCGGTGTTTTTAAGTACGTCGAAAGAAGGGTGCCCCTCGGTCCCCCATTCCGCTACTTCATAGCCAAGCCCCGAAAGATACCAGCTTATAAAAGAACCCCATCTGCCGCATCCGAGAACGGTTATCTTCATTTATCTCCCCCGATATTTAAATAGTCTTTCTTTCCACAAAGGCGCGCGCAAGACTCACTTCGTCCGCATACTCAAGGTCGGTGCCTATGGGCAGACCGCGAGCAAGGCGCGTTACTTTTATGCCGAGCGGCTTTATAAGCCCCGATATATACATTGCCGTTGCCTCTCCCTCCACGTCGGTATCGGTGGCCATTATCACCTCTTTAACGCCGCCTTCGCCTATCCTCTTTAAAAGCCCTTTTATGTTTATATCGTCAGGTCCCACCCCGTCAAGCGGGGATATGGCGCCGTGCAGAACGTGATATACTCCGCCGAATTCGTTGAGTTTTTCTATGGCGACAACGTCCTTGGGCTCTTTTACCACGCATATTATCTCGTTCGGGCGGGTTTTGCAGATATCGCAAACTTCCTCTTCGGAAAAATTGCCGCATATCCTGCAATAGCGTACCTTTTTTTTGGCGCCGAGGATTGCGTCCGCAAAGTTCTGCGCCTCCGCTTCGGACATGTTTATTATTTTATAGGCAAAACGCTGCGCCGTCTTTGCGCCTACGCCGGGGAGCTTGGCAAACTCGTTTATCAGCCTGCCTATGGGCTCGATAAAGACCTTCATTAAAGCCCCAATCCTCCGAACGCGCCCATCTTTTCACCGTAAAGCTTGTCGGCCTTTGCATACCCGTCGTTAAGCGCGGCTATTATAAGATCTTCGAGCATGGTCATATCCTCCGTATCCACCGCGTCCGGGTTTATCTCTATGCTCTTTACCGTCTTTTTTGCGGTCATTACTACTTTTATAAGTCCGCCGCCGGAAGTGCCCTCCACCTCCGCATCTTCAAGTTCTGCCTGCGCCTTCTGCATCTCTTCCTGCATCTTCTGCGCCTGCCGCATAAGGTTCTGCATCTGATTGCCGCCGCCGAAGCCGCCGAAACCGCCTCTGTATCCGCCCATGTTTTATACTCCTTTTTTCTTGTTTGCTTTTATGTATTAACGGGAATTTGCCCGCTCAATCTTTCACTATGACTATATCGTCCCCGAAAATCTGCTTTATGCGTTCGGTCGCCTCGTCCAGCGCGTCTAACTGCTTTTCGGAATCGGGCTCGGCTATCTTTAACTCAAACGGCTGAAATTCCGCAAGCGATTCCTCTATCTTTCGCCTGTTCGCTTCCAGATCTATAACGCCGTGATCCGCAGAGTTTTTGGGGCGCAAACATATTACTCCCCGCCCGTATGTTATATCTACGTTCTGCATTACGTTCCATAGCATCTCGCTGCCCGGCTTTCGGAGCGCCGAAAGCAGTTTTCCCTTCACATGCTCGCTCGTAACCTCCCCGTCGTTATTTACGGGCGATGGCTCCGCAATTGTTTCCGGCGCGCGACTGTCTTCCTCCGGCACAGGTGCCGCCTCTGCCGGCATATCCGAAACATCTGTCTGCGCCGGCTTTCCCGTTAAAGTCGCGTTCATCGGGGTACCGGCCGCTCTCAAGGCGGTCTGCTCGCCGTCCGCAAAAAGTTGCGCCGCTTTCATTTGACTTAATTTATCTTCCAGCGCCTTAACGCGGGAAAGCAATGCGTCTATATTATAATCGGCGGCGGGCTTAGCCGCTTTTATCGCTGCCGTTTCAAACAGTACGCGCGGATGCGTGGTATAGCGCAGAGAGTTTTCGGCATCCGAAAAAATCTCCATGGCGCGCAGCACCCTTTCGCCGGCAACGCCTTCCGCCGTTTTTGCAAGTTTCACAAACTGATCTTCGGGAATACTTAATATGTCCGGCGCGTTCTTACATGTCTTTATAATAAGTATATTGCGCATAAGAGCTATAATATCCCTGCAAAGCACGCCCATGCTCTTACCGAGAGAACACAGCCTGTCGGTAACTTCCATTGCTCCGCCGGCATCGCCTTTTAAGATTTTTTCGGCAAGTTCTGAAAGAGTTTCGCTGCCGGATGAGCCGAGGATCTCGGTAACATCCTTATAAGTGAGTTTGCCATCTCCGTAAGATATTGCTATATCGGCTATGGAAAGCGCGTCTCTTATACTGCCCTCTCCCGCCGCCGCTATGGCGTAGACCGCCTCATTATCGAACTTTTTACCCTGCTCATTATAAATATCCGCAATGAGCGCGGCTATTTTCTCCGTGGGTATCAGGCGGAAATCAAAACGCATGCAGCGCGAAAGTATGGTGGCGGGTATCTTATGCGCCTCGGTCGTGGCAAGAATGAACACCGCGTGCGAGGGCGGTTCTTCCAGCGTTTTTAAAAGCGCGTTGAACGCCGCGCCCGAAAGCATGTGCACTTCGTCTATTATATACACCTTATAACGGCAGGAAACGGGCGGGTACTGCACCTTTTCCCTCAAATCTCTTATCTCGTTAACGCCGTTGTTGGAAGCCGCGTCTATCTCCGATATATCTATATTGGAAGGGTCTGAAAGCGCGGTACATGCCGCACACTTGCCGCAAGGCGAACCGTTTATCGGCGAAAGACAGTTTATGGCGCGGGCGAATATTTTGGCTGCCGAGGTCTTGCCCGTACCGCGCGTGCCCGTAAACAGATAGGCGTGCCCTATCCTGCCCGTTTCTATCTGATTGACAAGCGTTTTGACTATGTGTTCCTGACCGATAAGCTTATCGAAAGTATCCGGCCGATATTTTCTGTATAGCGCAAGGTAAGACATATTAGCTCCTCTGCTCGCCGCGCACGCGCGAAAGTTTTTTCCTTATGCGCTGCACGGTATTGTCCACAAATTTGGCGTTCCTTCCCGTTTTCTGCCCGATCTCCTTATAAGAATACCCGTCCAGCCGCATGAGCAGGATATCCCTTTCGGACTGGGACAAGGTTATCATTATCTTGTCGGAAAGCTCTCTTGCCGTCTCGCTGTTGATATACCGCGTTTCGGGATCGAACTCGCTGTCCGCCACGGCGGGGTTCTTTTCATAGTCTCCCTCGGCGGAAATACCCGCAAGAGAAACCGCCGTGAGATCCGCCGCGCTTTTTTTTGTGCTTACTTTCCTCAGGGCGCTCAACACGCATGACCTTACGCAAATATACGCATAGGTCTTGAAACTCGAACTGCCGTTAAAGGTCATAACCGCCTTATACAGCCCTATTCTGCCCTCCTGTACAAGATCTTCCTTCTCTCCGCCGGGAATGTAAAACGGCCTTACCACGGCGTGCACCAGATCTTCATACCGGCAGACAAGTTCGTGCTGACATTCCTTGTCGCCTTCCTGGGAGCGCTTTGCCAGCTCTTCATCCGAAAAAGTCTTATAATCCATCTTTAAGCCTTTGCCTTACCGCCTCATACACGGCTATGCCGCACGCCACCGAGGCGTTCAGCGAATTTACCTTGCCGAACATGGGAATGGATATTATCTTATCGCATTTTTCGCGGGTAAGGCGCTTTACCCCGCTGTCCTCCCCGCCGATAACGAGCGCAAGTTTACCCGTGAGATCGGATTTATATATATCTTCTCCCCCGGTTTCCAGCCCGTACACCCAAAAACCGGCGGCTTTAAGCTCATCTATCGCCGCGTTTACGTTGGTTACCCGCGCCACTTTTACGTGATTTGCGGCGCCAGCCGACACCCGCATAACGGTATCGGTAACGGCGGCGCTCCTGTCCTTTCCTATTACTATCCCCGCCGCACCCGAACACTCGCACACACGGATTATGCTGCCGAGATTGTGCGGGTCCATTATTTCGTTCAGCACCAGGATAATTCCGCCGTCCGCAGCGGCGGCAGTCAATTGCTCAATCTCCGAATATTCGTAATCCGAAACAAAAGCTATAAAACCCTGATGGCGTTTGCTTGCGCTCTCTTTTTCTATCACCCGCTTATCCACAAACTGTATTTTTACCTTTTTACCCCTCAGCGCGCTCAAAAGCCTGCGGCTCGCATCGTCTTTAAGATCTGCCTGCACAAGCACCTTGTCTATTTCCCTGTCCGTTTTTATAAGCTCGTAAACGGCGTTTCTTCCTTCTATTTTCATAAATCTCCCTGTTCAGCCGTGCCGCCGTTCAAAATAAAATTCAGCCTTTCGGTATTGCCCGTGAGGTACAGGTAGCCGATTACCGCCTCGAACCCCGTGGACACGTTGTATTCCGCTACCGTTGCGCTCTTTGAACGGGTGGTTTTTTTTGCGTTGCGGGCGCGCCGAAAAACGGCAAGTTCCTCTTCCGTGAGCAGCCCTTCAATATCCTTAAAGAACTTCGCCTGCGCCGTAGCCCTGACTTTGCTTACGGCGAATTTATTCAGATCCCCCGCCTTGCAATCGGTAAAAAACACGAGTTTTTCCCTTATGAAAAGAGAATACACCGCGTCCCCCACAAAAGCAAGCACTATGGGATTGACGTTGTTTGCGCGGGCGGCGTCCATTTTTTCGCCCAGATGAAACCATCCTTTTATTTCCGTACTTTCCATTCCGTTACATTATACAATATTTTCCCGAAAAACACAATAAAAAACCGCGCCTTTTGCAAGGTACGGAAAATTAAATGCGGACGATTTATTTTTTTAACGCTTTTTCCAAAAGCGGCGCTATCTTTTCTATGGGCAGACCTATGATATTGTTTATGCTGCCGGAATATGCAGCCACTATCGGAAACGGATCCTGAATGCCGTAAGCGCCCGCCTTATCCAGCGGGGAACCGCTTGCAACGTATGCGTTTATTACCTCTTCCGAAAGGACGTTAAAGGTTACTTCAGACACGTCGTGTCCGCAAACTTTGCCGCCCGGGTAAATCACGGCGTACCCCGTTATGACCAAATGCGTTTTCCCCGAAAGGAATTCAAGCATGTCTTTTGCCGCCTTGCCGTCCGCAGGTTTTCCGAGTATTTTTCCGCCGGCAAAGACCACCGTGTCGGCGCCGAGCACAACCTTTTCGCCCTCGTACGAAAACACGTCTTCCGCCTTGCCGAGCGCGTTTTGCTCGGCAGTCTCTATCGGGTCGCCGTATCCGATCTCCGAAAAACGCGAAACTTTTACCCCGAAAACATAGCCCGCCTTTGAGAGAATCTCCTTTCGGCGGGGAGAATTGCTTGCAAGTATCAGTTCCCGCATATTTTCTTTACCGCTCATTTATCGCCTCTAATTCGTAAATATCTTCAAAACTTATCCGGGTCTTTACCACGGTAAGTTTTTTAAGCGCCGGATCTATGCCGGATACCGCGCCCTCTTTTACGGTATAACCTTCGTTTTCATAATATTTCACGCGCACCATATCCCCTTTTTTAAGGGCGCTCACGGTGCGGGACAGGGCGGCGGCGCGCTCTTCCGTCAACTCCCTTTTCGGTTCCTTCACGGTGCGTTCGACCTCTCTTATCATGTCCTCGAAACCGCGGAGCGCGGCAAACGGCGCAAACTGCCTGGCGCGTTCCGAGCGCGTCATTTTAGGTCTCTTCTCCGCCATTATGCCCTCCTATCATCCTGTTGCGCTCGCGCTGAGTTGCCCGCGGCTCGTAATCGGTGCCTTTGAGAAGGGAGTTTTTGCCGTACCTGTGTTTGATGTTTACCACCGTTTTAAGAAGATCCGTCTCCTTTTTTTCCTTTTCCGGATCGGCAAAAAAATCATATATCCCGTATTTTGCCGTTGTAAGATCGTTAAGCCCCACCGTTATCTTCCTTATCTTTGCGTCCAAAGGAACGGTTTCGTTAAAGAGCTTTGTAAATTCCCCTATGAGTTTATTATAAGACTGTGTGGGCGCTTTTAATCTGCGCGTGCCGCCGGTATGCTTTTTTGCCCGGTCGGAATAGCCCGTATACAGGGATATCGAATCCGTTTCAAGCCCTTTTTCGGCAATTTCCAGTACAAGCCCGTACACCATCTCTTTTAAAACGATTAGCGAATCCTGCACGGTGTAGTCGGAAAAAAGTATCTGGCTGGTGGAAACCGAAGCCGTTTCCGCTTTATAATCGTGCGCGTCCTTTATGGTGCACGGCTCTATCCCGCGGGAATGGTCTATAAGCAGTTCCGCATTTACTCCGAACTCCTTATACAGCACGTCCTCATTGCAGTGCGCCACCCCGTAAAGATCGGTAATGCCGTATTTTAAAAGCCGTTCGGCTATGCCGGGCCCCACGTTCCATATATCCGTTATGGGCTTATGGTGCCATATGGTCTTTTTAAACAGTTCCTCGTCCAGATATCCCGTAAAGTCCGGCGAATGTTTTGCCGTTATATCCAGCGCCACTTTGGCAAGGAACATATTTGTCCCAAGCCCCGCCGCGCCTACTATTCCCGTCCTTTTATATACCTCGCCCGTTATCTCTTTTGCCAGCTGCAAAGGCGTTTTGCCGTACATGGAAAGATATTCCGAAAAATCGAAAAAACACTCGTCTATGGAATAAACAAGTATATCTTCCGCACTTATATACTTCAAATAAATCGAATATATCTCGGCGGATTTTTGCATATACGCCTTCATCCGCGGTTTTGCCACTATATAATTAAGTTTTTCAGGGATCTCAAACAGTCTGCAACGGTTCTTTACTCCCGCCGCTTTAAGCGCGGGACTTACGGCAAGACAGATGGCGCCGCGTCCTCTGTCCGGGTCTGCCACCACAAGATTTGCCTTGAACGGGTCCAGCCCCCGTTCCACACATTCCGCGGAGGCATAAAAACTTTTCAGGTCTATACAGCAATACACCTTCATTTTATGCCCTCAAAAAAAAAGATTTTATCCGCCACACTGCTGCGCTTTCAGATTTGTTCGGCTTCGTACCCGGCTTCGCTTACGGCGGATTTTACCGCTTCCGCATCCGGGTTTCCGGTTACTTCGGCGGTCTTCTTTTTGAGGTTTATTTTAACGCTTTCCACGCCGTTTACCGAGGATATGGCGTCAAACACCTTCTTTTCGCAATGCTTGCACATCATGCCTTCTACTTTGAACTTCATGCAGTCCTCTTTTTTCATTTCCTTATCTCCTTTATCTTGTTTTACCGCGGCGCCGTGCACACCCGCGCGTTTATAACTTTTTATTCCGATAAGCGCGTTGAGCACCACAAAAAGTGAGCTTACGCACATAAGCGCCGACGCGATTGACGGGGTGAGCGTGAAATTCGCAAAAGCAAACACGCCCGCCGCGACGGGTATGAATACCACGTTGTAAATAAACGCCCAGAAAAGGTTGCCCTTTATTATCCGGGTCGCCCTTCTGCCGAGGTGCAGTGCGTCCGCCAGAGAATTTATACCGCCCGCGAGCACTGCGTCCGCACTGTCTATAGCAATATCCGTGCCGCTGCCAACCGCAATGCCCACGTCCGCCGTGGCGAGGGCGGGGCTGTCGTTTATCCCGTCCCCTACGAAAGCCGTTACGTAACCTTGGTTTTTACAGCGGGTAACCTCTTCCGCTTTGCCCTCCGGCAACACTCCCGCCCGGTATTCGGCTATGCCCGATTGCTTTGCCACAAGCGCCGCCGCTCCCGCGTTATCGCCCGTTATCATAACCGTTTTTACGCCCATGGCGTTAAGTTCCTTTATTGCGGGCGCACTCTCCTTTTTCAGGTTGTCAAAAAGCGCGAAAACCGCAAGCGTTTTATCGCCCTCGGAAAGCACTATCACCGTTTTGCCCGTAAACTTTTCCAAGCCGCGCCCGTCCGAATTGCCGAAATTGCCTAACTTATACTCCCTTCCTTCAATCGAACCCGTTATGCCCTTGCCCACGGTATACACGAAATTTTCCACGGCAAGTTCCGAACGCCCGCAAAATTCCGCCATGGCGTCTGCAAGCGGATGATTTGACTTTTGTTCCAATGCGGCGGCTATTTGCTTTATCTTATCGTCGGGCAAATCGGAGTAGTTTTCAAAGTCGGTAACGGCGGGCTTTCCCTCGGTAAGCGTTGCCGTCTTATCCAAAAGCACGCAGTTCACGCCCGCCGTTTTCTGCACGGCTTCGGCATTTTTAAACAGCACGCCCAAAGACGCCGCCTTACCCGTTACCGCCATTATCGCCACAGGCGTTGCAAGCCCCAGAGCGCACGGGCAGGATATGACCAGCACGCTTATTGCGTATTTGAACGCGGAGTATAAATCGCCGCTCACGCTTATCCATACCACAAACGTTATTATGGCAATCAGAGTTACCACGGGCACGAAAACGGCTGATATTTTATCCGCAAGTTTCTGTATGGGCGCCTTGCTTGCCCCGGCATTCCTCACTATCTCTATAATGCCCGAAAAAAGGGTGTCTTTACCCACTTTTTCGGCTTTTACAAGCAAATATCCGCTCTTTAATATGCTGCCGGATATTACCTTGCCGCCGACAGATATTTCCTCCGGCAGACTTTCGCCGGTGATGGCGGACTTATCCATTGCACCGTACCCCTCGGTGCACTCCCCGTCTATGGGGGAATAATCTCCCGCGCGCAGAACTATAACGTCTCCTTTATTCAGTTCGGAGGCAAGCACGGTCTCCTCTTTACCGTTTCTTAAAACGCTTGCCGTTTTGGGTATGAGTTTTGATAATTTTTCGATCTCGTCCCCCGTTTTTTTCTTGGAAAGCTCCTCAAGCCATTTTCCGAGCGTAACCAGTGTTACCACCATTGCGGAAGATTCGTAAAACGCATGCGCTTGGGTAAGGGTGCCGGTAAAGAGCAGCACGGTTACCACGACGCTGTAACAAAGCGCCGCAAACGAACCGGTGGCAACAAGCGTATCCATATTGGGAGAAAGGTTTATCACCGCGCGCACGCCGCTCGTGTAAAACCTGAAATTTATACCGATTATAATGCACGCCAGCACAAACTGGATAACGTAATTAATTTTAAGTTCGGGTACGGGAAGACCTATCATCCCTCCCATGGAAAAATATAAAAGCGGCACCAAAAAGACAAGGGAGATAAGAAACCGCCTTTTAAGGCGCCCTGCCCCGTCGTCCTCTTTGGCGGCGCTGTAATCGCAGGCGCCGTAACCTATTCTTTCAACGGCCGCCACAATGGTCTCTTCGCTCACCACGGAAGGATCGTAAGTTACGTCCATAAATTTACCCATCAGGGAAACAGAGACTTTGCTTACGCCTTCGAGTTTGCTTACGGCGCGCTCTATTCCCATAGAACAGGCGAAACAGGTCATTCCGCTTACCGAAAACTTTTTTTCCATAAAACTCTCCGTAAATTTTAAGATGTTATTATATCATAGAATAACCCGTATGCGCAACAAATATACGGCAAAAAACTCCCGCAAAGACGGAAGTTTTTTGCCGAAAACAGCATTACGCTTTTTTATCTGATTTATCTTCGCGCTTTTTTACCGAACGGCAGCAGCCCGAACAGCACGAGCAATCTCCCCCGCAAGAGGTTTTTCCCTTTCTGCGGTTTATTATCGACGTTATCGTTACGCCCACAACTATCGCCGCCGCCGCGATTATAAGCAATATTTCAATAATCTTCATATTATGCCCTTTTCACGTTTTTTCTTCCTCTTATAACTATGAACGCTATTGCCCCCGCAAGCGCCGCCAGCCACAGCACCACGCACCACGGCCATGAACCCACGGTATACACTGCCGCCGCCGCTATATACGAAGTTACCAGCCAGAAAAGAAGCGTCCAGTTAAAGCGGGATTTTCCGTTCAGTTCCGCCTTTGCGGTTGCCACCGCGGCAAAACACGGTATGGTGGTCATGTTGAACGCAATATACGCCAGGAGCCCGGGCACGCCTATTCCCGTTGCCTCTATCATTGCCTGCACGGCGTCCACTCCGCTTTCGGCGGCTATATCCAGCCCCGATATATCAAGCCCGGCTACCGCCGCGAGGCAGGCGCCAAGTGTGGAAAAGGTGGCTATCACGTTCTCTTTGGCTATAAGCCCCGCTATCGCGCCTACCACGAACACCCAGCCGTATTCGCCCAGCTGACTGCCGAATCCCAGCGGTGTGAATATGGGCTGCACGAGCTGGCTTATACCCGCCATAATGCTCTCGTTTATCTCTTCGTCCGCAAGGAAACGCCAGTTGAAGGAAAAATGTGTAAGCACCCAGATAACTATTGTGGAAGCAAGTATTATGGTAAAAGCCTTTTTAAAGAAGTGCTTTGCCTTATCCCACAGGTGCAGCATCAGATTTTTGAACTGAGGCGCGTGATATGCGGGAAGTTCCATTATAAACGGCGGGGTTTCGCCCTTTAAGGTTGTGCTGCGCATTAAAAGCACCGCAAGTATGGCGGTAACTATGCCCAAAAGGTACATCCCATATGTGATGAGATCTGCATTGCCAAGCCCGAAATACGCCACTATCGCACCCGCAACCGCAGTGAGTATGGGAAGTTTTGCACCGCACGAAAAGAAGGGAATGACCCTTATGGTGGCGGTTCTTTCCTTTTCGTCCGCCAGCGTTCTGGTGTTCACCATTGCGGGCACCGAACAGCCGAACCCCATTATCATGGGCATGAACGCCCTGCCCGAAAGCCCGAATTTTCTGAACATTTTATCGAGTATAAAGGCAATTCTTGCCATGTACCCGGAGTCTTCCAGAATGGAAAACAGCAAAAACAGAGTAAGTATCCAGGGCAGGAAAGAGAGCACTGCGCCTATGCCGTCTATAATACCGTTGTTAATGAGCCCTACCGCCCAGGAGGACATGCCGCTCGATTCCACCGCACCCTGAATAAGCCCGAACAATTCACCTACGATCATCTCGTTCCAGATATTGTTGAGTATAACGCCCGGAGAATAGACCGCCCCGTCGTATATGCAGGAGAGCCACTTGACCCCGTAATTTATGGGGTCGCCTTCGGCGGTGAGCAGCCCCGCTTCTTCTAATGAGGGCAGCCCGAATATGGAGCCGAGGTACAGGAAATTTTCGGAAAAGGTAAGATGGAAAATGGCAAACAGCACGACAAGGAATATCGGTATGCCCCATATCCTGTGCGTAAGTACCTTATCCGCTTTATCCGAACGGCTTTCCACGAACTTTTCCTTATTTTTCTTTTTAAGCACGGGCGAAAAATGGCCTGCTATATATTTATATCTGCCGTCCGCGATGAGCGCCTCGAAGTCGGTGCCGAATACGTCGTCCTCAAAGGTCTTTTTGAACTCCTCTATCATGGGCAGGGTTTCCTTATGGGCCGCTACTTCAAGCTCGTCGCCCTCCACAAGTTTTACGGCGTGGAATAAAGGATTTTCCACTCCCTGCCCGGCAAGCGCTATGCGCACGTCCGATATAAGGTGTTTGAGCGCGGAATCTTCTAAAACGGTCTGCCCTTTGCGCTCCTTCCCGCTTGCCTCGAACGCGCGGGACATGAGCTCTTCAAGCCCCTGCTCTTTAAGCGCAGATATCTTTATTACCGGCAGACCCAGACGTTTTTCAAGTTCCTTTTCGTCTATCCTGTCGCCCGCTTTTTCAAGCGCGTCCATCATGTTTAAGGCTATCACCACGGGAACGTCTATTTCCATTATCTGCGTACTGAGATACAGATTACGCTCCAAGTTGGTTGCGTCCACTATGTTTATGACGCAATCGGGCTTTTCGTCGAGTATGTATTTTCTTGCTATAACCTCTTCCGGGGTATACGGGGAAAGCGAATATATGCCGGGAAGGTCTATTATGGATATAGGTTCGGCAAGTTTTTTATATATGCCCTCCCTCTTATCGACCGTTACGCCCGGCCAGTTTCCCACGTGCGCCGTGGAGCCGGTGAGCGAATTGAAAAGCGTGGTCTTTCCGCAGTTAGGATTGCCTGCAAGCGCAAACTTTTTCATTAGTCCGCCACCTCCATGAGCACACATTCCGCCTCGGTCTTTCTGAGAGTAAGTTCATACCCCCTGAGCGTTACCTCCAGCGGATCCCCCAGCGGCGCCTTTTTACGAAGCCGTATCTCCGCGCCGTTGGTAATTCCCATATCGAAGAGTCTGCGTTTTATCTTTCCCTCTCCGGAAACAGACTTTACTACGCCCGCCTCTCCTATCCTGAATTCGTTCAATGGTTTTGTCATAAAATTTCTCCTGAAAATTTTTTATGCGAAAATTATA
>CASELQ010000028.1 GCA_949288785.1 uncultured Eubacteriales bacterium | reverse complement strand
CCACCTGTTCCCATCCCGAACACAGAAGTTAAGCTCGTTCGCGCCGAAGATACTTTGCCGGACACGGCACGGGAAAATAGGTCGTCGCTGCATCCAAAATCGCGGAGCCGTTGCATGATTTCATGCAACGGCACCTTTTTTTATACTGAATGGCGTTTAGCCGAACGGTACCGGTTAACGCGGTTTTGCGGGGGCATGCGCCGAACACGTTTAGTATATGAATTTTACCTTTATATATTATGAAAGGGATAATATTGTATCCGCGCGGCGGGTCTTGTATACAGGTTTCAGCCGGCTTAACGATATTTTTAGATAGAAACGGAGCCGCTTTTTTTAGTATTTTTTGATAAAAGATGATTATTTTAAAAATATGCCTGAAAACGTTTTACAATTTTTTACAAATATTGTAAAATACTGTTAAAGGAGGTGGATGGTGATTACGGAAAATTTCAGCGTAACCGAACTTTCACGCATCACGGGTAAAAGCCGCCCTACCCTTTACAAATATATTGCCGAATACGAAACGGGAGACAAAGGCGCAGTGCCGGGGGATATTTCGGAGTTATTCGGGCTTATTGCGGGCGGTGCGGGAAAGAGAGATATTTACGCATATTGTGAAAGCAGGTTTTTACCTCAGTCTTTCGGTAACGGAAGGCTTGGCTCGATTATAAGGCTTATTGCGGACAATTGGGACAAGCTGGATATTGACGCGTTGGAAAAATATATTTATAAGGAGTTAGAAAATGGAAATTGAACATCTGGAAAAGCGGGAAAAGGAACTTTATGCTGCCACGAACTATTTTCGTCTTTTAAAAGACCTTGAAACTGTGGAGGGTGAGATAGCCAAAAACGAGCCGTTTTCATCGGATAGTAAAAAGAGCGCCATAGTGAATTTCTGGAACAAGAACGTCGTTAACACCGTAAGAAAAAAGAATAACGTAAAACTGAGCGCCGTAAAAAACGACGCGCTTTTGGAAATCGAAGCTTTTAAGGAAAAAGCCGCCATGGAAGGAACAGATATTTCGGTTGCCGAAGATGCCGAGAAGTTAAAAGCGGAGCTCAATGAGTTTTTTTCCGACGATAAGTACGGGATTCGCAGGCTGTTTTTCGGCATAAGGCTTGTTTTGGAACGCGACGTAAATGTTAAAAATCCCGAAAAAACTTTGGAAGAAACCTCGCTTCTTCTGTTCGGCGAACGTAGCAAACTGGCAAATATAGAGGCCGACCTTAGAGATAATTATGTAGCGATATTCAAAAAACCGATGACCGACGTAGAAAAGGGAATACTTATAGGAATGGGTATTTTTGCCGCTGTATCCGTTGCGGCGTTGCCCCTGGGGCTGGCGCTGGGAGCGTCTTCTTCCGCCGTTATTACTTCCTGCCTTGCGCAGCTCGGTCATTCCGCTCCTTACATTATAGGGCAGGGTATAGTAAACGTTACCGCTGCGGCGGCGCTTTCTTCGGTGGTGATACTCGGAGGAACGTATTTGGGTGCGGAAGTAGTGAAAAAAATTAAAGAGTGTAATTTAAAGGAGACCTTCCGCAAGCTTTCCGCCAAGGATTTGAGTGTTATTTTCGCCATAAAAGCCACCGTGATACAGCACGCCCGTAAAGTTGTTTCGGAGGACAATATGAAAGAGGTTCTGGACGACTGCTTAAAACAGATAAGCGATTTGCGCGCGGACGCAGAGTATATGCTCATAGTGGAAAAACTTAACGCCGAACAGTCCCGCGAGAAGATTTCAGCTTGCAACAGGCTTACCCAAAGGCTTGCGGACATAGTGGGGATATGATTTTTCAGGCAGTTAATAACTTATTTACAGGCTTAAAAACAAAAAAGTAAAAGGTCGATGTTTCCCACCTTCCGCCAAATATTTATTTGGCGGAAGGTGGGTTTTATCCTCTTTATCGGTATATTATATGACGCGGCTATGCGTATACTGCTACGGTTCCGCCCGTTAAAAGGCAGGATTAAAAACTTGACTTTTATGCAATTTATAAATATAATAAACGTATAATATCAGGAAACGTAAAAGGCAAAAAAACGGAAAAAGGATATTTTGGTATAAAAAATGATAAATATTATTGTTCTGGCAATAACGGCGGCATGTGTGCTGTTTGGGTTCATATTGGGAATAATACGCGGGTTCTCGCGTTCTCTTTTAAGATTTCTGCTCATTGCGGTATGTGCGGCGGGCGCATGGTTTCTGCGCGGACTGCTGACCGATATTGTCATGGGCATAAACATAAACGGGCAGACCCTGGGCGACATGATTGCCGAAGGACTGTCTTCCGCGGACCTGCCTTCTTCCGTAACCTCTCTGGTGCAGACGCTGGCGCGCCTTATCGTGGGAGTTGCGCTGTTTCTTGTGTGTTTTCTGCTCCTGCAACTGGTTACCTGGGTTATAATTTTCCCGCTTTTAAAGCTGTTCTTAAAGCGGCACCCCGTAAAAAGGCACAGAATAACGGGTGCGGTCATAGGGCTTTTGCAGGGAGCGGTAATCGCATTTGTTATCTGTTTCCCGTTGAGCGGGCTTTTGGTGCAGTTCAACAAGATAGCTTCGCTCGAAATGAACGGCGAACCGATTTTGAATATGGGGGTGGATCTGGATGTGGAAGGGTATTCGGCATCCCCCCTCGGAAAATTTTATATATCGGCGGGCGGCGGGCTTTTCAAACTTATGACTACCGACAGCAGCGGCAATACGGTAGTGTCGCTTGACAGTGCCACCAGCGCGGTCGCCGCGGCGGTGAACGTAAGCAACGAAATAACCAAGATATCCAACGTACTTAACGAAAACGGCGGGATAAACGGCAACGCCCAGGCCATTGCGGACAGTTTCAAAGATATAGACGCGATAAAGGGCGACCTGGACGACGAATCCGCCGCACTCCTCAACGACGTGCTTAAAGATACGGCGGCGTCTTTGGGCGGGCAGGATTTTAACCTGCCGGAGGACTTTGATATAAAGGAAGTCAATTTTACCGCCGCGGGCGACGCGATTGTGGAAATAGAAAAATATTCGAGCGCCGGCTCCATAGAAAATATTACCGAGGACAGCGTGAATATAATCATAAACGGTCTTGCGGAGAACGAGATCATTGTAGACGCACTGGGTTCTGCCGCGATAGCTTCCGTAGGGGAAGACGATAAGATCATGTTTGAGCAGGCGATAGAAAATTCCGGGGCTTCGGATGAGTACAAAGAAAAAATACGCGTGCTTTTAGGACTTTCGGAGGCTCCGACGGGAGGAGATAATACGGAAGGCGGAAATACTTCGGGCGGAGATAATACGGAAGGCAATACGGATGAGCTCGTACCCGAAAACGGCGGAGAGGCGGCGTGAAAAACGAAAGTGAAAGCGACCGGGCTTTTTTAACGGTTCACGGATAATTTATTGTTTGTTGCTGGGCATATGGTAAAGATACTTTTTGTTTGTTACGGGAATATATGCCGTTCTCCCATGGCGGAATACCTTATGCGGGATCTTGTAGAGGAACGGGGAGAGGGTAAAGACTTTTATATCGCTTCCGCCGCTACCAGCGGGGAAGAAGTGGGCAGACCCGTCCACCGAGGCACTGCGAATATCCTTGAAAGAATGGGGATAGACTGCTCTGATAAGCGCAGCGTAAAACTCAAAAAAAGCGATTATGCGGAATACGACCATATTATAGGTATGGACGAGATGAATCGCCGCGACATGCTTAAAATTTTCGGGGGAGATCCGCATCGTAAAATTAAATTGCTTATGGAATACGCGGGCGAAAAACGCGACATAGCCGACCCGTGGTGGACGGGCGATTTTGCCGCAACGTTTGCCGACGTTACCCGCGGAATACGCGCGCTTTACAACGGTTTGCGGGCGAAAGACGGAGAGCAAAAGCAGCCCTGAAAATTTTAAAAACTTTTTTTAAAAAATCGTTGACTTAACTTTCGGGATGTGGTACACTGATTGCACATTAAAGGCTTTGACTGTAATAAGTTAAAGCCTTTTCCATTATCCGAGAGGAAAAAGCTATGGAAGCGGCGGAAAAACCCAAGAAAACCCGTAACTTAAAACGCAGCGACAACGTTATTCCCGATTACGATTATCTGTTTGCGGAGGACAGCGTGAAAGGCGGCAAAGTAAAGAGCCGTTTTTTGCGAAAGATAGTAAAGATGAACGTCTGGCCGCTCATACTTTCTTCGCTTGTGTACATATTGCAGGCGGCGCCCACCTGGGCAATGCCTCTTATCACGGCGGACATAATAAACGTGGCTACTTCCGCCGTAAATTCGGCGGCGGGCGTTACGGGCGAAGTGTGGCGGAGAATAATTATAGACAGCGCCATCCTCGCAGTTCTGCTGGTGCAGAACGTGCCCACCACGGTGTGGCGTTGGCGTATTACGAGCAAGATGCTGCGTTCCACCAGCGCCGGTATTAAGTGTTCGGTAATACGTAAACTGCAAAGCCTGTCCATAACTTATCACAAGGATATGCAGACGGGTAAAATTCAGTCCAAGTTCTTAAAGGACACCGACTCGGTGGACACCCTTTTCAATCTTATCGTTCAAAGCGTTATACCCAATATAATAAGCGTGGTTATTTCGGCGGCCATATCGGTGTATAAAAACGGGCTTGTCTCGCTGTTTTTCCTGCTCGTGATACCCTGTAACGTGGGGCTTACTTTCGCTTTCCGCAAAAAGGTGAGCATGCGCAACCGCGATTACCGCTTAAAGACGGAAGGCATGAGCATGCGCCTTACCACCATGCTGGAAATGATGGCGGTTACCAAGGCGCACGGGCTGGAAAGGAAGGAGATCTCCTCGGTTGAAAATTCCATCCGCCAACTCACGGGGTCGGGGCGCAGGATGGACAATACCACCGCCTATTTCGGCGCGTGGACGTGGGTCATAAACAACCTGCTTTCGGTAACCTGCCTTGTATTTTGCGCAATACTCGCGCTCAATAACGTTATAGAAGTGGGCGATATAGTGCTTTATCAGTCTATGTTCACTTCCATAAGCGCATACGTTTCCGGGCTTATAAGCATAGTTCCGCAGTTGGGTACGGGGTTCGAGGCATTGAATTCGGTTTCCGAAATAATGAACGCTACGGACGTGGAAGTAAGCATAGGCAAGTACGATATACCTACCATAGAAGGCAGAGTGGAGTTCAAGGACGTGTATTACAGATATCCGAACACCACGCAGTACGTGGTGCAGGACTTTAATCTTTCGGTAGAGCCGGGCGAGTGTATAGCCATAGTGGGGCCGTCCGGGTCCGGCAAGTCCACCATAATGAACCTTATAATCGGGCTGTTGTTGCCAACGTCGGGCGAACTTCTGATTGACGGCAAGAATATTAAAGACCTTAATCTTTCGGAATACCGTCATTTTATTTCCGTGGTTCCGCAGAACAGCATACTTTTTGCAGGCACCATACGCGAGAATATCACTTACGGGCTTTCTGGCTACTCGGAAGAAGATTTTAAAAAGGCTGTGGAGATGGCAAATCTCGATGAGTTTGTGAAAGATTTACCGAACGGACTGGATACGGACGTGGGCGAGCACGGCGACAAACTTTCGGGCGGGCAGAAACAGCGCATAACCATTGCGCGCGCGCTCATCCGCAACCCGCGCATACTTATTCTGGACGAGGCAACGAGCGCTCTCGATAACATCTCCGAATACCACGTGCAAAAGGCCATTTCATCTTCCATACGCGGCAGGACTACATTTATTGTGGCGCACCGCCTTTCCACCATACGGGACGCGGACAGGATAATAGTTATGGATAACGGCGTTGCCGTGGAAATGGGGAGCTATCAGGAGCTTATGGATAAAAAGGGTAAATTCTACGAGCTTAAATGCCTTAACGACCTCAACCTTAAAACCGCCGAGGAGGGGCTGGCGTAAATTTTAGCGAACGGGTACTAATTTTGACGAAAAACTTTTTGCCTGCACGCTTTGATTGACAAATTGCGGTCCGATGATATAATTTATTACGAAATTTATATTCGGAGATGATTATATGCTGACAAAAAAACAACACGAACTGGACGTTATGAAATGGGAAAAGAGCGTGGCTATGGGAGCGGACGCATGCGGTACTTTCGAGTTTTGCATTAAATGCGACAAATCGCTTGAAAACCCCTGCGATAAGGCGTTTAAGGCTTACGGCAGGAGGGCCGCCTCGAGGAGATATGCCGCAAAGAAAGCCGCAAAAAGGGCGGCGGAAAAACAGGCGGCGGCCACCAAAGCTTAATAACCCGGTACAACGGTTTTAATTAAAATAAAAAAATGAATTAAATAAAAAGCACTACTGAGCGCCCGCCGTGTTACGGCGGGCGCTCGGCAGCAGTAGTAGTGGTAGTAGTAGAAAAAGCAAAAGTTTTTTTCAACAATGTTTAAGGGCGGCAGGAGCGTATTTTACTTATTCATTTTCGGGTTGTCGGTGCGCTCTAAAAGATAGTCCAAAGACACGCCAAAATAGTCCGCAAAAGCAATTAGCGTGGCGTAATCTGCCTCTCGCTCGCCGTTTTCATAGCGCGAAACGCTGTTCTGATTGAGATTTAAATCCAGCGCAAGTTTTAACTGCGAAATTTTTCTCTGTTTCCTTAATTGTTTAAGTCTCATTTTGTCCTTATTATTTTTTCGATTTTCAGAGTAAAGTAAAATTTTCGGATAAAAATATTTTTTTCTTGACTTAATTATACCGATACGGTATAATATAAATATCCCGTTTTGGGATATTTGATAAAAAGGAGAAAGGAAAATGTATTGTAAAAAGTGCGGTAAAGAGATAAGCGACGACGCTGCATTTTCCCTTACTGCCGCGGTTTACAGAAAATACCATTCGGAAATTTAAAAAGAATATTGACAGAATAAAAGTATTGGAATATAATAAAATCAGAAAAAGTTTTTGAGGGGGTTTTTATGTATTGCAGACATTGCGGAAAGGAAATTCCGGAGGATAAGACGATATGCCCTTATTGTGCTCATTCCACGGGCGCTCCGCCAAAGCCGGCGTTTAATTATAACCCGAGCGACGGATCGAGTTTCTGGTGGGCGCTGTTGGGTTTTTTAATACCCGTTGTGGGGCTTGTTTTGTATCTTGTTTGGAGAGACGAGTATCCGCTGCGCGCTTCCAGCGCTGGCAAAGGCGCGCTGGTATGCGTTATTTTATATGTGATATTGGTGGGACTTTCCTGTTGCGTCGTGCTTTGCGCGATTTAGGGAGGTATTAAGTATGTACTGTAGGTTTTGCGGTAATAATATTGCGGAAGATTCAAAGTACTGCCCGTACTGCGGCGCACCCGTCTATCAGGAAGATTTTTATCCC
The DNA here is from genome assembly GCA_949288785.1 of uncultured Eubacteriales bacterium. Classification (GTDB taxonomy): domain Bacteria; phylum Bacillota; class Clostridia; order Christensenellales; family Borkfalkiaceae; genus UBA1259. The sequence goes on along the minus strand of CASELQ010000028.1, from coordinate 26,231 downwards.
CGTCCGCGCCGGGAGAACGGCTCCGGCTTCGGGTGGGGTGTGCTGGGATTTTTTATCCCCATAGTGGGGCTTATTCTGTTCCTTGTATGGAAAAACGAAATGCCCGTAAGGGCAAAGAGCGCGGGGATAGGAGCACTGATAGGCGTAATCGTTGAAATCGTCTTTGTCTTTTTCTTTTATTCGTACTTATTGCTGTTGGTTGAAATGTATTACGGCAGTATCTGACCGAAGACGGTAAATCAGTTGCCGCGCGCTGCAAGGAGCCGGGCAGTAACCGTTTGTCCGGGAATCATATATCAGCCGGAATATACGGTAAAACGGTGGGCGTTTTTTCCGCCGGAGTTGATCAAGAACAATGTAACGGGAGTTAATTGAAAACGGTATAATAAATAATCTGATTTTAATAGCAGCCTGAAAAAACTTATACGGAAAAAATCAAAGCCCTGCCTGCCGAAACTCGGCAGGCAGGGCGTTTGTCGTTTTATTTATACCGGGTAAACCGGTATAACGTAATGCGATTTTTTATTTTTTGCACACTTCTTTTGCCGCTTCCGCCACGTTTTCGGGCGTAAAGCCGAACTTTTTGAAGAGCTGGCCGGCGGGTGCGGAGGCGCCGAAGGAGTCCATTCCCAAAATCTTGCCGTCCAACCCCACGTATTTATACCAGCACAGGAGAGAACCCGCTTCTATAGCCACCCTTGCGCGCACGGCGGAGGGGAGCACGCTTTCCTTATATTTTTCGGGCTGAGCGTCAAAGTCCTCCGTGCAGGGCATGGAGACAACGCGCGCGTCTATCCCTTCTTCTTTGAGGAGCGCCTTGGCGGATACCGCAAGGTTTACTTCGCTGCCGGTGGCAATCAGAATCACGTCCGGCACCTTTTTGTCGCTGTCGCAAAGTATATATCCGCCCTTGAACGCGTTTTTGCCGGTGCCCTCAAGCATTGGCAGGGTCTGGCGGGAAAGGAACAGGCAGGCGGGGTCTTTGCCCTTTAACGCCGCTATCCAGGCGGCAGCCGTTTCCCTTCCGTCGGCAGGTCTGTACACGCGCATGTGCGGAGTGGCGCGAAGCCCGGTCAGCTGTTCTATGGGCTGATGGGTGGGCCCGTCCTCGCCCACGCCTATGGAATCGTGCGTGAGGATGTATATAACGGGTATCTCCATGAGCGCGGACATACGCATGGCGTTTTTCATATAATCCGAAAATACGGCAAAGGTAGCGCAGTAGGGGATAAGCCCGCCGTGCAGGTACATGCCGTTGCATATAGCCGCCATGGCGTGCTCGCGGATGCCGAAGTGCATATTGGAACCGTCCTTCACGTCCGCCTCGTAATTGCCGCGGGACTTTATGTTGGATTTGTTGGCGGGCGCAAGGTCGGCGCTGCCGCCGATGAGGTTGGGTACGTATTTGGCAAGTTTATTTAAAACGGTGGAACCGTACCCGCGGGAAGCGTCGTCCTTTTCGAACTGCCAAAGTTCTTCTATGTTTTCAAGGTCGGGCAGTTCGCGCTTTTTCCAGGAAACGTATTCTTTTGCAAGTTCCGGATATTTTTCGGAATATTCCTTGAACATTTCCTTCCACGCCTTTTCGGCCCTCTTGCCCTTGGCGCCGAATTTTTTGCAGTGTTTGAACACTTCTTCCGGCACTTCAAAGGGTTCGCACGCCCAGCCCAGCGTCTTTTTAAGGGCGGCAAGGTTGTCCGCTCCAAGGGGAGAACCGTGGCAGCTGGCCTTGCCCGCTAAGGGAGAGCCGTAACCTATGGTAGATTTTACTATTATGAGAGAGGGCTTTTCGGTTTCAGCCTTTGCCTTTTTAATGGCGCGGTTAATAGCGGCAACGTCGTTAGCGTCCTTTACCTTTATAACCTGCCAGCCCAATGCCTCGTGGCGCTTGCCCACGTCCTCCGTAAAGGTGATGTCCGTGCTGCCTTCTATGGTTATATCGTTATCGTCGTAAAGCACTATGAGTTTGCCGAGTTTAAGCGCGCCCGCAAGCGAAGCCGCCTCGTTCTCTATGCCTTCCTGCATGCACCCGTCCCCGCACAGGGCGTAGGTGTAATGATCCACAACGGGATAGCCTTCTCTGTTAAATTTTTCCGCAAGATAATTTTCCGCAATCGCCATGCCCACGGCGTTGGCAATGCCCTGACCCAAGGGGCCTGTGCTGGTTTCCACGCCCGGGCAAACGCCGTATTCGGGGTGCCCCGCCGTGCGCGCGCCGAGCTGGCGGAAGTTCATTATATCCTCCTTGGTGAGCCCGAACCCGAACAGGTAATAGAGAGAATAGTCCAGCATAGAGGCGTGCCCTGCCGAAAGCACGAATCTGTCCCTGTTGTCGAAAGCGGTGTCCTTGGGATTGAAAGTCATATTGGTAAACGCCGCATAGCCGATCGGCGCCGCGCCGAGAGGCATACCGGGATGCCCAGATTTGGCTTTCTCTATGGCTTCCGCCGAGAGTACCCTTATTGCGTTGATGGTGAGTTGCCTGATGTCTTCCATAAAATCCTCCGATAAGAGCGAGGGGCGTTAATTTAAAGTACAGGCGCCCGCTTCGCCGCATTAAGTATATTATATAGCAAAGGACAACGATTTTCAAGCCTTTTTCAAGTCTTTTTGTTTAAATTAAAATAAAAAAAGGCAAAAAACTTGACATAACTTATTACACTGTGCTTTAATTATATAGCTATAAAATAAAGCGATCGACGCACGGAGACGATATGGAAGAAAAGCAGTTCGTGAAGGAAATAGCGGATATTGAGGAAAATTTTGCGCAGTGGTATACCGACGTGGTGTTAAAGACCGGGCTTGTGGATTACGGCCCCGTTAAAGGCACCATGGTAATAAGGCCTTACGGCTATGCCATATGGGAAAACATTCAGAAGGATCTGGATCGCCGTTTTAAGGCAACGGGGGTGCAGAACGCATATTTTCCCATGTTCATCCCGGAAAGTTTTCTTAAAAAGGAAGCCGAGCACGTAGAAGGCTTTGCGCCCGAAGTGGCAGTGGTAACCTATGCCGGCGGCGAAAAACTGGCAGAGCCCCTCATCGTGCGCCCCACGAGCGAAACGATAATAGGGTATATGTATTCCAAGTGGCTGTCCTCTTACAGGGAACTGCCCATACTCATAAATCAGTGGGCAAACGTGGTGCGCTGGGAAAAGACCACGCGGCCGTTCCTGCGTACCAGCGAGTTTTTGTGGCAGGAAGGGCACACCGTGCACGCCACCGCGGAAGAAGCGATGGAAGAGACCCTTTTAATGCTCAAAGTGTATAAGGACTTTGCGGAAGAAACGCTTGCCATACCCGTAATAACCGGCAGAAAGACCGAAAAGGAAAAGTTTGCCGGCGGGCTTGCAACATACGGTATGGAAGCCATGATGCTGGACGGGAAGAGTTTGCAGGCGGGCACTTCGCACTATTTCGGGCAGAATTTTACCAAGGCGTTCGACATAAAATTTCTCGATAAGGACGGCGCTTTGAAATACGGATACTCCACGAGCTGGGGGGTATCCACCCGCCTTATCGGCGCAATAATAATGGCGCACGGCGATAACCGCGGGCTGGTGCTGCCGCCCGAAGTGGCGCCCGTACAGGCGATAATAATTCCGATAGCCGCGCACAAGGGCGGGGTTACGGAAAAGGCAAAGGAGATAGAGAGCGCGCTGTGTGCCGCGGGCCTCAGGGCGGAAACGGACGTGCGCGACATGAGCCCCGGCAGGAAGTTCAACGAATGGGAACTGAAAGGCGTGCCCGTGCGCATAGAAGTGGGTCCCCGCGACATAGAGGCGGGGCAGGTTACCGTGATGAGAAGAGATACGCTTGAAAAATTCACGGTGCCTTTTACCGAACTTACCGCGCGGATATGCGCGCTCTTAAAAGAGATACAAAAAGAGATGCTTGCGCTTTCGCGGGCGCGGCGGGATAAAAAGATAGTGCATGCCGACACGCTTGAGGGTATACTCGGCGGCGTGGAAGGCAAAAATTTCGTAAAGGCGGGTTGGTGCGGCGACCGAGCGTGCGAGGACAGGGTAAAAGAATATGCCGCCGCCACCGCGCGCGTGATGTGCGACGAGGAGGGTATCCCCGAGCGTTGCGCCGTGTGCGGCAAACCCGCTAAGCATAACGTGATATTCGCAAGAGCTTATTGAGGCGGGGGAAGACCGTTAAAGGAGTTGTGATTTAATGCTTTTTATAGAAAGGGTGATAGGCGATACCATAATGAGGGCGCAGATGGCCAACTGGCTGGCGATAACGTCTTTTGTAACGCCGCTCGTGGTGCAGCTGGTGTTCTACGTGTTGCGTTCCATAGGCCTTTACGCGCTTGCGAGAAAGCAGGGGCTTAAATCGGCGTGGATGTGCTGGATTCCGCTTATATGGTTATACCCAGCGTTCAGGTTGGTCGGAGATTCGGTGCTCGGTATGCCCGTTAAGACTGTGGCAATTATATTTACCGCCGTATTTGCGGTAGGAGAGGCGTGCTCCGCGGCGTATAATTTTATATACGTCGTACCGTATTTAGGTTACTATTTGCAGGGCGGTTCGATAACGGTGAGGTATACGGGTATGGCTATGGATATAATACCGGGTCCGGATTTTATTAACCCGTTCCCCTCGGTATACACATGGTATATGCAGACCATTTATTATGTGGGCTATATCATAGGGTTTGTGAATCTCTTCATAACCATAACGCTGTATATAAACCTGTTCAAGAAGTATTCAGCACTATATTCTGGCGGCGGTGCTCTCATTCTTCGGGCTGTTCGGGCCGTTTGTGTTTGCCATACGCAAAAAGGATCCCATTAAGTATTCGGACTATCTGCGCACCCGCTACGGCGGAATGTATTACGGCGGTCCTTACGATAACCCGTATTACGGCAGAAACCCCGATCCTTCTCAGCCCAAGCCGCCGGAAAATCCTTTCGAGGAGTTCGCGGGCAAAGGCGAAAAGGACCCGGGAGATCCCTTCTCGGAGTTCGGGGACGACGACGGAAAAGACGGAAAGGGCGGGAATTAACGGCAACAATGGCGGTAACAAGGCTTTAACGGGCCTGCCGCAATGCAGGGTGATTTTAGGCGCGGGCTCATCATGCCCGCGCTTGCACGGTTACAGCCCCGTATCGTGAGGAAAAAGATATGACAAGAGATAATATTGCCGCAATAGCCACCGCGGCGGGCGCTGCGGGGGTGGCGGTGATAAGGCTGAGCGGAGACAGCCCTTTAAAGATCGCCGAAAAAATGTTCCGCCCCGCGGGCAGAACGCCCGTAGCGGAGTTTGAACCGTACAGAATGTATCCCGGAGAGATAGCCGCGGAGGACTTTTCGGACTTCGGGCTGTGCGTGTATTTCCGCGCGCCCCGTTCGTTCACGGGGGAGGACGTGGTGGAATTTCACACCCACGGCGGCCAAAAGATTGCGCAGGGAGTGCTTAATAAAGCCGTGTCCCTGGGCGCCCGCCCAGCAGGACCGGGGGAATTTACCCGCCGAGCGTTTATAAACGGCAAACTTTCGCTTGCCTCCGCCGAGGGGCTTATAGATATGATAAACAGCCGCTCTTCCGCCGAAGTACGGGCGGGGTATTCTCTGTACAGGGAAAGGCTTACGGGTTTGGTTTCCGCCATGCAGGACGGGCTTTCGGCGGCGCTTGCCCAGATAGACGCGGATATGGATTTTCCCGAAGAGGGGCTTGAAGAAACTTCGCGTGCGGCGGTGAAAGAGACTCTTGCGGTAACGTTAAAAGAGGTGCGCGCACTGCTCGGTACGTTCAAGGCGGGCAGCCGCGTGAAAAACGGCGTTAAGGTCGGCATTGTGGGAAAACCCAATACCGGCAAGAGCTCTCTTTTAAACGCCCTTTTGCAGTACGACAAGGCGATAGTGTCGGACTGCCCCGGCACCACGAGGGACGTGGTGGAGGGTTCGCTCGAAATACGCGGCGTGCGCTTTTATATTTCGGACACGGCGGGCATACGGGACAGCGCGGACAGGATAGAGAGCATGGGCGTAGAACTTTCAAAGCGGGTGCTTAAAGAGAGCGACGTGCTGCTTTTCGTGATAGACGGGGCAGACGTTACCGAAGAGGACAAAGCCGTGCAAAAACTCATATCGGGCATGAACGTCATAACGGTGGTCAATAAGACCGATAAGGGCGGCGTTAGCTTTGCGGGGGCGGATCTTTACGTCTCTGCGCTCACGGGAGAAAACGTGGAAAGCGTGAAGGAGGCGCTTTTTGCCCGTACGGTGGGCGCCGGCACGGATACAAGCGGCGATTTTCTGTGCGAGGAACGGCATTACGCGGCGCTTTTACGCGCGGAAAAGAGCTTAAACGCGGCGTTGGAAACGGTGCGTTCGTTCCCGCTCGACATTGCGGAAACGGATATACGGGAGGCATGGTCCGCCCTGGGGGAAATCACCGGGAAGACGGCTTCCGAGGAGATAATAGAGCAAATATTTTCGCGGTTTTGCGTGGGAAAATGAGGGGGAGAAATGGCGAATCTGGAATTATACAAGGTATTTTACGCCGTTGCAAAGCGGGGGAGCCTTACAAAGGCGGCGGAGGATTTGTATATATCCCAGCCGGCGGTATCTCAGGCGATAAAACAGCTTGAAACGCAGCTGGGCGGCACGCTTTTCAACCGTACGCACAAGGGAATGGAACTTTCGGAGGCGGGCGGCAAACAGATATTCCCGCTGGTGGAGCAGGCGCTTAAAATTTTCGAACAGGTGGAGAACAGGTACGCGGAACTTAAAGATTCTGCGGCGGGCGTGGTGCGGATATGCGCTTCGGACACGGTGGCAACCCACTTTTTGCTGCCCTACATAAAGGAATATCACGAAAGATATCCGGACGTAAACCTCGTGCTTCAAAACGGCACCTCGGCGGAGACCATAGAACTGCTAAAAAACAAAAAAGGCGATATAGGGTTTGTTAATCTTCCCATAGACGACAGCGGGATAAACCTCGTGAACACGGTGATGCAGCTGCACGATACCTTTGTGGCGGGAGAGAAGTTTTCGGAACTCTTCGGCGGCGCGGTGGATCTTAAAAGATTGCAGGACTATCCGCTCTTAATGCTGGAACTTTCCACCGCCACGCGGCAGGCAATAGTATCTTTCGCGCATTCGCAGGGGATACATCTGCACCCGGAAATAGAACTTGCAAGTTTAGAACTCATGACCGAACTTGCCAAGGCGGGTATTGGCATAGCCTGCATCCCGCGGGAATTTGTTTCTCACGAACTGGAAAGCGGCGCGCTGAAAGAGATAGTAACGGCACCGGCGCTGCCCTCGCGCGCGATAGGGCTGTGCCTTCCCAAGGAAGAACGGCCGAATTTTGCCGTGAAGGAGTTTTTAAAGCTTATCTCCGGCGGCTTGAAAAGCCGGGGGTGATTTTGCGGCGGGCGGCGTTTTCGTGGCGGACAAGCGCTTTACGCGGCAGATACGGACAAGTGCCCTATTACGGCGCGGACGGTTTTGTGAAAACGGGAGTTAAAAAGGCTTGCGCAAGCCGGCATACGGGCGGCTTTTGGCACATAACATAAATAAAGAAAAAGTATAGGAAGGGTTATAATGGAAATCTGGCAGGCGGTAATACTCGGAGCAGTGCAGGGATTGGCGGAATTTCTGCCCGTATCGTCAAGCGGACATCTTATAATAATGCAGCGCTGGCTGGGCGTGGAAGAAGGCGGACTGTTTTTCGACGTCATGCTGCATATAGGCACGCTCATTCCCGTGTTCATAGTGTTTTTCAAACAGATCATAGGGCTGTTCCGTAAACCGCTCAACAAACTTTTAATGCTTATAATAGCAACGATTCCCGCCGGGCTTACGGGCATTCTCCTCGGCGATCTGGTGGAAGGCGCTTTTTACGGCGGCGATTTGCTTGCCGCGTGTTTATTGGGCGGAACCTTTTTGCTTACCGCCGTTGAACTTTTTATCAGCGAAATAGTAAGCAAAAAATACGAGCGGGCGCTGCCTTTGGGGTATAAGAGCGCGCTCATAATGGGCGTGGCTCAAAGCGTGGCGATAGTGCCGGGGCTTTCAAGGAGCGGAACGGTGATCTCTGCCGGATGCTACTGCGGCGTGGAGCGGGAAGAAAACGCCAACTTCGCCTTTCTCATGAGTATTCCCGTTATCTTGGGCGCCGCGCTCGTTTCGGGTTATAAGTCCGTTAAGGAAGGCATTTCAATAGAGGCGTTACCGCTTATATTCGGCGTGCTTACCGCCGCGGTAACGGGATACGTAGCAATTAAAGTTATGCTTAAAGTTATAAAAAAGGCAAACTACAAGTGGTTTTCGCTGTATCTCGTTTTGATGGCGGCGGCGTCCGTCATATCCATGGCGGGATTCGGAGTGTAAGCAGAGGAAAACCGCCGTTTGCGGCGTTTAAGAAAGATACAAAAAAATAAATATTGAGGTAAACGTATGAAAAAGTTTTTTAAGGAGTTTAAAGTTTTTATTACGCGCGGCAACGTGCTGGATATGGCTGTCGGTGTAATAGTGGGCGGCGCATTCACCGCGATAGTGAACGCGCTGAGCAACAACATTTTAAAACCGATCATAAACTGGCTGCTCTCTTTAATTCTCGGCGCGGAATCTTTGAGTGAAGTATATACCTTTTTGAGCGTAGTGCATCTGGAAGACGGCAGTATAGACCTTGCCAATTCCATATATATAGACTGGGGCGCGTTCATTAACGCAATAATAAATTTCCTGCTCATCGCGCTGGTGCTTTTCCTCATAGTGAGAACCATAAACAAGGTAAAGGAAGGCAACAGCAAACTAAAAGAGGAGTTGAAGGGCTTTACCAAAGCGCAGAAGGCCGAACTGAAAGATAACGGCATAGACGTTAAGGACAAAAAGGCCGCAAAGGAATATTTTATCGCAAAGGAAGCAAGATTAAAAGCGGAGGAAGATGCGAAAAAGGCCGCCGAACAGGAGCAGGCACGCCTTCATTCCACGGAGGGACTTTTGGAGCAGATAAAAGCGCTCTTGGAGCAGAATCTGCAAAAATAACGGCGCTTTATGTCTTATTTGCGTTTTAAAAACGAACGGCATTACGGCGCCCGCGCTCTTTTTTTGGTGCGCGGGCGCCGTTCGGCTTATACGGGGTATTGCGTAAAAACGGGCTATATGGCGCAAAAACCGGCGAGTATACGGAAAAACACGGGAATTTCATATATTTCCTTGACAGAGGGCATGCCGGATGTTAATATAATCTTATAGGGAATAAGGTCAGGCTGCCGGCGCAAACGGCAGAGCGAATACGGGTTAAACCCCGCATCGAGCATAACGGGAGGTAGAGGATGAAAACAAGAAGGGGCGCCGCGTTTATTGCGGCTCTTACGGTAACGGCGCTGGCGCTGGGGCTTGCCGGCTGCGGATCTTCGGCAGACGTGAAAAATGCCGACAGGATTTCGGACTATTTCAACGGGGAAGCGCTTTTTCCCGCCGCGCCCCGGTATGAGACGGCGGAACTTTCCGAATACGACGGATGGGAAATAGAGAAATCTACCGATAAGTATATTCTTTTTACCGACGATTCGGAAGAGAACGGCGTTATAACCATGCGTCTGAGCGTGTACTTTTACGGGGAAAAGCCCGTTTTAAACCTGCCTGACGGTTATTATGACACCGCTTCTTCCTCGGGAGAATATTACCGGGCGGACAATATTTTCGCATACTCGTATTTTTCGGGCGGCGGCCCGGGCTTGCAGGAAAAAGGGCTTGCCATCGTCATAGAAAAAAATACCGTTTCCGAAGAGGAGGGGCAGCCCGTTACCGTGCGGGAATATACGCTTGTAGACGCAAATTATAACATTGTGGCAGCCCTTACGGAGGAGGAGCTTAAACTGTCTTCGTATCCCGTACCTGTCGTGCTCGGAACTTACGTAATGTTCGGCAACGAAGTATACCGTGCCGATGAGAGCGGCAGTTTGTCGGTTTTTTCCGAATATAACCCTCTTATCGGTATAGATACCGAGGCGGGCGAGCTTAACGGCAATCTGGTGCGGATAGACAATTCTGCCGGCGCCGTATATACTTATAATTCCGATTTTTCCATAAAGGGCATATACGAGGTGCCGGACGAAGCGGAAAGCGCCGCATTCTTTATTCTCGGGAACGGCACGGTGCTCGTGCAGTATACTTCCGTTATGCCGGGCGACACCAACGATTACGATTTTATCGTTGACGGCGATAAGGTCAAACTGCATCAGTATTCGCTGGATCTTTCCAAGATGAAGACCAAGGAATTCGACACCGATTTTTATATCGAAACGGTCATAAACAGAGCCGTTTTTCAAGCGGCGGGACAGCAGTTGCCGGGCATAGAAGATCTGTTTACGGAAAAGACTCAGAACATAGCGGCGATATATCCCATTCGCGATAAGCGTATAAACTTAAACGAGAGCGTTCTGGTTGTCATGACCGACAAACTTAAAATAGAGCGCCGGTTAGACGGGTTTATCGCCCATCAGGAAGGTATGCCTCAGCCCCTCGGCGGCGGGATATATTCCATTGCCGATAAAAACGGATATACCTGGATATATGACGATAATACCGGCGAACGGGGAAACTGCATGCCTACCGAGCAATACGACGCGCTTGTTTCCTGCGGGGATATGTCTTACAGCGCCGAACGGCAAAAGATATACGACAAGCGGCTTAACGTTATAAGGGATATGTCCGGGCAGTCGGTAACCGTGAAAGTTCTGGAAAGCGCCTTTATAATAAGCGAACGGCAGACCGACGGGAGTTACGTTTACACCTATTTTGCCGGCGCGGACAATTCGTTTGAGATAGATTGCGACGGGGGTGCGTACTCGGTGAATTTGGTGGGAAAACAGGCGTTTATCGCCGTTAAGACGGATGAGAGTACTTCGGAAACGCGGTATACCTTATACGATCAAACGGGAAAGGCGCTGCGCACGGCGGAGTTTATGAGCTTAAAAGCTTCCGAAAACGATATTTATGCCGTAACGTATTCGGATGGCGGCAACACGGCTTACGCCTATTACGGGGCGGACGGCACCCTTATACGAGGTATACGGCAGCAGCGGGGCATACGTCATAAAATATACCGAGCAGGGCGCGGCAAAATATATGGCGTATACGGCGGAAAGAGGTTAAAGGAGGGAGATATCATGAAAAAAAAGATAACGGCATGCGCCGCGATAGGGCTTGCGGCGGTGATGTTCGGGGCGTGCGCCTCCTGGAAAGACGTTTATAAACTGAGTTCTCCCGATAACCTGGCAGATTATTATGCGGCAAGCGGCGCCTTTGCGCAGGTAACCGACCTTTCCGATGCAAGCGGCATGAACTATACCGGCTATGAAAGCGGCGCGATAATGTTCGGCGGCGATGGCGTTCAGGCATATTATTTTACAGAGAGCGGTAAATTCTTAAAATTTACCGACGATGCCGAGAACACCTGGATTTTAACCGATTTATCTTATTATGCCGCAGGCAGCCTTCCGTTTACCGTGCTCAGGGCGGATAACGGGCAGGATATTATTTATTACGACGGGTTGGGTAACGAGTTCTGCCGGGTGAGTTCGGCGGATAATCCCAAGGTTTCGCTGAGCGGAGACGGGCAGACCGGGAGCAGGCTTACCATAGAGGATAAAATCTTTTATACCGCCCCCTCCGGCGAGATACGTCTGCTTACGGAAGGAGTGCAGGACGGGGAAACCGTACCTTCCGGCATTGTAACGGATAAGTATATTTATTCGGACGATTCGGCGGCTATAAAAGTTTATGAAAGGGACGGGCTTAAAGACGGGCAGGTTTACCGCGAATATCTTAAAAAAGACTATGCCTCCACCAATTGGTACGTTCTCGATAACGGTAACGTACTTGTGCAGGAGTATTATCGGCAGCCCGATTCGGAGGGCGATTACGACTATATTCTGGCGGACGGCACCAAGTATAATTTAAAAACTTATCTTTGGCAGACGGAAAAGTCCTCCGCTGACAATCAGAAGATAGACGAACTTGATTTGAGATACAGAATAGAGCATATAATAAACGGAAATTATTCGGCGGAGGAGCGCGCCGTGTTCGCGGGCGGGGTTGAAAACGTTGCCATAGTATATCCCATATCCGAGGAGCGGCTGGTAACTTCCGAAACGGCGGTTCTGGCGCTCGGTAACGACGGAAAGGGCAAATGCCGGCTGGATGCGGAAGACAAGATATCCGGCATAAACGACGATATTGTAAGCATAGGGGAAAACAGGTGGCAGGTTTCGGACAAACACGGGTTCACCTATATCGTGGATAACGAGTGTAACGTAATATCGCGCTGGAAAACCGATTCGGTTACCCGCACGGGGGCGTTCAGCGAAGTAGGGGACGTGTTATACAATTCCGACATGACCGAGGCGGTGTATAACCTTAAAGAGCAGAACGCCGAGGTAATTGCCTCTTATAACGACTGCGTTATACTCTCAAAGCAGGCGGACGGCGGCACCGTTTATTATATGTACGACGGGGCGGAGCACGAAATATCCGACTATGTGGGGACAAACGAACTGGGTTACTATACGCAAGACGCGGAGGGGAAATATTGTTACTATATCGGCAAGACCCTGCTTTGCGAATCTTACGGCGCGGCGTATTTTACCGGCACGGGGGAATATGTGCTCGTAAGATATACGGCGGAAAGTTCGGGCGGCAACCTCTTTAAGCTTATAAAGCCGTAACCTTAACGGGTTTTACTTAAATAAGTGCGGCAAAGATTTTCGGCGTTTTTATGTAAATGCGAATAATATGTTTACGGCGCCCCGCAGGTATACCTGCGGGGCGCCGTGCTTTTAAATGTTAATTAAAGGATAGTTTTTTTCTGTCAGGCAAGTATTGCTATGGCTATTGAACAATAAACTATGAGGGCAAGCGCGTCCACTATGGTGGTTATAAAGGGGCTTGCAACCACTGCCGGGTCCAGCTTTAATTTCTTTGCGAACAGGGGCAGAAGGCAGCCCACGAATTTAGCCATTATTATGGTCAGCATAAGCACGCCCGAAACTATCAGAGCGATGGTAACGGTAACTTCGTTATAAAGTCTGTCTATGAGCAAAAGTTTTGCAAAACACACCGCCGCCACCGAAAAGGCAAGCAGCACGGCAACCCGCATTTCCTTCCACAATATTTTGAACAGATCCCTGAAAGATATCTCCCCGAGCGCAAGCGCGCGGATAACGGTAACCGAACTCTGGCTGCCGGCGTTGCCCGCCGTATCCATAAGCATGGGTACGAACGCATAAAGGGTTGCGCCGCTGGCTATTGCGGCAAGCCTGTGTTCGTAACTTGAAAGGATAAGGCTTGTGAAGGTGGCGGAGATCATTAAGAGCAGCAGCCACGGTATGCGCGCGCGGTATATGCTCCATATGCTTTGTTTTAAGTAAGGCTTTTCGGTAGGCAGAATTGCAGCCATCTTCTGAATGTCTTCGGTAGCCTCCTCCTGCAAAACGTCCACCGCGTCGTCTACCGTAACTATGCCCACAAGGCAGCCCTCTCTGTCCACCACCGGCAGAGCAAGAAAGTCGTACTTGGAAAACTTCATTGCAACCTGCTCCTTGTCGTCCGTGGTGAGGGCGGTGATAATGCCGGTGTCCATAATATTTTCCACCAGCGCGGTCTTTTCCGAAAGCAACAGCTTTTTGACCGTAACCACGCCTATGAGTTTGCGCTTGCCGTCGGTTACGTAACAGGTGTAAACGGTCTCCTTGTCAAGCCCCGTTCTCCTTATCTTGTCGAATGCGCCGTCCACCGTCATTTTGGCGGAAAAGGAAACGTATTCGGTGGTCATTATGGACCCCGCGGAGTCTTCCGGGTATTCCAAAAGTTCGTTTATCTGTTTTCTGTTTTCGGGGTCGGAGTTTTTGAGTATTCGCTTTACCACGTTGGCGGGCATTTCTTCGATGAGGTCCACGGTGTCGTCCATAAACATGTCGTCTATGACCGCTTTCAGCTCCTTATCGGTGAACGCCTTTATCAGGTTTTCCTGCGTATCCGCGTCGAATTCGGAAAACACGTCCGAGGCGAGCTCTTTCGGAAGCAATCGGAAGAACATAAGTCTTTCGGTCTCGCCGAGTTCCTGTTCCATAAACGCGGCTATGTCCGCCGGTTCCATGTCCAGGAGCGCTATTCTCAGGTCTGCAAATTTACGGTTTTCAAAGAACCGGGTGAGGTCTTCAAAAATCTTTTCGGGCTGTTCGTTCATCCCGCACCTCCTTTTCCGGTAAAAAAACCCGCCGAAAAAGGCGGGTAAAAACCAAAATTGCGGCAAGCCGCTCGTAACCATTCTGGCTTTAGCACCGTAGGGCTGTGTAACTGCATTAGATTGCGCCTTGTTTTCGACGCAGCCTGCTGACCTTCTCATGGTGTCTCCACCATTCCGCGGCATCAGTCCGTATCCCTATGGTAGCCTTACCTACCGGAGTATATTTATTTTTCGTTTTCAGTTTATCACAAGTTTTTTGTTTTTGTCAACAATATTATTGTATGGTAAACGTAAAATTTTTGCGCTTTCGGGTAAACTATTTCCGTAAAGATTAAAACCCGGTGTCGTTTTCCACTATTATATCGGGATTTTCATTTTCAAGCGCGCCTATAAAATCCGCATACTTATCCTCGTCTATCACTATTACCGAATATTCCCCGCCCGAAAATATCACCGCAAGTTTTTTGTCTTTCACCGTTACGGCGGCAACGTCTTTTACTTTGCGCTTGGAGCGCACGAACCCTATGGTGCAGGTAAGAAAGCCTTCTTTCACCGTGTATTTTGCTCTGAACAGCGCCGCCGCCTCAAATACGAGCAGCATAAGCATTACGGCGGCGGTTATTCCGTAGGTTATCAGCCTGAACGTTCCGCCCGTTTCGTAAAGCGCGACAATATTATATATGTTCCAAATAAGTCCCGCAGCGGTTATGGGCAGGACGGCTATTAAAAGCCCCGAAACAAGTTTTCCGTATTTGTATCTGAAAGTGTTCATACTGATATTTTATAACATAACGGGCAAAAAGGCAAGGCGAATTTTTAATTTTTTTGACGGCGGCCGCCCGTTTTTTTCTTGCATTGCGGCGGGGCTTGTGATAAAATTGATTTATATTCGAAAAAAAGGCGGTTTTTATGGTAAAACTCAAAAAATACGGCGTAAAATACTCCGGCGGCAGGCTGGTCAGGTGCTCCGCCCCGGATAAACAAGCAAGGCGCGGCACCATGGCTTATAAAATTTTACAGGCGCACAATACGGGCAGCGACCCGGATAAGCTTAAAATAAAGTTCGATGAGATCACCTCGCACGATATTACGTACGTGGGCATTATCCAGACGGCAAAGGCCTCCGGGTTAAAGGAATTTCCCATTCCTTACACGCTCACTAACTGCCACAACTCGCTTTGCGCGGTAGGCGGCACCATAAACGAGGACGACCACGTGTTCGGGCTTTCCGCCGCCAGAAAGTACGGCGGGGCGTTCGTGCCTCCGCACCTTGCGGTAATACACCAGTATATGCGCGAGATGCGCGCCTTTTGCGGGGCGATGATCTTGGGCTCCGATTCCCATACCCGTTACGGGGCTCTGGGTACGCTTGCCGTGGGCGAGGGAGGACCTGAACTTGTAAAACAGCTTCTCGAAAAGACTTACGACATAGATTATCCGGAGATTGTGGCGGTGCAGTTAAAGGGCAGGCTTCGCCGCGGCGTGGGTCCGCAGGACGTGGCGCTTGCCCTTATAAAGGAAACTTTCGGGTGCGGGTTTGTGAAAAACCGCGTGCTGGAATTCGTGGGCAGCGGCATAAAGGGGCTTTCCATGGACTTCCGCAACGGGATAGACGTTATGACGACAGAGACCACCTGCCTTTCTTCTATCTGGGAGACCGACGAAAAAACGGAGGAATATTTTGCCGCGCACGGCAGAGCGGGGGCTTATAAAAAACTTTCACCCGAAGAGGGCGCCTATTACGACAGGGGCATTGTGATAGATTTAAGTAAAGTGGAGCCTATGATTGCTTTGCCCTTCCACCCCTCCAACGCATATACCATAAGAGATTTTCTTTCCCGCCCGTACGAACTGTTAAAGGCTTGCGAAGAGGCGGGCAACAAACTGCTGCCGGAAGGCAAGGGAAAGTTCTGCCTTACCGACAAGATAAGGGACGGCAAAGTTTACGTGGAGCAGGGCGTGATAGCCGGCTGCGCGGGCGGTATGTACGAGAACATTGCCGCGGCGGCGGAGATACTTAAAGACGCGCCCGTTTCCAATAACGACTTTACGCTGGACGTGTATCCTTCCAGCCAGCCGGTATATAAAGCGTTGGTGGACGGGGGTTATATCTCCCGCCTGATGGTGGACGGAGCGGTGGTTAAAACCGCCTTCTGCGGCCCCTGTTTCGGCGCGGGAGACGTGCCAGCCAACAACGGGCTTTCCATCCGCCACACCACGAGGAACTTCGAGAGCAGGGAGGGCAGTAAGCCCGCGGGCGGGCAGCTTGCCGCCGTTGCGCTTATGGACGCGCGCAGCATTGCCGCAACCGCGCGGGCGGGCGGCGCCATAACTTCCGCCATGGACGAGGAATATTCCGCCAAAATCAAAAAATATAAATTTGACGGCAGAATTTACGAGGCGCGCGTTTACGGCGGCACGGGCAAGCCGCAAAAGGACGCCGACCTCGTTTACGGGCCCAATATCGCGGACTGGCCGCCCATGGAAGCGCTTAAAGACAACCTTTTATTAAAAGTGGTGTCGGTGCTTCACGACCCCGTAACAACTACGGATGAACTTATCCCCTCGGGCGAAACTTCTTCTTACCGCTCTAACCCCTTAAAACTTGCCGAGTTTGCCCTTTCCCGCAAGGATCCGCAGTACGTTGCGCGGGCAAAGGCGGTTAAGGCGGAGGGTTTCCCCGCGATAGAGGGTATTTCGGAAAAGGATACCACTTACGGCAGCGCGGTGTGTTCGGTAAAACCGGGCGACGGTTCGGCACGTGAGCAGGCGGCTTCCTGCCAGCGCGTGCTGGGGGGAGTTGCGAACATCGCCTGCGAATACGCCACCAAGCGTTACAGGAGCAACCTCATAAACTGGGGTATGATACCATTCCTTTTCCCGAAAAACGATTTTGCCGTGGGCGAATATATTTACATAGAGGGCGCCGCGCAGGCAATAAGGGAAGGGAAAGGAGAGTTTAAGGCAAAGGTGATAGGCGACAAGCCGAGAGAGATAACCCTTAAATTAGACCCGCTCACCCCCGCGGAAAGAGAGATAATATTAAAGGGCTGTCTCATAAATTATTATAAAGGTTAAATAAACGTGCGGAGATTTGCGACGGTTTTCCGGGCGGACTGAACGGAACTGCCGCGGTTTTCAAAAACAAGCACGTAATAATTATAAAACGAGTATGCAATAATTACGATGATTTTTTATCCGCCGCCCGCGGCAACACCCGCGGGCGGCGGATATTTTTTGCGCGGCGGCGTTTAACACGGTACGGGCGTTTTTTGCACGGGGCGGCTGTTTGTGGCAGAACGTACGGCGCGGCGCGTATTTTTAACGCCTTTGCGGCATAAACTTAATTTAACGGGTGTAATATGGGATTTATAGAAAACATAATAGCCGGGCTGGGGCTTGGGGAAACGCCCGCGGAACCCCTTTTCAAGGCGGTTTTATACGGAGACGGGGCTATATATTTGCAGAACGTGGGCGCCGTTAAAAGTTATTCGCCTGATAAAATAGAGTTGCGTTTGAAAAACGGCGGGCTTACCCTTACGGGCACGGGGCTTACTATAAGAAAATATTGCGAAGGAGATCTTGTGGTGTGCGGAAAAATAAAGACGCTTTCCCGAAACTGAAAATTTTCAGCACTTACGAGGTGCGCGGGGTAAATTTCGACGGGCTGTTAAACGCGCTCGCAAGAAACGGCGTAACGGTATACGGCGTGAAAAAAATCGCCGAAAAACGGTATATTCTCTCGGTAAATTTCACACAAAACCGAAAATTTTTTGCAATTGCCCGAGATTTGTGTTATACTGATATAAAAAAGATAAAGGACGGGGGCAGAGGTTTTTTTCTCCTTTACTTTTTCAGGAATATCGGGCTTGTTGCCGGCGCGCTGATATTTTTCGCATTGGCGGCAGTGTTCGGGGACATGGTGTTTACGGTGTCTTATACGGGCAGCGGCAGCGTGTGCAAGGCGGATATAAGCCGGTATCTGGACGAGAGCGGGGTGGATACTTTTACGCGGTTTTCTAAAGTGGATCTTGCCCGCCTTTCGGACGGGATATTGGCGGACAATCCGCGGCTTTCGTTTGTGGAGTGCAGAAAGAAGGGCAACGTGCTGGAAATAGAGTCGGTTTTGTCGCCGGAGAGCCCCGAACCGCTTAAAACGGCGGATGAACTGAAAGCCCCGGGTTCGGGCACGGTAAAGGACGTAAAGGTATACCGCGGCGCCGCGCTCGTAAAACCGGGAGATACCGTACGCGAGGGGGACGTGCTTGTTACCGGCACGGTTACGGTGAAGGACGTGCCCGTGAACGTGGGCGTGATAGCCCGGGTAACGCTTGTCTGCCAAACGCAGTTTGTATACCTTTCCGAAAGGGAAGGGGAAGAAGAGCTTGCCGTAATGCTGGCGGAGGAAAGCCTTGAACTTGCAGGCGCAGAGTATTCGGTAATTTCCGCGCGGGAGGGGGATAAAGTCGTTTATACCGTTTGCGTAAACTATGCGCTCGTTTTGTTTTCGGGATAAAGAGGAAAATTACGTATGGAGAAAAAATCGCTTAAATTACTTCCATGGACGAATAAGGATATAATCGGCGTAACGGCAACGTATATTGCAAACGTCATATTGCTTGCGCTGTTTTATATCGTCATAATAAGAATAAACATGGGGGCGGAAGGTTTTACGGAATACTTTGCGAGCCCCGGCACCTTTGCGAACTTTATGATGCTGCTCGTATTGTTCGTGGTGGTTACTTTCATCTATTTTTATTTCGAGGAGAGGAATTTTCTTAAAGAGGCCGCCAACTCCGAGATGCTCTTTCTTATTCTGGAACTGAGCATAGTGGTGTGTTATGTGGTGGGCGGATACGTAAACATATTCCTTCGCCCGCTGTCGCTTGCCGCCATGCTGGTGCTGTTTCTTACAAAGACGCGCACGGCGGTCTTTCTCAATTTCATTTTCTGCATAATAATGTTCCTGTTCGATTCCTTTTCGGGCGTTACGATAGGCGTTTCGAAATATTCTTCCGTGCTGTTTTTCGCCATGGGCATATCTTCGGGGACAATTGCCATATATCTGCTTAAAGACGTGTATTCGCGCATCAAACTTCTGCTTTTAAGTTTTACGGTTTCGCTTCCCGCCGCCGTATGCGTGGTGCTTCCCATCGTAGACGTGGGCGCGGAAGGCAATCTTTGGCTTTCGCTTTTATGTTCCGCACTTTCGGGGCCGCTGGCGGCGGTGCTGTTTTTTGCGATACTGCCTTTCTTTGAATCGCTTTTCCGCAAGGCGTCGTTTTTTAAATACGCAGAGCTCACCGACCATAAGTCCAAGTTTATAAGAAAGCTCATCGCGCAGGCGCCCGGCACGTTCAATCACGCCATAGTGGTTTCAAACATAGCCGAGGCGTGCGCCACGGCGATAGAGGAGGACGCGCTGCTTGCAAGGACGTGCGCCTATTATCACGATATAGGCAAACTCCGCCGCCCCGAATTTTTTAAGGAGAACCAGGCGGACGGGACCAACCCGCACGACGATCTTACGCCCGAACTTTCCGCCAACATAATTAAGGCGCATACCACGGACGGGTATCAGCTTGTGGTAAAGAACAGGCTGCCCCAGATAATAGCGGACGTGTGCGCCCAGCATCACGGCACTCTGCCCATACTTTATTTTTACGGAAAAGCCCAAAAGTTTACCGAGGGCGAGGTGCCCATATCTCAGTACTGCTATCCCGGTCCCAAACCTCAGACAAAGATAGCCGCCATAATAATGATAGCGGACGGGTGCGAGGCGGCAGCCCGCGCCCTTAAAGACCGTTCCCGCGAAAACGTGTATAAGGTGGTCAAAAAGATCGTGGGAGACAGGATGGCTTGGGGGCAGTTCGAGGAGTGCGAAATAACGCTTAAAGAGTTAAGCATAATAATAAATACGGTGGTGAACAGCCTTACCGGCGTGTATCACAGCCGCATAGAGTACCCCAAGATAAGTTTTGAAGGTATGGAAGGGGACGAAGGCGCCCCCGCCGGCAAGGATGAACAAAAGGACAGGGAATAATGGGAAAGCTTGTTATAGAGAGTTTACAGAAAAAAATAAAACTGAGAAAGCTTGCCAAAGCGGTATACGCCGTGCTGGGGCAGAAGGCGCGTTTTAAGGCGGAACTGGTGTTCGAGTCGGAAGACGGTATTCAGGTTTTAAACAGGCGGGCGCGCGGGGTGGACAGCGTTACCGACGTGCTCTCGTTCCCCACTCTCGAAGGCATAAAGGGCGAGGTCATAAACCCCGAAAACTGCGTTACCGAGACGGAGGGGCGATATATCTTTATCGGCTCCATAGTCCTTTGCGAAGAAAAGATAAAAGAGCAGGCGGAAGAACTCGGGCACAGCGCCGAGAGGGAGAGAGAATACCTTATTATACACGGGCTTTTGCACCTGTTCGGTTACGACCATATGACCGAAGAGGATAAAAAAGAGATGCGGGAAAAGGAAAAGGCCGTGATAAAAATTCTCGAAGCAAAAAGATGAAGAGCGGGTTTATAGCGGTAATCGGCAGGGCAAACGCCGGAAAGAGCACGCTCGTAAATGTGCTGGTAGGGGAAAAGGTTGCCATAGTTTCCCCCAAACCCCAGACCACCAGGGACAGGATCACGGGTATTTTGAACACTCCTTCCATGCAGGCGGCGTTTATAGATACGCCCGGGATATACCGTGCGGACAACCTCTTAAACTCTCTCATGCAGCGCCGGGCGGAGACCGCCGCGGAGGACGTGGACCTCGTTCTTTTCGTGATTGACGCGCACGAAGGGCTTGGCGAGCGGGATAAGGCGCTTGCAAAAAAGTTTGCCACGGGGCAGGTTCCGTGCGTTACGGTGCTTACAAAGACCGACATAATGCCGGAGACCCTGCTCATCTCCGAAATAAAAGAGTTATCCGAATTTTGCACAGACATTGTGCCCGTATCGGCGCGCAAGGGAAAAAACGTAAGAGAACTGCTGCGAGTTATAGAAGCCCGGCTGCCCGAGGGGGAGCCGCTCTTTCCCGAGGGGATAATTTCCGACCGTTCGGAGCGGTTTATGATAGCCGAGATAATGCGGGAAAAAATTCTCTTAAAGTTTGACAGGGAGGTGCCGCACGGCGTGGCGGTGCGCATCAACGGCATAGAGGATAAGGGAGGCGTTGCAAACGTAAATCTCGACATAATATGCGAAAAGGCAAACCATAAACCCATACTGATAGGAAAGAGGGGCGCCGCCATAAAAGAGGTTTCACAGATGGCGCGCGAGGATATGGAAAAGTTTTTGGGCAAAAAGGTCTTTCTCACCACCTACGTAAGGGTTGAAGAAAACTGGCGGGCAAGACCCGCGCTGTTAAAAGAAAACGGATATACCGACGAGGAGTAAGCTTCCCCCTCCGCATAAAAATCTTTTTTAATACGCAAATTAGAGGGGGAGGCGTATATGAAAGTAAAGGATAAGGACATAAGCCCCGCCGCTTCGCGCGCGTGGAAACTGTTTGAAAATACCGGCAGGGTCTCATATTATCTGCTGTATAAAAAACTAACCGGGAAATAAAGATGGAAGAAAAAGCAAGCGGAATAGTGCTTTCCGCCGTAAATTACGGCGAGAGCGACAAAATACTCAATATTTTCACCCTTGAACAGGGGGTGGTTTCCGCTAAAATAAAGGGAGTTAAAAAGGCGGGCGCAAAACTCAGGTTTTCAGCCGAGCCTTTTTGTTTTGCCGAATACGTGTTTGCGGAAAAAGCGGGCAAGCGCACGGTTACCGGCGCAAGTTTAATAGACAGTTTTTATCCGCTTAGGGAGGACTTAAAAAAACTGTTCGCCGCGGGCGCCGTTACGGAGTTCGTAAAAAAGTTCGTGCGGGAGGGCATGGCGGCGGAGGAGCTGTTCCTTATTTCGGTAAACGCCCTTAAAACCCTTGCTTACGGAGAAGCGCCGCCCGCGGGGGCGCTTGCCGCTTTTTTAACGGAAGGGCTTAAATATTCCGGCTATGCCTTGAACACGGAAGGGTGCCGCGAGTGCGGAGAAGAGCCGGACGGGCGCGTGTTTTTCGACGCGGAGAACGGTTCTTTTCTTTGCGAAAAGTGTGCTTCGGGTGCCTTGGAGATCAACTTTTCCACATATGCCGCTCTTAAAGCGCTGAAAGACGGGGTTTATCCCGAAGGGCAGCGCGCAAAGAACCTTCTTAAACTGCTGGACTATTATATGGCGGTTAAGCCGGAAGAAAATTTAAAGGCGCTTAAAGAACTGATAAAACTTCTGTAATGCGCGTTTTATGTTGTAAAGCGTAAATATCGCCGAACGCACCCGGGCGCACATTACATTAAATTTACATAAAAAAGTTCAAACCCTGCTCATAACGGTTGAAAATTTTTCCGAATTAGTGTAAAATATATAAGCCTGTGCGGCGTGCCCGTAAAAGCCCCGCACGTTTACGGAGTAAAAAACTAAAAGAAAATTTATATCGTATAATTTTTTTGGAGGATAAAGAATGAAGAAGTACGTTTACTTATTCAGCGAAGGCAACGCTTCGATGCGCGAGATATTGGGGGGGAAGGGCGCAAACCTTGCGGAAATGACCAATATCGGGCTGCCCGTGCCGCAGGGCTTTACCATCTCGACCGAGGCTTGCACCAGGTATTATGAGGACGGCAGGAAGATAGGCGAAGATATCAAGGCCGAAATCATGGAATACGTGGAAAAGCTTGAGAAAATTGCCGGGAAAAAGTTCGGGGACAAGGAAAACCCCCTTCTGGTCTCGGTGCGTTCGGGCGCCCGGGCAAGCATGCCCGGCATGATGGACACCATACTTAACCTCGGCTTAAACGAAGAGGTGGTAGAGGTGCTTGCCGCAAAATCGGGCAACCCCCGCTGGGCTTGGGACTGTTACAGAAGATTTATCCAGATGTTTTCGGACGTGGTTATGGAGGTATCCAAAAAGGAGTTCGAAACGCTCATAGATAAACTCAAAGAGCAGAAAGGCGTGGTTTACGACGTGGATCTCACCGCGGAAGACTTAAAGACCCTGGCGGAGCAGTTCAAGGAAAAGTATAAAGCCGCTCTCGGCAAAGATTTCCCGTCCGACCCCAAAGAACAGCTGTTCGAGGCGGTCAAGGCGGTGTTCCGTTCGTGGGACAATCCCCGCGCCAACATTTACAGAATGGACCACGATATTCCGTACAGCTGGGGCACGGCGGTAAACGTGCAGATGATGGCTTTCGGCAACATGGGTAACGACTGCGGCACCGGCGTTGCGTTCACGCGCAATCCCGCCACGGGCGAAAAGGGGCTTATGGGCGAATTCCTTATGAACGCCCAGGGCGAAGACGTGGTTGCCGGCGTGCGTACCCCCATGCCCATTTCCAAGATGGCAGAGATCATGCCGGACGTGTATAATCAGTTCCTGGAAATATGCAAGACCCTGGAAAATCATTACCGCGACATGCAGGATATGGAGTTCACCATTGAAAAAGGCAAACTCTATATGCTTCAAACGAGGAGCGGCAAGCGTACCGCCGCGGCTGCCATCCGCATTGCCTGCGACCTTATAGACGAGGGTATGATAACCGAAAAAGAGGCGCTTTTGCAGATAGACGCAAAGACGCTGGATATGCTTTTACACCCCACGTTCGATGCTGCCGCGCTCAAAAAAGCGGATAAGGAAAACGTGGTGGGTAAGGGTATAGCGGCTTCTCCCGGCGCTGCGGCAGGCTCGGTGGTATTTACCCCGGAAGACGCGGTTACCGAGGGCAAAGCCGGTAAAAAGGTGGTACTCGTAAGGCTGGAAACTTCCCCCGAAGATATAGAGGGTATGAAGTACTCTCAGGGTATACTTACCGTGCGCGGCGGGCAGACCTCGCACGCGGCGGTCGTGGCGCGCGGAATGGGCACCTGCTGCGTTTCGGGCTGCGGCGACATAAAGATGCACGAAGAGGAAAAGTATTTCGAACTGGGCGGCAAGATCTTCCGCGAGGGAGACGGCATTTCGCTGGACGGTTCCACCGGCAAGATTTACGATACCGTTATAAAGACCGTGCCCGTAGATCCCAACAGCGGGTATTTCGGCAGGATAATGGCGCTTGCCGATAAGTATAAGAGGCTCGGGGTGCGCGCCAACGCCGATACTCCGGAAGACGCGAAGAGAGCCGCCGACCTCGGCGCTCAGGGTATAGGGCTTTGCCGTACCGAGCACATGTTCTTCGGCGCGGGCAGAATAGATAAGTTCCGCGAGATGATCTGCTCCGAAACCAAGGAAGAGCGCATAGAGGCGCTCAATAAGATAGAGCCCATGCAGCAGGAGGATTTCGAAGGCCTTATGGAGGCGCTTAAAGGTCAGCCCGTTACCATAAGGTTTTTGGACCCGCCCCTCCATGAATTCGTGCCCACCATCAACAGCGATATAGAGGCGCTTGCAAACGCCAAGGGCAAAACCACTTCCGAAATTAAACTGCTGTGCGAATCCCTGCACGAGTTCAACCCCATGATGGGGCACCGCGGCTGCCGTCTTACGGTTACCTATCCGGAAATTGCGGTAATGCAGACCCGCGCCGTTATCAAGGCTGCCATAAACGTTAAAAAACGCCATCCGGACTGGAACATTGTCCCCGAAATAATGATACCGCTCGTGGGCGAGGAAAAAGAACTTGCCTTCTGCAAAAAGACGGTTGAGGAAACGGCGGATGCAGTTATCAAAGAGTCCGGCGTAGAACTTAAATACGAAGTGGGCACCATGATAGAGATCCCGCGCGCCTGCCTCACCGCGGATGAAATCGCAAAGGATGCGGACTTCTTCTGTTTCGGCACCAACGACCTTACGCAGATGACGTTCGGTTTCTCCCGCGACGACGCAAGCAAGTTCCTGCCCTCCTATTATCAGGCCAAGATTTACGAGTTCGATCCGTTTGCCAAGTTAGACGTGAACGGCGTGGGCAAGCTCATGAAAATGGCGGTTGATATGGGGCATGCTGTAAGGAAGAACCTGCACTGCGGCATATGCGGCGAACACGGCGGAGATCCCTCCTCAATAGAGTTCTGCAACGAGATAGGTTTGGACTACGTTTCCTGCTCGCCTTTCCGTGTGCCGATAGCCCGCCTCGCCGCCGCCCAGGCGAACATCAAACACCCGAGGGGCTAATCGGGGATTTACACCCGAAAATCCGCTGTTTACCCTGACGGTAGACGCGGATACCGCGAAAAAGTATTACGAGCGTCTGGGGATAAAATTTTTCCCCACCCGCTATAAACCTTTGACGATGGTGGTGTATATAACTTAATACAAAACGAAGAGACTGTTTCCGCTTCGGTTACAGTCTCTTTTTATTACGAATCTATTGTGTGATACTCAATTCTATTATTCCGAAAATATAGAAATATTATTCCTTACCATTGACATTAAGCCGATTTGGTGGTACACTATTTTTGTTATATTTATATGCGAAAGTATCGTATAGCGAGGAATTTCTAATGGCAATGACTACGAAACAGGCTTCCGAAAAGTGGGGTATCAGCGATCGGCGGGTACGCGTTCTTTGTTTGCAAGGGAAAATAGACGGCGCATGGCGAGAGGGGAAAATCTGGTTCATACCGGACTCTGCTCCGAAGCCGAGCGACGGTCGGTATAAAAGAGAAGAATCTTTAATTGAGCAAATTATGACAAAGAAGGCAGAGCTTGATAAGAGACGTCCTCTGACAGCGGGAGAGTTGGAGCGGCTGAATGAGGATTTTGCGATCGAGTACACATATAACTCCAATGCGATCGAGGGCAATACTCTTACATTGCGCGAAACGGACATGGTGCTCAAAGGTCTTACGATCGATCAAAAACCTTTGAAAGATCACATGGAAGCGGTGGGACATAAAGAGGCTTTTGATTATGTGAGCGAGCTTGTAAAATCAAAAGCTTCCCTTAGCGAATCTGTGATCAAGCAAATACATTCGCTTGTTTTGGCGGATAAACCGATGGATCGCGGGGTTTACAGGCGCGTTCCCGTCCGTATCATCGGGGCAAAAAAC
>CASELQ010000027.1 GCA_949288785.1 uncultured Eubacteriales bacterium | reverse complement strand
TGACAGTCCGTTTCCCGCTATAGTTTCCACAATGAAAAAGGCGCCCTTTAGGCACCTTGTTCATTGTGGAGCTACTGGCCGGATTCGAACCGGCGACCTGCTGATTACGAATTGAGGCCCCGACCAAAAAAAAGCAAAAAATACGCATTTTTTAAGGTTTTTACGGCAAAAAACAAACATTTTTTAATATTTTCTTGCCGGTTATCCCTTATATTTTGGTACTTATATAGGCGCACAATTTTTCGAGATAAATTCGAACAGGTGAGCTTCCTTTTTTCAATAAATGGGTATAAATATCCTGCGTCATCGCTAACGTTGCATGACCCAACAAAACCTGCAAAGTTTTGTCGTTCATTCCGAGTGAATGGCATATAGTGGCGAACGTGTGCCGCGTGCAATGCAGCGATACTCCGTTTATTCCGTACTTTTTCAAAAGCCGGGAAAACGCCGAGCGCAAGCCATCGTAAGTTTTGTACTTTCCCAAGATATTAAGGTCAAAATAATCAAAAAGTTCGTCGGTGTAGTAGATGATCCGATTACTTGTTTCGGTTTTCGGTTCGCCCTCTATGCCGCCGGCGATCGCCGAATCTACTTTGAAAAAGTGATCTTCAAAGAAAAAGTCCGACTTTTTGAGCGCCAAAAACTCCCCTACCCTTAAACCGGTAGCGCATAAAAAGAAAAACACTTGCGCCACCGCCGCGGGTAACTCCCTTAAAACGGTGTTTTGCTCCTCATAATTAAACGGGCGGCGCTTTTTCGCCTTATATTTTGGCAGTTCCACCACTTTGCAGGGGTTAAACTCCATTTTTTGCAAGATAACCGCTTTTTCGAGGCACGCCGAAAAGAACGTATATATCTTTTTCCGGGCGTTTCCATGCTCTATGCCGTTAAAAAAATCTTGTAATATTTCGCCGTTCAGGTCCCGGAGCCGATATTTACCCAGCACCGGGAGAATGTGCACGTTTATATCGCCCTCATAGATCCGGCGGGTATTGGGTCTTACTTTTTTGGCTCTGAAATTTTCGTAATAGTATAAAACCCACTCTTTCACCGTAAGGCAGCTAATACCCCGCCGGGCGTTTTTGTGTTTCGGGTGCGCCGCCCGCAAAAGTTTTAAGCATTCCTTTTGCGTTCTGGCGTAAACGCTGTGCGATTTTCCGTTTTCATCGCGGTATCTTCCCTCATAGTAAACGGATCGTGAATTATCCTTTTTTCTTATCCGAACTTTTTTTAATATCGAACCTTGTCCGTATTTTAATTTTATCAATTCTTCGTCTCCTTTATCAGAACTGACAAAACTTTCGGACCTTCCGCTTTTTTCCTCCTCTTTTTTGAATTTATTCAACGCCGGGGCGTTAAAATCGATATCGCATGCGCCGGGCATATACTCGTTAAGCCGGCTGCTTAATTCCGAGATAAGTTCGCTTATCTTGCCGAGCGCAATAAGCGCGCCCCGGATCCTGTCTTCGTACATTCAAAAATACCTTTGCATTTTTTGGATGTATTATAGCGGAAAAATATTTTTGCGGCTTAATGAGTTTTTAATTTATATATTTTATTCCTTAACCCCCAAAATATATAAATTACAAAAAAATTACTTTGCCGGCAGCTCTTCCTGATCCTCCGCCAAAGCCTTTACCTGAACCATCACGGCGGAGCGGGCGAACGGGCTTAACTTGCGGAACGCTCTGAGCAGTTCCGCCTCGTCCCCCATCGCCCGTTCGGTGGCGCCGGGCGCCGCGTCGGCGGGAGCATACTCCTTAACACCCAGATCGTCCTCGACCCCTAAGAGATAGTCAATTGATACGCCGAAAAATTTTGATAAAACTTTTAAAGCGTTTGTATTAGGGGAGCGCTTTCCCGTCTCCCAATAATAAACCACGGTTTTACTATACCCTATTTTATCGGCAAGCTCTCCGATGGTTAAATTTTTTTCAAGTCGTAAATCTTTTAATATTTTAGTAAAATTATTCAATTTCAACCCCTTTTTTTAAAATATTACCATAAATTCACAAAAGTTATTGACTTTTCCACAACTGTGAATTATAATATTTAAAAAATTCACTTTTGTGAAAAGCGGAGGTAACGCAGAATGATTGAAGGGCAGCACAAGAAAGCAGCGGAGCATTTAATGGCGCTGGGTGTAGAACCGGCGGTGGTGGAGGCATTTAAAAAGGACGGCACGGTTTACCTTTTGGATCTGCTTAATTACGGGAAGATAGGCACGGCAGGGCTTATCCACCAAAAGATAAGGCAGATAGAGCGCGGGCACAACGTGGTTGTTTACGGGGCGATCTGTACGCAGATGTATTTCGGGTACACTGTTAATTTTTTGGTAACTTCGCCATACAAAGAGGACTGGCCGCAAGAGCTTGTAAGAACGGGCGAATACAGCTACCGGGCATACGCGTATTGCTGGAACACTGCGGAGGACTATTTAAGCGAGTTCGGCATGATAGGGATAAGCTCGGTAAGCGGAACGCTGGACAGAATTACATAGCCGGATACGGTAACGCCGTATTCCGGGCGTTACTTCTGACGGGCGCGGGCAAAGCGCTTGCGCCCCATATATCCCCCACCGGCGGGCGGCGGGCGAGTTCGAACCTCGCGGGGGAAATAAAAAAAAGGAGTGGAAGGCATGAAGATCAATTTCAGGAAAATCGGGTTGGCGCTCGGGATAATATGCGCTTGCATATTCATAGGCACGAGCATATCCGGCTGGATAAGCGACAGCAAGGATAAGACCGAGAACGCCGAAGAGACCGCTTACGTTCAGGTTGTAGCCGAATAATGGAAGCGGCGGGCATATTCACTTATTGCCTTTGGGCCCTGAGAAAGTTATTAAGTTTTATCCCGGATATATTCAACTTCTTAATGACTTTCTCGGGCGGGCTCATTTCGCAAATTATAGTAATTATTTTTCTTGTAAAAATAGTGCCGTTGTTTGCGGAATGGTTTGAAAAGGCGGTAAAGGCGTTTATTTGGCTCATGCACAAATTCGAGTGAGGGCAAAAAAATGACGAAGACATTAAAAAACATTGCGATAAGTATACTTACGGCGGCGGTATTACTGTGCGCCGGGTTATTGCTTTTGCCCGGAGTGCGTGCGAACGCCGAGGGCGAAGACTCTAACTTTAATTTTACCGCGGGCGCATACACCCATTACGGAAATATGTACGATCTCGAAGGCGAGGACCGCTGGATAATGGGGTTCGGGCTGAATAAGATATCCTCGGCGCATGAAGATCTGAAGCTTGAACCGGAGAGCTTTTGGGCGTGGAACGAAACGCCGTATTACAAGTACACGGCAACGCTTTACCGCGCAACCGACGATGAGGACGTTAAACTTTTTTCGGTAAGCGTAAAATACACCGGCAGCGCGGACGATAAATACGCCAACATAGAGTTAATGCGGCAAAAACACGCCTATTACACCGAAGAGATATACTTTGCGGGCGAAGATTTTGCCGGCATAGAACTTGCGCCGGGGTTCGCGTATGTCCAGATGGAAGACGGCAGCCTTGCCGAAAGCGTTATTAAGAGTTTTGAAAGAGACAGTTACTCCGGCAAACTAAACCTCCCCCTTTCCACTGCCGGAGATACTATCATAGGCATACAGCCCAACGACCCGTTCACCGAATATTACGTGGAGTTTTCTTACGAGTTTTTGACGTATACGAACGGCGGGATCACCGGGAAAAAGCAAGTTACCTCCGGGAGCTGTAAGAGTTCCGAACGCTCGCTGTATAGCACGTTCTACAACATGGAACAAGCGGGCATGCTGGAACAGGAGATAAAACCGACGTTCGGGGACGAAGCGTATAACATTGCGTACAACATTTTGCACAACACCGTGCAGCGCACCGTGTCCATACAGTATTTGCAACAGATTCCGGGCACGCCGTTTGCGGAAAAGGTAACGCAGTCGGCGGAAGTAACCATGCAGCAAGACTCCGTCGAACTGCCGATAGACGCGGCGGCCGCAGCGCTGGGGCTTTCCTCTTTTGACTGTCTGCAAAGTTATTGCAGCGGCTTTAAGTCGGGAACCGGCGCAAATACCTATGTGGCAGATTATTTTAACTCAATCTGGCTTAAAGCCCGCACGGTGGACGGGAACGACTATAACTACTATCTCAACATCAACGAGAGTTACGCCGAATTTTACCAGCACTTCGTGGACGCGGGCATATTCGATCAGGGGGCGTATGAAACGGTTTATTCCAGCCAGATTTATGCCGAGTACGAAGAGCTGGAAGGCTATGCCCCGGAAGAGGTGTACGGATATTTCGGTTTTGCCATGATCCCCAAGACTTACGGAATAAACACGCTGTGGACGGAGTTTTTTAACACCGAGACCTCGAAGAGCGGGGTTATAAGCACGTTCGAATACGGCGTGGATCTTACCCTTGCCGCCTACAACGAACTTTTGAAAGATTACAACTATTCGTTTTTGCGGAGGATCTGGAACGACACGGCAAACCTTTTTACCGGCGGCAGTGAAGATACCACCTGTTATATCCTCTATGCCGAGCCGGGCACCAAGAGCTCGTTTGTTGCCGAGAACGGCGGCGACGATATTAACGACGACACCGGCGCGGCAGGGCAGCCCATCGAGGACGTGGGCGACTTTGTGGGCGGCGTTATTGACGCCGTGGGAGACGGCCTCGGCAACATAGGCGATTTTATCGCCGGGCTTTCATCCAGAGCGAAGGCGATCTCCGTTATAGTGCTTGTCGCGCTCGCCGTCGTCGCTATTGTTTTAATCACCCGGAATTCGGGAAAATCAAAAAATTAAGGAGATAAAAGAAAATGACAAAAACAGCAAAAAGAACCCTTATATTAACCCTTGCATTGCTTTTAATGCTGTCGCTTGCGGCAGTATTTACGGGCTTTTTAAAGGCAAGCGCCGATGTAGTCGTTGATGACGGTCATTTCGGTTTTGAGGAAGAACCGAAGCTTGTTACTGTGGATAAAAATTCCTCGTTAATAGACGATCTGAGGGTAGTTGAAAAAACGGAAGACATAGGCGGAAAATATTTGTTTTTTGATACCTCTGAATTTAAAAAAGCGGGAGTTACCGAAGAAGTTTTAAGGGTGGGCAATGCATTGCTACATTTCAATATAACTAACGGTAAGGTTACTTTTGACGTCGTTTTTTCAACAACGACCCAGACAAGCTATAAATGGGAAGGCGGGGCGGAAGATGAATTTTGCGTATTAATACCGAAAAACGTCGCAGGATCCGGGTCCAGCGTCTCAGTAATCACTCTTGACGAAACGGAAAAAGAAACATCTACTTATGTTTATGTCTCCGATACGTTTGACGGAGTAATCCCCGAACCCGAAGATCCTGCCGCGGACGAGGGGACCATATTTGACAAAGCCTCGGAGTGGCTGCAAACGAATACCGGCATAGCGATATCTTCCGGCGGGATCGTGGTCATAGGCGTAATAATGCTGCTCTTAATCTTTACTAAGCGTAAATAATGAGAAAGAGAAGTAACGCAAAAACCGAGTATAAGCCGCTTAATTACCCGTCCGTGTTCGGGCGGGTATGGCGGCTGTATATATATAACGCTGTCTTTACGGCCCTTTTTTTCTGGGCGTTCTGGGGTAATTTTACGCTCGACGATCTGGCGTATGAATTAGATTACTTTACCCTTTACGGCTTTGCCGGGTTCCGCCTTAACTTTATAGTGGTGCTCGTGGCGTTTTTCTTCATGCTGCGGCAGTTTTTTAAGGACTGCAACCTGATTAAGTACACTATACTAATGCGGCAGCACGATAAAGATATTATCGAGCACGGCGGAAACAAGCGGCTGTATGACGGCGTGGAAGGCAGCGGCAAGACCATGACCAACGCCAACGATACTTTATTTATCGCCTGTAAAAAGGACGTTGCCATGCGCCTTGCCTATTACCTTAAATATCCGTATAAGGAAGAGCTTAAAAACGACCCGGACTATAAAGTCCTTTGCGAATCTTTTAACTTTTATAAGGATCATTCCGATAAGTATATCCCCCACCTTATGGCGGACTTTGATATAGAGTATAAGGGGCGGAAAAATTATCGCTGGTCCATGGACTTTTTAGACCAGAAAAAACGCCCGGCGGAGGGTTTTGCGGTGGCGATCACGGAGATCGCAAACAAATTGCCCAACGCGTGGAGCCGCGTTCCGGCGGACGAAAAGAAAGATACGCACAACATGCGGATAAAAAGCGAAACTCTGTCTTTAACCCGGCAATGGTACGATATGACTATAATCGGCGACGAGCAGCGCGCCGGCGAAGTTGTGCTTGCGTTCCGCTCGGTGTGCAGTCAGACCCGGCACTTGCTGGGCTGGAAAAAGGTGTTGCAGCCTAAATTCCTTGAAACGCTCTTATTGCTTTTACAGTCGCTTATATTGCGGCGCAAAGAGAAAATCCGGCGGCTTACAAGCTTTTCATACGTCCGTTTGGAACGGCTTGTCAACCGGCTCGGGTTCAGGGTTTTTTCCTATGTCGATAAAGAGGCTGTTACCGATAAAGCCGGAGATAAGGAACAGGTGTTTGTTTTATCCTGTGAACTTCCGTTTATATACGATACTCGTTATGAACGGCTTAATTATAAAGATTACGGTAAGTCCCCTGATTTTATAGAGGATAAAAAGCAGTAGTTTTTTGTTTTTGGTTCTTTTTATTTGCTTTTTGTTTTTTCTTTTTCCTTTTTTTCGCTGTGCGAAAAAAGGAAAATATAAAATAAAAAGAACCAAAAAAATACGGCTGGTACTCTATAAAATCTGGGACATATCGTAAATTTTCCGTAGCGTAGCGGAGGAAAATTTTTGCTACTAAACCGCGCGGCGGCGAAAGGAGGTAAGCGAATGAATATAACTGCGTTAAACAACTTCAAATCGCTTAATTTGGGGGTTAAGGTCCTTTTGACCCTCTTTTCCCTTGCCGACGAGAACGGCCGCATACACACCAGCAAAGAGGCGCTTGCGCGGTATTTCAAAGTCGACCGCCGGACGATCGGTAACCATATAAACTCCCTCGCGCACGCGAACATTATTAAATACAAGTACAGCGGCCAGGCTTTTATTAACCCCCGCTTTTACTATGCCGGGACGCCCGATCGGCGCGCCGGTACTATCGAAGAGTACGATAAATTTAAATCAGACGTAATTTAAAGGAGTAACGCTAATGATTAAAAAGGAACTTACAAACAGCCGCCAGGCAAAGGACGCGCTAAACCACGGGACTTTCGTAACCGTGCCGCGCTGGCTGGCTACAATCGCCAATTTAAGCCCCACAGAACTACTTATTTATATAACTATAAAGGAAGCCACCGATAAGGCCGCCTTACAGCTTTATACGGGTTCCGTAAAAGGCCTGTGCGCGCTCTGGAACGTATCTATACCTACCGCCAGAAAGGCGCTTGAAACGCTCGAAGCGCGAGGTTTTATACGAAAGGGCTTTATTCGCCGAAACGGCAAATCCATGGTGGCGTACGAGGCTTACGAAATCGGCACAAGGGCCGATATTAAGGAGGGCAAGCTTTTTGAGATATTAAACCGCAACAAGGTCCGGACCGAGCAGTTCAGGCAGAACGGCTCTAACTTCCGGAGAAATATTTAATTTTCCCCTTTTTCGGGCGCACAGGACCAGTGCGCCCTTTTTTTATGTATACTGTAAAGTTTTTTTATTGTATACACCAAAATTCTTTACCCTATACAACAAAAAAAAGAAACTTTATCCTATACAAAAACGGCGAAAACCAGTAAAGAAACTTTACACCCCCGGCTTTTTTCGCTTTCTAAATGTATAGGATAAAGAAACTTTAAAAAACGCGTTTTTCCGCTACCCATAGGATAAAGAAATTTTATCCTATACAAAAACCCGAAAAAAATTATGTTTGTATAGGATAAAGAAACTTTATACACTTTGATAAAGATTCTTTACACCCTTGTATAGGATAAAAAATCTTTACATAACTATTAAAAGAGATTATTAAAAGAAATTAGGCGCGCGCGTGCGCGCGCGAAAAAGCGGTTTGTTTCGGTATATGTGCCGGGGCGGCGGGGTTTTCCCATTTCTTAAATGAACAGCTGTTCGCCGAAAAAGCGGAAAAGTTAAAAGTTTTGTCGCTTTAAATGATAGTGCAAATTATGGTACAGGCCTTTTTTTTAACAAAAAACCGTACTTTTTTTAAGCAGTCCGCAAAACGCAAAAACGTAAGTATTTTACAGCAAAAACGGGCGTAATATTTACACCCGTTTTTGTGGAGCTACTGGCCGGATTCGAACCGGCGACCTGCTGATTACGAATCAGCTGCTCTACCGACTGAGCCACAGTAGCGCGCTTTTATTGCGCATAGCCTGTATATTATATCATATTTCCCGAAAAAAGCAAACGTTTTTATCAAACTTTTCTTGCGGGATAAAAAGCCGTGCCTTTCGGCGCGTAAAAAACTCTGTTTTGAACGGGTTTTTACGACTGTTTTTCGTCCCTTAACGCAAAGCCGCGGTTTTTAAGCCAGGTAAGGCACATGGGCAGCCACTGCTGAACGGGAATATTCACGTTGCCCGTTTCCTCCGTGGCGACCGAAAGCCCGTGCACCCCCGATTCAAATATATGCAGTTCGAACGGCACGCCCTGCTTTTTATATGCGGCAGCCATCAAAAGGCTGTTTTCGGAAGGCACCGCCCCGTCATCCGCCGTGGCCCAGATAAACGCCGGGCAAGACTCGGGAGTTACCCGTTTTTCCACGGAAAGCCGTTCTTTAAGCGCGGCGTCGTCCCCGCAGAGGTTATTAAAACTGCCTCCGTGCGATTTTTCGCCCGAGGATATCACGGGGTAGCACAGCACAGCCGCGTCCGGCCGGAAAAACGAGGCGGGCTTGCCAAGTTTTTCGGCAACGTTTTCTTCATTCCAGATATTTCCCGCCATGGCGGCAAGGTGCCCGCCGGCGGAAAAGCCGATTACCGCAACGTGCGCGGCGTCCGTCCCGAACTTTTCGGCGTTTTCCCTTACGTACGCCATAGCCATTGCCGCCTCATTCAGCTGGGCGGGATAACGGACGGGCGCCACCGAATAATCGAGCGTAAAAGCGCAAAAGCCCTTTGCAAGGAACTGAAGCGCCACGCACTCCGTTTCCCTTTCCGAAACGTAAGCGTAACCGCCGCCGCCCAAAACGAGCATTGCGGGGCGGAGCCTTCCGGGATAGCACGGCATGGGCGAAGGTATATAAGTATATAAATACCCTGCGCCGCCCTCCGGCCGTTTAAGACCGTAATACTTATATAAATCAATTTTTTCCGCGAGCATATATTCTCCTTTAAGGCGGCGCAAGCCGCAAAAGCATCTTTTTTGCTTAATTTTAGCACAGCGGCAAAATTAAATCAATGAATTTACAAACATTTGTTGAGTTTTTTTTTCGGATATGTTAAAATGCCTGTATGAGTTACCATATAGATACCGGCCTGATAAAAGAAAAGTTTGCGGAAAATTCCGAATGCCCGCTGTGCGCCATACAAAAGGTGGCGGAAGAACAGTTTTTGCACGAGTTTTTAAACGACGCCGTTATGGAGGACGATACCCGCATAAGGGTGGGCAAAAAGGGGTTTTGCGCAAAACACTTCGACATGCTCTTTTCCCGGCAGAACAAACTCTCCGTAGCCTTGCAGATAGGCACGCGGGCGGGCGCGATTTCGGACCTGTTTTTACCCGTAAAGGGCGTGGGCGGCGCCAAAAAGCGGGCGGAACAGGTGGAAAAATCTCTTTCCGGGTGCGCCGTGTGCGACTTTCTTAACGAGAGTATGGTCAAATATTATAAGACGGTGGCGCAGCTCTTCGTGCGGGAAAAGAGTTTTTTAAAGACCTTTATGTCCTGCAACGGGTTCTGTTTGCACCACTATGCCGAACTTTTAAGGTATTCCGCCTCGGCGGGGTTTGCGGCAAAAGAATACGTTAACGCCCTTACCTCGGTGCAGAAACGCAACTTCGAAAGGGTTATGGCGGAACTTAAAACCTTTTGCGACAAGCACGATTACCGCAACGCGCACAAGCCCCTGGGCTCGGCGGAAACGGCGCTCCCCCGCACCCGCATAAAATTTTACGGCGAAAAACCCGAATAGCGGGCGGCGCGTTTTTGCGTTTTTAATAATTATTTTCAGCTCACAATTTACTCTGTATTAAACGTGCGGGCGGGCGGTTTTTTACCGCCCGCCCGTTTACATCGCATACGTTATCTTCCGAACTTTTTATAGAGTTGCGCAAGCAAATCTTCCTTGCTGTCCGCGCCGGTTTTGCTCCTGTTTTCCCCGCCGTTTTTCGCGCGGGCGGAGTTTGCCGCCCTTCTGCCTTCCCTTCTCTCCCTGTCCGTCTTCTGTTCGCCGAAAGCTATGCCGTGCGGCTTGTCGCTCGTCTTTAAAGTCAAGGAAATTTTCTTTTTAACGGTATCCACCCCGAGCACCTTTACTTTCACCACGTCCCCCACTTTAAGCACGTCGGAGGGGTGTTTTATAAAGTTATCGGAGATCTGGGAGATATGCACAAGCCCGTCCTGATGCACGCCTATATCCACGAACACGCCGAAATCTATAACGTTTCTCACCGTACCCGTGAGCTCCATTCCCTCTTTCAGGTCGGATAAATCCATAAGGTCGCTCCTTAAAACCGGGCTGGGGAGGGTATCCCTTATGTCCCTGCCCGGCTTTAACAGCTCTTCGGTAATATCCGTTAAGGTGGGTTCGCCCACGCCGCACTCTTCGGCTATTTTGGCGTGCCCTTTTTCTTTTATCCTTTCCTTTATCTCGGTTATGCGCCCTTTCTCCACGTCTTCGAGCGTGTAGCCGGTAAGTTCCAAAAGTTTGTTCGCCGCCGCGTAATTTTCGGGGTGCACGGCGGTGTTGTCCAGCACGAACCCGCCCGGTATCCTCAAAAACCCGGCGCACTGCTCGAACGCCTTTGCCCCCAGTTTTTTGACTTTAAGCAGGTCTTCCCTTCTTTCAAACCGCCGCTCTTTTCTGTATTCCGTTATGCTCTTTGCCGTGCCGCTGTTAAGCCCCGCCACGTAAGAAAGAAGGCTTGCGGAGGCGGTGTTTAAGTCCACGCCCACGCTGTTCACGCAGTCCTCCACCACGCCGCCCAGCACCTCTTCAAGCCGCGCCTCCGGCATGTCGTGCTGATACTGCCCCACGCCTATGGACTTTACGTCTATCTTTATGAGTTCGGCAAGCGGATCCTGCAAACGCCGTGCTATGGAAACGGCGCTCCTTTGCGCGGGCTCGAAGTCCGGGAACTCCTCCGCGCCGAGTTTACTTGCGCTGTAAACGGAGGCGCCCGCCTCGTTCACCACCGCATAGGAAAGGGGACGCGGACTCTTTTTTATGAGCCCCGCCACGAATATCTCGGACTCCTTGCTGGCGGTGCCGTTACCTATGGATATTACTTCCACACCGTATTTTTCTATGAGCGCAAGCAGTTTTGCCTCCGCCTCCTCCGTTCTGTTCTGCGGCGGGGTGGGATAAACCACCGCCGTATCCAGCACGTTGCCCTCCGGGTCTATCACGGCTATCTTGCAGCCCGTTCTGTAAGCGGGGTCCAGCCCCAGCACCGTTTTGCCTTTGAGCGGCGGCTGCAAGAGCAGCGGGCGGAGGTTTACTTCGAACATCTTTATAGCCTGTTCGCTCGCCTTTTCGGTAAGCTCGCTGCGCACCTCTCTTTCCACCGAGGGGTATATAAGACGGTTAAACGCGTCCTCCGCGGCGGCGGCTACTATCTTGCCGCTCTCGTTGTCCGCCTTTACGTATAAGGACTGCACCGCCGAAACGAATGCCGGCTCGTCCACCTCTATATTTACTTTCAGGCACTCTTCCTTTTCCCCGCGGTTTACGGCAAGTATGCGGTGGGGCGGAATTTTTGCCGCGCGCTCACGGTAATCGTTATACATATCGTAAGTGGCGGCCTTTTCGTTTTCCAAAAGTTTACACGCTATCTCGCCCGTTTCCGCCACCTTTTTTCTAAGGGTCTTTCTCAGTTCCGCATCGTCCGAAATCCGTTCCGCTATTATGTCGGAAGCGCCGGCAAGCGCCGCCTTAACGTCCTCAACCCCCTTTTCTTCGCTTACAAACCTCTCGGCGTAAACGGAGGGCGCGCCCTCCTCTTCCTGCTGTCCTGATATATAGTCCGCAAGCGGGGTAAGCCCCTTTGCCGCCGCAACCGACGCCCGGGTTTTGCGCTTTTGCTTATAGGGGCGGTAGATATCCTCCGCCTCGGTAAGCGTTTCCGCCCGTTCCAGGGCGGCGGCAATCTCTTCGGTCATCTTGCCCTGTTCCTCTATGGCGGCGGTAATCTCTTCCTTTCTCTTGTCGAGATTGCGAAGATACTTTAATCTGTCCGCAAACTCTCTCAGCACCTGATCGTCGCAGGAGCCGGTCATTTCCTTCCTGTACCGCGCGATGAAGGGAATGGTATTCCCGTCGTCTATAAGCGATATGATGTTTGCCGAATGGTCGGCACGCAGATTGAATTCCCCTGCAAGCAGGGCGGCGTAGTCCATAATTTACCTCTCTTATTTTGTTTTGCCTTTTCTTTTTCTTATTTCTTTAACGGTCCTTTCGTAACCGTTGTCGCCCGGGCGGTAATACACCCTGTCCTTTAACGAATCCGGCAGGTACTGCTGCTCCACGTATCCCCCGAAATCGTGCGGATAAAGGTACTTTGCGGCGTTCTTTTTGTCCTCCGCCGAGCCGAAAACCGCGTTTTTCACCCACGGGGGCACGTTATCGTCCTTTGCCTCAACCGCGTCCTTCTTTGCCATGTCCATTGCCATGACCACGCTGTTGGATTTTTCCGCCTCGCACACGTAGATTATCGCCTCCGAAAGGGGCAAAAGCCCCTCCGGCAGACCTATCTTTTCTATGGCGGTGAACGCGGATACCGCCATTACCATTGCGTGCGGGTCCGCCATGCCCACGTCCTCCGAAGAATGGGCTATCACGCGGCGGGCGATAAGCAGTGGGTCGCACCCGCCCTGCACCAGCCGTTGCATGTAGTAAAGCGCGGCGTTCGCGTCGCTCCCCCTTAAACTCTTGCAGAAGGCGGAAAGCATGTCGTAATACATCTGCTCGTCATAGGAGAGCGCCTTTTGCTGGATAGATTCCTCCGCATCTTTAAGAGTTATGGTTATCTTCCCCGAACCGTCCGGCTCGGTGGTGAGGGCGGCAAGCTCAAGCGCGTTATACGCCACGCGGAGATCCCCAGCGGAAGTTCTCGCAATATGGTCGTAAGCCGCTTCCTCCACTTCTAAATCATAATTGCCGAGCCCCCTCTTTTTATCGGAAACGGCGCGCTTTAACGCCTTTTTTATATCCTCCTCCGAAAGGCGCTTTAACTCGAACACGCGGCAACGTGAAACTATTGCCGGCGTCATGGCGGCGTAAGGGTTTTCCGTGGTGGAACCGATAAAGATTATGTCTCCCCGCTCTATCGCGGGCAGCAGACTGTCGCTCTGGGCCTTGTTGAAACGGTGGCACTCGTCTAAGAGAAGATAGGTCTTTTTGCCGTAGAGTTTAGCGTTGCTCTTGGCGTCCTCCACCACCCTTTTAACGTCCGCCACGCCGCTCGATACGGCGTTCAACTTTTCAAAATACCCGTCCGTACCGTTTGCTATTATGTTGGCAAGCGTGGTTTTGCCGCAGCCGGGCGGCCCCCAGAAAATGCAACTACCCAGCCTGTCCAGTTTTATGGCCCGCCGCAAAAGCCCCGTCTCCGAAACTATGTGCGCCTGCCCCAAAAACTCCGAAAGGGTGTTGGGGCGCATACGCTCGGCAAGCGGTACGTTTTTTGCGGCGTTTCCCGCCAAATCGAATAGATCCATGTTTTCTCCCGACCCCTGACTTAACTTTTAATATTGTAACATATAAAATATTTTTTTTCAACTCTTAATACAATATTAATATGAAGGCTTTGGCATTAAAAAACCGCGCGCGCGCCGCGGCGGAAGTTCTGCTTTTTATTTCTCTTTTAATTGCCGCCGTACTCATAGCGGCGGACAAAAGGTATTCGGATACCGTACTTAGCGGCATTATGCTCTGGGCGGCGGCGGTACTCCCCTCCCTTTTTCCGTATTTTTTCATTACGGCGGCACTATCTTCCCTTTCGGTAACCGAAAAACTTGCGGCAAAACTTTCTCCGTTCACGCGGAAGGTATTTAACACGGGCGGAATAACGGGTTACGCCTTTTTGATGAGCCTCATATCCGGCTATCCGCTCGGGGCAAAACTCGTTGCGGACCTAAAAGAAAACGGGCTGATAACCCGCGCGGAGAGCGTGCGCGCCGCAGCGTTCTGCTCCACCTCCTCCCCCATGTTCATGATAAGCAGCGTGGGGGGTATAATGTTTAAAAGCGCCGAGTTCGGGCTGTGCCTTTTTTTGTGCCACCTGCTTTCCGCCTTTGCGGTGGGGTTTATATTTTCCTTTTATAAACGCGGGGAACATCCGAAAGCCTGCCCGCCCTGCGGGAGCCCCGCCGGGCGGGCAGGCCCCGGGAAAAATACAGACGGCATAATGTTCGAAGCGGCGTTTTCCGCCGTCTTTTCCGTACTGAAAGTGGGAGGGCTAATCACCCTTTTTTATCTCTTTACCGAAATACTTTACAATATCGGCGTTTTAAGCGCGCCCGTAAGGCTGATTACCCTGATCGCCGGGGACGAAAACGCCGCAAAGGGCATAACCTTCGGGCTGTTCGAGTGCACAAAGGGGTTAAAATGGCTTTCTTCGTGCGGGGCGAACGCCTTCACGCTCTCCGCCGCCGCCGGCATATGCGGGTTCGGCGGACTTTCGGTGATATTTCAAAGCCTTGCCTGCTTAAAAAAGGCGCAAATTCCTTCCGCCCCGTTCTTTGCGGCAAAGGCGCTCGCCTGCGCGGTGAACGTACTTGTCGCCGTACCCGCAGGGATTATATTTTTATAATTTTTAATTACAGGTCTTTTACCGAAAGAATGTGCGCCGATATAAAGTAGGATACGGCCGCCGCCAAAACCGAAAACCCGAAAAACCCCCATGAAACGGCGCTCCACACCAACACTATTATCGCTATCATATACGTTCTGCCCTTCTCCACGCCGTACTTAAACGCCACGGGCAGAGCCGCCGCAAGCACCGCAAACTGCATGGCTACTGGCATTATATAGTTTGCCCAGCCGCCCGCTCCGCTCGGGCCCGCCGAAAAGAGAAACGCCGCAAGGTGCGCCGCCGCGCTCACCGCGCCGAACATTACGCCCAGAATATATTTTTCCGCCGCTCTCATTTTTGCGCCCGCTCCGCTTGCCGCCGCAAACCGGGTGAAACTCTCGGTCTCGTCATACGCCATGGCGGTGAGCGGAACGGATACCGTTACCAGTATGCCTATCGCCCCCGAAAGCGCAACGCTGTCCGTTGCCGCACCCGCTATGCAGAATATTACTATCATGGCGGCATACCACACCGCCTGTTTTCTTACGGTAAGCAGATCCTTTATTAAAAGCCCTTTCATATCTCGTCCCCCTTGGAATAAAACAGCATTATGTCTTCGAGCGTGGCCTGCCTGAACTCCGAGCCCGCCGGCATGAGCCTCCTTTCGCCCAGCACGTCCGCCCCGAACTCCCTTTTAAGTATCCTCACGCCGCCGGGAGCGGGGCTTCCCGCCCGATACGGGTAAATCACGAACCGGCGCAAAAGTTCGTCCTTTTCCCCGCCGAGCACCACTTTGCCACCGTGGATATACACTATATAGTCGCACAGTTTTTCCAGGTCCGACGTTATGTGCGAGGATATCAGCACCGCCCTGCCCTCTTCCCGATAGTCGTAAAGCAAGTCGAGTATCCCGTCCCTTGCCACGGGGTCCAGCCCGCCGGTGGGTTCGTCCAATATCAGCGCCTCGGTATCGTACGAGAGCGCGGCGGAGATTGCCGTCTTCATCTTCATCCCCTTGGAAAACTCCTTTATCCGCTTATCTGCGGGCAGTTCCAGCCGCGCGGCAAGGGAAAGAAACCTTTTTTCGTTCCAGCCGGAAAACATTCCGCCGAACACGCGGGAGACCTCTTTGAGCGTGAGTTCCGCGGGCAGCCCCGTATCTTCCAGCACGTAGCCCAGTTTTTTCCTGAGCGCGGGGTTATCGTTTAGGTTGTGCCCGTCTAAATATATCTCCCCTCCGTCCGGCCGGATGACGCCCAGCACCGATTTTATCACCGTGCTCTTTCCCGCGCCGTTTTCGCCTATTAGCCCAACGGCGGACCCCGCCTTTACTTCAAAGGACACTTTATAAAGGCAAAACCCGCCGTAACTTTTGCTTAAATTTTTTATTTCAAGTTTGTTCATTCCTTTTCTCCGAAAAATAACTCCGCAAGTTTTATAAATTCCTCTTTGGAAACGCCGCTCCTTGC
>CASELQ010000026.1 GCA_949288785.1 uncultured Eubacteriales bacterium | reverse complement strand
ACCCTTATCCTCTTGTGCGTGAGCGGAATTTTTATCCTCCGCGGGCGCATCCGCCTGCGCCCCGCATTTGGGGCAACGCTCGGTTCCGTTTATCAGCATAAACTTTGTGCCGCAGTAAGAGCACTTTACCGCGCGCCCCTCGCGCATTTTTTCACTCTCGGGCAGAACCGCTTCGGGCAAGTCCGCCGATACGCTTTCCGCGGGGTTTTCTTTCGCCTTTCTTTTGGGCGCGCGTGCGTCAAGCGCCTTTAAGAATTTTGAAAGCCGCTTGTATAAAAGCAGGGTTATAACGCTTACCGCCACCGTCTTTATGATATTGAATAAAAGCACGTACACCCAGAGCTGACTAAACATCTCGGCGGCAAGTTCGTTCATAAAAAGCGGGAAATTTATATACCTGTTGGTTATAAGTGCGGCGCCCGCCTCCAAAATCATGCCGCCTATAAGGGTTATAATAACGGTGGGCAGCCCCTTTTTATACCTGTACACTACGGTGGGAATGAGAATAAACGCCGCCGTTACCAAAAAGTTGGCTATCTCGCCCACTCCGCCCGTGCCGCTGCCTATGGCATACCTTAAAAGTTCCTTTACCGCAGAGGCTGCAATGCCCGAAACCGGCCCGAAGGCAAACCCCGCCAGCAATATAAACACCAGCGAAAAGTCAAACTGCAAAAAGGAAGCGGCAGGGAATATAGGAAATTCCAGCAGGGATATGACGAACGCAAGCGCCGCGAACACCGCCGTGCCCGCAAGAGATCTGGTAGTTTTGTTCATAGAAAAACGCCCCCTTCGGGGCGTGTAAAAAACCAAACGCTTTGCCGCGGCAAACGCCGCAAGCCGCACTTCTTTTCCCATCCGGACTGTAACCGTCGGTACGGGAATTGCACCCGTTCGGAGGCTTTCGCCTTTCGCAGACTTTACTGCCGATGGGGAATTTCACCCCGCCCCAAAGAATTATATTTT
Organism: uncultured Eubacteriales bacterium; assembly: GCA_949288785.1. Taxonomy (GTDB): domain Bacteria; phylum Bacillota; class Clostridia; order Christensenellales; family Borkfalkiaceae; genus UBA1259. Next base: position 32,200 of record CASELQ010000026.1, on the reverse strand, counting down.
TTCTGCCTTGGCAGATTTAAGTATATTTTACTCCGCAAGGGCGGGTTTGTAAAGCTTTTTTTACAGTTTAAGGCTTTTTATTTTAAATCTTTCCAAAAGTTTTGCGCCTATATCCTCCGCAAACGGGGTCAAAATGGTGCGCGCGCCCATCTTGAACAGTTCCATGACCGCCTCAGGCTCGGAAACGTTGCCCAAAATCTTTATCCGCACTTTTTTGCCGCTGTGCCTGCCTATGAGCGCGAATTTTTCTTTGAGTTCGTTTATGCCCGCTTCACCGAAAACAAAGGTAACGTGCTCCAACCCCGCGCGTTCGGCAGTCTTTATTAGCGTCCTTATGGCGTCCTCCCCCAGTTCCATCGCGGAAACCGCCGCCCCCGCTCTGCACCTTGCCATACGCGCAAACCTTTTGCACTGCCGCCTTAACAGCTTTAAGTTGTCCTTTTCCAGCATCATTGCGGGCATCATCACGGTAAACCCGTCCACCCCCTGTTTAAGCACGTCCTTCACGTCGGTCAGTTTACTCTTATAAGTGCTCTCCCCGAACGGAAAATCCACTATGGCGTTCACGGTGAGTTTATTTAAAAGTTCCCCGTCCGCCGCCCGCACAAGCGAGGGCAGATACGCCGGCGATACCAGAAGTTCGCTCACTTGCAGTTTATCGCAGTTTATCGCCGCCCGTTCGAGTTCCGCGTCCGTAAGGTTAAAGCGCACTATCACCCGCCCCAGGCTGGACATAAGTTTTCTTATCTCGAAAAGGCAGCATTCGTCCTTAACGCTCTCTATATCGGTATTCAGAAGTTCCGCCAGCTCGTAAAAGGCGGCAAACTCCTCGTTTCTTTCCCTGCGGCGCTTGTCTTTCCGCTCGGCGCCCTGTTTAACGGGCGCGCAGTCCTCCGCGCGCACAAGTTCGCCTTCTCGCAAGAGCTCTCCGCCCTCGCCCTTTTCCGCAAGAGCGTCGGCGCTCTCTTCATACCCGTTTTCCGCTTCCGCCGTATTATCAGCAATTACGGCAAGCGCGTTTTCCTGTCCGATCCGTCGGTTCTTTTTCTTTCCCGGAAACATATTTACTCCCCTGCATTATGATAAAATCATTCATTTATCAACAAATAACCTTAAAAACCCCGCTTTTTACGGTGCTATATTGGGTAAAAAGAGGTTTTTATGAATATAGTTATACCTTCATACGTGGCGGGCCCGCTGTTTCTTATAATATTGTTTGCCCTTTGCTTTGCCGCCGCCGTGCTTATAAGAAAAGCGGCTTGCGCCGTAAAATCAAAACGGGAAAACAGTGAACCCCCGCCCGCGGAACCGGCCCCCAAACCTAAGTCCTCCCGCCGCCCCGCCCGGGCAAGGACCATAAAGCCCCGCCCCGTTAAAAGCATAGAGATAGACCCCGACCAAGTGGACCGCATATACGTACGGAAAACGGGCTGACCGTTGCTTGTTTTAAGCCGGGCTTAACGCCGTACGAACCGGCGTAAAACACAAAACTTAAAAAGCGGTTACGTTCTCCCCGTCGTCCCACAGTTTTTCCAGATGATAAAAAAGGCGGGTCTCGTCGTTGAATACGTGAACTATAACGTCCCCGTAATCTAAAACCGCCCAGCGGCCTTCGCGCACGCCCTCGGTGCGCACGGGGCTTACACCCGTTTTTTCCATCTCTTCTTCCACATGCTCGGTAAGCGAACGGGTATGCGTCATGCTTCTGCCGCCCGCCACCACAAAAAAGTCGGTTGCGTCCGTCTTGCCGCGCACGTCTATAAGCACGATGTTCTCCGCCTTGTGATCTTTAAGCACCTTGCACACGGCAGCGCCGAATTCCTTTGCTTCCATACTCTCTCCTTTTATTTTCCGCCCTTTATATAATAATCGTAAGCTTTCAGGGTTTCCGCATATATGGGGCTTTTCTTGTTAATCAAGTGTAGCACTTCTTCCTTTAAACATTCTTTAAAACAGAGTTCGAAATCTCCGTTATAAAGTTCTCTTAATCTCTCCACGCCCTCGTAATCTCTGCCCTTTTCCACCATGTCCGCCACGAAAATAAGTTTTGAGAGGGTGCTCATTCCGGGCCTGCCGGAAGTGTGCCAGCGAATGGCGTCTAACACCTCCCCGTCGTTTATGCCCGCATCCTTTTGCGCAAGATAAGCGCCGAGAAAGGCGTGCTCCACCGGCTCCGGGACCCCTTCCGGCAGCACGAAATCTTTGTAATTTTTTTTGTCTTTATACTTTGCGCAGTCATGAAGGAGGGCGGCGGTCAGCGTTTTTTCATAAGAAAGCCCCAGCTCTTTTACCTTTTTAAGGGCGCACACCGCCACGTTCGCCGTGTGCACCAGCCTTTTTTCCGGCAAAACGGTGCGTATATACTCCTCGCTCCTGCCGCCCGAATATATCTTCTTTCGGGCAATATAGTCCGCAACGCTCTTTGCCGTCATACGTGTAATATCCAGCCCCAGAGAGGCGTAAACCCTTATCTCGGTGGAAGAGACCTCTTTCCCCTCGTATTTAAGTTTAATAAAACTTTTGCCCCAGGTATTTAAAAAATACTCCCTCTCCGCGGCGTAATCGGCGGTAAAATCTTCCCTGTTAAAGGCGGCAAGATCGGCAAGGGCAAGTATTTTTTCCGGGAACTTCCAGGTCTTGAAATCGCTTAACATATCCCCGCCCACTATAAAAAACAGTTTTCCCTCGCCGGCGTAATGCTCCGCCGTAAGATAAGTGTAACTTTTTCCGCCCTGTTTTATTTCAAAATCGCCTATCTCTATTTTATCGTCCCCCGAAAAGGCCGCTTTAAGCATTTCCATACGCTCTTTTGCGCCCGCGCCGAACGCGGGAAGATCCTTGTGCGGGGGCATGAACGCGGGCATTACAATAAGCTTATTTAAGCCAAGTTCTTTCACCGCCGCCCGCGCCGCCGCTATATGTTCGTTGTGCACGGGGTTGAACGTCCCGCCGAATATTCCCAATCTTTTCATGCTTAAATTATCGCACATTTGATTTTTTTTTGCAATAGTTTTTAACCTTTTTCGCACTTTCTCTCTTTAAGGTATTTTTTTTATATATTGTGTCAATAATTTGCTCATAAAAATCTTTAAGAAGGCAAAACCATGCGCTGCTTATCCTTATCGCTTATATCGGACTGTATTTTCACGGGCTTTACGGGGTTTTTGCTTACCCTTATAATAAGCAACTTCTTTCTGCCCGCGCCGTATACCTTTATAATCTCGGGCGTGGCGGGGGCTCTCCTTGCTCTTGCGGGCGCGAAACTGTTTACATCCCGCCGCGGCGCGCGCATAAAGGACAGGGCGGAGCGGGAGGAATATACAAAATTCGTTAACCGCATAAACCTCATGAAGGGCCCCGACCTTAATTCCCTGCTCATTTCCGCCGCCGCAAGGGAAAACATAATAGCCGTTAAAAAACGGGAGTTTATATACCTGCCCGAAAAAAAACTCGCGCTCTTTCCCTTGTTCGGGTACGCGGAAGTAAAAAAGGCGGACGTAGTGCGCGCCTTCAACGCCGTTAAAAAAGAAGATACGGCGGTAATTTTATCCGAAACTTTCTCCGAAGACCTGATAACTTTCGCCGCGCGCTTTAACGGCAAAATCATACTCGTAAGCGGCGAACGGCTGTTTTTAAAGCTGAAAGAGACAAATTCTCTCCCGCCCGAAACAGGCGATCTTTGCGACCCGCCCAAAGAAAAGCCGCATATATTAAAGCGGCTGACGGACAAAAGAAAGGCAAAAAACTACATGCTGTTCGGTCTGGCGTTTTTCGTGCTGGGGCTGTTTTCCCCGTTCAAACTGTATTACGCCGTTTGCGGCGCCATACTGCTGCTTGCCGCGCTGGCGGTTAAATTTTTCGGAAAACCGGACGGAACGGAACATTAATCCTTTCGGGGGCGCCGCAAACTGCCGCTCCGCCGCCCGTATTTTCCCCGAAAGCCCGCAAAAACGCGCTGCGTTTACCATTAAAAATCGGCAAATTCACATTAAACTTTTCCCGAAAATGCTGACCCGTAACCTCATATGCGGCTGATCCGCCTTATTATCCTGCGAACTAAAATACTATTTTTCTTGCCTTTTCGCTCTTGCTCTTTCTGTAAAACACAAGTTTTCTGCCGGTGGCGCACACGAACTCCGCCGAAAGCGCCGCGGCGATCTCTTCCCCCGCCTCCTTGGGGGTCAGCCCGGAATTTTCCAGCACCGTAACCTTAATGAGTTCGCGTTTTTCAAGCGCCGCGTCAAGGCTGTCTAAAAGCCCCTCGCACACGCCCGATTTTCCCACCTGCGTAACAGGTTCTTCCTTCTGGGCAAGCCCTCTTAACGCCGCCCGCTGCGAAGACGTAAGCATATTCTCTCCTTTAAAACCTTTCGCCCCGCAAGGGAGAAAAGCTCCTCATTTTTAAATTTAATCTATGAACTCGAATTCCTCCCCGCCGATTATGACGGTGGAAGTATCCGTTGCGCCCATATCTCTTAACTGTTTTATTATCCCCCTGTCCCTTAACACCTTGTGCATATAGGCAAGGGAATGCATGTCGTTTAATACCACGTTTCTTTTGAGCACTTCCACAAGCGTGCCCGTTATGGTAAAGGTGTCGCCCTCCTTTACTATCTCGTACTCAAGCTTATCGGGCTTTTCGTAACTGAATTCCTCGTGCTCAGTGGGCATTAACGGCGGAAGTTTTGAAAGTTTTTCGTACATCTCTTTTTTGAGTGCGGAAAGCCCCGTGCCGGAAATAGCGGAAATTTCCAGCGCCTTTTTGCGCCCCAGGCGGGCGCGGAACAGTTTTACGTTTTCCTCCGCGGAGGGCATGTCCGTCTTGTTTAAAACTATTATCTGCTTTAAGGAAGAAAGCCCTTTGCCGTACTTTTTGAGTTCGGCGTTTATTTTCAGATAGTCCTCGTAAGGGTCTCTCCCTTCTGCGCCCGAAACGTCCACCACGTGCACCAGCATGCGCGTTCTTTCTATGTGCCGCAAGAATTCCGTACCCAGCCCCGCGCCCTCGCTTGCTCCCTCGATAAGCCCGGGAATATCCGCCACCAAAAATCTGTGGTCGTAATATTCGCACACGCCGAGATTGGGAGAAAGGGTGGTGAAAGGATACCCCGCTATCTTGGGGCGGGCGCGGGTAATGCGTGATAAAAGGGTAGATTTTCCCGCGTTGGGAAAGCCTACAAGCCCCACGTCCGCAATGGTTTTAAGTTCCAACAGCACTTTGCGGGGCACCGTCTTTTCCCCCGTCTGGGAAAAGTGCGGGGCGTGCCGGCGTGCGTTTGCAAAGCGCGCGTTGCCCCTGCCGCCTTCTCCGCCCGTAAGCACGGTCTTTTGCTGCCCGTCCGAAAACATGTCCGCTATGACCGCGCCGGTTGCCGCGTCCTTTATTATCGTACCGCACGGCACGCCGAGGACCATATTTTTTCCCGACCTGCCGAAGCACTGCTTCGGCCCGCCCGCCTCGCCGTTTTCCGCTGCGAACTTTCTTTTATAGTAATATTCCGCAAGATTGGAAAGGTGCTTGTCCGCAACGAACACCACGTCTCCGCCCTTGCCGCCGTCGCCGCCGTCCGGCCCGCCGCCCACCTTGCCTTTATAGTGTATAAAGGAGGTTATGCCGTTGCCGCCGTCGCCCGCTTTTATGGTTATTTCAGCTCTGTCTATAAACATGATTCACCTTTGCCCGCCTTTGCCTGCGGTTTTTCCCGGCCTTGCCGCTATATGCTTTTCGCACAGTTTATTTATCGGACATTCCTCACAATCGGGCTTTTGCGCCTTGCAGTAACTTCTGCCGAGATATATAAGATAATGATGAGAGCGGGACCAGTCCTTTTCCTCGATATTTTCCATGAGCTGCCGCTCGGTATTCAAAACGTCCTTTGCCGAGGCTAACCCTATGCGGTTGGATACCCTGAAAACGTGCGTGTCCACCGCGATGGCGTTGCCTTTAAATGCCACGCTGTACACCACGTTGGCGGTCTTTCTGCCCACGCCCGCAAGCGTCTGCAAATCGGCAAGGTTACCCGGCACCCTGCCGCCGAACTTTTCCATAATATCCCTGCTGGCCTCTAAAATATGCTTTGCCTTCATGCGGTAAAACCCGCACGAATATATGCGCTTTTCCAGCTCTTCATGAGAAAGGGTAAGAATCTTTTCGGGCGTATCGTATTCCTTAAATAACTGCTCGGTAACTTTGTTCACCCGCTCGTCCGTGCACTGCGCGGAGAGTATCACCGCCACAAGCAGCTGGTAAGGCGTTTTGAATTTAAGGGCGGGCACATCCGAAAAAACTCCCGCAAGCGTTTGGATAACGGCGGCTACTTTATCTTTTTCCATAATTATCACCTATATTATCTTAACACATACGGGAATTTTTTACAAGCTTTTGTCAGATGCTCCTTACCGTTCTTCTTCCGTAAAGCATTTTTACTAAAAAGAACCCGACGGGCGCCGAAAGCCCCAGCGCCCTTATGGCGCGCTTTGCGGGCAAAAGCCCGGAAACGGACACCTTTACCGAAAGCCCGCAGCCCGCGCCCGCCTCCTTGGGGGTGTTTATTATCTCCGCCCGCACGCCGTTTTTCCTTAAAAACTCCGCAAGCCTTACGGTGTCTGAACGGGAGCGGAAGACTATTGCTATATACTCCATTTTTCTTTTCTCCTTGGCATAAAAGGGATGCTTTCCCTATACAATATAGTATTACGCCAAACCGAAGAATGTGTACGGAGCAAGTTAAAATGATTTATTTAGACAACGCCGCCACGGGCGGTTTCAAACCGCACGCCGCCACGGAAGCCGCCGTTACGGTGATAAGGTACCTTTGCGCAAACCCCGGAAGAAGCGGGCACAGACTGTCGCTTGCGGGCGAAAAAATTATGACTTCGTGCAGGGAGACCCTTGCGGAAATGTTTTCCGCCCGCCCCGAACGCGTGGCGTTCACCAAGAACTGCACGGAGGCTTTGAACACCGCGATTTTCGGCACCTTAAAACGGGGCGGGCACGTTATAACCACGGTATTCGAGCACAACTCCGTGCTCCGCCCGCTGTACAGCCTGTATAAAAAAGGCGAAATACGGCTGGACATAGTCGCCCCCGGAGAAAACGGGGACATTGTTTCCGCCATACGGGAAAAGATCCGCCCCGATACGTATATTGTATGCCTGACCGCCGCCTCCAACGTTACGGGGCGCGTTTTCCCCGTGAGAGAGGCGGGCAAAATGTGCAGGGAACGAGGCATACTTTTCCTTGCGGACGGCGCTCAGGCGGCAGGCCACATACCCCTTTCCTTAAAAGAAGACTGCATAGACATGCTTGCGCTGCCCGGGCACAAGGGACTTTACGGCATTATGGGCAGCGGTGCGCTCATTTTCGGAGAAGGTGTGGATATAAGCCCTTTAACCATGGGCGGCACGGGCACCGAATCTTATAACCTTTTGCAGCCGGAAGGGTACCCCGAGCGGCTGGAAGCGGGCACCGTAAACCTTCCCGCCGTAGCGGCACTCGACGAGGGCGCGAAATTTGCAAACTCCAATATGAAATCTTTCGGGCGGCACCTTACGGAAGCCTCCGAAAGACTTATTCTGAAACTTTCGGAAACGGACGGCGTTACCGTGTATTCCGAGCCCAACCCGTGCGGTATAGTGGCATTAAATATAGACGGGCTGCCCAGCGCGGAGGCCGCCGACATTTTAAGCCGCGAATACGACATAGCCGTGCGCGGCGGCATGCACTGTGCGCCGCTTGCGCACAGGTTTTTCGGCACGGAGGACGGCGGAATGATACGCGCAAGCCTTGCGGTGCAGAACTCTTACCGCGAGACCGCGGCATTCATAAAGGCGGTCAAGGAAATGGCGGATAAACTAAACTGAAAACTTGCCGTCAAAATAATCTCTTACCGCCCGTAAATTTTTAACTTAAACCTTAATCGGCAATTTTTTGCCGGATTCCAAGCCCCGCCGCACGGAAAACTTTCCGTGCGGCGGGGCTGCCGTTTATAAACTTTTCCTGCTTTTATCTTATGTTTTTAAGGTCCTTTACTATCTTTTCGAGGATCCTTCTTTTCTTGTCGTCCAGCACGGGCGAAAGCACGGCGGCAAACCTGTCTATCTCCTCGTTCGTGAGCGTGCCGTTGGCTTTTCCCCGCCTTGCCTCGTCATACACGGCTTTAAGCAGTTCGCTGCTGTCCTTGCCGTCGAATTTTTTGGCTATTTCCGAAACCAGCCCGAACAGTCCGCTTTGGCCCGCAGAACCTGAACCCGTATCCTCTCCGTTAGTTCTGCCGGCATACTCGTTAAAATCTTCCATAACCGCACCCCTTTTATTTTTTTCAATTTTATTGTATGCCCGTCATATACTGTACTGTTAAGGTGAAGCATGGATTTATTGCAAATATTGTCTGAATTTCTGGGAAAAAACACAGGCGCGGGGGCGTGGAAGCCCGTCTTTGACCTGCTCAAAGAAAATTCTTTCGACATAAGGCGCACGCTCTCTTCCCTCACGCCCGAAAAGGCGGCGCCCATAATAAAGGCGTTTTTATCCTCCCGCCCCGAACCCGGCAAAAATTCGGGCGCCGCCCCGGCATACGGAACGGCGCCAATATCGAACATTGCCGATAAAGATATAGTTTACGCGTTAAACCGCTATATGGGAAAAATTTAACCCTTTACGCGGCCTTTCCCGCAAGGATCTCGGCGGCGCGCAAAATCGCATCGTCGCCGTTTAAACAGTTGGCGGGATCGGTCTGCACAATACCCGCGTCCTGCACGCAGGTGGTGTTGTCCGGCCAGAAAATCTGCGCGGTGGTAAGTTTTAACGCCCCGCCCGTGGAAAGCATGTAAGTGGTCTGCATAATTCCTTTGCCGTAAGTGCTGTAATTATCCCTGCCCTCGTTATATTCTATTATTATATCCGCAAGCGAGAAACCCGCTTCGCACACGTCCTCGCCGTAACACAGCATTGCGCCCAAAAGACATTCCGAGGCGGAAGCCGTGTTCTCGTCCGCAAGCACGGTAACTGCCGTAAGATCGTGCGTATACTTGTCTGACTTTACCCTGTATTCTTCCGTATCCGACTTTTCGCGCACGTAGGTAAGGGTATAACCGCCGCTCTTGTCGATAAGCAGCGCGGCTATATCCGTAAGCACGTCCATATATCCGCCGCCGTTGCCGCGTATATCGAGAATGAGTTTATCCCTTCCCCTTTCCGCCATAAAATCCAGCGCGGTTTCAAGTTGTTCCGCCGCCCGCCCTTCAAAGAGCGAAAAGGTTATATACGCCGTATCTTCCGCAAGATAAGAAAATTCGTCCCCTTCCTGCCACACGCCCTGCGGGGTGCCGCCGTCATCGGAGCGAAAAAAAAGGCTTCCTTCGCTGTCGTGGTATTCTATATACGCAACCTCGTAGGTTTCGCGCTTTAAGGTCGCCTCGAAAAGGGTTTCGCCGCGTTTGAGTTTTAATGTTATTTCCTCGCCCCGGGCAACGCCGCCGAGATAGTCTATGGCGGCATCCTCCCCCGAAAGTTCGGTAAACTCCGCCTCTCCCGCGCGCTTTGCCGCAACTATTACGTCGCCCGCCTCTATTCCCGCACGGTCGGCGGGAGAATTGCCCGTTACCGAATATATTTGGTTGTCGATCTCGCCGCCGCTTAAAAAACTCACGCCGAACCCGCTGTAATTGCCCTGGCTTTCGGCAGTTGCCGTCCTGTATTCCTCGGGAGTGTAATACTGCGCGTACCTGTCATACCACAAAAGTTCTTCCACAACGGCGCGCACGGCGTCCTCCCCGTTTTTATCGGTGCCGCTGTTCGTGTAGTCCACGGCGGCCTTGTCAATGAGCCTCAAAACCTCCGAAAGGGTGCGCACCGTCCTGCCCGAAGATATCCAATGGGTAAAAAAGCCCGCGAAAAACGCCAGAATAAAAATTGCCGCCGCAAGTATTACGGCGAGTATTTTCATATTGGACTTTTTACGCGCGGCGGCGCCGCCCCTGCCCGCCGTGATTTCGGCGGTATCCGCTGTCCCGCCCGCTCCCTCTGTATCTTCGGCGTACCGGGAATTTTTTACATCTTCTCCGCCGCCGTCTTTTAAACTTTCTGCCCCGGCTCGCTCCCCGTTTTCGGCAAAGGGGCTTTGTGCGGAAGAAAAATTCTCCTGCATTCCGCCGTTCCCGGCGGCAGGCTCCGCGCCCGAAAAATCTTCGGGCAATTTATTTTTGTTCTCGTTATCTTTATTCATGGCTACCTCGAAAGCTTGGTCAAAATAGTGATAAGGCGGAAAATTACCGCGTCGGAAAACTTCCTTATATCCAGTCCCGTGGCTTTTTCTATCTTATCCAGCCGGTACATGAGCGTGTTTCGGTGAAGATACAGGTTCCGCGAGGTTTCGCTGATATTGAGGTTGGATTCCAAAAACTCCTCCGCCGTATCGGTCATTTCGGGATCCTCGAATATCTCCCGCGCGCGCTTGTCGGCAAGCAGCCGCAGATATTCGCCGCGCTTGTATTCCGGCAGATCTTCCAGAATACGCACCAGTGTGAACTCCTTAAAGGAATGCACTTCCCCGCGGGACGCCAAAAACGCGCCCGTCTTTTTAACGTACTGCGCCTGCATGAAAGAGGTTGAAAGTTCCTCCGCGCCGCTCGCGGTGCCCCCGATTGAAACGGTGGTCCTTATGCCTGTTTCCTCATATACCGACTGGCATAAAAAGCCGGCGTATTCGGTAACCGAGGCGTACTCTCTGCTGGTCTTATCAAAGAACTTGACAAGGGCGCACTGCTCTTCGTCTACCGTAAAGGCACAGTCCGCCCCGCCGGCAAAGGAGGTAAGCACGTTGAGCACATCTTCCGCCCTGCCGCCGCGCGCGGTGATTATCATTACGCATGCGGGCTTGTCCGGCACCGAAAACTTGCGCGTAAATCTGCTTATCTGAAAGTAGCTCGCCTCGCCGAAAACGAGAGCGCGGAAAAAATCTTCACGCGAGAGGGTAAAATTTTTGGAAAAGTCTCTGCCGGCAAGTTCGGTTATAAAAAAGGCGTAATTTCTTTCGGCCTCTCCGCTGCCGGAAAGGGTGCCTGTATACCGCTTTGCCCTGAAACGGAATTTAAAAAAGGTGGCGCCCCCGCGGGAAATCACCTCGCCCGCGTCTTTAACGGCGGGGAGTTTATCGAAATAGGTCTCCGAGCCGCATAAAAATTCGCCCCGTTCGTCATACGCGGCGAATTTCACGCCGGGCATTTCGTTCATTTCTTCCACAAAAGTTCTTAAATACTCATCCATTTTTCACCCGAATTCCGCCCGAGGGCGATTTATTCATATTCCCAACAGCAAAGTAAAATATCCGAGTATAAGCGCGCTGACAAACAGCCCTGCCGTAACCGCTAAATTTCTCTTTATCTTTTTGCCGTTTTTATAAAGAATTATAAGCCCCAGCCCCGCCGAAGAGCAAAGTCCCGCAAGCAGCGCGGGAAACGTAAGGACCCCGCTCATGTAAGTCTGCGCTATTAAAATAGACGCCGCGCAATTGGGTATGAGCCCTATGAGCGCCGCAATCAGCGGCTGAACGCCGGCGCTCTTTTCCATGAACGCCGTAAAACTTTCCTCGCCTATGCCCCATATAGCAAGCCCGAGAACAAAACTCAAAAGCAGCACGTATAAAAAGGTCTTTACGGCGTGCGAAAGGGGGTGCAGAAAAAACCTGTCCCACGGGTTTTCGTGGCGGGAGCCGCATTCTATACAGCAGTTCTTTTCGGGGCAGACGTGCTCCGGCGCCTTTTTTGCGAACAAAAAGTTTATCGCCATGCCCGCAAGCACGGCATACAGTATCTTTACCGCCAAAAAGAGCACCGCGTCCCTTGCCGGCATGCCGGAAGAGAGAAGGACTATAAACCCCTCGTCGCTCACCGATAAAAACGCCGCTATGAGCGTGCCGGGCTTTATCAGCCCCTCGTCGAAAAGCTTTGCGCACATGACCGAAAAGCCGCACTCCGGCACCGCGCCCAAAAGCCCCGCAGCCACGGGCGCGGCAGAACCCGAAAGGGCGCGCTCTATCTTTTCCTTGCTGCGCGCGCTCTCTATGAGTTCCATGAGGATATAGATGAGCAGTATAAAGGGAAAGGCCTTTAAACTGTCTATAAGCGCATCTGATATAACATCGGTCATTATAAGTATTATTTTACCATAAAAAACAAAAAAGCCAAGCGTTTTTGCGCCCGGCTTTTGTTTTTTTATGCCGTAAATTCGATTTTTAAAGGAATTATTTGTTTTCCTCTTCCTGCTTTTCGGCCTGTGCTTCGGCGGCTTCGCCCGCGTCCGCTTGCTGCTCTTCGGTGGGAGTTTCAGCCTTTATGCCCTTTCTTGCGTTCTTTTTGGCGAGTTTTGCCATCTTCTTTTCCAACTCCGCCTGAGCCTTTGCCTCCTCTTCGGCGGCTTTTGCGGCGGCTTCGGCGGCCTTCTTGGCTTCCTCTTCCTCGCGCTTGGCCTGAAGTTCCTCTATCTCCGCCTTATTGTCTTCGCTGCGCGCAAGAATGGTTATTTCGGTCTCCTTGTCAAACAGATGGCAGTGCGCCATGTCGAGCGCGACCTTTACCACCTCGTCCCTCTTGGTGGAGGAACGGCTGTCAACCTTGGCGATAAGGTTACTGATGTCTTCCGCAATGCTCTTTTCCTCGTCCTCGTCGTCCGAACGGATCTTGCAGTAAAGCTGGGTTTCCGCACCGAGCGCTTCCACAACGTCCACCTTGACTTCGATGACGGCGTTCTTTTCGTCTTCTATCGCGCTCTGCTCGTCGGAAACGTCCTCCGGGCGGATACCGAAAATTATCTCCCTGTCGGTATTCAGATACTTGTCGAGGTTGCAAATGAGTTTAACTTTTTCCTTGGGCAGCGCTATTTTTTCCTTTCCGAATTCTACATACACTTTGTTTTTGGTACCGGTGAGTTTGCCGGTGAAGAAGTTCATCTGCGGCGTGCCTATAAAGCCCGCAACGAACTGATTTATCGGGTAATCGTAAAGATTTATGGGCGTATCGACCTGCTGCATAAACCCGTCCTTCATAACTACTATACGGGTACCCATGGTCATAGCCTCTATCTGGTCGTGAGTAACGTAAATAAAGGTGGTGGCAAGGCGGTTATGAAGTTTGGTTATTTCCGTTCTCATCTGGGAACGGAGTTTCGCGTCCAGGTTGGAGAGCGGTTCGTCCAGAAGGAAGACCTTGGGTTCACGCACTATCGCGCGGCCGAGCGCGACACGCTGTCTCTGACCGCCGGAAAGCGCCTTGGGCTTTCTCGAAAGATACATCTCTATACCGAGGATGCGCGCCGCTTCCTTAACGCGCTGGTCTATCTGGTCCTTGGGCATCTTGCGGAGTTTTAAACCGAACGCCATGTTGTCGTACACGGTCATGTGCGGATAAAGAGCGTAGTTCTGGAAAACCATCGCTATATCCCTGTCCTTGGGCGCCATGTTGTTTACGAGCGTACCGTCTATATACAGTTCTCCGGAAGTAATTTCTTCGAGACCCGCTATCATACGCAGCGTGGTGGACTTACCGCAGCCGGAAGGACCGACGAATACGATAAATTCCTTGTCCTCGATGTCCAGGTTAAAGTCCGTTACGGCGGTTACGCCGGAAGGATAAACCTTGTAGATATTCTTGAGATTGAGACTTGACATAATTTTCCTCCGTTATTTCTTAAGTTCGTGCGAACTTTGTTACTCTAATATTTTACTACTTTCGCGCGCAATTTACAATCGGCAATTTTTACTAATAATGCCCGCAATTATGTATAATTTGCACAAAACCGTTCAGTCCAGCTCGTCCAAAGACAGTTCGAACGCGGGCGCAAACTCCTTTAAATAGTATTCGGTTTCGGGGCGGGCGGCGCTCTTTAACTGGGCGAGTATGCTCTGCTTCGCCTTTTTGAACTCCGAATTGCCCGCCTTTATCTCTTCCACGCATTTGAGGTATGCGGCAAGTTTATCCGCCTGTTTTACTATGGCGTACTCCTCCGAAGAAGCGTCCGGCAGGATATACTGCTCATACTCTTTTTCAAGCTGCTCGGGGAGCATGGCGGTTATCCTTTTGCACGCCAGTTTTTCAAGGTCCTTATACGCGGCGTTTATTTCGGGGTTGAAATACTTTATGGGCGTGGGAAGATCGCCGGTTATAACCTCCCCCACCTCGTGATACTGTGCGTAAAGCACCGCCTTTTCCACGTTCACGCTGCCGCCGAACATCTTGTTCTTTATGAGCGCCAGCGCGTGCGCGATAACCGCCACCTGCTGGCTGTGCTCCATAATGTTCTCCTCTCTTACCGAGCGCATCAAAGACCAACGCTTTATATATTTCATTCTGTTTAAATAGGCAAAAAATTTATACATAATATTTTATCCTTTATATAATGTAAGACGTTTTAATTTAAATACCGCTTAAATATCCCGCCGCCGCGCTTACGGCGAGCACAATAGACCGTAGTCCCCGCGGCGGGCAGTGCCTCCCTCCGCCGCGCCTTATTCGCGGCGGAACAGGCGGAATACTTTTTTATTTTACCATATAATTTTGCTTGACGCAACATTTATTCCGGTGTTATTATATAGATACTTTAATTTGAACCGCAAGGTAACGCTTGAAGGGAAACGCGGTAAATAAGACGTGGCGCGCCCTTTTGCGGCGCGTTTTTACTTTGTAGCGAATGAAGGAGAGTTTTTATGTTTAATATGTTGCTTGAACCCGTTTACGCCATAGACGTGATCGAACCCTACATAATCTGGGGCTCCGTGGCGCTGGTGGGCGTACTCATTCTGGCGGGACTTGCGGTGTACTTTTTCAAGACATTCCGCAGTTACGTAAAGGCGGCGGTTGCGCTGTTCGTGGTTTACGCGTTAATTGCCGGCATAGTTATGCTCGTGCTGGAAATAATTAAGCACTACGACCCCGCTTATCTCGAAGAAAATTACGTAAATGCGGATATCGTGCCTTACGTGTTTATCCCCACCCTCGTAACTGTGGTGCTGGCGCTCGTTTCGGCAATAACCATGTTCATACTGGCAAAAAAGCGCCCCGAGAAAAAAACAACCGCCGGCATTATATGCGGCGCGCTGTGCCTTGTATCCCTTATTGTTACCCTCGTGCTCGTGGGGATATTCTACTCCCGCAATATCGTGGGGGACGGATATTATACCGACGGGTACGGTAACCTCAATTCCGTTGCCCTTTACGTTTCGGCGGCGGCGCTCGTGGTTTGCTCTATAATAGCGGCGTTCCTTATAAGCGCAAAGGACAAGCGCCCCTTTGACACGCATTGCATCGCCTTTGCGGGAATCTGCGTGGCAATGTCCTTCGCCCTCTCTTACATCAAACTTTTCGAAATGCCCCAAGGCGGCTCCATAACCCTTGCAAGCATGCTGCCGGTCATGCTGTTCGCGTATGTTTACGGCGCAAAGAAAGGGCTTCTGGTGGGCTTTATTTACGGCATATTACAGGCGGTGCAGGACCCCTATATAGTGCACCCCGCACAGTTCCTGCTCGACTATCCCATAGCCTTCTCGATGGTGGGCTTTGCGGGAATATTTGCAAACGTAAAAGCGCTTGACAAAGCGCCACAGGTAAAATTTGCGCTGGGCTCCGTTATAGCGGGCACGCTGCGTTTCGTTGCTCACGTATTTTCAGGCGTGTTTGCTTTCGGCGCATATGCGTTGGACGAAGGGTTTACAAACTTCTGGCTGTACAGTTTGGGGTATAATTCGTTTATATTCATAGACGTACTTATCGTTGCCGTTGTGGGCGTGATACTCTTTTCTTCCACGGGGTTCAGAAAAGAGCTCGGCAAACTTTCGGCAAACCTTTCGCCCGTGCTCTCCGCGCCGGACAAGACTCAAAAAGACGAACAGCCCGAGAAAAAAGCGGACTGATATTCATACCTCCGCCGGTTTGCGGGAACGGCGGTAAAAATGCGTAATATACTTTACCCCGCCGCGGCGATTTCGCCGCGGCGGGGAATTTTTTGTCCGTTTACTTCCTGTGCCCTTTTACTAATTTATTTTTCTTATTTCGCCCTGCGCCTTTAGCGGCAGCCGCGCTATGCGCTAAGACTTTCCCCCTTCCCGCTCTATTATCTTTTCCGTTATTTCCGCCGCCGTCTTTATCAGTTCGGCGCAGGGGCGTTTTTTATAATATTCTTCCGTCCGTTTTTCGGGTGCGGGCGAAGTGTCAACAGCTGCGGAACCCGAAAGCAGTTCACCGCATATAAGCGAGCCGCCCGACCTCTTTTTAAACTCCTCGCACGCGCGCTGAATGAGCGCGTAAATATACTTTCTGTCCTGCCCGTCCGACAAAACGCCGCCCAGTATCATTGCCATGGCGGAAACCGCCCCGCAGGTAAGCCGCTGGCGCGCCAATCCGCCGCCAAAACCTATCGAAAGGCGGGCAAGCGTAATCTCGTCCGTATTTATAATGTCGGAAAAGGCAAGCGCCACGGAGGACGCGCAGTTTTTCCCGGTTAAAAAATTTTGTTTTGCAATCTCTCCCCTTTCCACGGCATCTCCTTTTGCGGCGGGTAAATAATTCCTGCCGCCATAACTTATAACGCTGTGCCCGTGCCGCACGCGAAATGTCGCGTGCGGCACGGGCAAAAAAACTTACCGAACAAACTTTTTTATAAGATCAACCGGCTTGCAACTATTATGCCCGCCCATGTAATTAAGGGCAGCACAATAAACACGGCATAATACACTATTTCGCCCTTAGCACAGCACCCCGCCCTGTAATGCTTTACCGAACGCATAAGCCCCGCCAGCGAAAAGACCGCCGCGGCAAGATTGGCGGCGCCGCCTATACCTATGTGCGCTATCAGGAAAAATATGGCGGCAACTCCCAGCTGCTCTTCCGTTACGGCGGATATAAGCTCGAAAAACAGTATGAGCGAAAATACAGTGATTACCGCGTATATTGCCGGACACACTATTTTTAAAAGCGAGGAAGAACGCCTGCCGAATTTTTCTCTTTTAAGATACCGCCTGTCATCTTCCGTCATGCCCTCCCCGCCGTATGCGGGAAAATTTTTCATTGCCGCCGTCTTTTCAAAGGCGGCGTTTTTTATAATTTCCATTTTCATTTACTCCTTTTATAAAGCCTTACAGCAGATTATATGAAAAGGTGATTGCACACCATGTGGCTATCGGCAAAACCGTAAACACCGCAAAATAAATTATGCCGCCCTTGCCGGTATAGCCCGACTTATAACTCTTTACGGCGTGTATAAGCCCCACTATGGCAATAACGGCTACCGCGATGGTCGCCGCGCCCACTATTCCCGCCTGTACCACTAAAAACATGAATATCAGAATGGCGCGCTCCACCGCCTCCTTTTCCCCCGCATAACTGAAAAACATTGAAAGCGACAATATTGTGGCTGCCGCGTAAATTACCGCGCACAGTATTTTAAGGGTGTTGGAAGCGTATTTGTTTATCTTCTTTTTCTTTGCGCGCTTTTTGTCCCCGTCTTCTTCCCGCACGTCCGCCCCGCCGGCAGCGCCCGTATACTCATCCATTACTCTCTTACCCTCCTTATAAATTATATTGTAACATATTTTTCTATATATTACAACCCCAAAATAAAAAGAGAGCAAAAAAACCTGCCGCCCGGCGGGCACGCCTTTCCCATAGGAGCGGCTTACGCCTTAAAAAGGGCAGATTTGCCCGAAAATTTTTAAACTTATTAATCTTAAAAAGTTATGAAAAGCCCCGGATAAAATTATCCCAATATTCAACCTGGCTGTTTATTGCGTCCTCGGGAATCGCCGTTCTAAGAGAATTTGCGGCGCGGCAGGCAGTTCGCTCCTCTTTTTCGCCGTTACTTTGCCGCCGCAGCCTCGCATAAACCGTGCGCGCAGGCGCCGCAAAAAAACGGCGGCAAGCCCGCGGCCAAGAGAGTTGCCGCCACATAAACAAAAAGCCCTTTAAAATTCAAAAAGCAATAAACATGGTTTACTGCTTCCTGAATAATATATGATAAGGGGGAAAATGATGAGCATTCTTATCTTTCGGAACCGCTGTCCCTCAAGAACACCTATACTATACAACTTTCGACTTTTTTTGTAAAGCGTTTTTCACCGGTTTTTAAAAATTTTTTGAAAATTTTTCACATAAATTTTTGATATATGCCCGTTTTTGTTATAAATTAACATTTTTTGCAACAATTTTTCCAAAACCCGCCGCCGAATTTGTTTTATGGTTAAAATAAGGCGATATGACGGTAATTTTTAAAATTATAACCGCGTCCGCAATTCCGGGTTTGCCCCCTGCACCGCAAGCATAACCCGCGCCTTTTCGCGTTCCGCGCCGATCTGCGCCGATCTTTCCTCACTATTAAACCGTCCGGCGCACGGAAAACCCGCGCGCCGGACAGCCTACATTATTCAAATTATCCCCCTTTTTTCGTTCAGGCGAAAAAAGGGGCGGCCTTTATTACGCCGACTTACCGTGCAACAAAACCAACGTTAAGCGTTTTTAACTATGTTGGTAACCTCGTTCATGGCAAGCGAGTTGGTGGAAATAACCAGGCAGTTGCCCTTGGCAAAACCCGCTTCTTCGAGCGCGTCTTTAAATTCTTTCGCGTTTTCGTTTTCCTCTATGTCCTTTACAAGCCCCTGTATGGTGTTGCTCTCGTCATACAATTTTTTCATGTCTTCGGTGGAATTAAATTCTATTATCATTACGAAGTTGGTCCGCAACCCGTCCACCTTGCTCATACCGTGCACGGTAACGGAAAGAGAATCTTTTTCCGCCTCTTCCTTAATGGTCTCGGCACGGCTTTCAAGCGTTTCGCTCTCGGTGTAACCTGCTTTCTCGAACGCCTTTTTAAGGGCGTTGTAAGAAGAACCGCAGCCGACCAACACGAGCGACAATACCGCCGCAAGACACAGCGCCGCAATAGCACATAACTTTTTCATAACATCCTCTCCTTTTGCGGATATACCATTTTTATACTTTCATTATAAGCGATACACAACTGTTTGTCAACAACGAAAGGCAAATTACCCTTAAAAAAATTTACGCAGTTCTTTCCGTCAACTTTAATTTAAATTTTCCTTTTAAACATTTTCGGGCGCGGTTTCCGCGCCCTAAAAGGTTGCCCCGCCGTTACGGCGGGGCGAAAAATCGTTTGCGCTATGCGTTTCTTACGATATCGCATATAATGTCCTGACTCGTACCCGTCATCGGCACCACAAGACAATCATTCTTGACAAACCCATCTCTTTCCAGTTTTCTTTTAAGCGCTTCCCCGTTTTCGGAATCCATACCTGTATAATTAGTATAACTCTGAATCATTAAGCTTGCGTCATACAGTTTTTTCATGTCATCGGCGGACTTAAATTTAACTATCAGAGCACCGCTGGGAAGTAACCCGGTATCTTCATTATAAACGACGCATAAGGTTATCGAAACCCCGTTTTCATCAGCGATTTCGTACATGTGATTTTGATACTCTGCAAATCGTTCGGTTTCCGTATACACGGTATAGCCCGCCTCTTCAAACGCCTTTGTTAAAGACCGGTACCCGGAACATCCCATAAACACAAAACATATTACCGACACAAGGCACAGAGTAATCGTACATATTTTTTTCATAATTCCCGCCTCTCATAAACTTTTGTAAAATTATTATATTATACGCAGTTCTTTCTGTCAACTTTAATTTAAATTTTCCTTTTAAACTTTTTTAGGGCGCGGTTTCCGCGCCCTAAAAGGTTGCCCCGCCGTAACGGCGGGGCGGGTTTATAAATAAAATATAATATTACATCCTTACAATATAATATTCCGCCGCCCTTTCAAAAAGTTCGCCTATTTGGCAAACGATTTAAAAAGTGAAAGCAGACCGGCAAGGAATGCGCACACTGCACCTATTATTCCGCCCACGGCAAGTTCGTATGCTTCTTCCATATTCTCGCTTATCCCAATGAGGAAAGAGGGCGCCAGAATAAAGAATACGCCCGAAACTATGAAAGCCGCCGCCGCTATAAAGGAAGCGAACTTTCCGCTCCTGCCCATTGCGGATAAAATTGCGAACACCACGCCCGCCGCGGCAAGTATGTAGGTAAGCAGGTTCATGAACGAAAACTTGAAAACCTCTATACTAAGCAGCCCTTCCGTCGTATAACCGAAAGTTATCTGTAACCCTGTATAGGTCGTTCCAGTAATTTTCCCTGCCACCGCGGGCAGGAACAGCATAACTATCGCCGCCAGCCCCAACAGCACCGATAACCCCGAAAGTATCATGCCGACATTGCTCTTTTTTCTTTTAGCCATAACATCACTCTCCTTTTTTCAAGTGTATATATTGTACCCCCGAAAAGCGGTAATGTCAACGATTTTTTGAACTAAACCGTTGAAAAATTACTTTTTCCTCAATTGCCGCAAATTAAAAGCGTTTTACAAACGGCGTAAAGAATAAAAGGAGGAATACAAAATCCCGCCGAAAGGCGGCTGCAAAGCAAAAACGGGCAACGAAAAGGGCGGGTTTTGACGGCGATTTTGTCCGTTACATTTAATTTTTTAAGATTTTAATATCCGTCTTTTATGTTTATTTGCCGTTATCTCCATTATATTATTATGTTTTTTAAAAATATCATTTCATTAAAGACGTTTTGCTTTTAAAACCCTTCGCCCGCCGGCGGGAGCATCCCGCCGGCGGGCGAAAAATAAATCGTTTTTTAACATCAAGCGGAAAACGAGTCCCTTTCCGCCCCGTAACGGCGCGGCGCGCCGAACGCGCCTTCCCGAAACGGACGAAAAGAACGCCGATAACCTTACTCTCCCTTAAAGGGCAACAGATCCACTATCCTTGCGCGCTTTATGGCGGAGGCAAGCACGCGCTGATGCTTTGCGCACGTACCCGTCATACGGCGGGGAAGTATCTTCCCGCCTTCGGTGATGTATTTTTTTAAGGTGTTTATATCCTTATAGTCTATGGTTTCCGCCTTTGCCTGGCAGAATGCGCACACCTTTCTTCTCGGAATGCGCTTTACGTATTTTTTAGCTTCTTTGTGTTCCGCCGCGGGCGCTGCCGCCTCTTCCTCCGCGGGGGTTACTACCGTGGTATTCTCTTCCATAATATAAAATATTCTCCTTGAAAATAAACTGTTTTAGGCGCCCTTTGCCTTAAAAGGGAAGCTGATTATCGTCAATCGCCTCAAGCTGGGGGCGTTCTCTCGTGGCGGAAACCGCACCCGAACCCATGTGGTCCTGCCCGTCGAAATCGTTCTGAGCGCTCCTGGGCGTCAAGAACTCCACTTCGTTAGCAACCACGTCGGTAACGTTGCGCTTTATACCGTCCTTATCCTCGTAAGAGCGGGTCTGCAGACTGCCTACTATTGCGACTTTGTTGCCCTTTTTAAGGTACTTACCGCAGTTTTCCGCCCTGCCGCGCCACACGGTTACGTTAAAAAAATCGGTATCACGCGTGCCGTCGCTGTTGGAATAGTCCCTCGAAACCGCCACGCTGAACCGGCATACCGCCACCCCGGAAGGGGTTTCCGATAATTCCGGATCGCGCGTTAAATTGCCTACAAGAATTACTTTGTTCATCTTTTTGCCGCCTTATCTCTTGGTTATCAGTCTTCTGATAATGCCGTCTGTTATACCCGCAACGCGCTTGATCTCCACAACCAGCGTCTTTTCCGCTTCGAACGTCATGAGCACATAGTAGCCTTCGGACTTGTAGTTGATGGGGTACTGAAGCTTTTTAACGCCCCAGCGGTCGGTCTGTTCCACCACGCCGCCGTTACCCGTAACCAAATCTTCGAACTTCTTTATTATGCTCTCTTTTTCCTCGTCGGACAGCTGCGCATCGAGAATATAAAGCATTTCGTATTTAGTCATTTTTTACCTCCCGGACTTATTCGGCTCGGGCACTTATCCCGAGCAAGGTTATTTATTCCCGCGCTTTTTACGCGGGTTTTTAAATAATAACAGAATATTTACGCTTTGTCAAACGTTTTTTTGTTTTTGGCTTAAATACCGGCTTCTCGTATTCCGTTTTCATCGTTTATATCGTATTTTTAAATTGTTTTCCCGTCATTCCTTTCAAAGTCCCGCTCCGCCTGCCGCATCAAAACTTCTCTTGCGTTTTTTATTTCTCCCGCCGCGGAAAGCTTAAAAAGACGGTCAAGCTCATCTCCCACGCCCTTTCCCGAAAAACCCGTTTGAATAAGATCCGCCGCGGTAATTTTGAGCATTTTTCGGGTAAACGGCGCGCCCTCCCGTTCCATCTTACGCATTATCGCCCTCCACTTTTTAACGATGGGCGCCTCCGACAGATCGTCCTTTCCGGCGGAAAAATCCGCCTGTTTCAATTGCAAAAGGTCCTCTGTCCGGCTGTAATTTTCGGCAATAAAGAGGCGTACTTTGCTCTCACGCATGTCCCCGTTAAGATCCTTCATGTGCGCGCCCGCCAAAAACGCCGTTTCGGAGGCGGTCTTTTTGTCCGCTTTAAGCCTTGCAAGTATCTTCACGGCAAGCTTTTCCCCTACCGCGTCGTGCCCGGAAAATTTACCCGTTTCCAACATTGAGGCGGGCTTTCCCACGTCGTGCAGCAGCGCGGCAAGCCGCACGCTTAAAGGCGAATAAAGCACGGTTTTCAAGGTGTGCTCCAAAACGTCATACTTATGAAAATCGGCGCGCTGCGGCATACCCCTGCCGAGGGTGAGTTCGGGCATTATATAGTCCAGCACACGGGTCTTATCCAGAATTTTAAGCCCGCGGTAATGCCCGTCTTTCGGAGAAAAAGGGTACTTGCAGTCGGCGGAAAGTATGCGTTTAAGTTCGGAAAAAATACGCTCAGGCGCAACGTCTTTAATGAGCGCCGCATTTTTTCTTGCCGCAAAAACGGTGTTTTCTTCCGGTTCAAAACCAAGTTCTCCCGCAAAGCGGGCAAGCCTCATCAGCCTTAACCCGTCGCTTGAAAAGACCCGTTCGGCATCCGCCGCCCTGAGCGTGCGGCAGGCAATATCTTCTTTCCCGCCCAGCGGGTCTATGATTTTATCCCCCGATATGTCGTAATACACGGCGTTGCACGCAAAGTCCCGCCGCGGCGCGTCCTCTTCGGGCGAAAAAGCGGGTTCGGTAGAAAGCGGGCGGTGTTCCCCGCCTTCGGGATAGCGATCCTTTCGGAAAGCGGTGTATTCGCAGCGCACTCCGCCGCACTCTATAACGGCGGTGCGGGTCTTAACGTATAACCCCTTTACCGCAAAACCGCACTCTTTTGCCGCTGCGGAAAACAGTTCTTCGCCGATACCCGCCGCAAGGTCTATATCCTCGGAAACATATTCTCTGTAAAGATAGTTGCGCACATACCCGCCCACCGCATAAAGAGGCGTGCCGAGCGCGGCGGCAAGTTTTTTAAGTTGTTCGGGTACGGGAATTTTCATAACGCTCCGTATAATTTTTCGCCTTGCACATGCGCGCGGCAGGAAATTTTTTTGATTTTACGCCCGTCCGACTTCCGCCGGGAAAGACATAAAATTATCTCGAACCGAAAAATAAAAAGCATTTATGTTTATATTGTAGCACAAAAATCTTGTTTTTTGAAACATTTTGTAGTAAAATTATAAGGTCAATATTTTAAACGGTAAAATTATGCTTGATTTTATAGTAAACCCCATAGCCGGAGGCAAGGGCGGCAAACGCATTGCCCGCGCGCTCGAAAAAATAAAACTTAAACTTGCGGAAAGCAATGCGGATTATGCTCTGCACTATACCGAACGCCCCCGCCACGCCACAGAACTCACACGCAGCCTTATTGCGGGCGGCGCCACCGACATAGTGGTTGCCGGAGGGGACGGGACGCTGCATGAGGTCATAAACGGGTTTTCCGATTTCGATAAAGTGGCGCTGGGCATTCTTCCGTGCGGCACGGGCAACGACTTTGCCGATTCTCTTGGAATCCCCAGAGATCCCTTAAAGGCGCTGGACGAAATACTTTGCGGCTCCCCCGTCTACACGGATTTCATGCAGATGCCGACCGTGCGCGGTCTAAACATAATAGGCATGGGGGTGGACGTGGAGGTGCTTAAAAGATACGCGGCTTGCAAAAGAAAAACGCGCTTTACATATACTGCCTGCCTCATAAAGACGCTTATGCACCTTAAAATGACCGAGTTCGAGGCGGAGTATAACGGAGAGAAAAAAAGTTACCGCTCTTTTATCGCTTGTATTGCCAACGGCAGACAATACGGAGGAGGCATTCCCATCTGTCCCAAAGCCGACCCTTTCGACGGTATGCTCGATTTCGTGGCGGTGAAGGAAGTGCGGGGATTAAAACTCATAGCGGCGTTTTTAAAGCTAAAACAAGGTAAAGTGCTCACCCTGCCCCAGGCCTTTCACGACAACACACGGGAAGTAAAGATTTTTCCGCAGGGGAATTATACCGTGAACGTGGACGGGGAACTTTATGAAAATATCCCCTTCGAAATAAAGATAGTTTCGGATACTCTGCGCGTCTACAAAAAGAAAAACTGATCTGCGGTTTAAATAACCACTTCCGCTTAACAAACGGCGCGGTTTTTCGGCGGATTTTAAAAAGACAAATTTATTCATTATACCTTTAACGGCTTCGGCATTAAATGCCGAAGCCGTTAAACCGAATATCAAATTACGAGTTGTTCCTTGATCTTTTACGAGTTACTCCTTAATCTTTCGGCGGCGCCTCTGCCCCGCACGTTTTTTGCATAAGAAAATTTTTGAGCGCCACGCCCCGGCGTATAACGGTATTTTCTTTAACCGTTAAGTAACCCCTGCTTTCAAAAAACGGCTTTGCGGTAATCGAAGCGTAAGTAAAAACCCGGTCCTTACACTCTTCCAGCCTGTCGCAAATTGCGCTTGCCACGCCGCGGCGGAGAAAATCTTTGCTTACGTAAAGAAGATCCAGATACCCGCTTTGGTCAATACAGCCGAACCCCGCTATTTTTCCGCCCGTTTCCGCGACCAGCGTTTGCATGCGGGAAAGTTCTTTTCCCCGCCCTTCCAGCACCGAAGGCGAAGGCGCCCACGCTCGTAACTGCTCTTTCCCGTAATCTGCACAATTTACCTCGTGCACCGTTCGGTAAAACAGGGCGGAGAGCGCCTTTATGTCGCTTTCTTTGTACTCTCTGATCACAATATTCATAACGCGCTTATTCCGCAAAGAGCGGGGTGGAAAGATACCTGTCCCCCGTGTCCGGCAGCAGCACGGCAATATCTTTGCCCTCGAATTCCGCGCGCTTCGCGCCGCAAAGAGCGCCGCGCCCGAGGATATTCCCGCAAGCACCCCCTCGCTCCGCGCCAACAGCCTCCCGGCGCGGTAAGCCTCCTCATCCTTTACCTTTATCATTTCGTCTATAACAGAAACGTCAAGCACCTCGGGCACAAAGCCCGCGCCTATGCCCTGCAAGTTATGCGGCCCCGCCTTGCCGCCCGAGATCACCGCCGAATTAAACGGCTCCGCCCCGACAATTTTTATTCCGGGGTTTTTCTCTTTCAAATATTTTCCCGCGCCGGTTATGGTGCCGCCCGTGCCCACGCCCGCAACGAAAGCCGCAACGCTGCCTTCGGTATCTTCCCAGATTTCGGGACCGGTGGTAAGATAATGCGCCTTTGGGTTTACGGGATTTGTGAACTGCCCCGCGATTATCGCGCCCGGCATACTGTTTTTAAGTTCCTCCGCCTTTTCTATCGCGCCGCTCATACCCTTCTTGCCATCCGTAAGCACAAGTTCGGCGCCGTAAGCCTTCATAAGCATCCTGCGCTCCGCGGACATGGTTTCCGGCATAACTATTACCGCCCTGTATCCGCGTGCCGCCGCTACCATGCAAAGCCCTATGCCGGTGTTCCCGCTGGTGGGTTCTATAATGACGCCGCCCGCTTTTAAAAGCCCGCGTTTTTCCGCGTCTTCTATCATGGCGAGCGCCACGCGGTCCTTTACCGACCCGGCGGGGTTCAGATATTCGAGTTTTGCAAGTATGTTGCCCTTTAACGCAAGTTCCTTTTTTAAATTATTAAACCTTAATATCGGCGTTTTTCCTATAAGTTCGGTAACCGAATCGTAAACGGCACTCATATATCTCTCCTCACGTTGACTCTTATTTATCCGATTATATCACCGCCTATCCGCATTTGTCAATTCAAACATACACGTTCATATCTGCCCGTTCACCGAAATAATTTTAGGGATAAATATATAACCCCTTATTCCGTGCGGAAATACCGCGGGGAATAAGGGGTGAAGTAAGTATGTGCGTTCTCACAAGGCACAAGAGCCGTTCGCGCCGATAACCTTAAAAACCGTAGCCCGAAAGGCTGTAATACGCCATATTGCTCTGGCGCACGTCCAGCCTGCCGAAGCAGGCGCACACGGGCACGTCCGATATAACGTGCAGAGCATACTGCCCGTAAGGTATCTGATATTTTTCGTTGCCTATGGGCTTATCAAGCCTTAAACAGGTGGTTCTTTCCGCTTTCAGTTCAAGCGTTATCTTGTCGTAAGGCGCCTTGTCCTCAAACAGCACCTTTATCCTGATATGCGCGTCCTTATCGGATACGTTGGTTATCATGAGCGCTTCGTGCCCCTGAAATTCGGGGTTATCCCCTTTGGGGGGCAGATCCCCGTCGCAAAATACCCAATTTTTCATTCCGTTTTCCATAACAGTCTCCTTTACGGCGGTAATTTTTCCGCCGCGCTATTTTACTT
This sequence comes from uncultured Eubacteriales bacterium, assembly GCA_949288785.1. GTDB lineage: Bacteria > Bacillota > Clostridia > Christensenellales > Borkfalkiaceae > UBA1259. The sequence continues at coordinate 5,487 of CASELQ010000026.1, read as the reverse complement.
ATTTAACGTAATTGAACAGTTCTTCTTCAAATTCCGGGCAGAGCGGTTCGGCGCCGTTTTCGGTTATAACGTAGCAGGTTTCCACCCTGAGCCCGTGGAATTCGGGGTGCCCGAAAAAGCTTACGTCCACGTTTACTATCATATTCTTTTCAAGCACGTCTTCGCTTTTGGGGCCGAAGAAGGGCGCTTCCGCCTCCATAAGCCCCATGGTGTGAGCAAAGGGGCACACGAGGTATTTTAAATAGCCGCCCTTTTCATAGAGTTTTCTGCCCGCTTTATCTATATCCTTGCCCTTGGCGCCTATTTTTAACATGCTCTTGGTGAGTTTCATTACCTCTATCATGTCTTTAAGGCATTTTTTCTGCTCGGGCGAATATTCCCCGCTCACGGGTACGGTATGCCCGAAAGTTCCGGCGTAACCGTTTATTCTGGGCGCAATACCCAGCATGACCAGCTCGCCGTTTTTCATCGCGCGATCGGTGGCGGTAGGTACCACGGCATTTGCCCTTACTCCGCTGCCCACTATCGTCTGGAAAGCAAAACTGTTCGCGCCGTTTGCGCGGCACACGGCCTCGCCCGCGGCGGCAACTTCATACTCCTTTACCCCGTCGCCGATCTTTTCCATCATGGCTTTATATGCCTTGCAGGCAAGCCGGGTGGCGGCGCGCGCCTGCTCCACTTCCCAATCGCTCTTTACGTAGCGGAATTTGAGATAGTCCTCCGTAAGGTCCACTATATCGCAGCCCTCAAACCCTTTTACCAGGTCGCGGTGAACGGCGTAAGGCATATCGTTAGTGCCCACAAGCCCGACGCGCTTTACGGGGAATTTTGCGGAGAGTTCTGCAAATAGCTCCTTAAAGCCTATTATAGTGGCGTTGGGATATTCCTCGTCCGGCACCATGAACACGGTAAAGCAACGCGTGTCGTTTATTGCGGAAGACTGCTTTGCAAAGGGCTCGCTTTCGGGGCCGCCCAAAAGCATGGCGGTTCCGTCCCTGCCTATGAGCACGGCGCCCTTTTCAAACTGCCCCACCCAGCCGGTAAGATACCAGCCGTTAGCCACGTTCAGTTCGTCAAAATATATTATCGCTATGTCGGTGTCCTTCTCGTTCAGAAGGTCCACCACCTTTGCTATCCTCTTTTCCGTTTCTGCCTTGTTGTAGTATGCCATATTTTACTCCTTAATTTTTTATATTGATATTTATATCAGCCCGATTGACGGGACAAAGCACTTACTGCGGACCGTCGGCGTTTATTATGCCTTCCACTCAAAGTCCTCGAGCGGGAAAATGGGTCTCACTATATTTTTAAGATTTAATCTCGATAGTTCCACGCAACTCGAACCGCTAGACAGCGCAAACAACTCCCTGTCCGCAAAGGGCTTTAATTCGGCGAACAGGTAGCCGAGTTTCACCACTACCACGCGATATTCGGTTACGTCCAGCCCCGCCTTTATAAAGTTGCCCTCTTCTATGAACGCGCTGCGTTTTTCGGTGAACACCGCGTCTACCTTGCCGAAAGATACGGTTACGCTGTTCCCTATTATTTCCTTTGCCCAGCCTAAAATTTTGCCGCGGCACTTAAATGCCCCGGCGCCAAGCCCCGCCAAACTCACGGGCGCGCCCGGCTCCATATTCAATAACGCCTTCACCGTGTCGGAATCGGTTATACCCGCCACGCAGCACCGCTTTTCGGGCTTTGCGGCGATGAGCATTTTAAGGATATCCGTCCTGTCGCCCTCCGCGCCGGCGGTCGTATTATCTCCGCTGTCGGTTATGAATATGCGGTTTTCCTTGCCCGCAAGGGCGCGCCGCACGCACTCCTCGGGCGATTCCGCCTCTATCAAAAATTTATATTCTTTGCGGGTGCTCCACAGCTTATCCGCAAGCTCTTTGGCAAGTTCCGTTGCCCTTTGCTCCGTTCGGGCGCTCGCCACGGCGGAAGCGCTGGTATTTACCGCATCCACCCAGCAGTGCCCGAAAAACAGATTGGCGCCGAACACGTCCTCTTTTCTTTCCAGCCCGCGGGTATACTCTTCGAGCGATAAAAGGGGCTCGTTTGCCGTGAGCATGGTATCTCCCTTTACCAGCATGGGAACTTTCTGCACGTACGTAAAAGGTCTTACGCCGTTTTTAAGGCAGTATATAAGAGCGTTTACGGCGCGCATCTGGCTTTCCGCCTGGTCCACGTGCGGGGCGGTTTTATATCCGCAGATTATGTCCGCATAATTCCCCAGCTCCTGCGTTATATTGGCGTGCAGGTCCATGGTCAGCGCTATAATGGGTTTTGCCCCGGTTACGGCGCGTATCTCTTTAAGCATATACAGTTCGCCGCTGCCTATGCCGTCTACTTCCATACTGCCGTGAACGTACATGTATATCCCGTCCGCATCCGGGTTGGCCTTTACGGTGGCTATAATCTGCCGCTCGTAATAATCGTAAATATCCCGCGTAACGGTGCCGGTCGGCAGCGCGTTTGCGTATATGGAAGGTACGATTTCAAATCCCGCGTTTTTAAGCGCGTTTTTTACCACGAGTTTTTTAAAAATGTTCTCGCCGGTAAAATACTCGAAATCACCTTTGTCCGGGTGCATTTTGGTCTTGCTGTTCGATTCGCACTGAAAAGACGCTACTATAACTTTCATGTTGCTTTTCCTTCTCCGTCTGTATTATTTTATCATATTAACATTGCGCTTACAATACACAATAAAAAACGAAAAAAGTAAAAAATAAAACAAATTACCCTTACCCGCCTCATTTTAGGGCTTTTATATTTATATAACCCGGGCTGACGTATTTATATCGGGGTAAGCGGTTAAACTCCTCTTTAACGCTCCCCAGCCTCCGCCGCAAATTCTTTCAGATACACCGCTCGGTCGGTCTTGCGGCTCTTTTCGGCGGCGTAACAGATTAAATGCCCGTTTACCGAATCTTCTATCACGGTGGTTGCCACCGAAGTTTTTTCGCCGTTCAAAAACCGCACCAGGTCGCGCATTATATAGTAATCTCCGCCGTAATGCCCCGCAACCGAATTATCCTTTTCTTCCTCCGCCTGCGGAACGCTCAAATCTATAAGCGTGTCTTTATGCGTTATGTTTACTTTGTCAAACTCGCGGAGAATAAACTTATTATCCTCAATATACCCCACTATCTCGCCGTATTCGCATATTATGTGCAGATGCCTGCCCGCCTTACTTGTTCCGCCCACTACGGTAAGAGTCGCAAGCGAACCGTTTTCAAACTGAACGCTCACGCACTGTTTGTCTACCAGATCCATATCCGTTTTGAAAACGCACTGCCCGTACACGTCGTGCTTTAAAAATTCGCATTTGTCCTCTTCGGTTATCTCGTCAAGCGGCTTTCCTATCCCCGCCCAGGTGTAGAACGGTATAAAATCTTTTTCAAGTTCCATTTTATACGCGTCGAACATACAGGTGCCGCGATGGGGGCAGTTATAACAGTACTCCGTGGAATTTTCGGGCGCGTTCTCCTTGCGGAAAAAATTTCTCGTGCCGAATGAAGACACCTTTTCGGGCGCCGAATTGTTGTTCAGCCAGCACATAAGGTCGGTATCGTGGCAGCACTTGGCAAGCAGCAGCCCGGAACCGCACTCTTTTTCGCTCCGCCACTTCCCGCGCACATAGGCGTTTACAAAATGCCCGTACCAGACGTGTTCGTTTAACTGCATATCCACTATCTTGCCTATCCTGCCGCTGTCTATTATTTTTTTGACGGAAGAATAGAAGGGCGTATATCTTAAAACGTGGCAGACCACCACCTTGCAGCCGTTCTTTTCGGCGCGGCGCCGTAAGTCAATAAGTTCCCGCACGTCGGCAGTAACCGGCTTTTCAAGCAGCAGATTATAACCGCGGTCCAACAGTTTTACCGAAGTTTCGTAATGATACTGGTCCATCGTCCCGTTAATTACCACGTCGCACGAAATGTTTTTTGCCAAAAACTCTTCTATACTGCTGAAAATCTGCCCCTCGCTAAGCCCTAATTCCTCTTTCGCCCGGGAAAGTTTAAGGGGATTAAGGTCTATCGCCCCCACAATCTCCGCCTCTTCCGGGTGGATAAAGGCATAGCGAGCATAACGCGCACATCGATCGCCGTAACCGAGTATTACGATTTTAATTTTCTTCATGAATCTTCCCTCCCGCCGTATATATTTTATCACCCGACAGGGCGCCGTTCAATGCACAATAAAAAACAAAAAGAGTAAAAAATAAAATAAATGTGTTCGGAAATGTTATTTTTCAGCTTGCTTTGGAAAAATTTGCCCGTCCGCAAAGATATATTATGTAAAAGAGCACACGATAATGCGGGAAATCTCTTTTCTGATAATGGCTTTATGAAAATTTTGTCTGTCTTTAACGTCCTGCTTATGATAAATAAACTCTGTTATAAAAAGTTACGGCAAATTAAAAGACTTCTGCCCCCGCGCTCATTAAAGAGCCGGGGGCAGATTGCCGCAAGACTTAAAACACCATATTCAAAACTGTTCCCAACGCACAAGCCATAAGCGGAAACAAAACTACCGTTCAGAATAACACCATACTCAAACCTTCTTTAATTTGTGTATTCGTGTTATATGGTTTGACTACCGTTCAGAATAACACCATACTCAAACACACTTCGAAAGGGTGGAAGGTCGGGAAAGGTTTGACTACCGTTCAGAATAACACCATACTCAAACCTCAAATTCGAGTATTTTTACGCACCACACGCAGAAATTCAAAACGGTATAAATGGCATTATCTGCATAAATTATAACATAAAACCCGCCTTTATGCAAGAAATTCGCACAAATCGCGGTCAATAACCGTAACCGTTTCCCCCGGAAGTTTTGGCTTACAGGTATTTTCCAACAAAAACACGCAAATTTCCGCCAACTCAGTTTCATGATAAAAAGCCTTTAACTGTTTTTCCGTAAGCACGGTTTTAAGGTTTATAAAGAAAAAACAGCGCGTCTTTAACAAAAACACATGGGCGCGGACAAAGAGCAGCAAATTTTCAAGCAAAGTTTCTTCTTTACGCATACACACGCCGAAAGCTTTAAAAAGTTCCTGTACCCCGCTCTCTTCGTTATAATCTATGGGGCAATCGCTCTCCGCGTTGAGTTTATCAAAGAGCGCCGTAACGGACAAATTTATTTGCTGCCACTCCTCCGCAAAACGGCTTTCCGCAATCTCTTTTAAATTGTGATAAAGTTTGGGGACAAACTTTTTATCGTTCACGCTTAATGAAAGATAATCGGAAACAAATGCCGCCGTCTTTGCAAGGTTAAGCGTTTCATCTCCCTCGGAAAGGCAAAAATTGCCGGGTTCCCCCGCAATCTGCCCGCAAAGTTCCGCGCAACAGTTATAAAACTTATCTTCCGGTTCTATAACGAGCACGTTGACACTGCCGGGAACAATCTCAATAACCTGTTCCAGGTTATAATGTGCAAGTTTCATAATATCACCAGCCTGCTGTCGCTCTCAACCAC
>CASELQ010000025.1 GCA_949288785.1 uncultured Eubacteriales bacterium | reverse complement strand
AAAAAATTCAGTTTCACTGTTATAATAAAAAGTTACTGTATATTTTTCTTCGTAAGAAACAGGGTCGGTATTCAGTTCATATAGTATTTGAAAGGTATATTTTATAAAAATTGTTTTCGGGCGTTAACTCATCCTTTGCAAGCCTTTTGTAAGGATGAGCAAAATAATAATAAGAGAGTCAAAAAGCTAAAAAGGGCAGCCGGCGAGTGAAGTTAAAAAAAATTTTACCAAACCCAAACATAAACATAACGGAAAAGTGAAAAGGCGTCTGATATAATATATTTTATTGCTTTGCTTGCTGCTGGGAATTTCGTCGGCGCTTTTTTCCGCCTGTTCCGACACGGGCAACTCCGGCGAAAACTCCGGGCAGAATCAGACGCAGGGAGGCGATGAGAGCGGAACGGGGACCGGCGGCGATTCTTCACAGGGCGGTACGGGCACAGGCGACCAGGGCGGCTCGGGTACGGGCGGTTCGGAAGGCGACCAGGGCGGTTCGGACTATGTTTCCGGCACGCCGTACAATGTCTCGGGCGAGTACGATGTAACCGTTCCGCACGTTTTGATAAATCAGGTATTCGGCGCTTCGGACGATGCCGAATACGTCAGCCACAGTTTTATAGAGCTTTATAATCCCACGTCCGCAGACGTAGCTCTTAACGGCTGGAAGCTTTACTACAAGTCGAGCCAAGACGGGCCCGATTCAGGCGAATGGCAGAGTTTTACGCTTTCGGGCAGCATAGGCGCCGGGCGTTACTATCTTATCCGTTGCGCCGCGATAGACCCCGTTAATGCGGAGGCGTGGATGATTCCCGAAGGCGATACGGAGTGGAATATTGCGCTGCACAACAAAGGGCTTTCGGCGCTGCTTACGAGCAAAGAGGTTACTCTCGGCGCAGATTTTGCGGGCGCCGTAACGGCAGAGAACCGCCCGGAAGGGTACGTCGATCTTCTCGCCGCGCAGGGCAACGACGGAGAAGCCGAGCAGGTGCCGCCCGTATACGAAGGGGAGTATGAAGACGTTCAGTCCAAAAAGAAAGCCGTAAAGCGCGAGGGTTTTGCCGATACCGACAACAATAAGGAAGATTCTGCCGAGCTGGCATATGACAAGGTGGAAATTGCGGACAAACCCGTGCAGAACGGCAGCGGAGAAACCATTTCCGCCCAGCCCCCCGAAGCGCCTTCGTATACAGTAAAAGAAGACGGGTTTGCCGAAAACGCCGCGCTCGGAATGATAAAGAAAGGCGGCATCACCCTCGGCGACCCCGATAAGGACGGCGGCGTGGCGGAGATAATCGCTTACAATTCCCGGAACGGCAAGGCGTACGTCGTGAACGGGCAGGCCAGCGAACTCAACGTATTTACGGTCAACGACGACGGAACGTTCGGAGAAAAGACCATACTCAACGTCAAAAACCTTATCGAGGGGGAAGATCCCGCCTTTACATACGGAGATATGACCAGCGTTGCGGTAAACGCGGCGGGCGACCGCATAGCCGTGGCTTTGCAGGACTCAACTTACACCGCAAAGGGCCGCGTTGCCGTGCTTAACGCAGAGGACAACACACTTGCCGCTCTGTATACGGTGGGCGTTCAGCCGGATATGGTCGTTTATTCCCAAGACGGCAGATACATTCTCACCGCAGACGAGGGCGAGCCGCGCATGGGTTACGAGAACGGGGAAGACCCCGCCGGAACCGTGTCGGTCATAGATACCGCGGCGGATACTGTCCGCATAGCCGGGTTCGGGGGCTTTACTGCGGAGGAACTCACGGAAAAAGGCGTCATCCTCAATAAGCCCGAGATCGGCGGCGTAAGCACTTTGCTTTCACCCGAATTTGACCTTGAACCCGAATATATCGCAGTACGGGGCGGCAAGGCGTACGTCGCCTTGCAGGAGGCAAACGCCATAGCCGTGCTGGATATAGAAAGCGCCGCGTTTGAAAACGTGTTCCCGCTCGGGTTCAAAGATTACGGCGCCGTAGCCGTGGACCTTAACGAGGCGGACGGCACATACGCCCCCAAGACGTATGAAAATACTTACGGCGTGTACATGCCGGACGGTATAAGCGTGTATACTGCGGGAGGCAAGACGTACGTTGTTACCGCCAACGAGGGAGACGCCCGCGAGTGGGAAGAGTTTTCCGACGAGGCGAAGGTAACCCTCACTGCAACCGACGGCAACACGGCGGAAGATGTTCGCGCGTTGGATAAATCGGTAAAAGGCGGACTTGAAGAAGGGAAAAATTATCTTTACGGCGGGCGTTCGTTCAGTATTTTCGAGGTAACGGACAGCGGACTTGAACTTGTGTTCGACAGCGCTGGCGATTTCGAGGCGAAAACCTGGGAATATCTGCCCGAATATTACAACGTTTCCAACGACGATACCGAACTTGAAAGCCGCACCGCCAAAAAGGGAACCGAACCCGAGGCGGTGGTTATTGCCGAAACAGGCGGAAAGGCATATGCTTTCATCGCGCTTGAAAGAATAGGCGGCATAATGGTATACGACGTAACCGACCCGGAGAACGCTGAATATGTGAACTACATAAACACGCGGGACTTTAACGATGCGCTCACCGGCGACGTTGCGCCCGAAGGGCTTGCCGTTGCCGTAAAGGGCGACAAGATATTTTTGCTGGCAGCGTTCGAGGTTTCCGGCACGGCGGCAAGTTATGAACTTATAACCGCCGCCTGACAACCGGCATAACGGCCCGTAAAGGCTTAAACGCTTAATTAAATATATTTTTGCGCCCGGGAAGGTTTCCTTCCCGGGCGCTTGGTTTAAATGGTAAAGTATAATAAATTAGGGAACGGGTACTGTATCAGGCGGGTAAAAAACTGTTTTAACAATAATATCAGCCTTAAAATATTTCTATCTGTCCGCGTAATCGGTAAGCGTTTTTGTGTCAAGTTTATCGAATTGCTTAATAAACTCCGCAATTTGCCCGGCAATTATTTTGGCGCCGCCTTCGTCGTTGCTCTCTATGTTGAGGGGCAGGAGCGGGTCGTGCAGGGAAAGCCTTAACAAAAACCAGCCGTTCCCGTGCGCTTTGTCAAGATTTACGCGCACCCCTTCGAAATTAGGTTCCGCAAGGGAAAAGCCCTCCTTATGTCTTGCGTATTCGGTGAGTTTGTCTATTACCTGCTGACCGTAAGGCTTAAAATCTTCAAGGAGAATGTTCATGCGGAACTCCACGCTCTCCTTAGGCTCTTCGAGGTCTTTTATAAGCGATTCGAGCGAGTAGCCGAGTTTTCTGCCGCGCGCAAGTTCTATCAAAAGTTTGGTAACTAAATATGCTCCGTCATCCAGGAAATAATTTTCTTTCAGCGCGCCGTGGCCGGAAGTTTCTATGGCAAGCTGGCTGTCCTGCCCGGCGGCGTTAAGCCTTATGCTTTCGTTTATGACGTTGCGGTAACCCCTTTTGAACCTGTGATGAACGCCGCCGCGTTCGGCAATGAATTTGGCAAGCCCGGTGGAGGTGATGCTGTCCGTTACTATGGCGGTGCCGGGGTGCTCTCTTAAAACTATTGCGGCAAGCATGGCGATAAGGCGGTTGCGGTTAAGTTCGCTGCCGTCGGATAAAACGGCGCCCGCCCTGTCCACGTCGGTATCGAAAATTATGCCGAAATCGGCGTTGCTGTCTTTTACCGCACGGGTTATGCTGTGCATGGCCTCTTCGTTTTCGGGATTGGGGATATGGTTGGGGAAAGACCCGTCCGGTTCAAGATAAAGGCTGCCCGCCGTATCCGCGCCCAGGGGGTTTAACACCTTCTGCACGTAAAAACCGCCCGCGCCGTTGCCCGCGTCCACCACTATCTTAAAGCCTTTAAGGGGCTTGTCTTCGCCGGCGGCGGCGCGTATCTTATCGGCTAAAATCTTTGAATAGGCGTCCATAAATTCCCCGGAGGTTACAGATCCCTCGGGGAGCCCCGTTTTATCGTCGCTTTCGGCGTAAGCAAGTATCTTTTTTATGTCTGCGGATTCCAGCCCGCCGCCCGCGGTAAAGAATTTAAACCCGTTTCTGTTGAAAGGCAAATGGCTTGCGGTAATCATCACGCTGCCGTCGAACATATATCCGTCTGTTACGGTTGCCATGAACATCGCGGGCGTGCTTGCCATTTTGAAATCGGTTATGTGCAGCCCCTGATTTTTCATGGAATCGCATATCCATTCGCAAAGAACGGGGCCGGAAAGCCGCGAATCGCGCCCCACTGCCACGCGCAAATCTTTTTTGCCCGTCTTTTCAATCAGCCACAGTGCAAAGCCGCGGCCTATGTCGTAACAGGCATCCTTGGTGAGGTTTACGTGCTGCCCTTCTATGCCTTCGAGCGCAACTCCTCTTATGTCGCTGCCGTTCTGTAATTTTTTGTAATCTGCCATAACAAACTCCTTTAGTTTTGTTCTCCGTATATTCTAACACACTTTCCCGCAATTATCAATCAACTTACGCGCAAAAAATAATATATTGTAATATGCGTTTTTAATAATTATATCAAGGCATAGATTTGGCATAAACAAAAAGTTGATACAATAAACTAAACGGCTATTCCGCGTATATAGAAAGTATGCTAAAATACGGGTGAAAACAAACGGAGGTGATTTTATGGAATATGTAACGCTTGCAAACGGTGTAAAAATGCCGCAGTTGGGGTGCGGGGTGTATCAGGTGAGTAAGGAAGAGTGCGAAAGGTGCGTGTCTGACGCGCTTTCCGCGGGCTACCGCCATATAGATACTGCTCAGTCCTATTTTAATGAGGAAGAGGTGGGCAGAGCCGTCAAAAAATCGGGTATACCCCGCGGCGAAATTTTTCTTACCACCAAGGTGTGGATAGAGCATTACGGATATGAAGAGTGTAAAAAGTCTGTACTGGAATCTATGCGTAAGTTGCAGACAGATTATATAGACCTTGTATTGCTGCATCAGCCTTTTTCCGATTATTACGGTTCGTGGCGCGCGTTGGAGGAACTGTATGCCGAAGGCAGACTTCGCGCAATAGGCGTTTCCAGCTTCTATCCGGACAGGCTTGTGGATATCTGTTCGTTTTCGCGCATAAAGCCTATGGTCAACCAGGTGGAAACGCATCCTTTCAATCAGCAGCGGCAAGCGCACGACTGGATGAAAAAATACGGAGTGGTACACGAGGCATGGGCGCCTTTCGGTGAAGGCAGGGGAGGACTTTTCACAAATCCCGTAATAGAAGAAATAGGTAAAAAATACGGCAAAAGCGTTGCGCAGGTAATACTTCGCTGGCATATTCAGCGGCAGATTGCAGTTATACCCAAATCAACCCACATAGAACGCATGAAAGAAAATATAGATGTTTTTGACTTTACCCTTTCCGATGAGGACATGAGCGCCATTGCCGCCCTGGATAAAAACGCCAGTTCTTTCTTTTCGCATACCGATCCCAATATGGTGGAGTGGTTTGTAAAAATTGTGGAAGAGCGCAAAAGAAACAACGACCACGCCAAAGAAAAAAAGAATTGGTAAACGGGTAACGGTAAGACAGTCTTTAACGAAAATAAAAATGTTTGCCGATTAAATATTAAAAGCGGAGGAGGTTATGAAAAAAACATTAACGACGTTGTTATGCGGCGTACTCGGTATCATTGCGGTTTTCGGGGCGACATGTTCCGGCGGAAATCTCGGCGGGACGGGCGGAGGCGGTAATACGGGCGGAAACGGAGACGGATATTTCGATGACGATTTCCCGCCTTTAATCTGACCGCAGCACCGATTTATTTATCCCGGGCGAAACTCATTTTTCGTTTCGTCCGGGATACTTTTATAAAAGGCGCGCGTTATGTGTTTTTACGGCTTTGCCGGCTTTTTTGCGTATCGGGAAGAAGAATACTTTACAAATATATACACAGGTGATATAATGCGAAATGATAAGCCGCGCTCTTTCTGTCGGGCAGTGCCGGATAAAACTTACGGAAAGGATAAAAGTTTTTATGAACACCTTTGTTTTCGTTATTATAATAACTGCAATTGCCGGAGTTGTGGGAACGGGGCTGGGCGGGGTTCTCGGCGTTTTGTTCACGCGCAATTCGGAAAAGATAGTCAGCCTGCTTTTAAGTTTTGCAGGCGGGGTGATGTTGTGTATAGTTTGTCTGGATCTTTTGTCGGACGCGTTAAATCAGGTCCCCGGTTCGGTGGGGCACGTTTTCTTTGTGATAGCGATGACGGCAGTGGGTTTCGGGATCATTTATCTGCTTAACGCAGTTATAGACAGGCGCACCAACCCGCAGGTAAAACATATTGATAAAGATCATCCCAAAACCGCCGACCAGCTGTCAGAACTTATTCACAGCAATCATTACGAAGAGCATAAAAAAGAATATGAACAGACCAAGGAACAAAAGTCCCGTCGCCGGTTGTTTGTTGCGGGGCTGGTCATGGCGTTTGCCATTGCGCTTCATAATTTCCCGGAGGGCATGGTTATAGGCGCTTCCTACGCCAGCGACGAATTGAACGGCGGTATAGGCGGGCTTGCTATTGCCATAGTAATAGGGCTGCATAACGTGCCGGAGGGAATGGCGGTATCCGTACCCCTTGTTGCCGGCGGAATGAACAAAATTAAAGCTGCCTTGATAACGGCAGTTACGGGCGCGCCGACCGTACTCGGCGCCATGCTCGGTTATTTTCTCGGGACTTTAAGTCCCGTAAGCCTCGCTTTGTCGCTGAGCTTTGCAAGCGGAGCAATGCTGTATGTGGTGTTCGGGGAATTGATTCCTGAAGCTATTTTAATGTGGCGCTCGAAAGTCCCCGCCTTTGCCATGCTTGCGGGGCTTTTGGTCGGTATTCTTATACTGTATATTTAAGTATAAGAGAATTTTCGGTATCCGTTTTTAATAATATAAGACATTAACTCAAATACATTTAACAAAATACCTTATGATGTGCTTAATTCAAGTACGTTATTTTGTTACCCGTAATGGCGCAGCCCGATTATTTTTAAACAATAAATAATCGGGTGCTTTTGCCTGAAAATAATCAGTTTTTTTAAAGTATCATTTCTTTTATAGACTCCTATATAAACGAAAGCACAAATTTTATCGTCGGTGGGCTTTACTGCCGCAGCAAGGCATAAAAACCGAAAAACAGAGCCGCATAAAACGGCGTGAGTTAGCCAAAATATGTTATAAAGGGGGAATTATGAGAGAAGAAAAAACAGGGATAGTAAGGAGGATAGACGCGCTCGGCAGGGTGGTGGTGCCCAAGGAAATGAGGAAAATTTTAAGATGGGAGGTGAACGACCCGCTGGAAATGTATACCGAGCGCGGAGAACTTATAATAAAAAAATACGCGCCCATGAAATCGGTTGCGGCGCTTGCTTCGGAAGTGGGCGCGGGGATAGCCGAGCAGAGCGAGCAGCGCTGCATCATTACGGATACCGACAACGTGGTATACGATTCAAAGTCCTCGGGACTTACGGGAAAGAACGTTTCCGAAGAGCTTTGCGCCGCCCTTAAAGAGGGGAAAAGCCTGCTCATCTTAAAGAGCGAAGGGGGTAAACCGCTGCAGGTGGCAAAGGGTGAAAACCTTGAAGCGGAGTTTCAGATAATGGTGCCGATAATAAAAGACGGTTATTATTACGGTTCGGTGATAATATTCGGAAACGAAAAAGAAAAGTATAACGTAAACAGCGTTAAGCTTTTAAGGCTGGGCGCATATATCCTTGCCGAGCAGGTGTGAAAAACGAGAAAATTCGCAGAACCATACGCTGCCTGCCGCTGCGGTAAAGTTATCAGTTAAATATAAGTCGTGTTAAAAATTAACAAAATTAGCAAGTCAAAATAAATAAAGCCGCCTGTCCGGGTTTTTCGCGAAGGACTGAAAAAAAAGTATTTCGAACGTTGAAGCACAAACGAAAAAAGAGCAAAAAACAGAGCCGCATGCGCGGCGCATACATATGAAAAAGGGGAATAAAATTATATCGGGCGCGCTTGCTCTGGGTCTCGGAGCCATAGCCGCAAAACTGCTGGGCGCGCTGTACAGGGTGCCCCTTACGAGGATACTTGGCGGGGAGGGAATAGGTCTTTATCAGACGGTCTTTCCGGTGTACGCGCTTTTGCTTGACTTTGCGGGCGCCGCCGCGCCTTCCGCCCTTTCGGCGCTTATTGCGGCGGAAAAAACGGGCAGGGAGATAAGGGCAAAAAAATACCTTTCCGTAAGCCTTAAAATCTTTTCGGTAACCGGCATATTTTTCTCGCTTTTAATGCTGGCGCTATCTGCTCGGCTTGCCGCATGGCAGGGGGAGGCGGGCGCATACAGATTGTATATTTATCTTGCTCCCGCCATATTCTTATCCTGCCTTATAAGTTCGTTCCGCGGCTATTTTCAGGGACTCATGGATATGAAACCCACTGCGTTATCGCAAGTGCTCGAACAACTCGTAAAACTCATTGCAGGACTTACTTTTTCAAAATTGTTTATGCCAGACATAATCGCCGCGTCGGCAGGCGCCGTATTGGGAATCACCTTATCCGAGGCGATAACTTTACTGTGGCTTTACGGGGTATATTTAAGGCACGTCAAAAGGGCGCTGCCGGAAAAGAGCGCGGGGCTTTTAGTAAGGGAAAAATTTGACGGGGAGTGCGCCGTAAGGCTTATTAAAACGGCGGTACCCGTAACGCTTTTGGGGCTTATGCTCCCGCTTTCCAACGTGGTGGACACCTTTATCCTGGTGAATGTTTTAAAGAGAAATTTTGAAAATGCCACCGCTCTTTTCGGGCTGCTTTCGGGCGTGGCGATGACCATGGTCGGGCTTCCGGTTGCGGTTTGCCACGGCCTATCGGCGGTGGCAATCCCCGCCGTTTCGGGCGCCTCCACCACTGCCGAAAAAACTAAAAACGCGCAAAAAACCCTGCTGCTTACGCTGGCGGTTTCATTGCCTGCCGCGGCGGCTCTATATTTTTTGGCGCCCCTTGCCGTATCGCTGCTGTTCGGCGGTCTGGGGGCCGAAGAAAAGGCTGAGGCGGTGCGGCTTATACAGTATCTTTCGCCGGCGGTTTTTCTCCTTTCCATGCTGCAGACCGAAAACGCGATTTTGATAGGAATGAAAAAAATTAACATTTCCGTAATAGGCATGGCTGTGGGTATAGGGGTAAAAATCGCGCTGGAGTTAACGCTGGTAAACGATCCCGCAATAGGCATTTACGGCGGCGCGGCGGCAATATTAGCTTGCTATTTTTTCGCGGATCTGATAAACTTGATACCGATAATTTTCCGCGCAAGGGAAAAGGCTGGTGTTTATGGAAATAAGGTCGCTCGCCGCAGGGAACCTACGTCTTCGGAATAACGTGTTGCTTGCGCCCATGGCAGGTTACACAGATTACGCTTTCCGCTCTCTTCAGTTAAAATCGGGGGCGGGTTTTTGCTTTACCGAACTCGTGAGCGCCAAGGGGCTTTGTTACGGGGGCAGGGGTTCGAAAGAACTTTTATATTGCGGCACCGAAAGCGATATTGCCTTAACCGGCGCGCAGTTGTTCGGCGGAGAGGCTTATTATATTAGAAAGGCGGCAGAAAGCGAAGCTCTTTCGGGGTTTTCGGCAATAGACATAAACATGGGCTGCCCCGTTCCCAAATTATTTAATAACGGAGAGGGCAGCGCCCTGCTGCAAGATATTCTCCGAGCGGAAAACATAATAAAAGAATGCGTTAAGAGCGGCAAGACGGTAACGGTAAAAATCCGCACCGGGATAAAGCGGGGGGACGACGTTGCCGCTGAATTTGCCAAAATGGCGGAACAAGCCGGCGCCGCAATGGTTACCGTGCACGGCAGAACACGGGAAGATTATTATTCGGGCGAGCCCGATTATAGGGCGATAGAGCGCGCCGTGCGTGCGGTCAAAATACCCGTTATAGCAAACGGCGGAATTTTCACCGTGCAGGATGCCGAAAGCATGCTGGAAAGAACGGGCGCCGCAGGCGTTATGATAGCGCGCGGAGCGATAAAAAATCCCTTTTTGGTATGCGAACTGCTTAAAAATGCCCCGCCCTGCAATTTAAAAGAGTATATGGCGGAACAGTTAAAACTTATGGCAAGCGAAAAGGGCGCGAGCCGCACGGTAAAGGAATTCCGCAAATTCGCCCCGTATTACGTAAGGGGCGGAGAGGGCGCAAAGGAATTGAGAATGCGCATGGTATCCGCCGAAAGCCTTGCCGAGCTTGAAGAAATAATAGAGGAAAACGCGGATACAATAAATAAAATACGGAATAACTGTTAAGAAACGGAGAAATGTCCGGCGAGGACGAACTGTTTTGAGAGGACGAACTGTTTTGAGAGGACGGACGGTTAAATTGACAGTTTTATAGGTAATGAATTGAATATATAAAATTAAAAACAAAAGCGGAAGCGGACGAAATTGCCGTAAAAGCATAAAATCTTTAACAATTCCCGTTACTTTGCAATAAAATGGAGTATGGCGCAAAACGCGGCTGAAACGGCAATATCGGGGGAAGGTTATGGAAATATGTTTCGTTACTTCGGATACACTCAATCGCGTGTGGCAGGAAAAGCTGGGCGAGGTATCGGGGCATAACGTGGTGGTATTCGGGTTTAACGGGCTGGGGCTTGTGAGTTACAAAAAGGAACTTGCGGGCGAAACCGAATATTTTCAGGACGTTGCAAGGCTTTCCCGCCAGACGGGTTCGGTGGTCATATGCGGCTGCGATACCGATACTTACGGGGTATTCCGCCATTCCGCGGTGATAGCGGACAGGGGCAGGATATTGGGCGTAACGGATATGGCGCACAGTATAGACGAAAGCGAGTTCGTTGCGGGCGGGAGTTTTCGCGTGTACGATACGAGCGCGGGAAAAATAGGCATAATCGTGGCGGAGGATCTGTTTTTTCCGGAAGCGCCGCGCGTGCTCTCGTTGTGCGATGCGGACGTCATAGTCTGTCTTTTCAAAAAGATGGAGGATCATATACCGCAGATAATGTTAAGGGCGGGCGCGTTTGCAAACGGCGTTGCAATGGCGCTTTGCGCTTCGGGCTATGCCGCCTTGGCGGACGTGCGCGGCAATCTTGTTTGCGCGGGCGGGTGCGATTTTATGAAGACAAAAATAAAGGTGGAAAAGGACTATCACCTCATAAGTTCCCGCCGCCGCGGGCTGTACAGGGAGTTTAATTCCGGATATTAGTAAGGGGCAAACGGGCGGGCATATACGCGCGGCGTAAATCTTTTTTTAACCGTTACCGGCTGAAAATGCGAGCCGGAGTTAAACCGAATAAATCAAACAGGATATTCGGTAAATTTATCGGATGTTATAAAACCGTTACGGCAAAATATTTTTGCGTAAGATATAAATAAGGATATAAAGGAGAAAACATGGCTTTTAATATTGTGCTGGTAGAGCCGGAAATACCGCAGAACGCGGGAAACATAGCCCGCACCTGTGCGGTTACGGGGAGCAGGCTGCACCTTGTGCGCCCGCTGGGTTTTGAAGTTACGGACAAGCATTTAAAGCGCGCGGGTTTAGATTACTGGCATTTTTTGGACATAAATTATTACGACAGCATAGAAGAGGTTACGGACAAGTTCTTTAACGGCGATAATTTCTGGTTTTTTTCCACAAAGGCAAAGACCGTACATTCGGACGCGTCTTATAAAGACGGAGATTTTCTTGTGTTCGGGAAGGAAACGAGGGGTCTTCCCGAAAGTTTGCTTAAAAAGTATTACGGGCAGTGCGTGCGCCTTCCGATGCGTGGCGAAACGCGTTCGCTTAATTTATCCAACGCCGTGTGCGCAGGGGTGTACGAAGCGTTAAGGCAAACGGGGTATAAGGGGCTTGAAACCGAGGGACGTATCCCGGGAGAAAAATAATACTTTCCGTATTCTTTGTTTTACGGCGGCATAAAAAAAGTTGACGGCGGGCGGCATAAAGGTGTATGATAAATTTACATGGATTTTACAAAACGCCGGAACTGTCGCCGGGAATATTTACACGTCGGAAACGGGAAACAATGGGAAGCGGAGTAGTAAACAACATATTTTTCCTGCTGGGCGGGATGGCAGTAATGCTGTTCGGCATGCACATAATGGGAAACAACCTGGAACGCGTGGCGGGCAACAATTTAAAAAAGCTGCTCGGGCGGATGACTAACAATCGGCTGGTCGGCGTGGGCGTGGGCACGGCCGTAACGGGAATTATACAGAGTTCCGCCGCAACAACGGTAATGCTTGTCGGGTTTGTCAACGTAGGGCTCATGACGCTTACGCAGGCCACGTCCGTAATAATGGGCGCGAACATCGGCACAACGGTAACGGCGCAGCTTTTGTCGCTCACGGGCGCGGGGTTCGACGCGGCGGCTTACGCCTGCCTCATAGCGGCGGCGGGCGCCGTGCTCGGAATGTTTATAAAAAACGAAAAATTAAACAAAATAGGTTACATACTTTTAGGCGTGGGCATGATCTTTTTGGGGCTGGAAGTCATGAGCATGTCCGTAGACGAGATTATTTACGATACTCTGCCTTCCGGGGAGCGGCAGTTAAAAGATCTGTTCTCCGTGATATTCCAGGGCAATCATTTTCCCCTTCTTTTAATACTTATCGGCGCGGTTTTCACGGCGCTTATACAAAGTTCTTCCGCCATGACGGGCATACTTATAGCACTTTCTTCGGCTTTGAGATTTCAAAATGCGGTTTTTTTGATACTCGGTTCCAACATAGGCACCTGCGTAACGGCGCTGCTTTCGAGCATAGGCACCTCCACAAACGCCCGCAGGACGGCGGTGATACATCTTCTTTTCAATCTGTTCGGCTGCCTTATAGTGCTTGCGCCCTTATGGATATGGGCGGATGAGTTTTACGGGTTCATGGTAACCATAAGCGGAACTTCCGCAGAGCGGCAGATAGCCAACTTTCATACTATTTTCAACGTTTTCACCACAATTATATTGCTTCCTTTTACGAACGGACTTGTGTATCTTGCGTCCAAGATAGTAAAAGACAAAAAGGGCGGCGGCACTTGCGAAGAGAGATTTATGTATATAGACGAAAGACTTTTGGACACCCCTCCCATAGCCGTGAACAACACCAAAAAGGAGATAGTCCGCATGGCGGGGCTTGCAAGGATAAATATAGATTCTGCCATCAAGATGCTCACCGAAGGAAAGGCGGGAGAGGCGGGGACTATACGCACCAACGAGAGCGTGCTTAATTTTCTTAACCGCGGCATCACGGGATATTTAACTTCCCTTTCGGGCAGAGACCTTTCGGGGGCGGACGAAAAGAAGGTGGGGTCTTATTACCACGTGGTATCCGACATAGAACGGATAGGCGATTACGCCGAAAACATAATGGAGTATTCCCAGCGCCTTATTTCCGAGGGCGCGGAACTCTCCTCCGCGGCAAAAGATGAACTTATAGAGATAGCCGCCGCGGTGGACAGCCTGTTCGACGTTGCCGTAAAGGCTTTTGACGAAAGGGATCTGTCGCGCCTTCCCGAGGTGGACGCGCTGGAAGAAAAAATAGACGGCTATAACCGTGATTTCGAACTGCGGCATATAGAGCGCTTAAAGAAGAACGAATGTTCCCCGCAGGTGGGTTCGGTGTATTTGCAGACCGTATCCAATCTGGAACGTGTGGGTGATCATATTACGAACATAGCGTTCAGCATAAAACAATACGTCAAGTGAGGTTACGGCGGCGAAAAAAACGAAAGCCGCGCGTTTATCGTTTGACAAACGGCTGATAAGTCTATATAATAATAACGAAAATATTCATAATAAATAATAACCATAACAAATATAAACCCCGCGTTCAACGGCGGGCAAACAGAAAACGGAGGAAGTTATGAACAAAAAATCTATAAAGGATGTGGACGTAAAGGGTAAAAGATGCCTTGTGAGGGTAGACTTCAACGTTCCCATGAAAGACGGCGTTATCACCGATGAAACGCGTATCAACGGCGCGCTTCCCACAATAAAATACCTGATGGAGCACGGCGCAAAGGTGATACTTTGCTCGCACCTCGGCAAGCCGCACAATATATTTTCACCCGGCTTTTCGCTGAACAAAAAGGAGAAAAAGGCGATAGAGGCGCTGCCCGAGGGGGAGAGAGAGGCGGCCGCCAAAGAATATTTCAAAAAGGCGCTTAAAGACAGAGAGAAATTTTCTTTGAGACCCGTTGCCGAAAAACTTTCGGAAAAACTCGGCAAAAAGGTAGTTTTCGCGGCGGACGTGATAGGTCCGGAAGCGGACGCGGCAGTTGCTTCCTTGAAAGACGGGGACGTTGCGCTCCTTGAAAACACCCGTTTTGAAGAAGGAGAAGAAAAGAGGGACGAGGCGCTTTGCAAAAAGCTCTCCACCTATTGCGACATATACGTGAACGACGCGTTCGGCACCGCACACCGCTCGCACGCGACCACCGCGGCGATAGTGGAATACGGCTTTGTAAAGACTGCGGTATGCGGCTTCCTTATCGAAAAGGAACTGTCCGTAATGGCGGATGCGCTCGAACACCCCGTGCATCCCTTCCTGGCGATACTCGGCGGCGCGAAAGTGGCGGATAAACTCAAAGTTATAGATAACCTTCTCGAAAAGAGCGACAGTCTTATTATAGGCGGCGGAATGGCTTATACCTTTATAAAGGCTCAGGGCGGCAAGGTAAGCAAATCGCTTGTGGACGACGAGAAGATAGAATATTGCCGCGAGATGCTTGAAAAGGCAAAATCTCTGGGCAAGCGCATCCTTCTTCCCGTAGACGCGGTTGCGGCAAAGAATTTCCCCGACCCGATAGACGCGGACATCGAAACAAAAGTAGTCCCCGCAAACGCCATACCGGACGACATGATGGGGCTTGATATCGGTCCCGAAACGGCAAAACTGTTCTCGGAGGCGATCTCTTCCGCCAAAACGGTCATCTGGAACGGGCCCATGGGCGTGTTCGAGAACCCGAAACTTGCGGAAGGCACCAAGGCGATAGCCAAAGCCATGGCGGAAACGAACGCCACCACCATTATAGGCGGCGGAGATTCGGCTGCGGCGGTTACCTCTTTGGGCTATGCCGATAAAATGACGCATATTTCCACGGGCGGCGGCGCTTCGCTCGAACTGTTCGAGGGTAAAAAGCTCCCCGGCATTGAGTGCCTTAACGATAAGGACTGAAAGCCGTTCGCTTAAAAGGTCTAATAAGGCTTAAAAAGCCGAATTTAAGATTATTTACAACCGAAAAAAATTATTAAAATTATTTAAGAATTGTAATCAGGGCCGGCGCCATAAAGGCGCCGGTAAAACAGACACGGAGATAAACTAAAATGAGAAAACCAATAATTGCCGGCAACTGGAAGATGAACAAGACCGCCACCGAAGCGGTTAAGCTTATAAACGAACTCAAACCCCTCGTGGAGCGCGCCAAGCCCGAAGTGGTGGTGTGCGTGCCTTATACCGCGCTCTGGGCGGCGGGAGAGGCGCTCGAGGGCAGCAAGATAAAGCTCGGCGCGGAAAACGTGGCATGGGCGGACAGCGGCGCCTTCACGGGCGAAATTTCCGCGGAAATGCTCTTGGAGGCGGGCGTGGAGTACGTCATAATAGGGCACAGCGAGCGCAGGCAGTATTTCGGCGAGACGGACGAGAGCGTAAACAAGCGCTTAAAGCAGGCGTTGAAGTTAGGGCTTAAACCCATCGTGTGCGTGGGCGAAACGCTTGAAGAACGCGAAAAGAACAGGACCCGCCGCGTGCTTAAAAAACAGGTGCTGGAAGGGTTTAAGGACATATCCGCCGAAGATTTCAAGGATATAGTAATAGCTTACGAGCCGGTGTGGGCGATAGGCACCGGCAAGACCGCTACCGCGGAGGACGCAAACAAGACCATAGGCTTTATAAGGAGCCTTGTAAGAAAGGTCTGGGGCGCGGAGACTGCCAAAGCCTTGCGCATTCAGTACGGCGGCAGCATGAAGCCGGGCAACGCCAAGGAACTTATGGCAATGCGCCATATAGACGGCGGGCTTATCGGCGGTGCTTCCTTGGTGGCAAAGGACTTTGCGGATATAGTAAACTATAAGGAAAGATAAAAACACCTTAAAAGGCACAACGCGTTGTGCCTTTTAAAAAAGAATTTTAAGCCTTATAAATATACGCTTACTGAAAAAACGAATGCATTTGACGAAAAGGATATGAAAATGAGTAAAAAACCTTATTGCATAATAATTATGGACGGGTACGGCAAGGGCGAAGATTACGCCGGAAACGCCATACTTGCGGCGGGCAGAGGTAACGTCGCCCGCCTTACGGAAAAGTATCCTTCCACCCTTATCGGCGCCAGCGGGATGGACGTGGGGCTTCCGGAAGGGCAGATGGGCAACTCCGAGGTGGGGCACCTCAACATCGGCGCCGGCAGAGTTGTCTATCAGGACCTCACCAAGATAACCAAAGCCATACAGGACGGGGACTTTTTTGAAAATCCCGCCCTCGTGCGCGCCATGGACAACGCCGCGTTAAACAACAAAAAACTGCACCTTTACGGTCTGCTTTCGGACGGGGGCGTGCACTCGCACATCACCCACGTTTACGCCCTTCTGGAAATGGCAAAGCGGCGTGGCGTTAAACAGGCTTTCGTGCACTGCTTTATGGACGGCAGGGACACAGACCCCTGTTCGGGCGCCGGTTTTTTAAGGGACTTGCAGGCGGAAATGCAAAGGATAAATTACGGCAAAATAGCCTCCGTTTGCGGCAGATATTACGCCATGGACAGGGATAATAACTGGGACAGGACCGAAAAGGCTTACGATATGCTCACTCTCGGCACCGGCGAGCGCGCCGAGAACGCGGCAGCCGCCGCCGAGGAAAGTTATAAAAACGGCGTTACGGACGAATTTATGCTGCCCACCAACATTGTGGAAAACGATAAGCCCGTGGCGCTTATAGAGAAAGGCGACTCCATAATATTTTTCAACTTCCGGCCCGACCGTGCCCGCCAGATAACCCGCGCCTTTTTGCAGGAAGAGTTCACGCCGTACACGGATGCCGAAAAGGGCAAGCCCATGTATTTTATAAGAAAGAGCGGCTATTTGGCTCCGGTGTATACCGGCTTTGCCGTTTACGACGCAAGCTTTAAAAACGTGAACGTGGCTTTCCCGCCGGACGAGATCAAAAACACGCAGTATCTTGCCTCCCTCGGGAAAACTCAGCTGCACATTGCCGAAACCGAAAAGTATGCGCACGTAACCTTCTTTTTCAACGCCAAGATAGAGGCGCCGGTAGAGGGCGAAACGCGCATAGTTATCCCTTCTCCCAAGGTCGCAACTTACGATTTAAAGCCCGAAATGAGCGCTTACGAGGTAGCGGACAGGGCAGTAAAGGAACTTGAAACGGGCAAATACGACGTGATGATACTAAACTTTGCCAACTGCGATATGGTGGGGCACACGGGCGTATTCAGCGCGGCGGTCAAGGCCGTTAAAGCGGTGGACGAGTGCGTGGGAAAGGTCGTAAACACCGTATTATCCATGGGCGGGGAGGCTATTCTTACCGCCGACCACGGCAACGCGGACAAAATGATCGATGAAAACGGGCACCCGTTCACGGCGCACACCACTAATCCCGTGCCGTTTGCGGTGATCGGAGAGAAGTATATAGGCAAAAAACTGGCAGGCGGCGG
>CASELQ010000024.1 GCA_949288785.1 uncultured Eubacteriales bacterium | reverse complement strand
GGTCGCAACTTTCATTATACACAATCGGAGTCCTTTTGTCTCATCGGCAATAGCCTCTTTCCAACCCCGCGACTATCGCGGGGTTTTCTATACCAAAAAGCGGCTGAAAACTGCCATTTTTCAGCCGCTTGGCGGAGAAAGAGGGATTTGAACCCTCGCTACGCTTATCGCATACTACTCCCTTAGCAGGGGAGCCCCTTGAGCCACTTGGGTATTTCTCCGCGTAAGTAGGTGTCTACGTTATATTATCATAATTAAAAGGTTTTGTCAAAGTATTTTTATGACTTTTATAAATTTACTTGACTTTTCAAATTTTGCCGAAAGCCTTTATTTGTTGTTGCCGGGCGCGCGGCAAACCGCCCATTTACGGCTCTGCCCCGGTTACTTCTCCCCCGAGATTTTCGTTTTCTCCCCGTTCGGTTTCTTCGCCCGTCGGGCGGACTGCCGTTCCTTCTATTATTATCCCCCTTACGGCGGCATAAATATCCGTGCGTATTTTCAATTTCACGTCAGCACAGCCGTCCTTTTTCTTTATGACATAACCTTCGCTTTTATACCCGTTTTTCCCGTAAGATACCACCTTTTTCTCCCCCTTATACAGGTCCGGATACTCTCCCTTTATGTCCTTTAATATCTGTTCCGGCGGCGGCGCAATGGTCTTTACGGTAACGCTTTTCCTTTCGATAGTATATTCCGGCGGCTCTCCGTATATGCTTATTTTCAGCTTTGATCCGTCTGCCGAAGTCTTTATTATAACAGGATTATGGGTATTATTTATAAATCTCAGATCCGCGCTGCCGGAATTTACCATCGCATCAAACGAAAGCGCCACATACGATACCGGCAGGCTGTGCGAATGATATTCCGTTATCAGAAGATCCGATAAAAGCGCCGCATTGTAGAGCGTTGAAGAGACCTGGCACACCCCGCCCCCTATTCCGTCTATAAACGCGCCGTTGAATATGATCTTGGCCTTTTTATAGCCGCGCGCTTGCGTCCTCGGTCCCACCGTATCGTTAAAGGAAAACTCTCCGCCCACGTCTATAAAAGTATTGTCCAGCGCCTGCGCTGCAAGATAGATATTGTGTTTTCTCTCTTTGGAAGAATTACCGTAAGAAGTATAAAAAGCAGAACGAAGCATAAGTTCCTGCGGATGCAGATCATAAAAAGGCATTGCTCCGTAATGATGCGTACTTATCATTTCCTGTATAAAAACAAGCGCCAATAAACAAAACATACATTTCAGCGCGACAAAAGTATTTTTTTTCATGATATATATAAGTATGTGCCAAGACTATTCAATCATACTACAAAAAAAGCCCCGATTTAAAAACTTTTCACCGTAAAAACACTTGCAAAATAAAAAGATATATGGTAGAATATCAAAGTATTCGGAGACGTAGCTCAGTCGGTTAGAGCGCTCGCTTCACATGCGAGAGGTCTAGGGTTCGAGTCCCTACGCCTCCACCAAAATAAAAATGCCGACTTTTATCATGCGAAGACGACACGATAGCTTGTCGGCAGTTTGGGGGTATAGCTCAGTTGGTAGAGCGCTTGAATGGCATTCAAGAGGTCGCCGGTTCGACCCCGACTATCTCCACCACAAGCAAACAAAATCGAACCCGATTTTGTTTGCTTTTTCTTTTATCGACTTAAGGCAATCCGTGGTTTTCGGACTGCCTTTTTGTTTTGGTGTTTTTTAGATCTGCATTTAAGTATAAATAGGAATAACTATGCTCCTTGTTCTTAATAATCTTAATTATCGGAACTTATCTACGAAAAAAATATAAGCAAACACTACTTATAAATTCATTTTCTACTTTCCAAGTCTTTTACGAATTTCCGTTAGCCATTCGCCGTTGTATTTGAAATATTTAGGTCCTTGTACATGATATTTACTATGACAAAGTTCTTTTGCAAGTCCGGAAAGCGACCAGCTTTTTCCGTCATATTCAACAGTTTTTTCGTCGATAACCTTACAGGTTTTCCCTGAGTTTTCATTCCCACGGTTACAATATTCCAAGGTTGCACCTATAGGAATTCCATATTCGGAAAAAGTTAGAGGTTTTGCCTTTTCATATTCTGATTTTACTTCTTCAGCTGTTTGTTCTTCCCGCTCTTGTTTTTTGGTTGGTTTATATAATTTCAGTCTGTCTTGGGTGCCATGTATTTCTGCCATGGCTTCAAAAAGTTCATATGCGTCTTCAGCGCTCATGGCATAAAATTCCCTCACTCGCTTTTTCCCATCCACATTATCAACGGCACGTAGAGTAGGATTCAATTTATCTATCATTGCATGCAGTTTCATATCGGTTAATCGTGTATCAACATCATATGTGGCATAAACACGAAATGCAAAAGGAGTACATTCACTTCTATTGAGTTGAGCTAGACGCGTTTTAATATCATCGGCGTAACCGATTTTTACGTATTCAGGAAAAGACGGATTAGTTAAAATGTAAATATAACCTTTGCTGTTTTCCATATCAATTGTTCTCCTCTGTAATTTCGTTTTCAACGCAGAAATTATCAAAAGCTTTTCTGGCTAATCTGCTTGGATTATAAGACCCGTTTTCCCATCTGTTGATCGTGGCAAAACTAACGCCCAACTTATGCGCCAATTCCTCTTGAGATAAGTTAAGTTTAGTTCGAACGAATTTTACCTTTTCTGCAAAGTCCATAATTCAGCGCTCCTTGACATTAAAAATATTATAACACTTTTTATATTTCATGTAAAGCTTTAATTCTATTCGATTTTCTATTATTACGCTCCACCAAACGCGACGTATACGCACACTTTCGGGTGTGCGTATTTTTTCACTGACAATCGCTTTAATTCAAACGCATTCTATCTTCTTCGATAAAATAGCCCTTTACAAACCATGCAAAGCACAAAAACCAACAATTAAAAAGACGGACTGATTAAAAAGACAAACATAAACTGCATAAAAACCGCGCTTTTTGTGGAAATAGTTTTGCAAGTATGCTATAATAAATAAAAAATATATTGACATGTGTATATATGCAAAAAACAGAAAAGACAAATGCAATGCGGCTGCTTGAAGCGAAAAAAATAGCCGTACTGAGTTTTTATTACGACCCTTCCGTTACGGACGGAGAACAAGTTGCCCTGTTGCTCGGAGAGGATCCCTCCGCCGTATTCAAGACGCTTGTTACCGTAACCGACAAGGGAGAACACTGCGTGTTCTGCGTGCCGGTGTGCTCCTCACTTAACCTAAAGCTCGCGGCGAAAGCGGCGGGCGTAAAGTCCGTGTCCATGCTCAAACAAAAGGACTTGGAGCCGCTTACGGGTTATGTGCACGGGGGCTGTTCCCCCGTGGGGATGAAAAAACATTTTCGTACCTTTATAGACGAGAGCGCACGGGATAAGGAGAAAATATTTGTAAGCGCGGGCAAAAAAGGGGTGCAGATGCAATTAAATCCGGAAGATCTTGCCCGGTTTACCGGGGCGCGCTTTATGCCGCTTGCGGAACACGGCGTTACGCCCGAATAACAACGGCAAACGGTCTTACAAAAAACACAGTCAAACCTGAAACAAGGCGGGCGGAAAAAAGTAATTAAAATAAGACTTTACGGTTTTTTCCCGAAAATGCCGGCTGTATGCGTTTTCCGTTACCTGCCGGCCTTACAACCAAAAAATACATTTATATGATAAAAATTATGAAAGGAGGAAAATATGAAGTATGTGTGCCGCATATGCGGCTATGTGTATGAGGAGGACGCAGAGGGCACGCCCTTTTCTGCCCTCCCGCCGGACTGGAAGTGCCCGCTTTGCGGCGCAGCCAAATCAGATTTCAGGGCGGAAGAGGTTAAAACGGCAGAGCCCTCCCCTGCTGGCGCGGGCTATGCGCAGATCGGGAGTGAAGAAAAATCAACGGAAGACCGCGGGAAAAAAGGAGCGGACGGGCACGAAGGAGAATATAAGGAATTATCTTACGGGCAGTTATTCGCCGTATTTTCAAACCTTGCGCGCGGGTGCGAAAAGCAATACAGGCAAAATGAAAGTAAAATGTTTGCAGAGCTTGCCGACTATTTCGATAAGCGCACCCCCGCTGCGGACACGGCAGATACCGCCGCACTTTCCGCCGAACTTATAAAGGACGCCGAACGGTATACGCAGCTCCGAGCCGCGGCGGACGAAGCCGCCGACAGAGGCGCGGCGCGGGTGTGCGTTTGGGGAGAAAAGGTTACCGCAATGCTTTCTTCTCTCCTGAAAAGATACATAGAAGAGGGCGAAGATATGCTGAGCGGCAACGGGATATGGGTTTGCAGCGTGTGCGGGTTCGTTTATATAGGGGACGCGCCTCCCGCCTTATGCCCGGTATGCAAAGTTCCGGAATGGAAATTCGAAAAGGAAAGGAGGGCGACAAAATGAAAAAGATTGCGGTAAGAAATTTAAGACTTTGCACCAAGGACTGCCTTTGCCTGTACGTGTGCCCCGTGGGCGCCACCGACACCGAAAACAGCATTATAGACGTAAATAAATGCATAGGCTGCGGAGACTGTGCCGACGCCTGCCCGAGCAAAGCCATAAGCATGGTACCCGTAACTTATCCGCCCCAACAGCAAAAGACCGAAAAAGTTTGCGCCGCTTTATTTAATATGGTCAAGCAAAAATCCGAAGAGCGGAAGGTGGCGCTTGCCGTTGCGGCGCAGACGGACAAAGCGGGGCTTAAAGCGCTTATGTACGCATTTGCCAAATCAGAGCAACTTATTGCCGAAGATCTGATGAGAGAGGCGGGTTTCATGCTGCCGCAAAGCGCTAACGCGCACAAACTTCTGCGGTCGCTGGCAGACGATCCGCCCGAAGGTTTTCCCGTAAAAACCGCGCTTGAACTGCTGAAACTCCTTCCGTGCAATGAGCCGGAAGAAAATTAAAAGGGTCTTTTCGGTACTTAAAGGGAGCTATAAAACCCGACCGATCGTGTATTTATAAATGAATAAAAAATATGCAATATGTTACTCTATTGCATATTTTTTATTTTAAATTAAAAACCCCGTATATGCGCCGCGCCGCCCATACGGGTTTATACTGTTTTTGTAAGGTAGTTACTCTTAAAGGTGTGCGCTGCCCGTAAATTTTTTACGGGCAGCGCACACCTTTAATTATTAACTTGTCTTGCTTATCATGCCGTTAAAAGGCTTTTATAATTATACTTACTTCATGAACGAATTTTTGTACTCGGCAAAGTCCGTTACCTGCCCGCTTAATCGGCTGTGTTCCGCGGTATACGCCAGAAAGTGCCCGTTTACCGAATCGCGGAGCGAAGTCATTGCGTGCGAAACTTCTTCCCCGTTTAAAAATCTCACCAGGTCGCGCATTATGTAATAATCTCCGCCGTAATGCCCTGCCACCGAGTTTTCCTGATCGCTTTCTTTTATGTCGCCCAAATCTATCACTTCTTCGGTATAATTTAACTTTTCCCCGTCAAACACTCGTAAAATGAATTTGTTTTCTTCTATATACCCCGTTATTTCGCCCATGGTGCACACTATATGCAGCCAGCGCCCCGCCGCGGAGGCGCCGCCGATGAGGTTGAAAGACGCTACGGACCCGTTTTCAAATTCCACGCACATGCACTGCCGGTCCACTATGTCCATATCGGTTTTATACACGCACCGCCCGAAATCATCGTGTTTAAGAAATTCCAGTTTCTCCTCGTCCGTAATGCTTTCGAGCGGTTTGTTTATGCCCGCCCAGGTATAGAACGGGATAAAATCTGCCTTATATTCGAAATTATACGCGTCGAACATACAGTTATCTCTTGCGGGACAGTTATAGCAGAATTCGGCGGAATTTTTCGGGGCGTTTGCAGGCGTGAAAAAGGATCCGGACCCGAAACTTGCCACCTTTTTGGGGACGGTGCGGTTATTGAGCCAGCAAATAAGGTCGGTGTCGTGGCAGCTTTTGGCGAGTAAAAGCCCCGAACCGCACTTTTTTTCGCTCTTCCATTTGCCGCGGACAAAGGCGTTTACAAAATGCCCGTACCAGACGTGTTCGTTCATCTGCATGCTTATGATACTGCCTGTTTTTCCGCTGTCTATGATATTTTTAATACGCGAATAAAAGGGCGTATACCTTAAAACATGGTCTGTTACGTCGTACCCTCCGTCCCTGAACGGACTTTTATATATGGGATTAAGCCATATTATATCAGCTCCCAAATCCTTTACATAATCGAGTTTTTGCGTAATTCCCGCAAGGTCGCCGATACCGTCTCCGTTACTATCAAAAAAAGAAGTGGGATAAATGCCGTATATAATGCTGTTATTTAAATTCATAGTCTTTTTTTCCTTTTGTCAGCCGCCCCGTCCGTTTCAGATAGTAAAAACGGACGGGGCGGCAAAATTTATTTTTTTACTTAATTATATATAAAAATTTTTAAGCTGCAAGTTTTTTATGATACTTACTAAATTCAATCTGTTTCAAGTACCGTTATGGTAAAAATCTTTAACACCTCGTTACCGAGATATTCTCCACTCACCGTAATTACCGCAACGCCTGCCCTTTCGGCGGTAAGTTTGGCGGTTTTTGCGGCAATATTAAAACGATTTTAATTTCGTTCCGTACAGAATAAGACAAGTTTATTTTCGTATTATATAATATAATTTACTTTCATGCGGAGAAAGATTTACGCAAATCGCGTTCTCGCCCTCCTCTTTTCCCTGCCATACTTCCGTAAAAACATACCCTTCTCCCTTTAAGCCGCAATCTTCGGAAGATACGCTCAGTTCTTTAAACGTTTCCCCCGCGTTGAAAAGCGCCACGGTGCAAAGGGGCGTCGTCTTGCTTTCTTTATCGGCAAAACACGGTTGTAACGAATACATTATTTCCGGAATTCCGGCGCCCTTTTTTCTGTAATCGAACTTGGCAAAGTATACGTCCGCGCCGTTATTCAACCCGTTAAGCGCCCGCTGCAAACGTTTAACGCGGAAAGTATGCTCGCTTTCCGTAGAAAACAAGCCGGAAAGCTCTACCAGACTGTGAGTTATGAGCAGATAGTTCAGCAAAAACATAAAGTCAGTATCAGTAAGTCCGCGCATAAGCCCTATTGCATCTCCGTTGGGAATAAACGCGTCGCCCGTATGGACGGAAAAGCACGCGCATCCCCAAAAAAGCGTGGTTTTTACTTTTTCCCAATTGCCTGAGCCTATGTCCAGCCCGAATCTGTAATTATCAAAATATTTACCCAAAAAAGGATTGCCCATACAGAGGTCGCACCCGGACTGCATATATCCGTTTTGCGGGATCCTTTGTCTTATTTCGGAAAGCCACCAGTCGCGGTACTCGTAACCCGATTTATCCTTATTTTTCAGTATGTCTTTACTGTCCTCGAAAGCATAACTCCAAAAATCGTGTTTTATCCCTTCAAAACCGCTGTCCGTAAGCAGTCTGTCAAGCGCAAACGTCATATATTCGCGCACCTCTTTAACGCTTACGTCTAAAGGAGAAGCAAAGTCCGTTCTGTATTTATAATCTGCAAACCATTCGGGATGGTCTTTATAAAGCGCGGCATTGTGCGGAACCCATCCGCCTATCCATATAGAAGGGCGCAACCCCGCCTCCTTTATCTTATCCGTATAACCTTTAAGCCCCGAAGGAAATTTCTTTTTGTCTATACCGTTTTCGCCCTCATACGCAACGCCCAGCCCGTGTGCATCCAAATCTACGTTTTCCGCACAATAGGCGGAATATCCGTCGTCCAACTGCAACCAACGGACGGAGGGAAAAAGTTTTTTTAGCACTTTTGCTTCTCTTATCAGCAACTCTTCGGATACGTTACGGTACACCCCGTCGTTCCAGGAACCCCAGACCACCTCGCTTTTATTCGGGCTTTGCGGCGCACGCGCGCCTTTTAAAAAGGGTTTGAGCCGAGCGGTATAATTTTCGAAAACGCGGTCTATGTCATCCGCATTGGCCGTTACGCCCATATACCACATATCGCGCAGCCTTTCTCCCGGCGCAATCAATCTGTATCCGACCGATTTAAAAGAAGAATATACGTTAAAATTTACCTTTGCGCCTTCGTGCCGTAAGGTGTAGTTATGATAAAAGACCTCCTGCGACAGGCTGCCGTGAACCAACCCTTCCGCGCGGGCGTAATTCCCGAGATGTATTGCCGGAAAAGGCTGATACGGAGAGATGAGTATACGCTCTCCTATGGCGCCCGGGTCAACATAGCGGCTGTCCGTTTCTATGCCGAACTTTGCGTTGCTCTCGGACAGCGGGTTAAGCCGGTCATAGTCTATAGGAAGCGTATACACACCGTAAAGGCGGACGTTTTCATTACAATAAAAATAATCCGCCTCTCTTGCCCCGCACAAATCGAGCCCGCGTATATAAATTGCCGCTTCTTTTAATTTCAACGGCTTTGCCGAAACGTTATGCACGTATCTCTCACATATAAAGCCTTCGTTTACGGGGCTGAAAGAAACAATGTCTTTTAAACCTTCTCCTTCGCCGGACAATACCGTTTTATCTCCGACCGAAGACCGTTCATAACCTATATTATATTCCTTGCCGTCTTCCCGGATACAGGCGGGGATCAGCACGGCGTTATCCGTAATTTCCGCGGCTTTGAGCAAATATTTCAGTTCCGTCATAAACTTCTCCGATTTTTGTATTTATAACAGTATAACATCGCCCGAACATTATTTCAATTGTAAAATATAAAAAAAATATTGCTTTTTGTATACTGTTTTACGTTTTCAGTATAATATAAGCCGCCGCCCTTGCAGATCAAATGTCCGCAAGGGCGGCGGCAACTTAAACTTTTATAACAATTTTAATGGTATAATCAGGAATTTTCCGGCAGCACCGCATCCGAACGGGAACCTTCCGCGTTTTCTTTGCGCGGGGAATACTCTTCCGAACGGTCGGTATCCGAAAGGCTTACGTCCTTTATATTTATCCGCGCGCGGGAAACGGCGCGGAACAAAAACTCCGCCTGCACGAAACTCTTTCTCATATTTTTATCGAATTCCAGTTCGGCAAGGTCTTCCCTATAACCCTTTTTCCAGCACACGGCAATCGCTGCGGGCTCTTTTTTAAGAGGAACGGAAAGCGGGTTTTTACCGCCGCAGCATATAAGAGGGCGGAAAACGTCTCCGTTTGCGGCGCGAACTACTATTCCTTCGAAACTGACTTCGCCCTTTTCCGCTTCGCCGGAAAGGGTTATATTCCAGTAATCATAATCGGCGATATGGTTTTTATGCCCCGAAAGACAGATTGCCGGCGACACGCCGAACAGGCTGTATTTTTCCGCCGACGGCAAACTTTCAGCCGTAACCCCCTCATCATTTACCGTAATATTCACGTCGCTCGCGTCGTAAATCACGCCCTTGCCCCAGACCGGCACCTTGCGGCAGGACCCGACGTTCCAGCCGAAACAGTTTTCATACACTTTTTCCGCGCCGCGCACGGTAAACGCCGGGGGAAAACAATATCCCTCCCCCACCGGTTCCTTTACCGAACGGTAAGGCAAAAGCGGCGCGCCCGTTATGTCCTTTGCGTTGCAGAAGTCCTGATACTGCATAAACGCATAGGTAACGTAAACGGGGTTTTCCGCCTCCTTGCCGTAAACCTCTATTTTATTTTCAGATACGGCGCGCGCACGGGCGGGATAATATTTTCCGTTCTCACCCGCAACGGTAAAACCGCAATACTCGGCGCCGGTTTCAAGTTTGCCTTCCGCTACGGTGCAGACTGCCTTGCCGCCCGCACGTTCAACCTTTACTATGCGGGGATACTTTGTCCTGTCCCCCGAAAGGGCTTTGGCAATTCTTTCCGCCACGGGCGCCTTGTTCACGGTATGAATGGGGTGAAAATAAAAATCTCCGTCCGGCTTTAACCAGCGCGGCTCTATGTCGTATACGGGTACGGCGGTAACCTTGTCCGTATCTTCCAGCCCGGCTATCTCCTCGTTGACGTATAAATACCCGTATCCGTCCCCATAGGCGTAATATTCGGGCGCGATCATAACGGCGACAAAGGGGAGAACGCCGAAAAGCGCTGTAAAATCTTTGATTACATATCGCATTATCCTGCCAAAACCCTGCCCCACTTCATAGTCCCACGCAGAACTCTCGCCAAGATACCAGATTATCCCCGAAAAGGAAAACCCCTCGAGCGGAGCTATTTTTTCGTTGTACACACCGCCGAGCTGTGTGTAATTGCGCGTGCCTATGGCGTTGAATTGCTCCAAGGGAGTGTATCTGCCCGTCTTTTTTAAAAACTCTACAAGTTCTTCGTCCTTTTCACAGGTGGCGCGGCTCATATACGTTTCGGCGGAAAGTCCGCCCATAGCCGTGTGCACCACTCCCACGGGCACGCCGCTCTTTTCGGAAAGGAGCACCGCCGTCATTACCGAAAGCGCGGACACACCTTTCAGTTCTCTGCCGTATTTCCAGGCATATTCCCGGCAAAAATCGGTGAGCGGATAGGGCGGGCGGGTTATTTCGGACAGATCGGAAAAGGGCGCCTCTTCCAGATTGAGCACGCCCGCGGGCAGTTTTTCCGCGCGTTTTAACCAGTTTTCATAATCTTCCGCGGCGGACAATACGTAAGACATATTGGACTGCCCCGCCGCAATATATACGTCCCCGAACCGTATTTTATATTCAAGCCTGTCATGCTCGTCCTGTACCGAAAGGGTGAACTCGTTTACCGTGTCGGTAATCTCGGGAAAGACCACGCGGAAAGTGCCGTTTTCCGCCCGCGTTCTCACCTGCCTTTTTAATCTTCCGCCCGAAAGGGTGCACAAAGTTTCCCCTTCGGAAAAACCGCTGACCGTAACCGGTCTGCCACGCTGCAATATGGCGCCGTTGCCGTAATATCCGTGCAGTTTCAGCATGACCCTTCTCCTTTTTTTCGTAAATCAGGCGTAAATGCCCGTTTCCCGTGATGCTATAAGTCCTTCCGTTATCATGTTTACGTAAAACCCGTCGGCATAAGGCTGAAAACGCATTTCGTTGCTGTTGAAATACCGCTTTCTCTCCTCTTCCGCACGCGCCGTTTCTTCGGGCGGGGCGCCTTCGGTTTTTAAGATTATCACGTTCAGAAACTTAGCCACGTTATTTGCCGCAAAGCCGAGTACGGCAAGGCTTTCCCTGCACGTTTCGTTCTCTCCCTCCGGCAAATCCGAAGCGACGCGTTCTAAAAACGCCTTTACTTCTTTAAGCCCGGGCAGAATTTTTTTCAGGTCGCTGTCCGTCCTGCCGCCCTCGAAATACGCAAAAGGCACTTTTTCTTCTATCTCGGAATAAATCTTTTTTGCAAACTCCGCGTTTTTGCCGAAAGCGGCGGAATAATATTCCTCTCTTAACCCGGCAAAGTCCGCAGCCCCGTCGAACAGCGCACGCCCCATAACGTAAAACGCCAGACCGCTGGGATAAAAGGCGCGCTGAACCTGACAGCTCATAAACCCGTTTAGCCCCATGTCTTTAAGGCTCCTGACGTCGCGGTACAATATTTCCGCAAGCGCCTCGCCGCCGAAATCGCGGTTGATATCCCACATCAGGTGATAGTCGAAATCGAAACTGTCGCCTTTGAATATTTTCTGCCAATTTTCCAGAAAACCGAGATATGCGCCTATATCGCGCGGGTATTTTATCTGATTTAATTTGTACTCCGGCATTGCGGAAGGCTTTGCCCCTGCGTAAGACTGCGTGTACGTGCGCATGAGCGGCGCAAACATCATTATAAATCTGTCTTCGTTTATTATGCGCTCGGTAAGCGGCGGCCAATACAACTCAAAGTACACAAGGAAACATATCTTTACGTCTATCCCCTCTTCGGTAAGCCGCCTGTCTATATCGTTAAGCATCATAACGTACCAGTCCGAAAACCGCTTTTTCGCACAGTTTTCGCACTCGCATACGTTGTTGTAATTATCCGCCAGCCAAAAATGTATCACGTCCGCTTTCCTGTGGGACTTGGCGTACTTTACCACCTCTTCCGCCATACGGGCGCGCACTTTCGGATTGGAATAACAGAGCTGAGTGTTAAGCGGCACGCCGCCGAAAAAATCTCTTTTGCCGTTTACCGAAGCAAGCATGCTCCGCTGTTCTTCGTTCAGACTTGCTTCCTTTACTTTCCAGCTCTCGCCCTCCATATCAAGGCATGCCGCCGTCCAACCGTGCCCCACGGCGTGATAGATCATATCCCGCTCTTTTATGGCTGCCACTATCTTTTCCACAAAATTCTCGCTGTCCCCGTGCGTAAAGGCTTGCGGAGCCAAAAGAGGGTTGCGGGCGTGTGAATACCACCTGTCAAAAAATTCGTAAGCCGTGCGGAATTGCAGAAAATACGAATTGAACCCCGCTTTCGGCGCCCACTCCACGATATCCAGGACGTTCTGAAGGGACACAGCCCCCTCTATGGTAATGCCCCTGTGCCGGTTTGCGGGCGTGATGTCCGCGCGCACTGTCATATCCGAAATATTCCTTTTGGGCACCTGTTCCCCAAGCCTGCCGGGGCGCACGAAACGGCAGCCGCAGCGGCGCAGAAACTCGTATATGCCCAAAAGGAGAGCGCGCGGACGGTTGCCGCGTATAACGCCTTTGCCGCTCTGCACGTCTATCTCTATATGTTCGCGGAATAAATCTTTATCGTCCCCGGAAATAAGGCGGATCTCCCCCTTTTCGCCGGTCATCTCCCGCATATATTTACAAAGTTCGCTCTCGCATAACTTTAACGTATTCATAATTTTCTCCTAAACCACATTGTGGAAAAACGCGGTAAGCCCGGCGTTTATGGCGCCCATAAGGGTGGCCTTTTCCATAAGTCCCGAATAATGTACCTTTCTGCCTTTAAGTCTTTCCGAAACAACCTTTAAATACGGCTCGCCAAGCTCGGTTACCGCACCGTTAAGCACTATGGTATCTATATCCAAAAGTTCGGCAATGTTGCGCGCCACGTTGCCTATTACCCGCCCCTCGGAATTTATAAACCTGCACGTGAGCGGGTCCTTGGCGCGGTATGCGGCAATCATCGCGTCTATGGGGATCTGGGAAAAAGGAATGTTCCTCTCCACCGCATAATTATAAAGATAACCCTTTTCTCCGTTATATATTTCCCTTTGCAGGGAAGACAGCACCGAAAAAAGGGACAGGCTGTCATAAAAGTTGAAGTAACTGAGATTATCGTAATTGTCCGCGGATACGGACATCATGTTGAGGTTGAAATACCCTATCTCCCCGGCAAACCCGTGGCTGCCCTCGAAGATCTTTCCGTCTATCATGAACGCCGCGCCGGTACCAACGTCAACGTGCAGCATTATGGCGTTGCGGGCACGCTTTAACGTGCCGTAAGCCTTTTCGCCCTCGATTGCCAGATTCACGTCGTTTTTAACCAGCACCTCGCACCCGAATGCCCCGCCAAGTATCTTTTTTATGGATACGTTTTCAAAGCCCTTGAAACGGGGATTTAAAAGATATTCGCCCGTATCGCTCAGTTTGCCCGGTGTGGCAAGTATAATGCCGCACAGTTTTTTACCGGCAAGCGCTTGGTCTTCGGTCATCTCCTTCATGACTCCTAACACCCCGTCCAGATCGCTCCTTGTGAACTTCACCACTTCGCCCACCGAACGGGTCAGAAGTATCCGGCTGTCAAAATCGGCGGCGCAGATATTAAGAAATCGCCCCGAAACGTCTATCGCAAGGACATAACCGTACCCTGAATTTATTTTCAGCGCTATGCCCCGCCTGCCCTTTGTATCGCTTTCACGCACTATCACGCCGTCTTCTATAAGCGCGTCCGCAATGTTGGATACGGCGGTGTTTGATAGCTGCAGNNNGAATAAGACCGGCTCTTTTCTCTCAACAGTTTGATTATGTCTTCCTTGTTTTTTCTTCTCAGGTAAGACTGATTTTTTGCCTGCATTTTCTCTTTCCCGAAACGGAAAAACCCTTTGCCCGGGTTTTCCCGGAATTTTCTTTTTTTTTGCGGCGCGCTAACGTAAGGTACCGAAAGGCGCCGCAATCTTTATTATAGTTTTTTACGGCGGTTTTGACAACCTTTTGCGGGATAAAAAGATATTTTTTTACATATTATCCCGCGCCGCATTATCTTCTCTTAAAAGCCTTTCTTAAAGCCAACGCGCAGGCTGCCGCCGCCATCACCGCTGCCGCACCGCCCAATGCGCCCGCGGCAGAAGAGTTGCATCCGCCGCCTTCGTCGCCCGTTCCTCCGCCGCCTTCGTCGCCGTTATCTTCGCTCTCGCCGGAAACCACGTAGTGCACGGGCGAGGACGGCTCGCTGTTGAGCGCGAAAAACGTATCTTCCGAAAGAGCGGTTACGGTTATGTCGTACTCGCCGGGTTCAAGGCTGTCCAGCGCGCAGTAAGCGGTGTAAACGGTGCGCTCGTTGCCGTCCGCAAAGGTAACGCGGTAAGCATAAGCGCCGCCCACTTCGTTCCATTCAAGCCTGCCCTCCTCCGCGTTAAGAGTAACCTCGGGCGTGGCGATGGGCAACACTTCGGGCGGGAGCGTTTCATCGTTCACCGTAACCGAAAAATCGTCTATCAGCACGTTGGAAGTGCAGCAGTTGAGACTTAAATACCCGAAATAATCGAAAGCGGTAATATCGAAAGTACAGTCGCACACCAGCGTATCGTCGGCATAGATCTTGTAATTGTTGCCGCTCACTTCCAGTTTATATTCTATCCACGGCATATCCTGCCCCGCTACGGCGTCCGGCACGGTGTAAGGGGTCTGGGTAATGCTCAGCTTGTCGCCGTACAGAGAGCCCACGGAAGCAAGGTCTGTGGGTTCGCCGCCGTTCATAATGGAAAAGGCGTTGCCGGCGACCGCATCGGAAGCGGCATACCTTTGCAGAACGAACATAAGGTTATTTGTGCCGGTATAGTGCACCTGCGCTTTTTTGCGGAAAGAAATGCCTACCCAACTGCGCTCTATAACGTCCTCAACCAAAAAGCGCACCTTGAAAGTTACCGTAAAATCTTTTACCCTGTAATCGCCGGCGGGCCCCATGTAAAAAAAGGAATCGGCGCCGGTGGTGTTTTTCAAGTGGAGCACCTTATTGCCGGAATCTTCCTGCTCGTACTCTATATGCCCCACGTTATATATATGCGCGTCCATTCCCACGGAATCGCCGCCGCGGAAAACGTTGTTTTCCCATTTTTCGGTTACGGCGGTATCCTCCTCTATGGGGTTGCCGGTAACTTCGTAACTTTCAAAATCATCGGAAAAATCGGGGAGCGTGCTTGCCGCCGCGTCTTCCGCCGAAACGGATACTGCCGGCAGACAAAACAACAGCGCCGCCAATATGCAGAGAATCAGTTTTTTCATACTACACCTCTAACTTACCTTGGTTTTTTCCGCGCCCGCCGTCAGAAACCGGCGGGCGCGCCTTTTATTTTCTTATAATCACAGCCTTTATATAAACGCCGTAATTTAAATTGCCTTTAATTACTCTGCCGCATTATTCCAACACTATGAGCGCGCCTTCGCCCATATCGAGAGGAATGGTTACGGAAGTGCCGGAAAACTGAGTTTTAACGCCGCCGAGTACGGTATACCCCGTTACTTCGGAAGAGAAGGTAACGGTAACGCTGTCTTCCTCTACCACGGAGTTGTTGGTAACATAATAGGCTTCTTTGCCGTTATAGTCGAAGCACCCCGTTAATGCATGCAGCGCGGAAATGCTTGATATACTGCCGTAAGAGGCGAGTATATCCTGCTCGGGAATATAACTTTCGGTTCCCCACGGGGAAACGCCGGTTACCATAACTCCCGCAGACTTGGCGCACATGAGCACTTCGTCCACCGCCTTTATCTGGGTATTGGCGCGTTTTACGTAATCGTACACTTCGGTACGGTTGCCGTCCCTGTCA
Organism: uncultured Eubacteriales bacterium; assembly: GCA_949288785.1. Taxonomy (GTDB): domain Bacteria; phylum Bacillota; class Clostridia; order Christensenellales; family Borkfalkiaceae; genus UBA1259. The sequence continues at coordinate 20,240 of CASELQ010000024.1, read as the reverse complement.
AACATGGCGCCCGTAAAGATTTCGTTACTGTTGCTCGGCAGCACGCCCGTGAAATACTGAATACCTTTCGCCCCGTAAGAAAGCGCGGTGTTCACCTGCCACAGCAAGTCCGCCTCGTCCGGCACGCGGTTAGCGGAGTTGAAAGAACATGTTTCCACGAACACCCAGAACGGAATATTTGCCTCCATTGCGGCCTCTCTTATTATGGACATATTCTCAAAGTAACCGCTGGTAAGATCGTCTCCGTGGCCGGATACGGGATAATAGTCGTAACTAAGCACCTTGGGCTGAACTATCTCCATATAGTCCTCGATATACTGCTCATAGGTATAACTGCCGCCGGGAATCTCGGAAGAGTCGGTATACTGCCTGAAATAGAGCTGTTTTTCGTTTGCGTAGGTGGGGAACAGATTTACGTGCCACAGCAGGTTCTCGGACCCGTCCGGCATAATACCGTCTAAAATCTCCGCCGCACGCGCAATGCTTTCGAACAGAGTGTAGCCCGGCTCGTCGGACTGCATGATGCCGGCAAACGCGTCGTGATACTTCACGCGGGAAAGGGCGCTCCTTGCGGTAGTATCGGAAGTAAGGCTTTCCGCGCCGCCCAGCGGCACGAGGTACGCAAGGCCGTAATCTTCGCACCAGTCGAGCGCCTGCAACACCTCTTCGGATCCCACGTATTCCCTAAGCCCCATCATGGTGTTTACGCCCGCCTCCTGATAAGCGGCAAACGTACTCTCGTTGGTCAGATAGTTATAGGTAAAATCGGAAAGCTGCGGCGGGTTGGAATTATACGCCGCAACGGGCATGGTCGTATAGTCGTGCTGGGGCATCCAGTAAGACCCGTAAGTTTCGTAAGTAACTTCCGTAGGCGTATCGGAGCCGCCGTTGCCGCCGTTGCCGCCGTTGCCGCCGTCTCCGCCGTTCTCGCCGGAGTTTTCGCCGCCGTTGTTACAACCCGCAAACATACCCAGCGAAAAAATCATACAAAGCAACAAGACAAGAAATTTTTTCATCATATCACTCCTTTATTTTCGGGCAAGCCGGCTACGGTTTTTACCCGGACTTGCTACCGTGATTTCGTGCAAATTTTAAAATACGGGGGCGATTTCAGTGAAACCGCCCCCTCTTATTAACCTTTCAAGCCGCCTATGGCGGTATTCTGCATTATGGTTTTCTGGAAGCAGGCAAACACGATAAGCACGGGCACGATAGAGAGCATCATTGCCGCAAACACCTGCGGCATATTCACGCCCGCCTGTGCGGAAATACGCTGAATGCCGTAAGCTATAGTCGCCTTTTCCGGAGCGTACATATAGATCGTAAAATAGTCGTTCCAGAAACCGATAGCCAGGAGCACGCCCACCGAGATCAGCGCGGGCATGGCGATGGGAAGCATTATCCTGAAATAGATATGGAAATGCCCCGCTCCGTCTATCTGAGCCGCTTCCGCATAAGACCACGAGAGGTTTTTAAAGAAGGCGTAAAGGATAAGAAATCCCGAACCGAACCCGCCCATGGCGGTTATGAAAACCCCCGTGTAAGTATTTATGAGGTGAATGTTGTTATACAGCCTGTACATGGAAGCCATGGAGCCCATTGTGGGAATCATCATAATGACTATTGCGAAAGTGTACATGGCGCTTTTCCCCGGAAATTCGAACTTGCTTAATATATAAGCGGTTGCCGAACAGGAGAAAAGACTGAAAAAGGTACAACCGAACGTGATAAATATACTGTTAAGGTACATTATCGGAATGGTTATGCCGTTATCGATGGTAAGGGTGAAACTGTCTATCCAGTTTATGAGCGTCCATTCCTGAGGCAGCCCGTTCACGTTGTAAAGAAAGTCGGTCTGCGTTTTAAAAGAATTCAAAAGGCACCATAAAAACGGATATAACAAAGTTATGGCGTAAATGATGAACAGACCGAACATCACCCACATCAACACTATGTCCAGAACAGGTTTTTTAACGTGCGCCGATTTTGCCATTTTACCACCTCTGCCGCATATGCCTTAAAAGTTTATACTGCGTTTGCCGGGAACGCCGGCCCTTCAAATACATACGGAAAACCCGTACGTTCATATTATCGTCTGTTCATATATCTCTGTTAAACCGAATTGTTTATATCCGCCGCGCATTTTAGGCGCCGGGAAAACATATCCGGCTTATTGCCCGGGCGTTTGCCCCCGCCTTGCGGCGGGAGCGCCCGGTAGTCAAGGGGGAAACAATTTTGTGTGCGGTATCTCCGATAGGGAGAAAAACCGCGGTTTTAAGCGATATTAACGCTTATCTTTACCAAACCTTACTTTACGATCAGTCTTTTTTACGGATAGCCCTGCGTATCAGGAGCACCGCGCCCGCGCCGAGTATCAGCACCGCGGCAAGCCCGCCTACGGAAGCAACGTTGCCGTTGCAGCCTTCGTTACAGCCGCTGTCGCCGTTGTCTCCGCCGCCGGTGGAGCCGCCGCCATCACCGCCGGAACTTTCCGCAACGGTGTAGGTTACTTCGGCACGGCTGCTGAAATGCGCCGCCTCGTCCGCGGGAATTGCCTCTACCGTAACGGTATATTCGCCCGCCGTGGTAAGGCTGCTCAAATCTATTTCGGTGCCGGTAACGGTCTGCGAAAGCACCTCTTCCCCGTTCAATTCAACGGTTACTTCATAGGAGCCTGCGCCTTCCACCGCATTCCAGGTAACCTTTTTGTTTTCGGTATCAGCCGTAAGCACGGGATCGGGCAGCGGAGTGGGTTCAACGTCGCTTTCCATATCTTCGGGATCAACGTCCGCCACGAGGTCAACCGCGGGATCCGCGTCTAACCCTGCTTCGAGCGCCGTTTCCTTGGCTATGGGGGTTATGGCAACGTTATCTATAGCCGCCCAGCCGGGAGCGTCCGTACCGAAGCCAACGTAGCCGGTAGTATCGGCAATATGCTCCTACTTCGCCTGTCTCGGTATTAACCTCGGCAGCATACATTGCCACGTTGTTGTTTATGGCAACCACTTTAACGCGGGTGGTCTTGTTGTAGAATGAGTAAACGTAACTGTCGCTTGCCGTATCGGGCATTCCGTAGTGGTCAACCACAAACTGTCCTGCCGTATCGCCCGCCGCATAGCAGGGAATCGCCTCGTCGCTCTCCTGTACCGTAGCCATATTGGCAAGTACCGTAACGCCCTGAGACGCGCCGTTCACATACCTGTCAAGCAGAGATTCCGCGCCCCAGAAATACTGGGTGGCGTTGCCTTCAACGATACCCAGAGCAAGGGAAGTCTGAGTAAATTCAGGCATATTGTTTTCCGCGCCCACAAGCACGTAGAAGGGCGAGAAACGGTTGGGGTTGCTGCCCGTGATTATGCCGCCGGGGAGCCCCCTCGTGGCGTAAGGTTCGGAAATATAATCGAACTGCAACACAAAGTCAGAATAACTCTCCTGGAACATAAGGCGGGTGTTGGTGCTAGTGCCGTAGAAGCCCAGAACGCCGTCTTCCGCCACCATGCCCGCTATTTCGTGGGTAGTGGTGTCCTGCTTTACGATATATTCGGAGGGAGCGATCATGCTCTGCATGGTGAACTTAGCCGCGGAAATATAATTATTGTTAAAGTTGGCGGTTACAGCCTCTCCCTCGTTCTCCTTGAACTGATAGCCGGTTACGTTGAAACTGTCGGTTAATATGGCATAAGTCGTATCGCCCGTACCCGTCTGCGCAAACGCTATGTTGCCCGAGAGTTTGAGGTTGGGGAAATTGATGGGGTCGCCACCGTTTATCACCACGTCTACCGAATTATCCTGTTTGCCGGTTATCTCTATCTCGATATTGGAATTAAGCGCCGCGTCCGAAAGGGTGGTTGCGGTGCCCGTAGCGGTGGCTGTGCCGTCCGCCGCGATGTTGTCCGCGCCCACGACAAGCTTATTTTCGCCGTCTACGGTAAAGTACACAAAGCTTGCTCCTTCCGCAGGGGCGGCAAGAGAAGTATCGTACCGCGCCAACCCGAAGGCAATACCCACTTTGCGGGTGGAAACGAGAGCGGAGAAGTTAAAGCCCGCGGTCATTTCAAACGTTTCCGTCATAGAAGTATCCACGCTCAGCGGATTGAGAGTGGCAAGCCTGGTATTTTCGCCGGGGTTGGTTACGATTATGGAAGAATCGTAGGTCTTTTTTGCGCCGCCCGTAATAAGGAGCGCGTCCGTATTGGTGCTGTTATCCACTTCGGTATTTTTCCAAACGTTAATTATTTCCTCATCATCGTCAATGGAAAAGTCCGCATAGGTGGTAACCACATCGTCCTTGGTAGAATATAACTTAACGTTATCGAACTCCACGTTTACCCCCGTGGCATCGCCAAAACCGATTACAAAATAGTAACCGTCTTCCACTTCGGGAAGGGTATAAGCGTTGGTAACGGTGGAACATTCAGTTTTTATATTTGCCTCGGCATTACCCGCATATACGGTGTAACTTAAATTTGCGGGGTCAAACTCAAACCAGAAAGTTGCATAACTTCTGCCTGCGTTCTTCTGTTCCGTAAGCTTATCCATCTGAAATCCGTACGGAGTAACGGTACCGGCCGTAGGCGTGGTAGCCTCTCCGCCCACAGGGGTTATTGTTGATGAAGTGATTTTCCCTTCAACCGGGTTAAGCCCGCCGGCGTGTAACCTGGAAATAGAATAGTTTACATTGCTTCCCGTCCATTCGGCATGCGTTGCAAAGGGCGCAAGGAAAAGCATTTGCTCCCATTCTGTTCCGAATTTATAAATATCAATCTGTAAAGTTATTATAGACCCGTCTGTTGTGGCGGCAACGGGCACTTTTGCCATAGGCGCAATCGTCGCATTGGAAACTCCCGCCGTATCCATTGTGCTGTTACCGTTCTGCACCCTGTAAGCGGAGGGGTCGGTGTCTTCCCGAATCATAAACGAAGCCGTGTTTATCGCACCGTTCGCGATAAGCCCCGTGCCTACGGGTGAGTTCTGCACGATGCCCGCGGAAGCAAACACTACCGAGCACATCATACACGCCGCAACTATCGTCGCAAGCGTAAGCATAAGTTTTTTCTTCATAGCTTTTTCTCCTTTTTTTTAAGGGTTCCCCCCAATTTTTCAGTATTCATACGCGGGGAAGAATTTATCCACCGCCTTTCTGCACAGGAACACTATGGGCGTGCCCACTATCGCGCACAGTATGCCCACCGTGGCGCCCATCGCCATCTGCGCAGACCCGCTGCCCCTTACGTTGTTTACTATATACATGGCTATCGTGTAGCCGCCCACCACTTCCGCGGCTCCGCCGAGCAGCAACTGCGGTTGCAGGAAGTAGGTGAATATGGTTGTAGTGCCGAGCAGCATAAGCGTGCCTATGGTAGGCCCTATAAGCGGTACGGTTACGCTGAACATCTCGCGCATTATGGTAAGCCCGTCTAACTTGCCCGCCTCTATCACGTCCTCCGGGATTCTTGCCATTGCGCCGCTTACAAGCACTATGTTATACCCTATACCGGACCAAAGCCCGTATATGAGTATCATCCACCAGGCGTATGCCTTGTCCCCGAAATATCCGTCGAACGGGACGATATGACCTAATCCCAAATTTTCAAGCATCTCGGGTATGGCGCCGAACGTTACGTCGAACATATACGAATATGCAAGCGTAAGAACCACTACCGATATTACGGAAGGCAAAAAGAATATTACCTTGAACACGTTTTCAAGCGGCAGCCTTTTATAGAGTATATACGCGCAGAAAATGGATACGGGCACTATCACAAAGTCGTTCCAGAAGAATATGGAAAAGGAGTTTAACAGCGCGCGGGGCAGCACGCTCCCCTCCCGCACAAACTCGCGGAAAAACGAGGCGTAGTTATCGAACCCCGTCCACACCCACTGTCCGCTCGACATATCCAGTTCCTGAAACGAGAGAAAGATAGAGTCTATATTTATATACAGCCAGAAAACGCACAGATGCAGAACGGGCAAAGCCAGCATCACGCAGATGAAAGCTATCTCGTTCTTGGTTTTTTTCCTTTTTTTCGGTCTTAAAGCCGTCGTGTTCATATCTTACCCCGCCTGAGGCTTGCGCCTTGTTTTTTCTTGCCGCCGCTCGCTTTCCGGCGCGCGGCGGCACGCCTTTGTTTCCTTAAACTTTTACTGATATTTTCTTAAAACCTTACAGACTGTCCCAGGAATTAAGCACGTTCGTATACTCGCTCGCGCACCAGCCGATAGCGCTCATCGTATCCGAATTGGCAAGCAGCATGGTGTACGGGTTGCCGAGGTTAAATTTCTTTATCCGGTTAGCCGTCCACAGTTCGCTCTGCGAATTTTCAAACCAGGTCTCCGAAACGCTCCACACGTCTAAGCAGGACTGTATAAAGTCGCTCACTTCGCACTCCGAAACGTCGTAATCGAAGGGTCTGGGCGCGCCGCTGTAATCGGTGTAGAGCTTTAACATGTCGTCTCTGCACATATATGCAAGGAAGAGTTTTGCGCCCTCTTTGTTTGCCGCCTGCGCGGGTATGAACATATAGTCGGGCTGGCCGCTGTAATTGTAGGAAAGGTAATTGCCTTCCGCGTCCTGCTGCGCCCCTTCCATTCGAGGGGTAGCCATCATGCGCACCTCGTCCTGCATGCTGGAAAGGCTCTCTTTTTCTATCCAGTTGCCGTTGGGGATCATTGCCGCCTCTCTCTGCACGAAAGATATCTGCGCCGCAAGGTGATCCTTGGAAGCAGAACCCCTTAACGTGTAGGTGGTGCGGTTCCTGACTATTATGTCCTCAAAGGTCTCAAGCATTCTCAGTTTGCCGTAAGAGGGGTCGTCCTGATCGGCGTAATTGAACACTTCGGGCGAACCGAACTGCATAAACTCGTCAAGTTTATCCGCGCCCGATACCTGCAGCCACCAGTTGGTGCCTATAAAGTCCCAATACCCGCCCGAAATGGTGCCGGGATACACAAACGGCGCAATGGAACCTTCGGTATCGTCAACTATCTGCTGGCAGAGTTCTTTTAAGTCCGCAGTGGTTTCGGGCACTTCCCAGCCGTACTGATCGAAAAGGGTCTTGTTGTAAACTATGCCCGTTATGTTCTCGTTGCCCGGGAAAATGTAGTAATGGGTCTCGCCCTGCCTTACCGTCTGCCCGTAAGTTTCCCACGAACCGCTTATTTTATCGAGCACGGTGCCCGTTTCGCCGGGAATGGTCATTTCGTAAAGACTGTCCAGGTTTTCAAGGTAGCCCAGCGAAGCGTAACTGTACCAGTTGGAAGCGAGCGGGAAATATATGTCCGAAAGTCCTACGCCCGATTCAAGTTTGGTGCTCACGCTGGTGGTAAGCTCCGAATCCATATCGAATTCAAAGTAATACAGGTCGCCGTAAGTATCCACGTCCGACAAAAGGAACGCACGGGCGGACTGCAATACCCACGCGCTGCCGTAACCCGGCGTATAGGATATTTTTATCCGCGTTTTGCCGTCTTTCGTATCAACGTACATTTCGCTTGCGCGTTCGTCGTAGGTAACGCCGTCAAGCGAACCCACGTCCTCGCCGGAAGTACTGTTCTGATCATTTCTCGAACAGCCGGTAAACAGGGTGAACATCATAAGAACGCCCAAAAGCATTGCCAGAAGTTTTTTCATATATCTACCTCCTTAATTTTTCCCGCGCGCCGCCACGGCGGCGCGCGCCTCAGTTTACGGTTTTGTTTTTTTCGGTCAGTTTGTCTTTTGATTAAACGCCCGCTTTCACGGGTATCGTTTTAATAGGGTATAACGAACGCCGCTTCGCCCACGCCTAACGTAAAGGTTACGGAGCCGCCGTCCAACCTTAAAGCGGTGTTGCCTTCCGGCTTTACTATAAGCACGTTGGTGTAGCCCTCGAACGTCATGGTTATCTCGTTGCTCTTGTTCAGCGCGGGATCGGTAAAGTTTACCGCAAAGTAACCGGGGTTGCCGTCCTTATCCTCGAACACGCCCGCAAACGCGTCCTCCGTGCTGGTAAACGACGTGAGCGCGCCGCCCGTTACAAGGTTTTCGGAGATGGAGAGATACTCAAAGTTATCCGTATCGTCGTACACCTCGGAAAGCGTAAAGCCCTTCCATTCGAAATTCTTGTAATACGGCATGAAAGACTGCACGTCCTTATTGGCGCCGCTCACGTAATCGTAGGTGGCGGTCTTTTCATAGTTGCGGTCTATAAGCGCGTTGTTGCCGAACGCCGTTGCGCCGTCGTTGGCGGGCGGACAGGCATAGCAGAACCACTGTATGCAGTCCCCGCCGAAAGCCATAAAGGAATACGCCTGGAAAGTTGCGTCCGCTTTACTCGTAAGCGCGCGGTTCTTGCCGCCGTACTGTATGCTCTGTAAAAACGTCCAAAATTCTCTGCCGGCGCCCTCTTCGTCTATCTTGGTGCGGATGAGATCCATGTTATAAAGGAAGGTGGGCTCTATCGAGGTGCTCCCGTCCCCGCTGCCGTAAAGCGGATAGTGGTCATACGAGATATAATCGGTCTTTACCGTTCCGAAATAATTGGAAAGATAATCGTCATACGTGATGGCCTGCGTGGTGCCGGAGAGCTGCGCCCCGCCCGCTATTATCGGGAACAGATTCACGTAGAACATAAGGTCAGGCGCCGCTTCTTCAAATATGCTCCTGCCGTATTCCAACGCCGAAAAGAGCGCCGCGCCCGGTTCGTCGTCTATCATAAATCCGTAAAGCGCGTCCGCATATTCGCTTTCAAGATAGGGCGAAAGTATGTCGCGCGTCTGCTCCACTATTTCGTCGCGGGTGTATACTCCGCTTTCCACAAGCGTCTTTGCCTGCATCATGAGAGAAGAAAGCCGGGCGTCGCCTATAATGTGCTTTATGCCCACCCGGCTTGCCGCTTCGAGCGCCTTCATGTTGTAGCCGCCGCTGCCGTCTATCATCACGTCGTACCCCGGGAAAGCTACCGTAAAGCCCGCGTCGGCAATCTCTTGGTACTTTTCCAAAAACTCCGCGTCGGTAAGCGGGCGCTCGCTAACCTTTTTACCGTCTTCGTCGTAGGTTACAAGCTTATCGGATACGCCCACCCACATGCCTATTTCAAACTTTTCGGTAGAGGTATATTCGGGAGGATCTGCCGTGGCGGAATTGTCCCTGCTGCACCCGGTCAGTCCGAATACCATAAGCGCTGAAAGTAATAGTGCGGAAATTCTTTTCATTTTTACCTCCTTACTGTGCAGTTCGGCTGCACATGCCCGTTATTGTTTTTTTGTTTCCGGAAAACTCATACCGTTTAATGCCGATAATGCGCTTTTCCTTAGACAAAGTCTAAGGAAAAAGGGGTACCCCTTTTTGGCGCCGCTCACGGTGATGAGTTTTGCGTTCGCCGGCAAACTCCGTAAAATCGCGTTTTTATACAATGATTTTACAAAATTTTATTTTCTTTTTACTTTATAATAACACAGGTTTTTATATCTGTCAATACCAAAATTAAAAAAAGTTGTAATTTTTTTAAATTTTTTTCCTGAAACTGGTTTTTATCCCGTCAAAAGCACGGTTAATCTTAAAGAAAGTTTAATATTAGCCTATACTTTTGCCGCCTTCCCCCGCCGCACGGAGGGTAAAGCGCTGTTTCGCATTGCTTTGGCTTATCGGTATTATGTACGGAATAAGCCGTTTTATCTGTTTTCAATTTAAATTTTAACCTGAAATCTTGAAAAAATCTTTAAAATTAAAAATTTCCCGCCCTGAATTTAAGATTTTATGGGCGTTAAATTTTTTTGCCAGCCTTTTCGCTTAGGCAAACTGAAAACGCGGATTATCATATTTATATATAACAGCGGAAAACGGAGGCAAAAATACGCTGTCCGCCGCCTGTTTTAAGCGGCGGACATTTGCAAAGCGAGGTTTTGCCGAGGTATTAAGATGATATTTGGATATTTTGGGCAACTTTAAGCCGCCGGGGCAGTTTTTTAGCCGCGCGAAAAACCGCGCGGCGTAAATGTTTGAGTTGAATATAATTTATAAAAGTTTAAGTTTAATATAATCTTTTAAGTTTTAAATTAAAGTCTTATTGCTCGGGTAAAGGTTTTAAGCGTCCTTATCGCGCGGGAATACTACGGATATCACGGTGCCCGCGCCAAGCTTAGATTTAAGGGTGAGTTCCGCACCGTAAAGTTCGCATACGTGCTTTACTATGGAAAGCCCCAAGCCCGTGCCGCCCGTCTCGCGCGAGCGGGACTTGCTGCCGCGGTAAAACCGCTCGAATATACGGCTCTGATCCTGGGTCTCTATCCCCATGCCGTTGTCCTGCACTTTTAAGGTTACCCCGTCTTTACCCTCGGCAATCTCTATCTTCACCCTGCCGCCTTTTTTATTGTATCTTATGCCGTTCTCCGCAAGGTTCTTTATCAGTTCGTAAATATGCTCCCTTTCCGCCTGTATTTCACCTTTGCCCGATACGGTTACGGACACCTCTTTTTCGTCGCTTAACAATTTAAGGTTTTCCGCAACCTCTCCGGCTACCTCTTCAAGCCGCACCGCCGTAAGCCGCTCGGGGCTCAGCCCGGAATTTTCCAGGCGGGAAAGTCCCAGCATGTCGTTTATCAGATTGAGCACCCTGTTTATTTCCTTGTCCGCACGGCGGGAATACTCCACTATCCTTTCGTCCGTGCTCTGCATGGATATGAGGTCGTTAAAGCCCTTTACCGAGGTAAGCGGCGTTTTGAGCTCGTGAGAAGCGTTGGCAAAGAATTCCAGCCGCATCTTTTCGCGGTTCTTGCTCTCGGTAACGTCCGATATAACCGCTATTATCATATCGCTGTCCGTATAGCGGACGGTGCACATGTAGTACCGCCCGTCCGTCTCAAACTGAAATATCCCGCCCGCTTTGCCCGTGGCGCAGTCCGATACTTCGGATATAAACGTCTTGTCCGCCGTGAGCACTTCTATATGCTTGCCTTTGACGTTCTTTACGCCGAATATCTCATATATGCGCGGGTTGGCTATAAGCACGTTCAGCCCGACGTCGAACACGGCTATCCCGTCCGACACGTTATTCAGAACATAGTCCAGCTTCTGCTTTTCGCCCCTGGCCTCCGCCATGCTGGTTTGCAGCCGCGAACCCAAGTCGTTTATCCCGGAAAGTATTACGTTTAAATCCTCGTCCCCCGTGGTGGGCGGTATTTCTTTGTAAGTGCCCCGCTCTATCCCCGCAAGCCCCTCTTTTACCTGCTGCAAGGGCTTTAACAGCACCCCGGAAAGCAATACGCTTGCAATGGTCCCGCCCGCCCATACGACTACAAGTATGCTTATCATGGGCACGAGCGATTTGAGAATGTAAGAGCGGCTGCTCTCCACCGGCACCGCCACGCGGATAAATACGTAACCGTCCGCACTCTCCGAAACGGTAACCTTTTCGGCATAATACATCATGCTTGTGCCCAGCGTTTCGCTCTCTCTTTCCACAACGCGCGGCTCGCCGTTTAAGGCGGCTATTATCTCTTCCCGGTCAATGTGGTTTTCCATATCCGAAACGTCCTGCCGCGAACTGTCTTTGAGCACCACTCCCGTAGCGCTGACTATGGTTACGCGAATGTCCCCGCCTGAGGGCAGGGAAAGATCCTCGGAATAGTTTTCGGCATATATGTCCGTAATCTCTCTTATCTTACGCTCGGTCATCTCCTTATAGTTGCTGTCGGTAACCGCAAGCCCTACACCCAGCATGAGCGCAAGCACTATAAGCGTAAGTATAACATTGTATATTATAAGTTTCTTTTTCATCTCAGATTATATCATCTCAAATTATATCCCACGCCCCTCACGGTGTGTATCCCCGTAACCGCACCGGCTATGGCTTTCCTTAAATTGGCGATATGAATATCCAGCGTGCGGGTCTCGCCGAAATAATTTTCGCCCCAGACCTTGTTTAACATCTCCTCTCTCCTTACAACGTAAGGAGCGGCCGTTACGAGCAGTTTTAACAGCTCGTATTCTTTGAGGGTCAAAGATACTTCCTCTCCGCCCGCCGTTACGGCGTGCTTTGCCTCGTCTATCACTATATCGCCATAGGACAGAGTATTTCTTTCCGCCGCCGGCACGCGCCTTAAACCCGCGTTTATGCGCGCCACCAGTTCCAGCACCCCGAAGGGCTTTGCTATATAGTCGTCCGCCCCCATGTTAAGGCCCTTTACCTTGCTTATCTCTTCGCCCTTGGCGGAAACCATTATAACGGGTATGCCCGCCGTGGACGGCGAACCTTTTAGGGTCTTTAATATCTCGTACCCGTCCATCCCTTCGAGCATTATGTCTATTAAAATTATGTCCGGCAGGCGGTTTTTCAGCGCGCCGAAAAGTTCTTCCCCGCCGGGAAAACATTCACAGTCGAACCCCGCGCCGGTTATTGCGCACATATACAGGTCTCTTATGTTCTCTTCGTCGTCCACCGCGTAAACAAGTTTCTTTTCCGCCATGTTTTATACACCCCTTGTAAAGGTTTTAAATTTAATCCGCCATTTTATGATAGCCCGTTATGGCGTATTCCACCCACTCGCCGATATTCACGGCATGGTCGCCGATACGCTCTATATATTTGGCTATCATCATGAAAAGTATCGCCTGGTCGGCGTTGTCCCCGTTCTTTTTTATAAGTTCCACAAGCTCGTTTTTTATCACGATAAACAGTTCGTCCACTCTCTCGTCCCGCGCGTCTAAGGAGCGGGCAAGTTCCACGTCCCGATTGATATAACTCTGCACGCTGTCCTTTACCATCTCGCCCGCAAGCTTTGCCATGGTGATTATGTGTACGGGTTCTTTTATAAATTCGGCGTCCCCGAACTGGAAGGTAAGTTCCGAGATGTCCGCCGCCTGGTCGGCTATCCTTTCCAGGTCGGTTATCATTTTGAGCGCGGCGGATACGTCCCTGAAATCGCTTGCCACGGGCTGCTCCATTAAAAGTATCCTAAGGCAGTCCTGCTCTATCTCGTGCTCCAGATTGTCCACGCCCTTATCTTCTTTAATGACTTCCTTTGCCAAAACCTTATCTCTGTGCACCAGCGAATTTATCGATTTTTCTATCGCTATCTCCACGTAACGGCACATGGTTATGAGTTTGTTGAATACGGTGTTGAGTTCCGCTTCGTATTTATTCCTAATACTCATTATATCATACCTCTTTTTATATTTCAACAGTTTTAAAAAATATCAGCCGAATCTGCCCGTTATATAATTTTCGGTGCGCTTGTCGGCGGGCGTTGTAAACAGCGTTTGCGTATCCGCATATTCCACCAGTTCCCCGAGATAGAAAAACGCCGTTTTGTCCGCTATACGCGTCGCCTGCTGCATGTTGTGCGTTACTATAACTATGGTATAGTCGGTTTTGAGTTCGTTCATAAGGTCTTCTATCTTGCCGGTGGATATGGGATCCAATGCGCTGGTAGGTTCGTCCATCAAAAGGATCTTGGGTTCCGCCGCCAGAGAGCGCGCTATGCACAGCCTTTGCTGCTGCCCGCCCGAAAGCCCCAGCGCGTTGCGGTTTAGCCGGTCTTTCAGTTCGTCCCATATGCTTGCGCGGCGCAGGCTGGTTTCCACTATCTCGTCAAGCTCCGCCTTCTTCCTTACCCCGAACGTGCGCGGCGCAAACGCCACGTTGTCGTATACGCTCATGGGGAAAGGATTGGGCTTTTGGAACACCATTCCCACGTTCTTTCGCAGCGCCGAAAGGTCTATGTCCTTTGCGTAAATATCTTTGCCGCCTATCTCTACCTTTCCCTCTATGCGGCACCCGTCTATAAGGTCGTTCATGCGGTTGAGGGTCTTTAAAAGGGTGGACTTGCCGCAGCCGGAAGGACCTATCATGGCGGTTATTTCGTTGGGCTTTATAAGCATATTTATTTGTTTTAACGCCTGAAAATTACCGTAATAAAGGTCGAGATTTTCTATGTTCACGGCTATGCCCGAGGAAAAGTCGAATATGTCCAGCGCGTTCTTTAACGTCTCCTTAGCGGAGATTTTCTCCGCGCCGTTCTCTTCGGCTTTTAATATCTTTTTATTTTTCATGATACACTCCCGTATTAAATACTATGCGATTTTTTTACCCGCTTTTCTATAAAGTACACTATGAGATTCAATAAAAGCGAGAAAACAAGCAGCGTCAAAGCCAGCATATACGCTTCTTCCATATGGAAACCTTCGTTGGCGCAGATATATAGGAGCACCGTAAGCGAACTGCCCGTATTTGCCGGGTTGCCGGTGAATACGAAGGTGGTACCCATGGTGAACACGAGCGCCGCCGATTCCCCCAATATCCTGCCGATAGAAAGTATCGCCGCCGTGGCTATGCCCGGAAACGCGGAGGGCAGCACCACTTTGAATATCGTGCGCACTTTGCTTGCCCCCAAACCGTAACTTGCTTCTCTTAACGTCATGGGAACGGCGTGCAGGCTCTCTTCCGTGGAGCGTATCACGGTGGGCAGCACAACGAGCACCATGGTGAGCGCCCCCGCCAGAACGCAGCGGTTGCCGAAGAGCGGAGCAAACAGCAGGCTCCCGAACAGACCGAACACTATGGAAGGTATTCCCGAAAGGGTATCTATAAAGGTACGTATGACCTTAACCAACTTGCTGTCCTGCTTGGCGTATTCGTGCAGATAAACCGCGGCGCAAATACCTAACGGCAGAGCTATCGCAAGCGATATGCCTATAAGTTCCAGCGTAGCGTAAAACGCGGGCAGGAAAGTGGGTACCGATATACGGGCATCCCCCGCGAAAAAGTCCCAGGAAAAACCCGATATTCCCTTTATAACTATATATGCCACAACGGTTATCAGCACCGCCGCCACTAAAAAGGCGCACACTCCCGCCGCCCATTTCAATACGGCGGAGCCTATACCCTTTCTCTTATAGGTTATTTCCGCCTCCTTATCGGGCGAAAGTTTCTTTTCTCCGCGCTTGCCCTTAAAATCTTTGGGCACGAGGTTCATGGATAAGATTATCAAAAGTATGAATATGAGCAGCACCAAGCCCGTGGCGATAAGCGCGCTCCTGTGTATTCCCGTTGCGTAGCCCATTTCCATGACTATGTTGGTGGTGAGCGTTCTTATATAGGAAAACAACCCGTCCGGGAACAGGGCGCGGTTACCGCACACCCATATTACCGCCATAGCCTCGCCCATTGCCCTGCCCACGCCTAAAATGAGCGCGCTCATTATACCCGAGCGGGCGGCAGGCACCACCGCGCGGAACACCGCCTGCGCCTTGGTATTGCCGAGCGCAAGCGCTCCCTCGTAATAACTTTGGGGCACGGCGTCTATGGCGTTTTTGGCAAGCGAAGCCACCGTGGGCACTATCATTACGGCAAGCAGGATAGAGCATGCAAGTATGCCCTGCCCTATGTTCGCGCTGTTAAGATCCGCAAGTATGGGTACGAGTATTTCCAGCCCGAAAAGTCCGTAAATTATGGAGGGAATGCCCGCTAAAAGTTTTATAACCTGGTCGAAGACAGTGCTCAGATTTATTTTGTTTATACGGTTTACCCACCAGCGGATAAAGGCGCTTTTGCCGTTATACTTTATATTGAACTTGCTCGGGCACCAGTAGGATAAAAATACCGCCGTGAACACCCCTACCGTTCCGCCGAGAACCACCGCGCCCACGGTTACGATTATGGAGTTCACAATCATGGGCAGTATGCCGTAGTGCCCGTAATCGGGGCTCCACGTAGTGCCGAAAAGGAACTTGAATACGCCCACTTCCCTGAGCGCGGGGATAGAGCCGTAACATATGTACCCTATTATTCCCAGCACCGCCACAATGGAAAACAACGCGCAGATAAGAAAGATTATCCTGGCGAAAATTTCTTTCGCTTTGGTTTTTGCGGCGCGGCTGTTTTTGGGCGCTGCCGCCGTATCGTTAATGTTTTGCATATCGTTCTCCGCTTTTACGCTCCGCAAGGCGGGCGAATATCCTTCGCCCGCCCCGCAGTAAAAGTTTTTTCTTTAACGCCGCTTGTTTATGCCGCAGCCTTGTTGGGGTTTTCTATACCCGTACCGTTCAGATAGAGGTTATATAACTGGTCGAACGTTACGTTTTCCATAGTGCTGCCCGCTTTAACTATAACGGCTATGCCGTCGTCGGCTATCTTGTGTTCTACAAGGGTCTCTTTCTCCTCGTCTTTAAGCGCCCTCGAACTCATACCTATCTGCGCCGTACCGTTCGTTGCCGCCGCTATACCGTCGCCGGAACCGGTCTCCGAGATGGTTATGCTGCTTGCGGTAAGTTTGCCGGTATTTTTGCTGATAAACGCCTCAACGATCACTTTCATAAGAGGTCCTACGGAGGTGGAACCGTTTATGGTAAGAGAAGTTTCACTTCCAGCGTAGGGAACATAGGTCTGTATTTCGAGGTCGGGATCGCATATATAGCCTTCCTGCGCTATTATTGCCTGTCCCTCTGAACTCTCTATAAACTGGATGAGGTTGCGGACGAGGTCGTTTCCGTCGTAAACGCTCTGCTTATAGGCAAGGACGAACGGACGAGCGAGTTTATAATCACCTGCAAGTATATTCGCCTCGTTGGCAACTACGCCGTTTACCGTAAGTGCTTTTACCTCGTCGGCATGCTCGGAAAGGCTGCCGAGAGAAATATAACCGACCGTATCGTATCTCTGCGCCACCGCGGTGATGACCGCCGAAGTTCCGTTCGCTTCGGATACGACCGTGCTCAGCGTAGCGCCTTCTTCCAAAGCCTCGTCAAGCGATTTACCCTCGTTGTTTGTAACCAGTTCCAAAAACGCCGTCCTCGTGCCCGAGCCGGATTCACGCCCTACCGCTCTCACGATGTTGGAGGAGGGGTCGTTTTCATTGCCGGTAAGACCGTTGTTACCTTCGTCCTTGTTGCACGCCGCCATGAACACTGCGCACACGCTTATCGCCATAACCATAGCGATCACTCTGAGTATCTTACTCTTTTTCATATTTTACTCCTTCGAATTTTTGTACCTTCATTATATAAAAATTTTTACTCTCAAACTATCACGTTTTGGCAAAAAGAATGTAAATTCTGTGTAAAGTTCCGGGAGTAACGGCATTTTCGCTTAGACAATATGCCGATAAAGTCATCTGTACATATGTTTATATATCAAATTACATATTATATAATGTTTTAATTAGATCATATTATATAATGTTTTAATTAACTTATCCCCGCATATCCGCCGCCCAAAACATCGTTTTGCGCATCTGATTATATCAGAGCATCTAATCGGAATTTTACCGATATATTTTAAGCCGCCGATTCTTTTAAAGTTTACCGCCGCATAAAATATTATATACTCGATAAAAACAAAAAAGCCGGCACAAAACGCCGGCAATAATTATAAAAATCCGGCGGGAAGCCGCAAAAGCACCCCGCCGGGGCTAACCTGTAATCGCTTAATTTCTTTATTTATTGTTTAATCTGCCTTTTCTTTTTATCTGTATTTCGTAAACTAAAAAAGCGGGCTTATATATGTTGACAGGCCCGGTCATTCCGGAAAACTCTCCCTGTAATACACGCGTGTGGATATGTTTTGAACCATGACTTCCTTTGCTCCGCAAAGATAAGAAGCATATATTTCCGCTTGCTCATGCACGTCCGTACTGATAGAAGTTATCGTGGGGGTTACATATAAATCCGTCAAAATATTATCAAAGCCTATTATGGAAATATCTTCCGGCACTTTCAGCCCCGAACTCGAAACGGCTTTTACGGCGCCCAACGCCATGGTGTCGTTAAGACAAAACAACAAATCGCATCTCCTGCCGCTTTTTAAAAATTCATAAGTATATTCGTAACCGCAGTAAAAACTGTCCCCTTCGGGATAATCGCTTATCAGCATGGGATCGTTACAAAATTCCAACCCGTACTTTTCACAACATTTTTTAATGTTTTTTATTCTTATCACTTCCAAAAAATCTTTTCCGCGCAAAAAACCCACTCTCTTTACGCCGCGTGCCGCCGCCCGCTTTATGGCTTCTTCTATGGCGGGGGCATAGTCTATTTCCACATTGAACAGCTCCGCGCTCATATATATGCTCCGCACACCGTACTGCGCCATCATCCCGACAAGCTTTTCGTCAAACGGATAGAAAGCCATGTTCAGAACTCCGCTCACCCTGCCGGCTATAAGCTCTTTTAATACTTCGTTATTGTTCTTTGGAGTTACTTTGCGCAGCATCACTCCGTAGCCCTTTGCGGAAAGATACTCCGCCATACAGTCAACCAGTTGCATATAATACAAATTAAGCAGGTCTGGCAAAATTATGACGATCATCTTGCTGTTCTCTCTGCGCACCAGCGAAACGGCGGTCTTGTTCGGAATATATCTCAATTCGTCTATCGCTTTAAGCACCTTTCGGCGGGCGGGTTCGGAAACGTATCCGCTCCTGTTTATCACACGCGTTACCGTCATCACGGAAACCCCCGCGCGTTCGGCAACTTCTTTCCTTGTTACCATCCTCTGTTACCTTTGTTTTTGTATTTATTAAACCATAAATATTTAAAAATGTCAACATAATAGCCGGACTGACCGCTACACCACGCCCGCCTGAAAAAAACTTTTATATAAATTTTCCGTTCGCGAGCCGATACGGAAACATATTATAAATAAAAAATTTAAAATATCCATTAAAACGCTTGTAAATTTTTATACTTTTTGTTAAAATAATTGAGCAATGTGTTTAGGGGTATCGCCAAGCGGTAAGGCAACGGACTCTGACTCCGTCACTTCGGTGGTTCGAATCCATCTACCCCTGCCAAAAAAATTCGACAAGTTTCGACTTGTCGAATTTTTTTATCCAAGCCGCAGGCTTGGCATATCATCGCCGCACGAAGCGCGGTGTATATCATCAGCCCCTGCGGGGCTGTATCTCATCACGCGCCAGCGTGTATCTGCCTGCGGCTTGATGATATACAAGGCTTCGCCTTGATTTTTTTGCAAAAGTGTGGTATAATCTAACTGATAAATAAGAATTTGACGAGGTAATGTCCATGTGCAAATACTTGATTAAAGAAATGGAAAGTGAAGAAGAAATTAACGGCAAAGCATACGTACATTACAAATCTTGGCATGAAACATACACGGGGTTAGTTGATACGGAATACATGAGCGGCATCACACTTGAAAAATGCATAAAGATAGCACAGAAATGGCGTGAAAATATACTGGTCGCAAAAGATGGAGATAAAGTTATCGGATTTGTTGGGTATGGTGCATACCGCGATGCAACTCTATCTGATCATGGCGAAGTATATGCAATTTATGTACTTGAAGAATACCATGGGTTAAAAGTTGGATATGCTCTTATGAATGCTGCGTTAAAGAAACTTACCGATTACAAGAAGATTGCTGTTTGGGTACTCAAAGACAATAACAAAGCAATTCGTTTTTATGAGCGATACGGTTTTAGATTTGATGGGACTGATACAGAAATCATGCTTGGCACACCAAATACAGAACAGAGAATGATATATGAACGTAATTAAGGATAAACAAATTGTTGTTTATCGGAACATACACGCTGCGCAAAAGCAGACACCTTTTTTCGTTTTTACCTATGTTTAGACGCCTTTTATCACGTTTAAGGCAGAAAAAACGACAAGTTTCGACTTGTCGTTTTTTCAATTAAATCCGCCTTCTGCGGAATAAATCCACCTGTGGTGGATGAAATCGCTTTGCGATGAAATCTGCCTTGCGGCAGAAGATGGGCAGATTTGATTTCATCTGAAGCCGAAGGCTGAAGATTTCATCCGAGCTAAGCGAGGATTTCATCGTGTAACGCACGATTTCATTAACATTACTCGGGTTCGAAACCTTATTAAATATTGCTCAAAATATCTTTTTCGTAGCCTTTGCACAAAGTCTGCCGCGTTTGAACACTGTCCAACAAATTCGTTATATATTCGTTGATGGTGTAGCAGGTGCGGTATTCAGCAGGCAAGGATAATTTCCTTGCCTGCCGTATTTTTAAATCAACAGACTGCCTTACATATTTAGTATAATTATTTTTTTCTATCCCTTTAAGTTACTGCTCTTAGTTATCGTTTTACAGATAATTCTTTTATTGAATAAACGCATTCAGTCAAGGTTGTCAGGTTTTATTTCCCGCAAGCTTAAAGCGCGGAGGGCGGATTCAGCACGGCGTCTATGCGGCGGCAGATGCGCTCGGTAACTTCGTGCGAGTTGTGCCACCAGTCCCGGCTCCACACCCGCATGACGTTCCAGCCCTTCTGT
>CASELQ010000023.1 GCA_949288785.1 uncultured Eubacteriales bacterium | reverse complement strand
AGCGCAACGCGCGCTTCCTTTACCTTGCACACCACGTTGCCGCCGGAAGATATGACCATTATTTTGCCGTTTATGGTTATCCCCATGCTTTCAAGCCGCTTTTTGGTCTTTTCGTCGGACATTATCTTTATTACCGTCAGTTCTTTGTTTTCCGGTGCTATAACTATCGGCATTGCGCCCTCCTTAAAATGTGAAATTTTATTCACATTGCAGTAGTATATTATCATACCACGCCGATTATGTCAAGAAAAATATGAAACTTTTTTCACTTTTTTTATTTTTTTTATTAATATTGTTGCCTTGGGCAAAAAATTATTATACAATATAGATATGAAAGCAACGGTACGCCAGCCGCGGCAGGAGCGGTCTATTGAAACAAAGAACAAAATAATACGCGCGGGATACGAACTTTTTTCGGAAGTGGGCTACTACGGCACCAACACCGCGGAAATAGCAAAAAGGGCGGGCGTTTCCACCGGCATAGTATACGGTTACTTTGCCGATAAACGGGATATTCTGATATGCGTGCTGGAAACCTATATAGACGAGGTTTTTCTCCCCGTATCGGATATGATAGACGCACTGTCTTCCCCCGTAGATTTTGAAAGCGTTATCCCGAAAGTTTTGGACGAGACCATAAAAATGCACAAAAGAAAGTCCAAAATACATGAAACGCTGCACTCCCTGGCAAGTTCGGACGAGGCCGTGAACGCCAAGTTTATTGCGCTTGAAGATAAGCTGACTCTTGAAATTTACGAAAAACTTTTAAATCTCGGGGTGGAAGGCGAAGATTTAAAGGAAAAAATACATTTTTCCATGGGCATAATTCAGAACTTCTGCCACGAATACGTGTTTGACAGCCATCCCTATATCGATTATAGCGCCATGCGAAAAATGGTGAACAGAACGCTTATCAACTTATTTACAAGATACTGATGATTTTTATAAATTCATATCAAAAGCAAAAATCAGGTTCGCTAAGCGAGCCTGATTTTTGAATAAAATCAAACTTAATTCCCATATAAACAATCCAAACTGTTTATAAAATCATATCAAGCCGAAAGCGGCTGCAAAACCCGTTATAACCGAGAGAAAATATTTATTCCGGCTTATTTTTTGCCGAACAATTTTCTCATGAACGCCGGGAGTTCTCTTCCCTTTTGTTCCTCGGTCTCTTCCGCGCGGGGCTCGGGTTCGGGCGCGCGCTGCGAAACGGAGGTATAAGCCGAAGCAGGCGCGGTATGCTGTGCGGGCGCTGCCGCCGGCGCCTGTTGCTGTACCGGCCTTTCCTGCGCGGGTGCCGGTGCGGGCGCTGCGGCGCGGTTACCTGCCGCCGCGGCGTTCATTGCGGCAAAATACGAATAGGTGTTCTTGGCGGGTTCTTCCTTTTTGGCGGCTGCCGCGGGTTTTTGCTCTTCTTTTGCAAGTTTTTCCGCTGCAAGAGTATCCGAAGAGGAAGAAAACCCGGTCGCTATTACGGTTATCTTCACCTCGTCCGCCATGGTATCGTCTATCGTGGCGCCGAAGATGATGTTCGCGGAGGGGTCTATTATGCCCTGCACGAGCACCGCCGCTTCGTTCACTTCGTTAAGCATAAGGTCCTTCCCGCCCGTTACGTTGAGTATTACCGAGCGTGCCCCCTCTATGGTGGTTTCAAGTAGTGGGCTGGATACCGCCTGGCGGACAGATTCTATCACCCTGTTTTCGCCCTTTGCCCTGCCTATTCCCATGTGCGCAAGCCCCTGATTGCGTATGACCGTTCTCACGTCCGCAAAGTCGAGATTTATAAGCGAAGGCGTGGCAATGAGATCCACTATGCCCACTATGCCCTGCTTTAACATATCGTCCGCCACCTTGAACGCGTCTAACATGCCGACCTGCGCCGGTAAAAACTGCAAGAGCTTGTCGTTGGGGATAATGACGAGGGTATCCACATATTTTTTAAGATTTATTATGCCTTTATTGGCATTTTCGTTCCTCACTTTGCCCTCGAAAGAGAAGGGCTTTGTAACCACTGCCACGGTAAGGATGTTCATATCCCTTGCTATGCGCGCTATGACCGACGCGGCGCCCGTGCCCGTGCCGCCGCCCATACCGGCGGCTATAAACAAAAGGTCTGTCCCTTCGAGCATGGCGGCTATCTCGTCCTTGGACTCTTCGGCGGCAGCCTCTCCGATATTCGGGTCGCTGCCGGCGCCGAGCCCCTTTGTCAGCGCCTCGCCTATTTGCAGGCATTTGTCCGCCCGGGAGAGTAAAAGCGCCTGATTATCCGTGTTTACCGCTATGAATTCCGCGCTCTTTATATCAGATTCTATCATGCTGTTCACGGCGTTGCAGCCGCCGCCGCCCACGCCTAAAACCCTTATTACCGCAGAATTGATTTTAAGATTATCCTGTCCGTACATATTTTATCCTCCTAACAACGTACAGTTTATTATACTGCCCGGTTTTACCCGAGTGTCAGATCCAGTAAAGAATATAAAGAAGCCTCCGTGGGTTTAAACCCGAGCGGGATCTTGGGGGCGACTTCTTCCACCACCATGCCTATGCGCCCGGAAACGTGTTCCTTGGCGCCGCGTATATACGATATTCCGCCGCCGGTTAGCGTTACCGGCACGTATTCGGGAATAATATAGCCCGATTTATCTATGCAGTCCGATATCTCTTCGCACAATATGTCAAGGCTTGCTCTTATTACCGACCGCGCCGCCTCCGCCGAAAAACTGTTGTTTCCTATCTGCAATATTTCCGCACCCTCTTCGGGCAGGCGGCTGAGATTTATTTTGCGCTTTAACCTTTCCGCCACGGGAAAATCTACCGAAAAACGCCTTGTGAGCGCCGCCGTTATATAGCCGCCGCCGTAATCGAAAGAATGCTCGAAAATTATCCCGTCTCCCTGCAAAAGCGAAAAGGTGGAAGTGATGTAACCTACGTCTAATATAATCGCGGTCCTGTCCCGCGTTTCGGCGTCTATGAGATACATGGCTTCCGCAAGCGGTACCGAAACGAACTCCGCGTTTTTATAACCGGAAGCGTGCATAACGGGCCTTAAAAGCCCGGTAAAATAATTATCGCACGTTATAAACGAAAGTTTGCCCTTTAATATCTCGCTGTATTCCCCCACGGGGTTTGCAAGCCGCCTTCCGTCCCCGAGTTCGTAAGCCACAGCCGAACGGTTTATGAGCGTACTCTTTGCGGACGACATTACGAAAGCCGCGTCAAAAAGAGCGTCCACATCCTCGTCGGTAACGCGCTTTTTTCTGGGGAATGAGATCTGGCTTTCCTTTACCTCGACCCTGGTAAATGCGCCGGGCACGCCCACGAACACGCCGTCCGTTTCGCCCACGGATGAACTTATGAACGCGCACGCCTCGCTTACGGCGCGCTTTAAGCTCTCCGTGCTTAAAAACGCCCCGTCGGTAAATCCGTCGTATTCAAAGTCTTTGCGCGCCTTTAATATAAACGTCTTGTTTATACCGCGCTCGCCCACCGCCGCCCTGACGGCAGATGAACCCACGTCGAGCACGGCAACCTGCTTCTTTTGCATATTAACCTCCGGCCGTCCATGTGGCGGTTATTTCGCCGGAATCGGTTTCCAGCACCAGGATCCTCGAAAAAGTCTTGTAAAAATCGGATGTGGCGTTATATACTTCGAACGCCTTAACTATCTTGTCGTGCCCGCGCACGTCGGGCTTGTCCACTACTATTTCAACGCCCGTATAGGTCTTGAATACCGCCTCGCGTATTTCCACGCTCCTGTCGTCCCTGAACGTAACCGACTCTATACAGTCCGAAAGCCCGGCATATTCCGCCATCTCGAGGACGGAGAGAAAAAACCCGTCTTCCGAAGTGCTTAATATCTCCCCGGGAGTTACCGAAAGCATGTCTATCCCCTCAAAATAAACGTCTATTACGTCCCTGCCGGCGGGTTCCGCAGTCTCGCCCAGCACAAACCCCGTCTTGTCCATACAATAGGTAACGCCGTCAATGGGAAGGTGGTACACTTCCCTGCGTTCTTCTATCTGCACGTTTATTACGTTGGGCAGCGATTTGTTTACCGAAACCACCTTAAAGCGGGTATATCCCGCCAGTGCCGACACCACGTCGCTTTCCGAAACGAAAAGGATGCTTTTGCCTTTAAAAGAATCCAGAGCGTTCTGCACGGACGCGGTATCTTCTTCCGAATACACGGAATACTCCGCGTTCACCTCCTTTACGGAGAAAAAGAACACGAATGAAAATATGACCGCTATTGCGAATGCCACCCCGATGAGAATGGCGTAAAGCTTTCCGTTTTTCATATCTTCTTTCCGATCCCTTAGAATGCGCGGCCGAAAATATACCGAACCGATATTCGCCCGCTGCCTTATCACTCTTTTTTGACAATATCGGCGCCGAGCATACGCAGTTTTTCTTCAAACCCGGCGTAACCGCGCTCCACATAACAGGAATTTTGCACCGTAGTTTTTCCCTCGGCGGCAAGCCCGGCAAGCACGAGCGCCGCGCCGCATCTTAAGTCGGTTGCGCACACTTTCGCGCCGATAAGCGCCTTAACTCCCTTTATCCTTGCCGCTCTTTCGGAAACCGTGATATCCGCGCCCATTTTAACGAGTTCCACGGTATGGCGGAACCTGTCCCCGAACACCGTTTCCTCTATTTCGGAAACCCCTTCCGCAATACAGGCAAGCGGAGTTATTATTGCCTGAAGGTCTGTGGGAAAATCCGGGAAGGGCCCTGTCCTTACCGAAAACGCCCTGCCGCGATTTACGCTTTGCAGATATATTATATCATTTTTTATTTCTATTTTACAAGTATTATCGCGAAGTTTACCGAGTAAAGACAAAATATTTTCCGATTTTATGCCGGATATTTCCAATTTTCCGCCCGTAACGGCGGCGGCTATAAGGTATGTGCCCGCCTCTATCCGATCTCCTACGGGCGTATATACCGTGCCTTTAAGCCTTTTCACCCCGTAAACGGTAATATCCGAACTGCCCGCGCCGCCTATACACGCCCCCATGGAATTTAACATCCCGCAAAGGTCTGTTATTTCCGGCTCGCGCGCGGCGTTATGTATTCTCGTTATTCCCTTTGCCGTAACTGCATATAAAAGTGCGTTTTCGGTTGCCCCCACCGAAGGAAAAGGAAACCGTATCTCCGCGCCCCGCCGCTTTGAAGTGCAGGCGATTATCTTATCTCCCGCAAAATCTATCTCGGCGCCCAGCGCGGTAAGCGCGGATATATGAAAGTCCAGCGGCCGCCCGCCGAGGTCGCACCCGCCGGGACAGACGGTTATCGCCTTCCCGGCACGCGAAAGCAGGGCTCCCAGCATAAGCACGGAAGTCCTTATTTTTCTTGCCGCACGCTCCGGCACGGTATAGGAATTCAGCCCGGCGGAGTTTATCACCAGGTCGCCGCCGCAAAACCGCACGTCCGCCCCGAGTGCCCGCATAATCTCTGCCATATCCGCCACGTCGGATATGGCGGGACAGTTGCGTATTATTACTTCCCCTTCGGTAAGCAATGCCGCCGCCATCATTGGCAAAACGGCGTTCTTGGCACTTTCGCACCTTAAGCTGCCTTCGAGTTTTCTGCCGCCCTTAATAACGTATTTTCCCATAAATTACCCCGCATGTGCCGATACAATATTCTATGGGAAAAATCTTTAAAAAGTGAACGCCCCCTGTTTGGATATGTTATACAGGATACCCATTTCCGCCATAAAAATTATTATCGCGGTGTTGCCGCTGGAAACCAGCGGCAAGGGAAGCCCCGTGGGCGGAATGCTCCCCGTTACCACAAGCGCGTTTATTATTGCCTGTATTCCGAATATCATGCTTATGCCGAGAGCCAGCAAAAAACCGAATATCTCTCTCGCCCTCAGCGCCGCGCGTATACCGCGGTATACTATAAAACCTATCAGCGCGAAAAACGCCAGCAGACCGACAAAGCCTATTTCCTCGCCTATTACGGACAGAATAAAGTCGGACTCCGCGAACGGCAGAAAGGCGTATTTTTGCCGGGAATTGAAAAGCCCCACGCCGAACCAGCCGCCCGAACCCAGCGCATAGAGCGATTGCAGCAGCTGGTATCCTTCGCCCTTGGGGCTTGACCACGGGTTTAAAAATGCCGTAAGCCGCGCAAGTCTGTAAGGTTCGATAAGAATGAGCACAACCCCGGCAAGCACCGCGGGCACCACCAGCATTATCGCGTGCTTTATCCGCATACCCGCGCCGAAAAGCATGGTAAACATAAGCAGCGCAACGCATACGGTAATGGACATATTGGGTTCGGCTATTATGAGAAGGCAGGTGGCTATCCCGAAAACGAGCACCGGCAGTATGCCCGCAAAGGTCTTTGCCCGTTCGGGATGCGCGGAAAAATAAGCCGCCGAAAAGAGAATGAGCGCGAATTTGGATATCTCGGAGGGTTGCAGGGTGATTCCGCCCAGCCCTATCCAGCGGCGGGCGCCGTAATTTTCCACTCCCAGCCCCGGCACAAACACAAGCATGAGCAGCACAAACGATATTATCGAAACGGGAATAGTGAGCTTTTTAAGGCGACGGTAGTCGAAAAAACACATAAACAGCATGACCGCAATGCCCACGCCTATGCCTATCGCCTGTTTTTTTACAAAGTAAAAGGCGTCGTTATAAGTGGCTTTTGCCGAATAACTGCTGGCAGAATATATAAATACGGCGCCGACTATGCTTAAAATTATTACGGCTATGATGAGGGCGATATCTCCACTCGGTTTTTCGCCGGGCGGCGAAACCGGCTTGTTCAGTCTTCCGTACATTCTTTCACCAGCCGTCTGAACTCTTCTCCGCGCTCTTCGAAATTGCGGAAACTGTCAAAACTCGCGCAGGCGGGGCTCAACAGCACGGCGTCGCCATCTTCCGCAAACATGTCCGCTATTCTTACGGCGGAATCGAAATCGGCAGTTACCGTAACGTTTTCCACGCCGCACTCCGCCGCCGCCCTGAACATATTGTAGCGCGAAGCCCCCGTTATTACCGTATGTTTGACCTCGGAAAGCCTTACCGCCTGAAACAGTTCGCCGTATTTTTCGCCCTTTTCGCTGCCGCCGAGTATCAGCACGGTGGGCCTTGTCATGCTCCTTAACGCCGTGATGGCGGACGCCGTGTTGGTAGATTTGGAATCGTCGTAATACGCCACGCCGTTTTTCTCGGCTATGAGTTCCACCCTGTGCGGAACGCCGCGGAAGTTTTTAAGCCCCGCCGCAATTCCCGCATTGTCGGCGCCGAGAAGTTTTGCCGCGGCAACCGCGAACATTGCGTTATAAAGATTGTGTTCTCCTTTTACGGGTACGGCGTCCGCAGATACAATGCTCTCCCCGTTCATGCAGATGTTTCCCCCGGATAAATACACTCCGCCCGCATTTTCGCGCGCCGATACCCATATTACTTTTGCCTTTAAGTTTTCGGCAAAGGTACGAACGGTGGGATCGTCGTAATTGAGGACCGCAAATTCGCTCTCTTTAAGATTTTTCAGCAGCCGCTTTTTTAAAAATATGTAATTTTCCATGCTGTAATGCCGTTCGAGATGGTCCGGAGAAATATTCAAAATCATGGCGATATGGGGTTTGAAATCGGATATGCTCTCAAGCTGGAAACTGGATATTTCCGCTATACACACCGTATCCCGCGTTATTTTGTCCAGTTCGGCGCATACGGGCGAGCCTATGTTTTCCACGGCGGCGCAATCTATGCCCGCTTCTTTCAACATGCCGCCGAGCATGGTTACGGTGGTGGTTTTTCCGTTGGTGCCGGTTATTGCCGCAACGGGCGGAAAAAACTGCGAAAAGCCGAACTCCGCTTCTCCCGCTATGCGCTTTCCGAGTTCTTTAAATTTTACCGCAACGCGATGGTTTATGGGTACGCCGGGGCTGATGACGAGCACGTCCGACTTTTCCGCCGCCGCTTCCGCACCTTCGGCCGTAACCCGCTCCGCGCCCTGCGACAAGAGTTTTTCAGCGGCTTCGGCTATTCTCGGGCTGTCATGTTCTTCATAGACAAAGCACCTGCCGCCCCGCTTTAATATGTACTCCGCGGCGGCAAACCCGCTTTTTGAAATCCCGAGCACAAAAAATACCTGAGTTTTTACGTACATTTATTTTCCTCCGTTCATATATAGAATATGACGGAGAGTACGCCCGTTATGACGGTAATAAGCGAATATACATAGGCTATTTTGCTTTCGGAATAGCCTTTCATCTGCAAATGATGATGAAAGGGCGCCATCAAAAACACGCGCTTTCTCGTGCGCTTATAATATAATACCTGTATTATCACGGACAAACTGGACACCACGAAAACAATACCCATTACGGGAATAAACAGGCTGTTTCCCGTAAATATGCTTACGGCGCCCAAAAAACCGCCCAAAGACAGGGAGCCGGAATCTCCCATGAATACCCGGGCGCGGCTTACGTTAAAGAGAAGAAATCCCCCGACCGCGCCGGCAAGGCAGGCTATGAGCAGGATCTGCGCTTCGCGCTCGGCGCCGCCCGTCGCCCTGCCGGGAAAAAGCGAACTTTCCGCCGATATTAAAAAGGCAAGGCATATAAGATACGCAAGGGACGAGCCGCCGGCAAGCCCGTCTAACCCGTCGGTAAGATTCACGCTGTTGGTGATGGCTATGAATATAAAAAAGGCAAGCGGTATTATGAATACGCCTATATCCGCAATATAGGCGTAAAAGGGAATAAACACTCCGGTAAGTCCGTTTTTGTAAGCAAAGTACGCCGCCACAAACGCTATCACCGTCTGAAAAATTATCTTCTGATAGGCTTTAAGCCCTTCGTTTCGGCGGTAGCGCACTTTAAGAAAATCGTCTATAAACCCCACCGCCATAAAGGCAAGCCCTATCGTCATTGCCACAAGCGCCGTTCTGGCTCTTCCCCCGCCGAACAACAGGAATACCGCCGCCGCGCTCAAAATAAAAAACAGTCCGCCCATGGTGGGCGTTCCGTCTTTATCCTTATGTTCTTCCACATATTTTAACACAGGTTGTCCCGCGCGGAGGCGCCTTAAAAGCGGAATTGCCGCAAAACCCGCAAGCACCGTAACCATCAACGCGGTAATACCCGCCCAAAGCACAGTTTTCAACCCTTTCTTCCCCGTAATATTTCTTCTACCGTATCTTTGTCATTATACGGCCTTTTTATACCGAAAACTTCCTGATATTTTTCCGCGCCCTTTCCGGCTATGAGCACGACGTCTCCCTCTCCCGCCGAGTTAACGGCGTATTTTACGGCTTCCGCGCGGTCCTGCACTATCACGTATGCGGAGGAATGCATAAGCACGCCCTTTTCTATCTCCCATATTATGTCCATTGCGTCTTCAAAGCGGGGGTTATCCGTGGTTATAACGGTAAAATCGGCAAGCCTGCCGCTTACCTCTCCCATGACGCGCCGTTTCCTTTCGTCGCGGTTGCCGCCGCACCCGAACACGCTTATCAGTCTGCCGCGACATACTTTTTTTAAGGCGGAAAGAGATTTTTCCAGCCCGTCCGGCGTGTGCGCGTAATCTACGTACACGGAAAATTTTTCCGAGTATACGCATTCCAGCCTGCCGCTTACTCCCTTTAACGCCGAAAGACCTTCAGCAGCCTTCTCGGTGGAAACGCCGAAAAGCGCGGCGGCGGTGGCTGCCGCCAATGCGTTATATACGTTGAATCTGCCTATCAGATGCAGTTTTACGTCGAAAATTCTGTCGAACAGGTTCATTACGAAAGTCGTACCGTCTTTGCGCTCCGCCACCTTTATGGCGAATACGTCCGCGGGGTTTTCTATGCCGTAGGTTATTGCGTTTTTATACTGCGCCGCAAGTTCGGCGCCGGCGGCGTCGTCGCTGTTAGTTACAATATATTTACAGGCGTTGTCTCTGAAAAAACCGAATTTCGCCCGCTTATACTCTTCCATACTGCCGAAAAAATCGAGGTGGTCCTGCGTGAGGTTGGTAAAGACTGCCGATTCGAATTTCAGCCCGTACGCTTTTTTGTGATACGCGGCGTGGGCGGATACTTCCATGACCACCGTTTCCACCCCGCTTTCATACATATCCGCAAGCGTTTTATGCAGGATCACCGGGTCCGGCGTGGTGAGCGAAGGCTCTATGTACTTATCAGCATAATACGTCCCCAGTGTGCCTATAAGCCCGCATTTTATGCCCGCGCCCGCAAGTATGGAAGTAATAAAATGCGTGGTTGTGGTCTTCCCGTTGGTGCCGGTTACGGCTATAAGTTTTAATTTATTGCCCGGATTTCCGTAAAAATTGGCGGCCGCCAAACTCATTGCCGCACGGGTATCTTCAACAATCACCTGTGTGAGCGGGGTATCCGTCTCCCTGTCGCACATTATGGCGGAGGCACCGTATTTTTCCGCCCGGCCTATAAAATCGTGTCCGTCAAAGTCTTTGCCTTTCAGACATATATAAAGACTGCCCGGAGTTACCGAGTTGCTGTCTATTACAAGTTCGGTAATTTCCTTTTCCGTACCGCCCTTCACCTTTTTCACGCCTATACCTTTTATTACGTCAAGCAGTTTCATCTTTCACTCCGCGGGAGGTATCCCCTTTATATCTATTATTCTTTCGAACACGCTTTTGGCAAACGGCGCCGCAACGGTGCTTCCGTAATACTGCCCTTCGGGTTCGTCTATTATTACAAGCGCCAGATACTGCGGGTCGTTCGCGGGGAAATACCCCACAAATGAAGATACGTATTTTCCCGCTGCTATCACGCCGTTTTCATATTTCTGCGCGGTGCCCGTTTTGCCCGCAACCCTGTATCCTTCTATATACGCCTGTTTGCCGGACCCGTCCTTTACCACGCTTTCCAGCATGGACGAAAGTATGGAGGACGCCTCTTCGCTTATCACTCTGCCCTTCTGCTCGGGACGGAAGGTCTGGGCTATCACGCCGCTCCCGTCATAAATTTCGCTTACCAGGCGCGGGGTATAATATATCCCGCCGTTTACGGCAGCCGCCGTGGCAGCCGCAAGCTGCAGCCCGGTTACCGCAATGGTCTGCCCGAATGCGATACGGGCAAGGTCCACGTTCTGCACCGCCGATTCCGGCAACACCATGCCCTGCGCCTCTCCGCCGAAGTCTATTCCCGTTACCGTTCCGTAATTAAACGCCTCTATATAGTCGTACATTGTCTCTTTTCCCAATGACATGGCTATATCCACGAATATGGGATTGCAACTGTTGTTAAGCGCGCCCGAAAGATTGAGCGCCGCGTGCTTGCCGTTTTCGTGCGTGGACCAGCATTTCACTTTCTGCCCGTCTATATATCTGTATCTTGCCGAACTGAATATGTGTTCCGGTGAAAACGCATGCGGATTGCCTTTCAGATACTCCTCTATGTTCGCCGCGGCGGTAAGCACCTTGAAGGTGGAGCCGGGTTCGTATATGTCGCATACCAGCCCGTTTCTGCCCAGTGCGAAAAGCGAGGTAAGGTCGTCTCTCGGAATATCGTTCAGATTAAACGAGGGTTTTACGCACATTGCCCTGATCTCGCCCGTCTGCGGATCCAATACCAGCATCTCAGCGGACTTTGCCTTATGGATCTCCATGGCTTCTTCCATGGCAGTTTCGCAAAGGCTTTGTATTTCGTAATCTATGGTAAGTTTTAAATTAAGCCCGTCGGTAGCGGGGATATAGGTGGCTTTTCCCCCGTCTATCTCCACCCCCACTATATCGGTCTCATACAGTATCTCCCCGTCTATGCCGGAAAGATACTTGTCGTAATACAGTTCCAGGCCGGACTGCCCCTTGCCGTCTGTGGAAGTAAAACCCATTACGGGCGCAAGCAGATCGTTATACGGATATACGCGCGAATTGTCCCGCGAGTAATACACGCCCTGATAGCCGCGCTCCAAGAGCTTTGTGATCTTGTCCTTGGTTACCTGTTTTTTTATGGTTATTTCGCTGGATACGGTGCCGTTTATGCGTGAATAAACGTAGTTATAGTCCATATCGAGAATTTCCGAAAGCCCGCGGCACAGCTCTTCGGTGTTTTCCACGGCGCGCTTCCTCACGAACACCGTATACGTATCCGCGTTGCCGGCGAGCACTATGCCGTTTACGTCGGTAATTTTACCGCGGGCGGCAATAACGGGTATCTCCCTCGTCCACTGGTCTATAGCCTTTTTCTGCAGATCTTCGCCCCATATTACCTGAACGTAAAAAAGCCTGCCGAATACGAACAAAAATAAAAAGGCTACCGCAATCGTAATAGCGAATAACCTCTTTCGTAAAACCGTTATCGAAAAATCTTTTATGGTCTTTTTCTCCCTGCCTTTTATACTTTAATTGTATTCGGCAAGGGCAGATTTAATTACCTTTTATCATATTATATTCGTTCTCCGCGACGTTTATCACGTACTCGTCGGAAGACACGGTTTCTATCCTGCCGGCAAGCGCTTCGCTCTCGGCGGTAAGCCCGCTTATCTCGGCGCGCAGAGAATTGTTTCCGTTCTTTATGGACGCCAAAACTCCCGTGTTTATTATAATGAGTGCAAGTATCACGGTTACCGCAAGCGCATATAAAGCAACTATTATCTTGCCCTTGGCGTTTAACTTATAACTCTCTTTGGCTTCTTCGCGCGTTCTTGCCATATCGTTGTAAACGCCTTCGGTCTCCCCGTCCCCGAACTGCATGGTTGTGGAGGTGGGGCGGATGTCTTCCTCTTCCATAGCCACCGTTTCAACGAAGGGCACCTCTTCCTGAACGGGCGCCGCGGGGGCAGCCACCGCCTCTACGGTCTCAACCGCGGCGGGAGCGGGTACCTCTTCCACACGGTCGTAATTTAACAGCCTGTTTAAATTACGCTGCATGCGCAGACGCGCCTCTTCATCCGTCTCATCCTTTTCGGGAGCAAGCTCGTAAACGTCTTCTTCCGGGGCGGAATATGCCGGCGCGGCGGGAGCGGGAGCAGCGGCTGCGGAAGCCGCTGCGTAAGACGTTACGGGCGCCGCATTTGCCGTGGGAATAGACGTAAAAATATCCTCAGCCGGTGCCTCTGCCCTTCTTTCCAAAAGACCTATACCGCCTGAAACGCTTCTCTGTTCCGAAACCATACTGTCGCCAATAGAACGCCTTGTAGTTATCATCTTAAACTCCTCCACCTTCTCGGGCACGCCCCGAATTATTTTCCTTTATCGATTATTTTTATAAACGGTTCATTCTATTTATATCTTTTCCGCTACGCGGAGTTTGGCGCTTGCCGCGCGGCCGTTTGCCCGCAGTTCCTCTTCCCCCGCAACGATCGGGTGCTTTGTAACTACGTTTATCTCCTTCTTTTTCCCGCACACGCATATCGGAAGCCGCTTATCGCACACACAGTCCTGTTCCAGTTCCCTGAACGTCTGTTTTACTATTCTGTCTTCCAGCGAGTGGAAACTTATCACCGCTATCCTGCCGCCCGCTTTCAGCCCTCTCACCATCTTGACAAGGGTGTTTTTAAGGCTGTCCAGCTCCCCGTTCACCTCTATCCTCAGCGCCTGAAAGGTCCGCTTTGACGGGTGGCCTTCGTGCTGATATTTTTTAGGAATGCTCTCTCTTATTATTCCGTTAAGTCTGCCCACTGTAACTATGGGCTCCTTTTTGCGCTCTTTTACTATATTTTCGGCTATCCTCGCGGCAAACCGTTCTTCCCCGTATTCGGCTATTATCCTTTTTAACTCTTCTTCCGAATAATCGTTCACAACCTTTTCCGCCGTCAGCGGGTTATCCCTGTTCATTCGCATATCAGGCCGCTCGTCTTCCGCCATATATGAAAACCCGCGGCTCTTATCGTCAAGCTGAAAACTCGACACCCCCAGATCAAGCATTATTCCGTCAAATCCCTCGGGAACACGGCTTTCCATAATTTCGGGAAAGGCACTGAAATTCTCTTTGAAAATCTCATATCTTCCGTAAAATTCCGAAAGCCTTTCCGTCGCCCGCTCGATGGCGTATCCGTCAAGATCGGTGGCGATAAGCCTTCCGTCCGGCGCGCTCCTTTTCAGAATCTCGTAAGAGTGCCCGCCCCCGCCGAGCGTCCCGTCGAAATAAATTCCGCCCGGCCTTACGTTCAGCCCGTCTACGCTCTCTTCAAGAAGTACCGGTATGTGGAGGGGCTCAGTCATCGGAACCTGCGGAGAGTGCGTCTACCGCATCGGCAAGTTCTTCGAAATTCACGTCGTTAAAGTATTCGTTCCATACCTCTTCACTCCATATCTCCACGCAGTTGGGGCCTTTGAAAACTATCACGTTCTTATCTATGCGCGCATATTTTCTCAGGTTGTCCGGCAGGAGTATCCTCCCCTGCTTGTCCTCTTCCGCCTGCCAGGTGTTATACAGAATGAATC
Source organism: uncultured Eubacteriales bacterium (assembly GCA_949288785.1). Taxonomy (GTDB): domain Bacteria; phylum Bacillota; class Clostridia; order Christensenellales; family Borkfalkiaceae; genus UBA1259. The sequence goes on along the minus strand of CASELQ010000023.1, from coordinate 7,865 downwards.
TTGCCGCCTTTAACTGCTTTTCTCTGTATCTGTTAACGTTGGAAAGGGTCTTTTTTACTTCCGCCATCTGCTCTGCGGTATACACGTAAAGACATCCCCCCGAACCTACGGTAATGTAATAATCGCCGCCAAGTTCTTCGCGGAGTTTAGCCGGTATTCTCATTCTGTTTTTTGCATCTAACTGATGCGAATAATTTTTACCGGACACTTTGCCCTTCTCTCCTCGTTAAAGTACTTTGATTGTATCACAACTTTTGACCACTGTCAACCACTTTTTAAAAATTTTTGACCACAAATTTTAATTTTTTTATTTACATAAAACTACCTTTGACCACCGTTTCGAAAAACAGCCGGTTCTCATAGGCACACTCTCCCGCAAAAATCAATTGATTTTTACTGACTTTTTTTGTTTTATTGCCGATTGAGCAAAAATCTTTAACCATCCGTGCGGTCAAAGCACACCCGCTTATTATCCGCCGTGGTCTGAAGTGGTCATAAAATTTACTTTTTATGAACTCATAATGCGTACAGCCCAATATAACGGTGTCGTATCGGGCGGGAACGCTGCCGCCCGGTATAAGATTTCCTCTGCTTAAATGCCATTCGAGGTCTATTGAGGAAAGTTCGAATTTCTTACGCTCTACGTCTTTTGCCAATTCATTTAAAGAAAGAACGTCCAGCCCCTTTATCCCGGTATATTTCCCCGCGGTAAGCGGAGTGGCGCAAAGCAACGTCCTTTCCCCGCGCATTACGCAGCTCTCCGCAGGAGGATATACCCCGAACGTTTTTACGCGCGCGTAATATTCAAGCTTATGCAAAACCGTTGCCGAAAGCGTGTTGCATGCAAGCACCAGCGCCTTTATACCGTATCGCATGAGTTCTTCGGTATTTTTTACCGATAACTCCAACAGGTCGCTCTGAGTGCGGCTGCCGTAAGGCGCGTTTTTATTATCTCCTAAATATATATATTTTTCGTGCGGCATTATTTTTATGAGTTCATATAGCAGCGCCAGCCCGCCCACTCCGCTGTCTAAAAGCGCAATATATTTTTCTTCCACCCTAAATTGTATGTTTTAAGGACGGTAATAAGTTAAAATTGCGCCAAAAAGAATAAAATCACCTCTAAATGTACTTGCAATAATCTTTTTTTTATGTTAGAATATACGAAGTATCAAATGAAACTTAAGGAGTAAAGTTATGCCCAACATCAAATCCGCTAAAAAAAGAGTTCTGGTAAACCAAAAGAAAGCAGAACAGAATAAAGCCGTCCGTTCGGAGGTAAAGACGGAAATAAAGAAAGTTATCAATCTGGTGAACGAAAACAAGCCGGAAGAAGCCAAGGCCGCTCTGCCCGCCGCTTTTGCCGTTATAGATTCCGCCGCCAGCAAGAACGTTATTCATGCCAATAACGCCGCAAACAAAAAAGCCAAACTCGCCAAAAAGGTAAACGCGGCTTCCGCTGCGCCCGCGGCTGAAGTTTCGGCAGAATAATCTGCCGGTTTTGCCTGTGCTTTTTCGGTCTACCCCGCAACGGGTTTTACCACTTAATGCAGCAGGCTGACCGTGCATAAACTTTGCGGCATAGTTTTTAAAATTCAGCCCTCTCCCTTTTGCGGGAGAGGGCTTTTGAAGTTTGTTCTTCGCCGTTTTTTATAAAATAAAACCGGCTCACTTGTAACTCTGCTTTATGACAACCGTTGCGGTAATTCCGGCCGCCAACGCCGCAGCGCATATGAGCGACAATATTTTTACTAAACACCCGCCATAAACTCCTCTCCGAACAATGACAGCTGCTGCCCGGAAGATTTTAAAAGACTTCTCTGATTGCCGTCCGTCAATCGGTCTTCTTCGGACAAGTGCCCCGTCAAAAGCGGAGAATACGGGTCATGAAGTTTATAATTTTTAAACGCCGTAAACGGGTCTTTGTTTGCATAACAGTATTTACAGCCGTTTATACAGGTATCGTATGCGCCTATGTCGCGGCTTTCCATACAGTTGCAGCCTTCCCGCACGCTCTTATGCTTTAAGTCCCTGAATTCACAGCCGTTTGCCCTGCCCAATATTTCCGGCGTGGCGCAGCCGGACGCTTTTATCCCGAATGCCGACCAATCTTTTTTTGTTCCGCACGTCTGCAAAACTATGCCGTATTTTGCGGCTATCTTCCCGAATGTTTGCGCCAGCCTGTATTTATCAGCCTCTGTTAAGGGAATGATCTCCGGCATATTCTTTTCAAGTTTTTTATACATCTCCACAAAACTGAAAATACATCGGTCTATGTGCGGGGCAAGTTTTACCGCAATATATTCGAAAGTTTTTGTATGCCGCTCGTATGTATATGCGCGTGTAAAAAGCACGGGATCATAACGCCAGGCTATTTTGTTTCTGCCGACAATTTTTTCAAGTTCGTAAAGCGTTTTTATGCTCTCGTCCACAGAAGGCACCCCGGGTTCAACGTCTTTGCCGTGTGCAGTAATTGTATAATAAAAATACGTGCGGTATTTATCCGTAATTTCGTGCAGGCGCGGCAATATCGGCGCGTAATTTTTTGAACAAAACAATACCGCGTCTATCTTCTGCGGAGACAATTCGTATTTTATTACTGTTTTCGGATAAAACGGATTGCGGGTGTATACAAAGCCTTCTTGAAACCTTCTCAAAAGCCACTCCGAATAATATTGCACGGTATCCGTTCTCGCACCGGTGTTAAGTATCATACGCTCCCTTTCATGTCTTTACTTTATAGCACCGTTCCGCCTTTTCCGGCCCAACTTATACTGCAAGTCTGAGAGGCTCAGAACTTATTTTGCGATAATTTTTATAATACCTTTTATCATTTTAAAATTTAAAGCCCTCCGCAATAAAAAACAAGAGGACTTTAAATATCGTTGCAAGCCACAGAATTTTACAATACGGTTACGGCGCATTCGGTTCAGCCGTAAACCTTTTTATAAAACGCCGTTTCCCGCCGTTAAAAATTCAGCCGGGCAATTATTTATTATCGTCTTCCTTTGCGTCTGTCTGCTCTCCGTCAGACTTCTGCTCTGCCTGTTCGCCCGCCGCAACGCCCGTTTCGGCTGTACCTTCTCCGTTCGCCGCAACTGCCGCCACAGGCTCCTCCTTTGGCAGAAAATACGGGATCTTTTTTACCGCGTAGAATATCAAAAGCCCCACGCCTGCGGCCACGAAAAGTATGGACTGCCATTGCGAAGGAAACAGCCCCAGGAAAAACCCGCGCTCGCTCACGTCCCCGCGGTAATATTCTATTATAAATCTCCAAATGCCGTATGCAATAAGGTATATCTGCATCAGAATATTGCAGCGCTTAAAGTAAAGCACTGAAAGAACCGCAAACAGTACGAACAAGAATATAGATTCGTAAAGCTGGACAGGTATCCTGTTGGCACCATGTATATAGAGGGTGAACCCGGTGTTAGATTCTATTCCGTAACAGCAGCCGGCACAAAGGCACCCCAGCCGCCCGAAAGCGTGCGCGACCGTTATACAACAAGGCGCCACCAATAATATTTTATTGAATTCACGCTTATGCAATCCCAAATTATTCCCCGTAAAATACAGTTTGCCGCCGACAAAATAGGCAATAACAAAAGCCGCCGCACCGCCGATAAGTCCGCCCATAACGGTAATACCGCTGTACGTGAATACCCCCTCGGATATCCAAATATATACCGACTGGTACAATACGCCGAATGCAAACCCCGCAACGATAGCTATTATGGCAACAAAAAATGAAAAATCCTGCATTATTGCCGGCATCTTTTTTTGCTTGGTGTATATGAAAAACACCACCAGGCATACAAGTATACCCACCGCAATGCAAATGCCGTACATTTTGACTTCTCTTCCGAAAATAGTAAACAATGTCTGGTCTAACATACTGCCTCCTTGCGTCAAATTAAAGAAGTGCTTTTTGATATTATAGCGCGCAGATAAAAAAAAGTCAATTATAATGATAAAAAGTAAAATTTTATTTGCAATTGCCATCGGTTTTGTGTATAATGTATAGGAAACTTCCTGAAAACCGGCTTCGGCAAAATCGGAATTATCCGGCGGCAGATATCCGCAACGTTTTAAGGAAATTTAATAATTTTACGGAAAAGTATCGAAGTGGTCATAACGAGCCGCACTCGGGCGTAGCGCCTTTGCGGTTGTAAACCGCATTTCGTGCTTTTCGGAATATATAAAACTTAATATCTATACGGAAAAGTATCGAAGTGGTCATAACGAGCCGCACTCGGGCGCAGCCCTACGGAGCGGCAGCGCAGTAGCCTTTGCGGTTGTAAACCGCATTTCGTGCTTTTCGAAATATATAAAACTTAAGCCTTTGCGGTTGTAAACCGCATTTCGTGCTTTTCGGAATATATAAAACTTAATATCTATACGGAAAAGTATCGAAGTGGTCATAACGAGCCGCACTCGAAATGCGGTTGTCCGGTTTCGGGCACATGGGTTCGAATCCCATCTTTTCCGCCAAGGTCAAAAAACGCATGTTTTTGGGCAAAAAATGCTAAAAAACGTGCGTTTTTCTTTATATAGATATACTGACTTTATGTATTTTGATGCGTTTTGATACGTTTTGTTGCTAATTTTTGTTACTAATTTTTGTTACTAAATTCCCCATTTATGCTATAGATTTTTTCCTGATATTATAAAAACAAAACCCACTATTGAAAAAAGATTCTATCCGGCTCGTAAATCATAAACCTTTTATGACTTTCTTTTATGACTTTTGCATAAAAGGCGCTACATATTATTATTTAAATGTAAAATTATTAAATATTGTTTCTGAAAATATATAAAACAATCCGAGCGGTTTGCTTTCTGCAAATCGCTTTTTAAATTAAAAGATATTTTTACATAAAGTCCGTTATGTTTTATTTCTTTATTCAGATTTAACGTTAAGCAGGCCTATGCCTTTTTTTCTTCCGTATATAGGGTATCTCGCCTCTATTTCAAAGTCTATACCGTTTTCCTCTGCATTCTTCCATTGTTGCAGATATTCCAGGCATTCCACATACGCGCTCTTGGCTCCCAGCCCGAACTCCGTTATCACTTCCTCGTTCAGTTCTTCAAGGTTCTCCGTTATCATTCCTATCGTTCTCTTTATCGTTTCTTCCGATCCCGTTCTTTCTTTATGCTTGCTCTTTATCCTTATATACTCTTCCTTTATATCTTTCATGTTATTCTCTCCTTTTCCTTATTAAACCCATGCTTACAGATAATAATTCTTACGCTACTAATACTTATTTATCATGTATATCACCCTCCTATAACAAAATCAACGCGACCCGCCCGGCAAAGTTACACTCTGCCGGGCGGGACGGATATTACTATTATATTGTAGTTACTTTTTCTGTTATTTGTATATCTCTTTTATCTGTATTTGTATCCGGCTTATCTTCCCCCTTTTCTCCTATATATCTCAAATATATCCTTAAACTTAATTCCTTCTCTTCAGGCGTTGTGTTATATGCATTTATTACTTCCGGCAAACTCTTTATGTCAAAATCGTAATACTCTGATATTATCACTCTGTCTGGCGAATAATAATAAAATTCTATATACTTAATTACCAGCATAGATAACGGTAACACCTCATAATACCGCCGCTTATCTTCATAATATGCTATATACTTTTTACAACGATTCCTTAACGTCTTTTCCCCGCAATTACACTGTTCGGATAACAACTCAAACGATAACCTGTAATTACTTTTTATAAAAACCGTCTTTACGAAATCTGTGCAAACACCCGTATTGTATTTAGACCAATGCTCTACCGATGAGAACAAGCTTAAAACGCCCGGCAAATCTTTCTGCAAACCTTTTGCGGACGCGGCTTCTCTCATTTGTATCAAAATCATATCCTTTGATTTTGCCATCTTCCGTTACTGTATAAATAATTTTTTTGTTTTATTATATAATCTGACACAACAAAAATAGCGGTAAACTTTTTACCGCTATTTTTGTCTCCTCGCTTTTCCCCTTTATTTTACTGATGTTTTTAAGGAGAAAAATTTTAAATTATACCTATTTTAATAATGGTACTAGCTCATTTATATATTCACAAATTACCCAATTTAAGTGTTATATTTTTAATTCTGATTTTTTTTGACAATCAAACCCTCGAATATATTTTCAAATTCCTCTATACTGCCTTCTGTTATTAAATCTTTTTGACATATGCAATCTCCGACTTTATGAGGAAAATAAAATATTATTTGATACCAATCACCCTCATCTGTTATTTTTTTCACATATTAATACTTCATATTTTTTTATAAAAATCTTTATTTTCTTGTTGCAGCATTTTTTCATATTCCAAAACAGTATTATATTCTAACTCATTTTGCTGTTTATAAAATTTATCCGTTCCAAAAAACTGTCGTAAAAATCGATAATTAGGATAACTCCCCTCTAAGATAATATACTTTTCTTCCCGCATTGTCTCCCATGAATAATCTACATATTCTTGTAAATTTTCAACCGAATTAATATTGTCCCGCAAATACAGTTTATCAATAAAAACCTCATCGGCATACAAAACAAACGCCAAATAATTTTTTATTTTTAAATTTTTATATTTTTGTGATACTTTTATATAATCCCCTGTATGATAAAGACCAAATAAATAAGCAACCTCTGTTAAACGGATTTTAACTTCCTCTTTTACAAGTCTTTTTTTGTTGAACAAAAAATAATATATTTTTACATCTTTTTTCCCGATTTTTATGAATATCGGATAAATTTTCTTATCAGCAACAGAAAATATAATCAAGAATAAGACGAGTAAGATAATAAAAAGAATATTAACATACCATTGCACAAAGAAAACAACGGTTATTAAAAATAAAAATGTAAAACACGCTGCGCCATGTATCATGACTGAATAAAATTTTGCTGTTGGAAACCATTTATATTTTTTCATTTAATTTGTACCTCTAATAACCTTTCCGGATTTTCCGTCTTTTTATTTACTATTTTTCTGTTTTTGAAAAATGTTTGTTATATTGTTATAAATATATTGCGTTTGAACAACGTCAACAAAGCCATCTAGAACTGAATTTAACCCTGATTTCCACAACTTATTTGTGAAAGTATCCATAACCTCATAACTAAGAAAACCAGAATATAAGCCGCTTAATGACATATCCATAGATAAGTCTAAAACTAAATTCAATACATCATCTTTTTCAAAAGTTCCTTTTTGCAATAAAGGATTAGCAACATCATATATAAGAGAACTTACAACACGTCCCAAATACGGAGACACGAGACCTATAGTATAACCAATCGCACCCCCAACAAAACCAACCCCAAATCCAATCCAAAAAACCCCACCGCTTAACTCTGCACTTACTCCGCCATCTATAGCTGCAATTACTGCCACTATAACTCCGATGAGCAAAGTAGCAACTATACTTTTTCCCGATTCATCCGTATACATTATGGGGTTGTTGTTACAGTAAGCGTATAAGTTGAGCTGCCCCGGAATTTCAGACAGGCTTGCTATTAACTCATAATCATCCGCATTTATAAACCTGCATATCTCCGGATCATAATACCGCGTTTGCAAGTAGTAAAAGCCCGTTTCACTGTCATAATAATATCCGCGGCACCTGAACGGATTGATATTTCCGATAGAACCTTCAGACATTGTCGGCACGCCGTTTTCGTTCATTACGGTTACCTTTCCCCATGCGTCGTATTCATACTTCGCCTCTATCTCTCCTCGTTGATTCCTTATCGCCACGATATCACCGAGCGTGTTTTTATCGAAATAATATGTTTGATAATTGTATATCATCCCTTCTATTCCAGTATTGCCGTAATCAAAATTTAGGCGG
>CASELQ010000022.1 GCA_949288785.1 uncultured Eubacteriales bacterium | reverse complement strand
CATTCCTCTCTCCTTTATCTTTTATGCCATTATACGCCCGCCGCATAAATAAAGTTAAAGGAGTTTTTCCGCCGCAAAATTTGCCCGCTTGCGGAAAAATTTTAAATTAAACCGCTACCTGCCGCCCTGCAATTTTTAAAATGCGGCAACCCTTTACCTGACCGTGTATGAGTTTACCCTCCCGTTTTTTCAGTAAGGGCCTATCCATTGCTTTATTCCTTCTATCTTTAATATAATTTCATATACTCCTAATTCTGTAAAAGAGCCTTTTCTGAATATGGTATCATCGTCTACCTTAATTTTTTCTCCATATACTTCACAATACCAATAATTAAAAAGGTAGTCTGCTTCAACAACAACTTCATCCGGTTCAGGCAATAAAGACCAAAATGTATCTCCTTCGCTTATGGTAATATATGGAACGGTATCGGCTCCATTGACCGTGAATTGCTGCCAGCCGCCGCCCGTCGTGCAGACAAGATCGAAATTCACTTTCACTTCTGTATTCTTTTCACACATTGCCTGTAAAACAACTGTCTTATTCTCTAAACCTGTGAACAATTCTTTATTAAATACAGTATCTTTATCCACTTTAATCTGAACGGTATCGGTTATATAATACCAGCCGACAAATATATACTCGTCCTCTCGAGCATCGAGTTCAGGAAGCAGTTCGCCAAGTAAAATACCCGCAAAAATACTTACAGATGGAACCTCTTTTTTTCCTCCCACAAAAGACTGTACAATTTGCCCGTCCGTTTCGCATGAGAGGTCAAACTCCAAAGTATAAATATCCACGCTGCAAAATGCGTAAAGAGTAAGAGTGTTATTTTCTAACGTCAAATCCTCGAAGTCGGCAATATCAAACACGTATGTTTCCGTTATACCTATTATTCTGCCGTCTTTATCGAAAAAACACCAATATACGAAAATGTACCTATCGTTGCGCTTGTCAAGTTCCGGAAAAATCGTGCCGAATCTCTCACCCTCCATTATTTCGGCGTCATCTACGGTGGTCTGTCCGTTTACAGTAGACCAAACCTCTTCCCCGCCTACTTCACAAAAAAGATTAAATTTTACGGTAAGTTTCTCACGAGGTCTGCATACTGCGACAAGGGTTAAAGAACCGTCTTTTATTTCCTTAAACACTGCGGTATCGAATACAGTAGATTCGGTTACTTCTATATTCCCATTATCAAAATAATAATACCAATTTAAAAAAACATAATCATCGGTTCTTTCGTCAAGCGCGGGAAGTTTATTTAAAAAGGCACTGCCTTCCGTTATGGTAACGCTCTCCGCCTCTCTTTCACCGTTTACCGTGGACCACACTTCCTGCCCGTCCACCGTGCAGGAAAGGTCGAAATTTACGGTATATTCCGCGGCGCCGTTTCCCTCATCGCGCCTTTCAGTACAGCCTGTAAGCGGAATAGCCGCAATGGTGCACATAACCGCCGCTACTAAAAACAAAATAGGTTTTTTAGACATGTTCTCCCCCGCGCCGCCGCTTTTTGCTTTGCGGCACACGCTTTAATTTTCCCCGCGCGAACGCAACCGCGGTTTTTTTTAAGTTTAACATATCTTGTTTAATTTGTCAATAATAATGCGAATATCCGTCGGTTTCATCGGTTTTATACCGCTTATGACCTACGCCGATTTTTTTCTTTACGCGCCGTAGCGGGAAAGAATTTTAAGGAGCGAGGAAAGCCCGTCGTTTATCCTTTCTTTTATCTTGGGATCGTCCGTGCCGCGCTCGGCTTCCAAAAGACTGCTTTCAAGGTCGTGCACCTGCTTTCTGTCCCCCTGAGATAGCCCGAAATAATCTAACCGCGATATTACGTTTCTCACGTGGGAAAAGTCCAGATCCAGCATTACCTCTCTGTTTTGCCCGGCATTTTCATCAGCCTGTTTTAAGGTGGAAACCTCCGGCGAATCGTATTTTTTTACCGCCGCACCGCCCTTATCGCCGTTATGTAAGCGCGGCTCTTCCGCATGCCGTACCTCCGCACGCACGGCGCCGCCGGTATTAAAACCCTCTGCAAGCGTTTTTTCTCTCTCCGCGGAATTTACCTTGGAATCTATAAATCTTGCAAACTCCCGCTGCTCTTCGGTCACCTTTGCCCGCTTTACCGGCGGAATAAGCAATATAAGAGAATACGCCGCCGTTAAAAACATTGCCGCGCCGAAAAGTTCCGCCGCCACTCCGCCCAAAGCGAAAAGCGCGCCGCTTATAAGCGCGGGGCAGGTAAGCCCCGCAATAAAGCGCGCCCGCACTTTAAGCCCGAACCCGTTTATACAAAAGCACAGAACGAACGCAGTGATAAAAATAACGGCGGCAAGCAAAGCGCCCGCCGCAAAAATCCAGCCTCCGAGCAGCCGCGCCGCATTTTTCGCCGCCGCCAAAACATTTTCCGCCATAAACGCGCACCTCTACGCGATAATACTACCGCACGGCGCGCGCATACCCGCCGTTTTTGTCGAATAACCTTTTATTTTGCCGAAACTCATCTGCTTAGCATTCCGCAGTTTCGCCCGTGAACAGATTGACTAAGATTTTGCTCTTTACCTTTACGCCCAGCGCCTTTTCCGCCGCCATGGCGTAAAGCTCCAATTGCAGTGAATATTTTTTGACAAGAGCGCCCGCCGTGAGCGCGGAATATTTATAGTCTATTATTTTCGCCTCGTCATCTTTCACGCAAAGCAGATCTATAACCCCTTGCAGCAGCACCGTTTCGCCGCTGTTTACGCCGAACACCATATCGGCGGGCGCCTCGGCTATAAACTGCCGCTCCCTTAGCAGCCCGTAATTTTCTATCCCCGCAAAAACGCCGCTGTCCACCGCCCGCTGCATGCGGGAAAAATCAAGCCTTGCCGCTTCTTCCTCGGTCAAAAGCCCCGCATAAATCATCTCCTCTGCCTGCGCCTTTACGTCCCCGCGCGAAAAATCAAAATGCTGCATTATTTTATGCGCGGTTATGCCCCGCTCCTTATCCGTCTCGTCCTCTTCGTTAAATATGACCCGCGAAGAATACTCCCGCTCGGCGCGGCGTTCAAGCGCGGCGGTAACGCTGCCCTTTAAAGGCAGCGTCGTATCGGCAGCAAACGGATAGACGTAGGCAAAATTTTCCTTCATCTTTTCAAGCGCCGCCCCGTCCGTCTGGGACAAAATTATCTGCCTGCGCTCTCTCGTGAGGTCGGTAAAGGCAAAGTCCTCCTCGTTCCATTCGGTTACGGGAATATCCGCGGGCACGTAGTCTATAAATTTTTCCGCGCCGTAAAACTTTTCCTTTCTCCCGTCTTCCCGTCCCTCGAACGTGAGATGCAGCGAATACGCCGCGCGGGTAAGCGCCACGTAAAACAGCCGCAGTTCTTCCTTTACCCTGTTTTCCCGCATACGCTCCCGCATGACCCCGCGCGCCGGCGTTTCGGTTACCGTGTGCTCCGCGTCGTTAAAATAACGCGCCGCTATGCCGTATTCCCTGTCCGTAAGCACCTCTTCCCGCTCCTCTTCGGAATTTGCGCGCCGCTCCAGCCCGCACACAATGACGACGGGGAATTCCAGCCCCTTCGAGGCGTGTATGGTCATCACCCTCACGGCGTCCTCCTCCGCCTCTTCCGCCACCGAAAACGCGTCCTTCCCGCGTTCTGTTCGATTTAAAAATTCCTTTACGGTATACCTTTTATCTCCTTCCGCCGCCGATAAAAAAGCGTGCAGCCGCCGTGCCTTTGCCTCACCCCCGCGTGAGGCAAGCAGATAATTTTCATATCCGCAGTCCTGTACAAGCCTTTTGAGCGCGCCGGCAGCCCCCGTGAAATCGGCGATAAAACGCACCTCCTCAAAGTAGGCGACAAACCGTTTGTATCTCTCCGCAAGCGGCGAGCGGCTATTATCGGTATAATACAAAAAAGCGTCCGTAAACCCGCCCCTCCTGCCGTTTTGCGGGCGGTAATTGTCGGAATAGTAAAGCGCGGTTTCGGCAAGCTCTTCTTCCGTAAACCCGCCCATGGGACTTAAAAGGGTGCCTATGAGCGGAATGTCCTGATAAAAACAGTCTATAAGTTTAAGCGCGTTTATAAGCGCGGCTATTTCCGGAAAGTCGCAGGCGTTCTCCCGCACCTCGGAAACCACCGGCACCCCGTGCGCCATAAGCCCCGCCACCAGCCCGGATATGTAAGAATTGTTGCGGTTGCGGGTTAGTATCGCTATGTCCGAAAAACCTATTCTCTTAAACTGCTTGCTCTTGGGGTCGTAATATTCCTTTTGCAGTTCGCCGTTTATTATCTCGGTTACGAGCGAGGCTATGGGCGGGTTTTTGCCGTAACGCCCCTTTTTTATTTCCTCCATCACGTCGTAAACGCGCGGCTGTTCCTTTTCCCGCGTCTTTGCGGAGGTCTTTAAAAGGTGTATCTCCGCTCTGCCGCAGGCGTTATGCGGATATATACCTCCCGATATAAGGCGCGCCGTACCCTTATAGTCAAGCCCCGCCGAACTTTCGGTCATGGAAAAATCGAAAATGCGGTTCACAAGGTCTATAACGGCGGGCGCCGAGCGGAAGTTGTGATTCAGCGCCACCGTCTTCTGCCCGCTCTCTTTCATGGCGCGCTCCTTTGCGGCAAATATCTCCGGGCGGCACCCGCGGAAGCCGTATATGCTCTGCTTTACGTCCCCCACCATAAACAGGTTGTCAGCGCATAACGTGGAAAGTATCCTTTCCTGCACCCCGTTTATATCCTGATATTCGTCCGCAAAAATATACTTGTACCTGCCCCGCACCGCGGCGGCTACCTCCTCGTCCGAAAGCGCCTTTAAAGTCAAATGCTCCAAATCGGAAAAGTCCAGCACGTTTTCTTCGCGCTTGGCGCGAGCATACTCTTCCCCGAACGCCAGCACCGTTTTTACCAGCGCGCGGGTGTGCGGCAGAAGGGTTTCGTTCATCTTTTCGTCCCGCTCCGGCTCCGTAAGATGGCGGGAATACCGCTTTGCCGCGGAGGCAAATTCCGCCTTGACCTGCATTATAAGCCCTTTCAGTTTAAGGGCGCCGCTTTCAAGTTTTTGCCCGAAATCCGCGCGGAGTTTATACTCTTCGTAGTCCTTCACGGCGTAAAGCCCTTTATTTTTAAGCGCCGCCATATCTTCGATAAGCGTTTTTGAAAACGCCGCGCCCTTTATAAACCCCGTCCTTTCGCATTCCGAAAGCACCTCCCGCGCGCGGGAAATAAGCCCTTCGAGCGCCGCATTCAGCCTTGCGGCATATTCGGCTTTAAGGGTATCAAAGCCCTCTTTCGAACAGGTAAAGGCGTATTTGTTGAGGTATTCTTCCGGGTTCTCTTCCGAACGGGAATATTCGTACAGGGAGAGCACCAAACTTTTAAAAGCGTCGTCCGAGCGTTTTGCACGGTAGCGGGCGCAAAGGGTGAGAAAATCTTTGTCCCCGCTTTCATAGAGTTCTCTTATAAGCCTGTCCGCGCAGTCCTCCCTTATCTCCTTCGCCCTGTCCTCGTCGGCAATGGAAAAATCCGGCGCTATGCCCGCCGCGAAAAAATACTGCCGCAAAAGCCGCGAGCAAAAAGAGTGCAGGGTGCTTATATCGGCGGCGGGCACCTCCGAAAGTTCGGCTGCAAGCCCCGCCGCTCCCTCGTTTATTTTGCGGATAAGCGCGGCTTTCAGTTTTTCTTTCATATCCGCCGCCGCCGATTCGGTAAAGGTAACGGCAAGCATCTCCTTTACGTGCGCCTTCCCCTCCGATATAAGGCGGATAAGCCTCTCTATCATTACGAAAGTCTTGCCGCTTCCCGCCGAAGCCGATACTAAAATGCTGCCCTCGTTATGAAAGACCGCCTCCGATTGTTCGCGTTTAAGTTCAGGCATCTCGTTCTCCTTTTTCCGCGGCGGTATCTTCGCCCGCCTGCTCTATCACCTCGTCCGTAACGCCGCAAAGCGAGCGGATAAGCTCGCCCGGCGCGCCGCACACGCCGGCAAACGGGCAGTATTCGCACGCCCTTTCGTAAGGGGAAGGCACTATCACTCCCTCTTCAAGGCGGCTGACCGCCCTTTCGCTCACTTTCAGGGCGTAAGAAATAAACGCACTCATGGTCCGCGCGGACACCGCGCCCTTGGTCTTATCCCCCGAAACGGTTACGGGAAGATACGGGCTTTCCCGTTCGAATATCCCGTTATCCTGCGCGGCAAGCGCCTCTTTAACGTCCAGCGTTTTGCCCGCAACCAGCTTTACCTGCTCCCCGGGGGCAAGATACGGGTCCGCCACCCGCATATAGTATGCGCCCGCCGGCTCTTTCCCGCTTGCCGCCACCGCCGCCGCATATAAATACAGTTGCAGTTTGGTGCCCGAAAACAGGCCCTTGTCCGAGTCGTCCGTCCCGCCCGTCTTATAATCTATCACGCGGAAGTAGTTTTTATAAGTATCCACGCGGTCTATCTTGCCGGAAAGTTTAACCCTGCCCCCCGCAAGCCGCACGGCGGGATAGGCGCAGCCCGTCCCGTCCCCGAACTTGGCTTCAAGATTCCTCCTTTCGGTCTTAAATTCCGAACTGCGCAGCCATTCCAACGTCTTAAAACAGAACTTGCGGCACTCGTTAAGCGCGGCGGTAAGCCCTTCTTTAAGGCGGGCTTCCTGGGTGAATTTTTTATAGTCGTCCTTTTCCGTTATCTGCTTTGCCACCTCGTTAAAGAGCGCGTTATAATCGGCGCCTTCGCCCATATCTTCCGCGCGCGAAAGAAACTCGTAAAAGATCTCGTGCATGAGCACCCCCGCCGAAAGCCCGCCCAGGGCGCCGCTCCTTCTTTCCTCCGCCCCGAGCACGTGCTCCATGAACGAGCGGTAGGGGCACCTGTAAAAATCTTCTATCGCGGTGGGGGAAGTTACGTCTTTTATGAGCGCCTTTCCCCCGCCCGAAAGCCGTTCTTTTATTTCCTTGCCCGCGTATTCGGCTATTTTTCCCGCCTCCTTTCCGCCCTCCGCGGCGTAAAAAGCGGCGGGCAGCGTAAAGTCATCGGAAAGCCCGGCGGCAAACCTGCCCGCTTCCCGCGCAAAGGCGTTAAGCCCCTGTTTTAAGGTAAGGTATTCGCCGCCTTGGGGAAAGGGAGTAAAAGTAAACATGCTCTGCAAATAAGAAAGGAGTTCGCTCTTTACGTTCTTGCGCCCGCCCGAGGATACGGGATATGAAAGATACAGCGTTTCGGAAAAGGCGGCAAGCCCCAGCGCGGTCTCCTCCCGTGCGCGCCTGTTCACAATGCCTATAGAGGGTTCCACCAGCACCTTTATCTCGGAAAGGGCGTTTATATCCCCGTCGGAAAGCAGCGCCACGTCCTCTTTCACCTCCGGCACCGAAGATACAAGCCCCACCGCAAACAGCCTCCTTGCCTTTACGAGCGCCGCCTCCTTAAAACCGCCTATGAACACCGCGTCGTTATACTGCGGTATTATGGAAAGTTCCATGGCGGCTACCCCGCTCATGAACACCTGCCTGTATTCGTTGTAACTTATCTCCCCGTCCCCGAGGATGCCCTTCATCTCAGACAGCAAAGATTTTACCGCGCCCGCTATCTGTTCGTTCACGGCTGCCTCCTCCGCCTCTCCCGCGGCGGTAAGGCGAACGGTAAACGCGGCAAGTTTTTCTTCCGCACCGCACGCTTTTAAAAGCCCTTCCGCGTCGAACCGGGAAAGGTAAGCGCAAATCTTTTTTCGGAATTCCTCAAAGTTTAAAAGCTGCTCTTCGCTTTCCGCCGCAAGGACAAGGGGCCGGCGGAAAGCGCCGTATTCTACGTTGTACTTTATCATGTAGTTTTCAAATTTGTCCGCAAGCGCCCTGTCCTCGCATACGAGCGGATTTTTGAAAAAAGCCGCAAGCGCCTCCTTAGAATATCCCCTGCGGAAAATTTCTATGTAAGAAAGTATAAGGGTTATTAAGGGGTGGGCGCCCGGCTTTTTCTTTTCGTCCAGAAAAAACGGAATTTCAAGCTGCCCGAAAACCTCCTCTATATCCCGCCTGTAAGCGTCTTTATCGGGGCAGATCATCGTATAGTCCTTATACCTGCACTCCCCGCGCATAACGCTTTTCTTTATTATGCAGGCGGCGTTATATATCTCCCTTCTCCGATTTTCCGCCGCCGAGAACTTTATCCTTTCGGTGCGTAGGATCGGCGCGGAAAACACGGCGGGGTCGAACATGCCCGCTACTATCTTCGCCCCTTCTTTTAAGTAATCGCTCTCTAAATATTCCTCATGAAAACGCGCGCCCGTCTCCCTTGCCAGGCGGGAAAACTCCGCCGCCGTTTCGTTCACGAACACAAACCCGTTTCGCCCGCCCGTTAAAACGGCGGTTACCTTTGCCGCCCTTTTTAACAGCACCCGCATAACGTTCCTTATCTGCGCCGTAAAACCCGTATAACCCAGTATTATTACGTTGGCGCCCTCTATATCCTTATCCTCTTTCAAAATATCGGGGAGTTCGCTAAGCGCGGAACTCTGGTCTTTTAGCCCGTGCTCTCTTAAATACCTTTCATACGCGGAAAACACGGAGGCAACGTCTTTGAGTTTGTTGGAGAGAATACCCTTAGTTTGCTCCGCCGCCCGCTCTACCGTTTCGGGGTCTACCGCCGCGCTCTTTAACTGCATTATAAGTTCGTAAAGCGAAGGCGCCAGCCCCGTTCTGCTGGCGTTAAAACACAAAAGCCGCCCGGAAGAGAGTATCTTTTTTATTACCATGGCAGACCCCTCTTTGCTCAAAAGATCCGAAGGCGCCCTTTTTATCCTTAAATAATTCCCGAACGAATAGACGGCGGTGTTTATGCTTGCGCCCGCTTCTCTTGCAATGCGCCTTTCCGCCATGAGTGAAACTTTTTCTTCACAGAATACCAAATTTTTGCCGCATGCTCCGCGCGCCGCGCCGCCAAGCTCATTAACCAGTATGTCGAACAACCCGAAACGGGAATCCGTTACTATGAGTTTTGCCTTAGTGTTTTCCATATTTAATATTTTACCACACATCGGGCGGTTTAGAAAGAGTTTAAATCAAATACTTTAAAAGTTTTTAAACCCAGCGTTTTACTTTCACGGCAAATTGTGCTATTATATATTAAAATCTTTTGAATACGGAGATAATATGAAGAAGAGAATAACCGCGCTTATGCTTGCCGCGCTCATAACCATTACCCTTGCGGGCTGCGGCGGCGGAAGGGGCGTGCTCACTTTCAATAACGCTTTTTCGGCGCTCAGCAGCGAGACTACGGGAAATAAGGAGACCGACCCGCCCGCGGGGTACAGGGAAACCCTTTCCTACACCGCGGAATATCACGCGGAAGGCTATAATTTCTCCAAGGACTCCTCTCTTTCGGACAGGGTCAATATTTCCGCAAGCGGAACGTACACTTCTTCTCTGGAAGTTATGGGCGTGCTGCCCGCGGGCGTGGTTACCGATATAACCATACCGGGGGACGCCGCCGTGTATCACATGACTACGAAACTGATATTAAACGTGGAATATACCTTCCCCGGCAACGAAGAAAACAATTACACCGCTACGGATACCATTACCGCGGAAGTTTACTTTTTGCCATTTTCGGAGTCTTATATGCCTCTTTACTCGAACACGGTTTCGGAGTACACAAACCTTAACGTAAGCAACGCAAGCGCCTTTTGCTCCACGGTAAAGAGCAGCGCGGAGGTACTGTACAACTCCGGCTCTTACACCATAAGATCACGCGCAACCGAATACCGCGTGTCTGACGCCGAACAGAATTTAGAGGATATAGAACTCACCGAAAACACTTACGAATATTCCGCAAAGACGGTAATAGACAACGCTCAGCTCATATTTGCCACTCGCAACATAGAGCTTGCCACCGAATCTACTTACGTTTTGCCGGCGGTGTCCTCTGGATACGGCGAACCCACCGACCTGCTTGTGGCAAACGACCAGGAATACAGCCGTAACGACGTAAACATAAGTTACAACGGCAGCGCATATACGGGCGCCGCAACCCTGCGCGAAATGTCCTTTGCGGTAAACTCCGCCACCACTTCGGGCTCCAATCAGTACGTTTATATCATAAAAGAAGCCCTTAAAGACGGGGACAACACGGTCGTGCCGTGGATAGCCGCCCCATATATGATCGTTTCCCCGATGAACGCCTACGGCTCTTTTGTGAGAGCGGGGTCTTTGGTATGTACTCTCGGCTCGATAGAGATAACTGGCGTATAGACAGGCGGCGGATACAGATTTTCGGTTTTTACGCTTACCCCTGTTACCCCTGCGAGATAAATGCCGCGTAAGAGAACGTCTGCGGTATATTTAAAAAATTTCATAACTTATATATTTAAAGATTTAAACCTTTACGAAAAATTTTACAAAAGACTTAAAGAGGGGGCGGCGAATTATTTCGCCGCCCCCTCTTTCCGCATCTCAACGTTATAAGACATATCAGGACGTAAAGCACAGCCGCGCGGAAGATTCCGCGCGGCTGTGCCAAAAAAAAATTAAAACACAGTAATTATGGTTTGCTTAAATGTCTGTTTTACCGATTCGTTTTTTAAACTCGGTCAATCACCCGAAAGAACGCCCGAACCTCCGGGAAAAACTATCATACTCTGCATACTGCCGCCAAACAGGCGTAACAGTTAATATTCAATATCCGAGGTGATGCTCCCGAACGCATAGGTTCCCATAACAAGGGTCTCCCCGTCCATAACGGTTATGCTTACGTTTGCAGCCTCCAATTTTTCACACTCGGCAAAAGCCCATGCGCCTATCTCCTTTACCCCGGTTACGGTTACCGATTTAAGCGATGAACCCGCAAAAGCATACTCGCCTATGGTCTGAACGTTTACGGCAAGAGAAGTGAGCCCCGTTGCCTCGAACGCGTGGGCGCCTATCTTTTCAAGGGTAAGCCCTTCGAACGAAATGCCATTGTCTCTTAACGCCGTTGCGCCCACGAATGCGCTGTCATAAATGTTTTTAAGCGTAGAAGGAAGGGTGATGTTCTGCACTCCGCAGTTTTCAAACGCAAACGCGCCTATCGCGTTCACCCCTTCGCCAAGGGTAATCTTAGAGAGCTGCGCCACGCCGCTGAAAGCGTACATGGGTATGCCGTAATCTCCCGCAGGGGCTATGGTTACCTCGGTAAGAGTATACGGCAGATAATACGTGGCGGTGGAAGAACCGTAATTTGCGGTTACCGCCGCGCCCTGTTCGAACTCTTCCGTGCCGAATATGTGGCAGAATATCCTCTCGGAATCCACGGCTTTGTCCTCCGCGTCCGCGCTTTCGCCGAGGTATGAATCGGAATCGGCGTTAAGCCCCACGAAGGGCAGCGTTATCTTTTCCAGCCTACGCATGGAACGGAACGCGCCCGCGTCTATGGTCTCCACGGTGGAAGGAACTATTATTTCGGTAAGGGTGTTGTTGTCTTCGAACGCGCCTTCCTGTATCCTGCCTATCACTATATTGTGCTCCTCGGCATAGGCGCCTATGTCCAGCACGGAACTCTCGCCTTCAAATCCGCCGTTATAACCGTAAACCGTATAGTATTCGTCTCCGCTGAATCTCTTTACGAGCAGCCCGGTTTCTCCCGTGCGGTTGGTCTCCCCGTTGCAAGCGGCTGCCATAGCAAGCATGGCAACGCCCAGCGCCGCCAGCGCGAATATCTTAAAAAGCCTTTTCATAGCAACTCCTTATATTGAGCCTTTGTATACCCAATTAGTTTATCATTTATCGCGTGTTTTGTCAACAGATAATATTTATTTAAATGCAAATGCCCGGCAAATTTTACCGTTTGCCGGGCATTTATATGCTTTTTGCCGTCTCTTCCCTTTTCCCGCGGCATTTGAAACGGACGATAATGCCCGCGCTTTACTATAATATCGCCGTCCCGTTAAAAAATCCTTCGAAATACCCGTTAGCGGCGGCGCCCGCCTTTTCGAACGCGCCCACAAGGTCAAACGGATCGGCGTTCAAGAACTTATATTGCGAATAATATCTTTTGAGCGCCTTGAAAAACATTTCGTCCCCCACGGTAGTACGGAGGCAGTCGTACATTATCACGGGCTTTATATAGGCTATGTTCACATACTCGTATTCTCCCGAAAAGTCTTTGAGGCTGCGCATCATGGAAGTGTCGGTCCCCCCGAACAGTTTGTCATATACCGAGCAGAATATTTTATACGTTTTTTCCGCCGCAGCAAGGCACGCCTCCCGCGTCATGCCGTATTCGGGATAGTTTTCGTAAAACAGTATAACGGAATATTCCGCAAGCCCCTCGTCCAAAAAACCGTATTTTATTTCGTTGCTGCCCACCGCCGCCATCCACCACTGATGCGCCGTTTCGTGAGCTATCACCTCTAAATACGCGCTCTCTTCAAGCGCGTCGCTTATCATTACGAGCGAGGGATATTCCATCCCGCCCTGAACAAACTCCGTCTGCACCACGGAAAACGTCTCGTACGGGTATTCCCCGAACAGGTTTTCATACAGCCGCAGGGCG
Source organism: uncultured Eubacteriales bacterium (assembly GCA_949288785.1). Lineage (GTDB taxonomy): Bacteria > Bacillota > Clostridia > Christensenellales > Borkfalkiaceae > UBA1259. The sequence goes on along the minus strand of CASELQ010000022.1, from coordinate 6,755 downwards.
TCCTTTGCGGCTTTGAGAGATTTTGCGGGGTCGTCGTCGTTATAAAAATAATAGGTTATCTCGGTGCCGAGCGAGGCGTCCGCCGCCGATTCGAAATGCTCGGAAAGCACCAGCGCAAAAGAGCGCGACTTTGTAGCCGAATATTCGCTCGTTCTCTTGCCGCCGTTCACGGAAGAACCGATAAGCTTGCCGCCCGCCGCAACCACGTATTTTTCATCGGCGGTGAAAGTAACCGAATAATCCGCACAGTCGCTGAAAAACGGGTCCCCCGCGGAATAATACACGCATTCGTAAAAGCCGCCGTCCTCTATCCCGCACAGCACGGGGTAGAAATTTGCAAGATTTACGGTCTTTCTGTTTATGCCGGTGCGGGCTATGACCTCGGCAAGCGTAAGTGAAAAATCTATGGTTACGCAAGCCGTTTCCCCCGGGAAAACTTCGGCTTGCAGCGGCACGGTAAGTATGTTCATATCTTCGCCCGTAACCGAAAAATTTACGGGAGATTCGCCCTCCGTTACCGATATAATATTCATCTCCCCGTAACTTTCGCCGTTATAATACGCGCGCGAACGGTACTGAGAACTTACGGGCGCATACTGCGCCCCTTTTCTGAACGCGTTGCCGTAAAGGTTGAATTTAAGTTCCTTAAACGAATTGTCGGTATGGTTGTAAAAGGTAACGGTTTCGGTACCGCTTAACACGTCCCCGACAAGAGCGCATTCTATGCTGTAAGAGGTGTATTTTTGCTCTTTTGAACAGCCGTAGCCCGTTACCGCCGCCGCCAGCATCAAAATAAGCGCGCTTATAATACATACTATTTTTTTCATACAAAACCCCGAATAAAACAGTTTTTAACACTATTTTATTCGGGGCCGCATATTTTGATAACTTAATATCTTCAACTTGTCCGATTTTTTGCGCTTTGCTTTCCGCCGTTTATTTTTCCTCGAAAACAAGGTACTTGCCGGGGTCTATGGTTTCGCCGTTTTCGGTTACCTCGAAGTGCAGGTGGGCGCCGTCCTTATATTCCTGGCGGTTGGTTACCGATACTTCGCCTATCTTGTCCCCGCGAGCCACCTTCTGCCCTACAGATACTTCTTCAGGATCCGCAAGCGAATTATATACCGTTTTCAGCCCGTCGCCGTGATCTATTATAACGGTAACGCCCTCTAAAATGCCGTTCGTAACGCTTTCAACGGTACCGTCCTCTACGGCGTATACGGGGGTGCCTTCCGCCGCGAAAAAGTCTATCGCGGTGTGAGCGGAAAATCTGCCCAGCGTACTGTTAAATACCATGCTTTCACTGTATCCCGCTATCTCCGTGGCGTTTTCCACCGGCATTATAAACTCTATCACGTCTATAACAGGCTCGTCCGGTTCTTCGGTGCCGGGTACGTCTACGGGGTCGTCAGGTTCTTCGGGCCCCGACGGAAGATCGGTGTTGTCCGAGGGGTCTTCCTGATCGAGCGGGTTTTCCAGCTGCTGCGCTTCGTTGTTTCTGTGCACCAGAACGAGGGTTACCGAAAGGCCTATCGCAAGTATGCAAAAGGCAAGTATCAAGTATACCGCGTTCCTTTTGAAAAAGTTAAGCGCTTTGCTTTCTGTCTGTTTCATTTTCATTTCCTCCGATTACTTTTGTTACGGCGATTATTGCCGCCCAAATATTTTTCTATACACTTTTCCGAAAAAATTTTTTATTTTTTCCTGTTTCCTTAAAATCTCCCGATAAAATCAGCCTTAAATCACGCCGCACGGCTCCCCCCCATTACTTTAAGAGGACTTTGCCGCCCGTTAAATAAGCAATTTAAATATTCCGTAACTTTTTATCAGTAACTTCCGTAAATCATGGGCGCGCCCGCCATAAGCTTATCTTCCCCCTCGAATACGTGCAGATTTACCGCCCTCCCGCCTATATATTCGCGGTACTTTATGCGGGGCGAATAACAGTAATAACTTATCCCCGCCTCCGTTTCCTCGGTAAACACGCATTCGGCGCCGAAATCGGCAATGACCTGCTCGGCGGAATACATAGGGTCTATAACGCAGCTCTCGCCTTTTATGCCGTTAAAGCGGGAATATTCCGCCGCGCCCACGTTGGTGCCGGCGTCCAAAGAACCGCTTTCGAAATATATTTCAAACCTGTCGGCATAGCCTGCGAACACAGGCTTTTTCTTTGCGTAAGCCCCGCACGTTACGAGCAGCAAAATCGCAATAATCACCGCCGCCTTTTTTAACACGTTCTTTTTCATGACCTTCTCCGCAGGTAATTATTGACGGGTTTTTAATTTTTTATACCGTCATCTTTAATCGCCCGTTTATAAGGCTTTGCCTAAAAACAAAAAACGCGGGCTTTTGCCCGCGCCGTAATATCTTTGCCGCTTTATGATTTATAAATTCATTTTATTACTTTTAAGCCTACGCCATGCAATACCGTGAGATCAAAAATACTCCGGCAGGTCGGCTATGCTGTTTATAACTATATCCGCCTTTATATCCGAAAGAGAATACATTTTCTCGGTAGTTTCCCCGGATAGTACAAGCGCCGTTTTGAGCCCGGAGTTCACCCCGAACGCTATGTCCGTATACAGCCGGTCCCCCACCATAAGCATTTCGCTAAGCGCAAGATTTAGCTTTTCGGAGAGATATTCAGCCATATAGGGATAGGGCTTTCCTATAATGACGTCCGGCAGCCTGCCGCTGCTCTCTTTGAAAAGGGCTATAAAAGAACCCGCGTCCGGCAGGGGCGCGCCCTCCGCCGGGCAAACCTTATCCGCATGGGTGGCAACGTAATTTGCACCCGCGTATAACAGCCTGTTTGCGGTTACAAGCTTATCATAGTTCAATTCTTTATCGTAAGTTAAAAAGACGGTATCCGCCCCGCCTCCGCCCTCTGAAAGGGCTATCCCCTGCTTTTCAAGATAACTTTTCACCCTTTCGGAAGCCACGGCGTAAACCCTGCCGCAGTTATGTTCTTTAAGATACTTTGCCCCCACGGTAAGCGAAGAGCAGACCTCGTCCGCCGCGCCAAGCACGCCGAGGCGGGTAAGTTTACAGGCGTATTCTTCGGCGTCGGCGGAAGAATTGTTGGTAAGATATACGATTTTAATGCCGCCGCGGCGCAGCGCGTTTATCGCCTCTTTCGCCCCGGGAATGAGTTTTCCGCCTATATACACGGTGCCGTCAAGGTCGAAAAGCGCAGCCTTTATCCCGCCGAATTTTCCGTTCATAAATACTCCGTAAACCCCTCTTCGCGGGCAAGCGTAATGCCGTTTATGCCGAAGGGCAGATCTCCGCAGTGTTTTACCGCAAACGCCGCCTCTTTCTCATCCGCTCCGTCCTTGCCGCCCAACGCGTAATAAGCCGCGGAAACCGCCGAAGCGGAAGCGTTCTGGCTTATTATCTCGGCTTTAAGCCTGTCCTTTATATCCCGTATTTTTTTTGCGCTCTTATTTAAAACCGCCGCCTGTTTTCGGAGCCCGCTCAAAATAACGCCCTTATCCGTACCCGTTCGGGCGGATATCTCGTCCGCACGGGCAAGATAATCGGGATACTCGGTAATTTTATCGAATTTCCCGTCAAAATAAAGATAATATATGCCCGAAATGACCGAATACATGCGCAGTTTTAGCCCGCCGCCCGCTCTTCCGCCGAAAAACATCTCGTCTGCAAGCGAAAGGGCGGAAAAATCGAAAAGTTTGCCGCGCGCGCCGGCGTTCGCCAACTCTGACAGCATGCCGTTATATAAAAGTAAAGCCGCCCGATCTTCTTTGCCGTGCCCGAATATGTTATAAACCGCAAGTATGGCTTCCCTTGCAAGCGAATATTCTTCCTTTGCGGCGCGTTCGCCCTTTATTACGCAGGCTATCCGATAATCGGTAAGCGCGGGGATCCGGCTTTCCGTATCGAGATACGCCTCCGCCGTATCTGCCGCGGCGGAGGCGGCTATGGCATCTTCGTCAAAGATGATATGCCTTTTTATCTCCGCACGGAATACGTCCGGCTTGTCCCCGTTTTTAAAAAATACGTGGGGGGACAAAACGCCGCACGTCTTTACGCTTGTTAGTATAACCGCAAGCGGCACCCCTCTTATGCGGGCGCAGTAAGCCCCGAGTTTTAGCATACTCCTGCCGCAAACCGCCACAAGCCGTATCTCTTCGGGTGCGCACAGCGCGCCCGAAGCCGCTTTTATGAAATCGTATCCCTCCTCCACCACTACGCAAAAAGGTTTGCACCCCGCACTCTCCGCCGCAGCGGAAAGAATTTTACCCATAGCGGCAAAACCGCTCTTGTCAAAGAGCAGCAAAACCTTTCCGCAGGGCGCTGCGGATAAAAGGACTTCCTTAAATTTTTCGGCGGCGTTCCCGGAATAGAATAAAAACCCGTCTCCCCGTGCGATCTTACCGCGGTAAAGAGCGCGGGCTTGCTCGTTAAGAAGCGCCGTTACGGCAGTTATATCCATAATTTTATAAATTATAGTAAAGTAATACGCCGAAAATGTCAAGCAAATAGCCGTAAAAAGCCCGTTTTGATAAAAATTGGCAAAAAAATAAAATTTTTTACTTTTTTTTCATAAATAATTAAAAAATCACTTGAATTTTCCTTGTTTTATGGTATAATACTTTTAACAAACTATGGAGGTTTAGTTTAATGAACAAAAACGAACTCATCAGGGCTATGGCAAACAACGCCGGAATCACCCTTAAAGACGCGGCTACCGCACTCGAAGGTTTTATCGGCGCAGTTACGGAAGGTTTGAAAAACGGGGAAAAGATTCAGATTTCCGGGTTCGGCACTTTCGAACTCAAAAGCAAGGAAGCACGGCAGGGTATAAATCCCAAGACGGGTGAAAAGATAAATATAGCGGCTTCCAAAATACCCGCCTTCAAATTCGGTAAAGCTTATAAAGATTCTTTTAACTGATTACCGCAAAACTCCCCCGCCGCTGCGGGGGAGTTTTTGTATACCGGCATTATAAACGGGTTTTCCGTTTGTTGCTTTTAATTTTTAATAACGCGCATATAAGGTAACAGGCGCGTTTTAATATACGTATAAGGGGTTTTCAGGTTTGGTTGATTCGGCATATTTAATTAAGCCGCCGTTAACGGCATTAAAGCCGCGCGGTTTTATTTAAGCCGCGCCGCCGCACTTTCGGCTTAAATAATTTCCGAGCGGTTTATCTGCAAAATTTTTTTTATCTTAATCAAAATATTCCGTTAATATTTTACGCGATATATGTTTTTACGGGGAAAGGTTTATGCACGGCAAAAAAGAGAGAGGTTTTTTACTCAAAATAATTTGGCAGAGTTCCAAAGAGCGTTATTTTTGGATGATTTTTATCGTACTGCTATCGGTCATTCCCAAATTCATAAACGTCTACGGCATAAAAATCATAATAGATCTGATAACGCGGCAAGCTTCCTTTGCAGATATCGTTTTCGCCATCCTGTTTTTAGTGATAGGAGAATCGGTATATTATCTTTTCGGCGGATTATATAACAATATAATCATACCCAAAAGCGACATAAAAATAAAAAAGTTTTTAAACGACAAAATGTTTTTAAAACTTTCCTCGTGCGATTTGCAATGTTTTGACGACAGCGAGTTCTACGAAACCGTTACGCTCGGCATAAAGGACGCCGATAAAACGGTAATCGATTATTTTCTGAGCCTGCAAAACTTTTTGATAAATATTACGGGGCTTATTTTTATCGGCGCGATGATTGCCGCGATAGACGCAGTGGTTCTCCTTGCCCCTCTCGCGGCGGTTGCGGTTACTCTGGCGTTAAACTTTTTCGTCACCAAGCTAACGTACAGGTTTTCCAACGAAAAAATCAAGGCGGAAAGATATTCCGAATTTCTTAAAAGAATATTTTACTCCCCTGCCTGTGCAAAAGAGATTATGGTTTTGCCGTTCAAATCTCTGCTTTTTAAAGAGTACGATAAAACCAACCGAAATTTACTTGACATAAACGCAAAATACTCAAAAAAATTATGCGCGCTGCGGGTAGTATCCGATATCTGTTTCAGCCTGCTTGCATTCGGGCTTATCATGTGCATAATTTCTTACAGGGTTATTTACAGGCAGTTAAGTATAGGCGATTTTGCCGCCCTTGCCAACGCAAGTTTTTCTTCCGTAAACAGTTTTATGACGGTTGCGCTTATCCTGCCCGAACTCAATAAATACAAACTGTATTCCAAAAACATAACCTCTTTGCTTAATTACGAAAACCGTATAGTTTCCCCCGCTCATCCCCTCTCTTTCGGCGGCGATTATTTTATAGAATTTAAAAACGTTACTTTCAGTTACCCGTTCACCCCGCAAAACACGGTATTAAATGACGTAAGTTTTACGGTGCAACCGAACAGCAAACTTGCCATAGTGGGGTTTAACGGCAGCGGCAAAACCACGCTCATAAACCTGCTTTTACGGCTATACGACGTTTCTTCCGGAGAAATTACTTACGGCGGAAATAATATAAAGGAATATTCTTTAAGCGAACTGCGCGGCAAATTCAATATTTTGTTTCAAGATTTTCAAAAATACCCGCTCTCGGTATGCGAAACCGTGCTGATGCGCGCACCAAACAGCGATAGCGATATCGAACTTGTATGGAACACTTTGGAAAAGGTGGGGTTAAAAGAAAAAATTCTCGGTGCTGCAAACGGGCTTGACAGCAAAATAACCAAGGAATTCGATAAAGAGGGGCTGGTGCTTTCGGGCGGAGAAATGCAAAAACTTATGCTCGCGCGTATTT
>CASELQ010000021.1 GCA_949288785.1 uncultured Eubacteriales bacterium | reverse complement strand
CTGCAAACGGGCTTGACAGCAAAATAACCAAGGAATTCGATAAAGAGGGGCTGGTGCTTTCGGGCGGAGAAATGCAAAAACTTATGCTCGCGCGTATTTTGGCGCAGCCGCAGCCGGTTATTATTTTAGACGAACCTTCGAGCGCGCTGGACCCCATGAGCGAAACCTCGTTTTTTGACGATATAATCAAAAACATCCGCGATAAAACGGTAATATTCATTACCCACAGGCTAAACGCCGCAAAAAACGCGGATAAAATCATACTGTTAAGAAACGGCAGAATAATTCAGACGGGCACTCACCGCCGGCTCATATCCGAAGATGGCGAATACAAAAATATGTACGAAATGCAGGCCAAACGCTATGAATTGGACCCGGATGAAAAGATAATAATTTAACCCCGCCATGGCCGGGCGGCAGTATATACGAGAAATTAAAGGCAGGTCTAATCTGTCAGTTTACTTATGAGTTTATTATAAAAAGTTATCTGCCTTTCGCATTCCACCGCTTTTTGCGCGTAAAACATTGCCGCGGGATGATATTTTTTATACATTGCCTTAAAAAAGAAAAACATTCCCGCGCATAGCGGCACGCACAAAGCAAGAATTACCGAAAACAGCACTTTTACGGCGGGCACCGAGCGGCTTAATAAAAACGCAAATACGGCGATGGCGGTAAACACTGCAACCGCCGTTTTAAATTTTTTCCTATACGCTTTTTTCAAATAATATTTCATCAGCCATTTGTATTTTGCAAAATCGGCTGAAAACCGCTCCTTTTCCTCGGAAAAAAAGTTTTTCAGCTCACTTGTAAGCTCCTTATTTTTAAGCGTTTTCGGGTCGCTTAAATCAAATACAAACTTTTCCCCGCAGTATTCGCACAAAAAAATATCTTCGCCCGCCAGAGTTTTACACATGGCTCCGCAATGCGGGCAGCGGACGCCGTTAAATTCGTTTTTCAAACCTCTCCCCCGCCTTCCTGCATGGAAAATCTACTTTATATTCGGTGCCGTCGCAGGTTATAAAAAGCCTTTTTAATATCTTCAACAAAGCCAGCACTAACGGAAAAATTTTTTTAAGCGACATAACGGCATACTCGCTGCAAGAAGGTATGCACATACATTTTCTGCGCGTATCTTCCCCGGCGTAATGCTGATAGCATTTTACCGATTGAATAAGGCAGAACCTTAAATATGTTTCCGCAATCAAGATAAGCCCTACGAGCCCCGCCGGCAACCGATAACCTGCCGGCACCGCGCAAAAAACGGCATATGCCGCCGCTATGCACAGCGGCGGCAGCATTAAATAAAGCATAAAAACATGCCATTTTTTGGTTTTAGGCCTTTTAAGCACCCTTTTGGATACTATTTCTTCAAGTTTTTTCTGCCTTTTAAACTGTTCTCTGTAATATTTTATATCGCCGCTCACTGTTTTTTGCCGAAAGATATGCAAAACGCCTTTTTCGGCATTACGTAAGAGGGGTCAAACTCCTTGATTTTGGCGGCATACAGTTCGGCGTCTCCCTTCACGGCATAAGAATACCAGGTCTGGGAAAGAGAAACGTATTCCTTCCAGGCGATAACTGCTATCCTCGTGGCCTCCGCGTCCTTAAAATAGAGTTTTACTATCTCATCCCCCAAATCGCGCAAAGTCTCCATTCCGGCTTTGCAGACGTTCTTTATCTGCGTGTATGAAAAAACCTGAACGTAAGAATCTCCCACCTTATCTTTATGGTTCAATTCGTTCATATACTTATTTTCCGCCCAGGTTTCGGGCACAAAGGCGTTTACAATAAGTTCCGTTGCTTTCAGCTGCTCACCCTTTTCCGCCTGAGAATTTTTTATAAGCCTTACGGCGGGCACAACCGAACTGCAAAGGTTTGAAAATCTCCTGGGCAATTCCCCGTTGGTGCCGTCCTGCATGGCAAAATAGGCGGCAAAGAACTTTGCTTCGCCGCTTTCGGGGTCTTCTTCCCTAACCTTGTTGTAATAGATTTTAGCGTCCTCCGCGTTGTCTTCCTCCCTTGCCTGCCTTGCCAGTTTAAGATATTTGCTCTCTTCCATGACTAAACCTTCCTTAGTTTGATAACTATATTATAGTAACAATTTTTGATACTATTTCGATATGGAATTCAGGTTTAGGCTCAAAGAACTGCGCCAGGAAAACAATATGACCCAATCCGATATTGCAAAAATACTCAGTACTTCCAAAATGGCGATATCGCATTGGGAAAACGGAAACAGCGAACCGAGCATAGAACAGTTAAAGACCCTTGCCACACTTTTCAATACTTCGGTAGATTATCTCGTGGGGTTTATAGATTGAATTAATTTTTTATACGGCGGCTGCCGCTTACGGCTTTTTATTATACGGAATAAAAAAGGGTGGCAGCGGTATAAACTGATACAAATGCTGACTTTATATATTACTGCCAGCCTTATATAAAATGGGTGCAACGGTATAAACCTATGCAAACGTTGCCTTTTTGCATTATTATATATAAAATACCGCATTATATATAAGAATATCACCCGTGAATATAATAATAAACCCTTTACGTAATTTATTTTTTTGCAAAAAATATTCGCGTACGGAAGTTTTTACGGACATTATAAGGCGGAGGGCAGCAAAATAAGCGGCACATTACGGCTTTTTTATAATAAAAACGGCACACAAATTATAGGAAAAACCGATTCGTGAGGGTAATAGCGCGTATTGAGGGAAATTTTTGCAATCTTATACCGAGTGCAGCCGTTTACAGTGTGATTTGAAAATTCCTATTATATAAAATATTTTACCGTTATATAAATTTTTTGAATAAGAGATTTAAGCGCCTTAAAAACTGTCTGCCGCAAGCCTTAACGCTTAAATCATACCCCGAAAAAGATTTAACGCTGTAATTAACCTTAAAACTTTATATATATCCTAATTTATATTCACATCGCCCGCTCGTTGAGATTATGCAATACGTTGCTTTGTTTTAATTAAATCGGTTTCTTTTTTTGCCTATCGATCTTTTCGGCAGCGCTCCTTCCGAAATGCTCTTTTCAAAACTATATATCCGGTAAGGTTTTTAATAAATTTATAAAAATATTAAAGGCAACTGTTTGCATATTATTTTGGAACAACCGAAAAATAAAAAAGATACCCGCATTTATTAAAGGGAATAAGATTAAACGCCGCCGGCGCATTGTGCGCCTATAAAAAATAAGGCTTACGCAGCACACGGAACGTACTCGCAAGGAATGTTTGAAAATATTTAAAACAACTCTATCCCGCAAGTAAACTTGCGGGATAGAGTTATCTGATAAATTCAGTTCTTTCTTAATTATTTAACTATCTTGGAAACAACGCCGGAACCTACCGTTCTGCCGCCTTCACGGATAGCGAAACGGAGACCTTCTTCCATAGCGATGGGGGTTATGAGCTTAACATCCATCTTGATGTTGTCGCCGGGCATAACCATTTCCACACCCTCGGGAAGCTGGATGGAACCGGTAACGTCGGTCGTTCTGAAATAGAACTGAGGACGATAGTTGTTGAAGAACGGAGTATGTCTGCCGCCTTCTTCTTTGGTCAGAACGTAAACCTGACCTTCGAATTCGGTGTAAGGTTTAACCGAACCGGGTTTTGCGATAACCTGACCGCGCTCTATATCTTTCTTGTCGATACCGCGGAGCAGCGCGCCTACGTTGTCACCTGCCTGCGCTTCGTCAAGAATCTTACGGAACATTTCGAGACCGGTAATAACGGTGTTCTTGCTCTCTTCGGAAAGACCTACTATTTCGGCAGGATCGTTCACGTGAGCAACACCCCTTTCAACTCTGCCCGTTGCAACGGTGCCGCGGCCGCTGATGGTAAACACGTCCTCAACCGGAAGAAGGAAAGGCTTAGCCTCGTCTCTTTCGGGAGTGGGAATATAGTTGTCAACAGCTTCCATAAGTTCGAAAATGCACTTGCATTCGGGAGCGTTCTTGATCTCTTCGGGAGTGTGGTCTGCCTGAGCATATTCAAGCGCTTTGAGAGCCGAACCCTTTATGATGGGAGTGGTGTCTCCGGGGAATCCGTACTCGGTGAGCAGGTCTCTTATCTCCATTTCAACGAGTTCCTGCAATTCGGGATCGTCGAGCTGGTCGCACTTGTTCATGAAAACCACGATATAGGGCACGCCGACCTGACGGGCAAGCAGAATGTGCTCCCTGGTCTGGGGCATGGGTCCGTCCGTCGCGGCAACGACGAGGATTGCGCCGTCCATCTGAGCGGCACCGGTGATCATGTTCTTAACGTAGTCCGCGTGGCCGGGGCAGTCAACGTGAGCATAGTGGCGTTTAGCCGTCTGATACTCAACGTGAGCGGTATTGATCGTTATACCTCTTGCCTTCTCTTCGGGCGCTTTATCGATTTCATCGTATCTCATCTTCTGCGCTTCGCCGAAAGCGGCAAGCGTCATCGTTATAGCCGCGGTAAGAGTGGTCTTGCCGTGGTCAACGTGGCCGATGGTACCGATGTTGATGTGCGGTTTGCTTCTGTCAAATTTAGCCTTTGCCATTCTTGTTTCCTCCAAATTAACCTGAAATGAAAAAGTTATTTTTTATTTTTGTTTTTTATTTGTTTTTATTTTTTGTCTCTGCTCCGAAAATCGCGTTTCCGTTTTTCGGGGCAATAATAATTTTACAATAAAATTAAAAGATTGTCAACAGTTATTACGCTTTTTTGCCTATTATCTTTTCCGCAACCGACTTGGGAACTTCGGCGTAATGATCAAACTGCATGGTGTAATTGCCGCGGCCCTGCGTTCTGGAGCGCAAATCGGTGGCGTATCCGAACATCTCCGCAAGCGGGATGTGCGCGTCTATCACTTTTATGCCGTTCCTGTCCTCGGTGCCCTGGATAATTCCGCGCCTTGCGGTAACGTTGCCCATAAGGTCGCCGAAATACGCGTCCGGCGTTAAGATCTCCACCTTCATTATGGGCTCGAGGAGCACGCATTTTGCCTTCTGCAAACCGTCTTTAAGCGCCATGCTGCCGGCAATTTTGAACGCCATTTCCGAAGAGTCCACGTCGTGATAACTTCCGTCGTACACGGTAACCTTGAAGTCCACAACCTCGTACCCCGCGAGAATACCGTTCTTTGCCGCTTCCTGAATACCCTTGTTGATAGGCTGAATAAATTCCTTGGGTATGGAACCGCCCACCGTTTCGTCCACAAATTCGTAGCCTTTTCCGGGTTCCTGCGGTTCAAGCCGGATCTTACAATGACCGTACTGACCGTGGCCGCCCGTCTGGCGTTTGAACATGCCTTCCGCTTCCACAGCCTGGCGGATGGTCTCTTTATAGGCAACCTGGGGTTTACCCACGTTGGCTTCCACGCGGAATTCGCGAAGCAGCCTGTCCACTATAATTTCAAGGTGAAGTTCGCCCATACCCGCTATTATGGTCTGACCCGTTTCGGTGTCCGTATAGGTCTTGAACGTGGGGTCTTCCTCTGCGAGTTTTGCAAGCGCGAAACCCATCTTTTCCTGACCCTGTTTGGTCTTGGGCTCGATCGCAACCCTTATAACGGGCTCGGGGAATTCCATCTTTTCCAGAATTATCGGGGCGTTCTCGGCGCACAGGGTATCGCCCGTAGTGGTTTCTTTAAGCCCCACAAGCGCGCATATTTCGCCCGAATACACCGCCTCCACTTCCTCTCTGTGGTTGGCGTGCATTCTGAGTATCCTTGCCACCCTTTCCTTTTTGCCCTTTGTGGAATTGTATACGTAAGACCCCGTTTTAAGCACGCCCGAATAAGCGCGGAAAAACGCGAGTTTACCCACGAACGGGTCGGTCATTATCTTAAACGCAAGCCCGCAGAACGCCTCGTCGTCGGAAGGCTCTCTCTTTATTTCGTTGCCGTCCGGATCGTGCCCTTCCACCGCGCCTATGTCGAGGGGGCTGGGCAGATACTCTACTATTGCGTCCAAAAGGTTCTGCACGCCCTTGTTTTTATAAGAAGAACCGCAGAGAACGGGCGTTACCTTCATTGCGAGCGTGGCGGCGCGAAGCCCTTTTTTGATCTCTTCCACGGAAAGATCGCCCTGCTCGAAGTATTTTTCCATAAGCGCGTCGTCCTGCTCGGCGGCAAGTTCCACTATCTGCGCTCTGTACTTTTCGCACTCCTCCTTCATATCGTCCGGCACGTCGGTAACTTTGATCTCCTTACCGAGGTCGTCCATATAAAGATCCGCCTTCCTTTCGATGACGTCTATAACGCCCTTGAAAGTGTCTTCCTTGCCTATGGGAAGCAGTATCGGAATGGCGTTGGTATGCAGCCTGTCGTGCATCATGTTTATGGCGTTGTAGAAATTAGCGCCGTTTATATCCATTTTGTTGACGTAGGCTATTCTCGGCACTTTGTATTTATCCGCCTGGCGCCACACCGTTTCGCTCTGGGGTTCTACGCCGCCCTTTGCGCAGAAGGTTGCCACTGCACCGTCCAGCACGCGGAGCGAACGCTCCACTTCCACCGTAAAGTCCACGTGCCCGGGGGTATCTATAATGTTTATGCGATGCCCTTTCCAGTAACACGTTGTGGCGGCGCTGGTGATGGTAATACCGCGCTCCTGCTCCTGCACCATCCAGTCCATCGTGGCTTCGCCCTCGTGGGTTTCGCCGAGTTTATGGGTCTTACCGGTATAGAACAGTATACGTTCGGTAGTAGTGGTCTTACCCGCGTCGATATGCGCCATTATGCCTATGTTTCTGGTATCTTTCAGTTCATAATCTCTCGGCATAACTTATCTCCGTATTAAAATCTGTAATGTGCGAACGCCTTGTTGGCCTCCGCCATTCTGTGAGTATCCTCTTTCTTCTTAACCGCGCTGCCCGTGTTGTTGAACGCATCCACAAGTTCTGCGGCAAGCCTGTCGCTCATAAGTCTTTCTCCGCGCTTTCTTGCAGCGGCGACCAGCCAGCGTATCGCCAGGGTCTGCCTTCTTTCCGCACGGATCTCTATGGGCACCTGATAGTTGGCGCCGCCGACCCTTCTGGCCTTTACTTCCACCATGGGCATGATGTTGTTCAAAGCCTGAGCAAACATTTCCTTAGGCTCCTGCCCCACCTTTTCGGCGGCGGCGGTAAAAGCCTTATACACGATACCCTGCGCTATACCCTTCTTCCCGTCAAGCATCACCTGATTTATGAGCTTGGTAACTACTTTATCGTTATATACGGGATCGGGCAAAACGTCTCTCTTTGCTATATTGCCACGTCTCGGCATAATAAATCCTCCTTTAAATTTTTGCGCGCCAAGCGGCGCTTTTTAAGGGTAAACCCTCAGTACGGCTATCACTTGCCCCCAAAGGGGTAGCGAACCTTCTGCATCTCGCATACTGCCTACAAATCGGGTTAATTTTCCGAATTCCGATTTTAAGTAGGTGTGTAAACCGCGCCCCGTTTCTGCCGGTAAGGCAAAAACGCCGATAAACTATTTTACGGTTTATTTAGGACGCTTTGCGCCGTATCTCGAACGTGCCTGACGGCGCTTTGCAACGCCTGCCGTATCGAGCGTGCCGCGGATGATGTGATACCTTACGCCCGGCAGATCTTTCACCCTGCCGCCGCGGATAAGTACCGAGCTGTGCTCTTGCAGGTTGTGCCCTTCACCCGGTATATAAACTATACCTTCCGCCTTGTTGGTGAGCCTTACGCGCGCAATTTTACGAAGTGCGGAGTTAGGCTTTTTGGGGGTGGTGGTGGTAACCGACAAGCACACGCCGCGCTTTTGCGGACATTCGTCCAGCGCGGGAGATTTGGACTTGTAGGTTATTTTCTTCCTGCCCTGTCTTATAAGCTGCTGAATTGTTGGCATTTCTTACCTCCTTAAAATTTTCGGTATTCGGAAAACGGATTCGGAACCGTTTTTGAAACTGTCTGAACCGGGCTGTGCCCGACAATGTATTATTCTATCATTTTCACGGCGGCAAGTCAACGGTTTTACCCGTAATTTCCCGCCCTTTTACGCGCTTGTGCCTTATTTTACACCCATTTTGCGGCAATTTTACTTAAGCGCCCTCTTCTTCCGCGGAGGACGGCCTGGTTATTACCGTCTGCGGGGATATATTCTTGTAATTTTTGATGCCCGTTCCCGCGGGAATGAGCTTGCCTATAATTACGTTTTCTTTAAGCCCCACAAGCGGATCTATCTTGTTCTTTATGGCCGCGTCCGTAAGCACTCTCGCCGTCTCCTGGAAGGACGCCGCCGAAAGGAAACTTTCCTTGGCGAGCGCCGCCTTGGTTATGCCGAGCAGTATTCTCTTGCCCACGGGCGGACGGTTGCCTGAGTCGAGCGCCTTCATGGTCTCTTCCTCGAACCTGTAAAGGTCTACCTTTTCTCCGGGGAGAATATCGGTATCGCCGGGGTTTTCGACCTGTACTTTCTTCATCATCTGGCGCACGATTATTTCAACGTGTTTGTCGTTTATGTCAACGCCCTGAGAGCGGTACACGCTCTGAATCTCTTTAAGGATATAGTCCTGAACGCCCTTGATACCCTTGGTCTTTAAGATATCCTGCGGATATACCGCGCCGTTGGTGAGCACGGTGCCCGGTTCCACCCTGTCCCCGTTCTTCACGATGACGCCCGTGCCGAAAGGTATTGCGTAATTCTTGCTTTCGCCTTCGTCCGTATTCACTATTACGTGAATGATCTTATCCTTTTCTTCGAGCGTAACCGTACCGTCGTATTCGCACACTATGGCGGCGCGCTTGGGCTTACGGGCTTCGAACAGTTCTTCCACCCTGGGAAGACCCTGCGTGATGTCCCCCGTGCTTGCAATACCGCCGGTATGGAAGGTACGCATGGTGAGCTGCGTGCCCGGTTCGCCTATGGACTGCGCGGCGATTATGCCCACCGCCTCGCCTATCTGAACGGGACGGTTGTTGCTCATGTTCTTGCCGTAGCACTTGGCGCATACGCCCGTCTTGGACTTGCAGGTGAAAATACTTCTTATCTCCACCTCTTCTATGCCCGCCTTTACTATTTCGTCCGCCATGTCCTCGGATATCATTTCGTTAGCGCGCACCATGATTTCGCCCGTTGCGGGGTTTACCACGTCCGCCACCACGAATCTGCCTGCTATACGGTCCCTGAGGCTCTCTATGAGTTCGCCCTTACTGCCCATTATCGCACGTACTTTTATGCCCTTGAGCGCCTCTCCGAGTTCGGCAAAGCAATCGTCTTCCTTTATAATAACTTCCTGCGACACGTCCACTAAGCGGCGGGTAAGATACCCGGAGTCCGCCGTTTTAAGCGCCGTATCCGCAAGACCCTTTCTGCCGCCGTGCGAAGATATGAAGTATTCGAGAACCGAAAGCCCTTCGCGGAAGCATGACTTAACGGGTATTTCTATGGTCTTGCCGTTCGGGTCGGTCATAAGCCCGCGCATGCCGGCAAGCTGCTTTATCTGGTCTATGGAGCCGCGGGCGCCCGAATTTGCCATCATGAGGATGGGATTGAATTCGTCCAGCGTCTCTTTTAACTTATCGGTAACGTCGTCGGTGGCCTGTTTCCAGATGGAAACCACCTTTTTATACCTCTCGTCGTCGGTTATAAAGCCTTTTTTATAGAGGTTTTCCACTTTAAGCACGTGCTCTTCCGCCTCTTTCAATATGGCGGGTTTTTCCTTGGGCATGTGCATATCGAACACGCTCGTGGTAATGGCGCCTATCGTGGAATATTTAAAGCCGAGTTCCTTTATCTTGTCCAGCACGTCCGCCGCGCAGCTTGCGCCGTGGCGCTTAAAGCACGCGCCGACGATCTTCTGCAAGTCCTTTTTGCCTACGAGCTTATCTATCTCGTATTTCAGGTAATCTTCTTTGGAAACACGTTCTGTAAACCCGAGGTCCTGAGGAATGGCTTCGTTAAAGATTATTTTGCCGACGGAGGAACGAATCCTTCCGGACACGGTCTCCCCGTCCACAACCGCCGTTCTCCTTACTATTATTTCGTCCTGCAAGCCTATTTTGCCCGTCTGGTAAGCCATAACGGCTTCTTCGGGAGAAGAATAGGAAACGGTGTATTCGGGAACTCCGTAAACGGCGCCCTGCTCATCCTTTTTGCCCTTTTCGTTGTATCTTTCGCCTATGTGCCGCCTGAGTATGGTAAGATAATAGGAACCCATAACCATATCCTGCGTGGGGCTCATGACCGGCTTGCCGTCGGAGAGCTTTAAGATGTTGTTTGACGCCAGCATCAAGAACCGCGCTTCGGCCTGCGCCTCTATGGAAAGAGGTACGTGCACCGCCATCTGGTCCCCGTCGAAGTCGGCGTTGAACGCGCCGCACACCAGCGGGTGAAGCTTTATCGCCCTGCCCTCTATGAGCACCGGCTCGAAAGCCTGTATGGAAAGCCTGTGCAGCGTGGGCGCGCGGTTTAAGAGCACGGGATGGTCCTTTATGACCTCTTCCAGCACGTCCCACACCACGGTCTTTGCGCGCTCTACCGTGCGCTTTGCGTTCTTTATGTTGTGGCAGATGTTGTTCTCCACGAGTTTTTTCATTACGAACGGCTTGAACAGTTCTATCGCCATTTCCTTGGGCAGGCCGCACTGATACAGTTTAAGTTCGGGTCCCACCACTATGACCGAACGCCCGGAATAGTCCACGCGCTTGCCCAGGAGGTTCTGACGGAAACGCCCCTGTTTGCCGCGCAGCATGCCGGAAAGGGATTTGAGTTCGCGGTTGCCCGCGCCGCTTATCGCCTTGCCGCGCCTGCCGTTGTCTATAAGCGCGTCCACCGCTTCCTGCAACATACGCTTTTCGTTTCTTATAATGATTTCGGGCGCGCCCAGTTCCATGAGTTTTTTAAGACGGTTGTTTCTGTTTATAACCCGCCTGTAAAGGTCGTTGAGGTCGCTCGTTGCGTACCTTCCGCCGTCTAACTGCACCATGGGGCGCAGTTCGGGCGGAATGACGGGCAGCACGTCCAGAATCATCCATTCGGGGCGGTTGCCGCTCTTCCTGAACGCCTCTATGATCTCTATGCGCTTAACGGCGCGCAGCCTCTTCTGCCCGGAGGCGTTGTCGTCTATGATCTTTTTGGTTTCGGCGCTCTCCTTGTCGAGGTCTATCGCCATTAAAAGTTCCTTTATGGCTTCGGCGCCCATGCCGGCTTTGAACGAACCCACGCCGTACTGCTGTTCGTATTCCTGTTTTTCGCGGTCGTTTATTACCTGCTTATACATAAGCGGGGTATCGCCCGGGTCCAGAACTATGTGGCTTGCAAAATACAGCACCTGCTCTAACGCCTTGGGGCTCATGTCCAGCATAAGGCCTATGCGGGAGGGCACGCCCTTAAAATACCAGATGTGCGAGACGGGCGCGGCAAGTTCTATATGCCCCATCCTGTCCCTTCTCACCTTGCTCTTGGTAACTTCCACGCCGCACTTGTCGCATATAACGCCCTTATAGCGTATGCGCTTATATTTGCCGCAGTGGCACTCCCAGTCCTTGGTCGGCCCGAAAATCCTCTCGCAGAACAGCCCGCCCATCTCGGGTTTCTGGGTTCTGTAATTTATGGTTTCGGGTTTGGTAACCTCGCCGTAAGACCATTCCCTTATCTTTTCGGGAGAAGCAACACCTATCTGTATAGAATCGAAATTGTTAAGTTCAAACATAATCTGCAATCACTCCTTACTCATCGTCATCTTCGAAATCGTCATCGAAATCGTCGTCTTCGAAAATGTCCGTATCGGGAACGGTGGTGTCTATGTCGTCATCGTCGTCCTCGAACATATCCTTGGCGTTGAACTCGAAATCGTCGTCCAGATCCACGTCCTCGGTGTCGCTGTAAAGCGGTTCTTCGGCGGCGGGTTTATCCAGGTCTTCGAGCGAAACTTCTTCGTGATGAACCTTTTCTCTGACAGGCGCAAAGTCATCCGCGTCGCTCTCTATGAGGTCTTTGAGGGCAAGCTCTTCCTTGTTCTCGGTAAGCACCTTCATGTCGAGCGCAAGGCTCTGCAATTCTTTAAGCAGCACCTTGAACGCCTCCGGTATACCCGGCTCGCTTATGTTGGTGCCCTTTACTATGGACTCGTAAGTCTTTACCCTGCCCACTATGTCGTCCGACTTTACGGTGAGTATCTCCTGCAAAATGTGCGCCGCGCCGTAGGCTTCCAGCGCCCATATTTCCATTTCTCCGAAACGCTGCCCGCCGAACTGCGCCTTTCCGCCCAGCGGCTGCTGGGTAACCAGGCTGTACGGGCCCGTGGAACGGGCGTGTATCTTGTCGTCTACAAGGTGGATGAGCTTAATCATATACATCTGCCCCACCGTAACCCTGTTTTCAAAGGGCTCGCCGGTACGGCCGTCGTATAACTGTATCTTGCCGTCTACCTCTCCTTCCGGATTGACTATGTTGTTTTCTTTGAGAAGCTGTTTTATGTCGCTTTCGGTGGCGCCGTCGAACACCGGGGTGGCTATCTTCCAGCCCAGCTGCTTGCACACCAGCCCGAGGTGCACTTCCAGCACCTGACCTATGTTCATACGCGAAGGAACGCCCAGGGGATTTAACACTATCTGCAAAGGCGTGCCGTCCGCCATGAACGGCATATCCGATTCGGGAAGAATGCGGGAAATAACGCCCTTGTTGCCGTGGCGGCCCGCCATCTTGTCGCCTATGGATATTTTACGTTTCTGAGCTATATACACCCTCACGAGCTTGTTCACGCCCGCGGGCAGTTCGTCCTTATTGGCGCGCGTGAATATCTTCACGTCCACCACCACGCCGCCTTCGCCGTGCGGCACCTTTAAGGAGGTATCCCTCACCTCTCTCGCCTTTTCGCCGAATATGGCGCGGAGCAGGCGCTCTTCCGGGGTAAGCTCGGCTTCGCCCTTGGGGGTAACCTTACCCACCAGGATATCGCCGCTGTTTACTTCCGCACCCACGCGGATGATGCCGTCCTCGTCGAGGTCTTTCAGCGCGTCGTCCCCCACGTTCGGGATATCGCGCGTAATTTCCTCTTCGCCGAGGCGGGTGTCCCTCGCCTCTATTTCGTGTTCTTCTATATGGATAGTGGTGAACACGTCGTCCCTTATGAGTTTTTCGGAAAGAAGTATTGCGTCCTCATAGTTATAGCCTTCCCAGCTCATAAAGCCTACGAGGATGTTTCTTCCCAGCGCAAGTTCGCCGTTCTTGGTGGAAGGCCCGTCCGCAATGGTCTGCCCCTTCTCAATCCTTTCGCCCTTGTCTACGATCGGGCGCTGATTGAGGCAAGTACCCTGGTTACTGCGCTCGAATTTTTTGAGTTTATATTCTCTTTCGGTGCCGTCCTCCTCGGTTACCACTATCCTGTCGCTTGCCACGCTCTTTACAACGCCCGCCTCCGCCGCGTTAATCATAACGCCCGAATCGTAAGCGATGCGCCGCTCTATGCCGGTCGCCACGATGGCGTTTTCGGGGCAAAGGAGCGGAACCGCCTGCCTCTGCATGTTAGAACCCATGAGCGCGCGGTTGGTATCGTCGTTTTCAAGGAAGGGTATAAGCGCCGCCGCAACCGATATGAGTTGCTTGGGAGAAACGTCCATATAGTCCATTTTCTCCTTTACTTCCTCTATTATCTCGTCCTTATGCCGGCAGGATACACGGTCGTTTGCAAAATACTTGTTGTCAATAAGCGGCTCGTTGGCCTGCGCCACTATAAAGTTATCCTCTTCGTCCGCCGTAAGGTAGTCCACGTGTTCGGTTACAACCGTTTCGATCGTCCCGTCCGCATTGACGGTGTGTTCCACCTTTCTGTACGGGGACTCTATAAACCCGAACTCGTTCACCTGCGCAAACGCGGCAAGCGAAGATATAAGACCTATGTTCTGACCTTCCGGCGTCTCTATCGGGCACATTCTGCCGTAATGGGAGTGGTGCACGTCCCTGACTTCGAAGGTAGCCCTGTCGCGGTTAAGGCCGCCCGGGCCCAACGCCGAAAGTTTTCTCTTGTGCGTAAGTTCGGCAATGGGGTTGGTCTGGTCCATGAACTGCGAGAGCTGCGAGGAACCGAAGAACTCCTTTATCGCGGAACTCACGGGGCGCACGTTTATAAGCCCCTGGGGAGAAACGTCCTTGGGGTCCTGCGTTGCCATACGCTCCTTTATCACCCTCTCCAAGCGGGCTATACCTATGCGGAACTGGTTTTGCAGCAGTTCGCCCACCGAACGCACGCGGCGGTTGCCGAGGTGGTCTATGTTGTCCGTATCGTTCAGCCCGAAATTGAGGTCTAAATTTATGGATACGGCGGCAACGATATCGTCCACCGTTATGTGTTTATGGTTGAGTATGTCGAGAAGGGGGCGGATATCCTTTTTGCCCTCCACGGTAAGCGGCGCGGTAAGCCCCTTGTCCAAAAGATCGTAAAACACCACGCATGCGTTCACGAACTTTATCCGCTTTTCTTTGGCCTTTTCGTCGTTCTTTCTGTCCTCGGGTTTTTCTTCGCCCGCGGGCAGCACGCGCTCGTCTATATAAAAGAGCGCGTTGATGTCCTTTTTAAATTCTTCCGCGGTCTGTTCGGCGCCCGCTTCCGCAGCGCGCGCGGCAACCTTCCCCGAAAATTCAAGAGCGGGGTAATATACGTATTCCAAAAGCCCGAACAACTTAGGATCTTTGCCGGTAACGGCGGAAAAACTCACCACGTTGTTGGCTATTATCTTGTGCTTAACGCCGTTCACGTCCGCATATATATAGTTTATGCCGGCATTCTGAATGGCTTCTGCGGCGTTCTTGCCTATAATCTGACCCTTTAAGGCAAGCACCTCCCCGTCCGCACTGATAATGTCCTCATACGCCTTTACGCCGACAATCCTTGCCCCTAAGCGCAGGCGTTTGTTGAGTTTATATCTTCCCACGCGGGCAAGATCGTACCTCCTCGCGTCGAAAAACAGATTTTTAAGGTGCTGCTTAACCGCCTCGTCCGTGGGGATTTCGCCCGGGCGCAGACGGCGGTACAGTTCTATAAGCCCCTCTATTTCGGTCTTTGAAGTGTCCTTGGCGGCGGTGTTTAATATCATTTCGTCGTCGCCGAAAAGGCGGCCGAGCTTATCGTCCGTCCCGAACCCGAGCGCGCGAAGGAGCACTGTGGCGGTAATCTTTCTCGTCCTGTCCACGTGAACCCACAGCACGCCCTGGGAATCCTGCTCGAATTCCAGCCACGCCCCGCGGGAAGGTATCACCGTGGTGTCGAAAATCTTTTTGCCGGTCTTGTCCATCTGCTCGCCGTTATACACGCCGGGGGACCTTACGAGCTGGGAAACTATAACGCGCTCGGCGCCGTTGATTATGAAAGACCCGTTGTCCGTCATGAGCGGAAGATCGCCCATGAACACGTCCTGATCCATAATCTCGTCGGTAACCTTGTTTACAAGCCTTACCTTAACGCGGAGCGGCAGCGCGAACGTGGCGTCCCTGTCGCGGCATTCTTTTTCGTCGTACTTGGGCTTGCCCGCCAGGCTGTGCTCTAAAAAATACATCTCGAAATGGTCGGAGTAGTCGGTTATGGGAGAAAAATCTTCCAGGACCTCGCTTATCCCCTCTCGGATAAAAGTGTCGTAAGAGTCCTTCTGAATTTTGACAAGATAAGGAAGATCTATCGCCTCTTTGATTTTGCTGAAAGTCTTTCTTACTATCTTGCCGCATTCTATCTCGGGTAGTTTCCTTGTCATTAAACCAAACTCCTTAAAAAAATTAAAAATTTTGCGAACACTGTTTACAAAACCGATTTTTTATTGTATAATAGATTTTGCTGATATAACTTCCGGCTAATATTTGAATCATCGGTTTTAAGGCGTTTCGGGGGTTGTTTTCCCGCGTTTTTCCCGAAAAAGGCGACAAAAATCGATATTAACCTATCATAGTGCATTATATAATCTTATATTAAAAATCAAGCAAAGTCAAGCGTTTGCTTTAAATTTTTAAAATTTTACCTTTTTTATATCATAAAATCGGCAAGAACGGCGTATAAACGGGCAAGGGATTATGAGAATTGACAAATTTTTAAAAGTTTCAAGGATATTAAAACGCCGCTCTCTCGCGGCGGACGCGGCAACGGGCGGGCGCGTGAAAATCAACGGCAGGACGGTAAAGCCCTCTCACGAGGTAAAAGAGGGGGACGTGCTGGAAATAGGCTTTAACAGCGGCGCCGTTAAGTTTCGGGTACTGAAAATCAAGGAAACGGTGAGAAAGGAAGAGGCGGAATCTTTATACGAGGTGCTTGATGACTGACGTTGAAGGTAATAAAGTCTCCGTAATAATAGCCGCCGCCGGCAAAGGAGAGCGGGCGGGGTTCGGCAAAAACAAACTTCTCACCGAATACGACGGGGAGACCGTGCTTTCCCGCACTTTACGCGCCTTTACCGAAAGCGGGCTTACGGACGAGCATATAGTAACCTATTCCGCGCGGGATAAAGACGAAGTGCTTGCCCTGCTCCCTGAGGGAGTGAAAGCCGTGCAGGGTGGCGATACGCGCACCGTCTCCGTAAAGCGCGCCTTAGAGGCGGTTACGGGCGACATAGTGCTCATTCACGACGGGGCGCGCCCCTTCGTTACGCGGGAAGTGATTAAAAACTGCATAACGGCCGCGGCGGAACACGGCGGAGCAATAGCCGCCCTCCCCTGCCGGGACACGGTGTGCGCGGAAAAGAAAGGCAAAGCCGATTATTACGTAGGCAAGAGCGGGCTGTACCTGGTGCAGACGCCGCAGGCCTTTCAGACCAGGCTCATAAAGCTTGCATATTCCCTTGCGGGGGACGCGAGTTTTAACGACGACGGCGAGGTGTATAAGGAGTTTATAGGCGACCTGTATATTGCGGAAGGCTCCGCACGCAACGTAAAGCTCACCTATAAAGAAGATTTTTCCCTGCTCTTTTCCCCGCGCATACGCACGGGCACGGGGTTTGACTGCCACCGGCTTGCCGAGGGCAGAAAACTTATTCTCGGCGGAATCGAAATACCCTACGAAAAGGGGCTTTCGGGCCATTCCGATGCGGACGTTCTGACCCACGCCGTGATGGACGCGCTGCTTTCCGCCGCCGCGCTCAGGGACATAGGCTATCACTTCCCCGACACCGATCCCCGCTTTAAGGACGCGGACAGCATAAAACTTTTAAAACACGTGCTGGAAATACTGGGCGAACACGGTTACGCTCCTTCGAGCATAGCGGCAACCGTAATGGCGGAAAAGCCCAGACTTTCCCCACATATTCCCGCAATAGCCGAAAATCTTGCAAAGGCCCTTTCCCTGCCCGTACAAAACGTGGGCATTGCCGCCACCACGTTGGAGGGGCTCGGGTTTGTGGGAAGAGAAGAAGGAATATGCGCAAGCGCCACGGCGGTAATAACTTCCCTTTCGTAACCGGCCGCAACTAAGTGTTCGGCGCAAGGCGAGCTTAATAAGCAACAAACTTTCAGGTTTGTATCAAATAGGCGGGCTTTTATACTTTATAAACCGGCGGACTTCGCCTGCCTTCGGACTTCGCCTGCCTTTCGGCTTGTTTTATAAAACCAAACTGCTTTTAAGCACATAATCGTTTGTTTTAATTTAAACACCTCTCCCGCCCTGCCTGTATGCCGGCAGGGCGGGAGAGGTGTTTTCTCTTGCGGCGCTTACGTCTTTCCGCCGTAATTAAAGGCTGTTCTGATTTTTAAACGCTTCCAGCATGGCTATAACGTTTTCGGGCGGTACGTCCTGCGGGACGGCGTGCGTGGGCGCAAGTATGTATCCCCCGCCCTTGCGCATCACCGAAAGGGTTTCCTTTATAATTTCGCGGAGTTCCCCGGGCGTCTTTTCGGGCAGCGCACGCTGGGTGGATATGCCGCCCCAGAAGGCAAGCCGGTCTCCGTATTTTTTCTTTACCTTTTCAACGTCGTATATCTCGGGCTGAAAGGTCTGATAGCAATCGAGCCCTATTTCAATAAGGTCGTCAAAAACCTCTTCCACGTCTCCGCAGGAATGCTGAAAAATGAACTTGCCGTTCTTTTTGGCGCGTTCGTACATGCGCGCCACGCGCGGCTTTATGAGTTCACGCCACAGCGGCGCGCCCATTATCATGCCGCGCTGCTGGCCCCAGTCGTCCCCGAAATACACGCCGTCAAACGGGTATTCGTTTATTATGTCTATGACCTTTAAATTGAAATCGCAAATTTTATCTAAAAGGGCGTTTACGAACTCCTTTTCCGTCAGCATATAGATAAGCGCGTTTTCCATCCCCACGTAACTCCACAGCCTTTCGAACATTGAAAAGCCTATCCCCGCAAAACAGAACTTATCTTCGCGGGTGGCAAGCAGCCTCTCGCACTCCGCCCGTATGCGCTTTTCCCTTAAAACGGGCGCGGGATAGAGCGTAATATCCGGCTCGGGCATAACGGGCTCGTCCACCACGCCTATATCTTTATCGGCGCCGCTCCTGTCCCAGGTAACGCCGAAATCGTCGGTAAAGTGCATGCTTTTATCCGCCCGCTCTTCGGGATACCCCCAATACTGCATATAGTGCAGATACCCGCCGTATTTTTCGTAAAAGTTTTTATCGCCGGTGTATCTCACCATCTTTTCGTATTCCTGCTGCGTAAATTCCGCGTGATACGGCACTACGGGCGTCTCTTCGTGAGCAAGCGCCGCAATTACCGTTTCCCTTCTGGTCATATTTTTTCCTCCCGTTTGGTTTATTATATTGCATTTTTTTGCCTTTTGCAATATAATATTGTTTATAACAAGCACAATTCATTAAAGGATATTTAATTATGCTGATTGCCGACCGTGAAAAACTTATCGCCGTGCTCAAAGCCTTTTACGCCCTTACGGGCGCGCGCATAGCGATTTTCGACGAGTGGCGCAACGAAATAGCCGCATACCCTGCCGGGCTTTGCGATTTTTGCAGCGCTTTGAGAAAAGACCAAAGTAAGGACGGCGCCTGCCGCCGTTCGGACAGGGAGGCTTTCGACAAAGCCAAAAAAACGCGCGCGCCGCACACGTACCGCTGCCCGGAAAACCTTTGCGAAAGCATATACCCCATAATGCCGGGCGGCGCAGTGGCGGGCTATATGATGATAGGTCAGTTTTTAAAAGAAGGAGACCCGCTCCCTAACGCCTGCTCGGCTGCGGGCGGGGATTTGCCTGCCGCAGGGCACGGGGCGCTGCCGGTACTCAGCGGGGAAAAACTGAGAGCGGCAGCGCTCATCATGGGGGTGTGCGCGGAATATCTTGCCGCAAGCGGCGCAATTGAAAGAAAGACTTACGGTCTTGCCGCAAAAGCGGAAAAATATATAGAGGAAAATATTTCCCGCCGCATAACGGTAAAGGAACTTGCGGAGCGGCTTGGGGTATCCGAAACTTCTTTATATCTTGCCGTAAAAAAGGCGTTCGGCAAGGGAGTAACCGAGTACGTGAACTCAGTTAAGATCTCCGCCGCTAAAAAACTTGCCGAAAGCGGGAGGCGCACGGCGGAAGAACTTGCGGAAACATTCGGGTTTTGCGACGCAAACTACTTTTGCAGAACCTTTAAAAAACACGCCGGTATGACTTTCAGGCAGTTTTGCGCCCAACGCCCGCACCTCGCCGAAACTTTGCCGTCCGGCATTTAAAAACCGAAAAATCACAAAAGCCGTTGACTAAACGCGCGCGCGCATGTAAAATAATAGGTATGGAAAAAATAATAAGCAGTTACAACACTGAAAAGGACGTGTTGCATTTTCATCACACCCGCGCGGGCGTGGGGCACAAACCCACCGCCGGATACTTCGAGCGGCACACCCAGTTTGAAATACTGTATCTTATAGAGGGCGAGTTAAGCCTTACCGTGGAAGAGGAGACCTACCGCGTAAATTCGGGGGACATCATCCTTATAAATGCGGACGAGATACATAAACTTTCCGTAAGCGAAAAAAAGCCTTACGAACGGATAGTGTTTATGTTCGATCTGAGCGCGCTGGGCGAGTGTTTTCCCGTACAGGTGAACGTGTTCAATTATCTGCTTTTAAACGATTACCGCATTCAAAGGGTGCTGCCCGCGCCGCTTGCGGAAAAATATCGGCTTACCGAAATGCTAAAAACAATAGCTTCCGCCCCGCAGGACGACATGTTTTTTTACGATACGCTGCTCGCCCGCACCCTCCTTCTTGCCGCAAATCTTACAAAGGTGCTCGAGGACAAGGAGCGCGGCATAAAGCCCGTTGCCACAAACGAATTTATGAAAAAAGCCGTAACCTACATAAATATGCACCTGACCGAAGAACTTTCGCTCGAAAGCCTTTCCAAAGCGCTTTTCGTAAGCAAATCTTATCTTTCGCACGTGTTCAGGGAAAGAATGAACATCTCGGTGAATAACTACATTATAACCAAAAAAATCCACTACGCGCACAAACTCATAACCGGCGGGATGAGCCCGGCGGAAGCCTGCCTGAAAACCGGATACAATTACTACACTACTTTCTTTTATAACTATAAAAGCATCATGGGCAAAACGCCCTCGTCTTCGGTAAGAAAAAAGCCGCAGCGCTGAGCTGCGGCTTTTTTGTTTTGCCGTGCGTTTTTATCCCACGGCGCGGCGTATCGGTTTTAGAGTATCATTTTGCAACAATATCCAGCACCTCCGCCCCGCGGTTTGCAACGCGCGGATATACGGTATTTCCCTTAAAGGCGATTTTAAACCCGAAAGGTTTGCCCGCCGCCGTT
>CASELQ010000020.1 GCA_949288785.1 uncultured Eubacteriales bacterium | reverse complement strand
ACCGAATACCTCTCCTCCACCCCCAAGTATAATTTGATGTACGACGCGTTCGGGTGGGAGCGCCCCGTATACATTCACCTTCCCCCCATCATGAAGGACGCGCAGCACAAGCTCTCCAAAAGGAACGGAGACGCCAGTTACGAGGACTTTGTGGAAAAGGGGTTTGTAAAGGAGGCGATAGTCAATTATATAGCCCTTCTGGGCTGGAACCCCGGGAACAATACCGAAAAAATGAGTATGGCTGAACTCATAGAGAACTTTTCGCTGGAAGGCATAGGCAAATCCCCCGCCATTTTCGACGAGGTGAAGATGCGCTGGCTTTCGGGAGAATATATAAAGGAGATGTCCGACGAGGAGATAGTTTCCCGCGGGGAAAAGTTCTTTAAGCAAAGCAAAGTTTACGGCAAGTATGACCTTAAAAAGATAGCCGCGCTCTTAAAGACACGTATAGAGACCTTTGCCGAGATCCCCGAAAAGATAAACTTTTTAGAAGAGTTCGGGCCCTATGACCTTTCTTTATACACCCACGCCAAGATGAAGACGGATCTTTCGGTGGCAAAAACCGTTCTGCCGCTCGCAAGGGAGGCTATAGCGGGGCTTGAAGAGTTTACTTTTGACGGCGTGCACGACGCAATGATGAAGATAGTAAAGGACCTGGGCGTTAAAAACGGGCAGGTGTTCTGGTGCGTGCGGGTGGCAATATCGGGCAAGCAGTCCACGCCGGGCGGAGTTATGGAAATAGCCGAACTTTTAGGGAAGGAAGAAACACTAAAATTTTGCGCTGCGTGCAAGGAATTGTTCAGGCAGGCGCGGCAGAGAAGATAAATTCGGCAGTCTGCGCGGATAATGAATTTTCATTATCCGCGCTATACTTTTTTTTCGGGCATAGTTCTGTCTTTCTTTTCCCAAAATTAACCCGTGATTTTAACACGATTTTACCGCCGTAAAACCGGTAAGATTGCTTATTTACGGGTGAAAAAGTTTGCGCCCAAACAAAACTCTCGGGCGCCGAATATGCTTGAAAATACCGGGTTTCGCCTTTGGGGGCAAACTTTGCCCCATAGGTTAAGTAGGTGCGAAAGCGAAATTATTAAAACAATTTTTCTAAAAAGCGGAGTTATATCAAAAGCGGTTTTCCGTCTTTATTCGGCGCGCAGATATACTTTGCGCAAGCGGCGGAAATATTAGCCCTTTCGGGGCTAAAACAACGCCCCGTCCTGACATAATATATAGTTTGCGTCCACGTCCAGAAGCCGGCATAAGTTGGCAAGCGTATCAAGCGCCGGGAGTTTATCCCCCTTTACGTAGTGTGAAACGCTTTGCTGGCTTATTTTAAGCTCTCGGGCTATGGCTGTCTGCGTCATACCGCTCTCTTTAATTGCTTCCGCTATTCTTTCCTGTATTTTTTCCAGAGTTATCATCGTTATCCCCTCTTTAAGCAAGGTTTTACAAGAAAAATATACGCCAATCGGGCGTAAAAATAATTGACATACGCCTGTTGGGCGTGATATGATGTGCACAAACGGTGCTTTTTAATGAAAGAGGTTGCGGAGGATATCCCTTTTATGAGCGGGCGGGAAAAGTGTGCCTGGTGCAGGTATTTTGACAGATATTACACAAGGGGCGTTAAGCAGTTCAATAAGACGGAACTGGGGCTTTGCCGTTTTAAAAATACAGAAACCGGGGCTCGGGACGGGTGCGAAAACTTTGCGCCCGCGCAAAAGGATAAGCGCTCCGAAAGGTTTTTGAAACACTGCCTTAACGATTTGCTTACCGAAATTTCGGAAATACGCAAGGTAATAGAATCGGAAGACGACGGCGACAACACCGAATAGTTCGATAAAGTAACGGCGCCGGCATAGCGGAAAGCCGCTGCCATATACGGCGTGCTTTCGGATATATTTTTGCTCGCCGCCCCGGTAATGATACGGCGTATTCATTCTTCAAACAAGGCATGAAAATCGCGGCAAAAGGGTTTTTGACCCGGCTCGTAAATTGCGGCGGTTATGAAAAGGATGGTCGTTTTGTTGGTTAAAGGTAAAAAATGACGGGTAAATTTTGTAAAAACTGCGCCGCGTGTAAAAGGCTTTATACGCGGGTTCGGTATATTTTTCTTAATACGGAAAAATTTTATTGCACACGCAAAAAAGAGTTTACCGCTCCCGATGAGGTTTGCGCCGAGTGGCAAAAAAATTTTTTGCGTTTTGACGTCTCCCCCGTCCGCCTTGATAGCGCACGGAAAGATATTGAATATTTGAACGAAAAACTGTCCGATAAATAATTTCCGCCGTTTTGCCGCCCGCCGCATTTGGGAAGTTTTGCTCGGCAACAAGCCGGGCGCCTCGCGCGCCCAGCCCCGGTATATACCTGCACAACACCTTTTCTATGGCGTTTATCGGCTTATACGTCATTATAATTCCGTTGTTTTCGTCTATCCTTACGTTGGCGTTCTCCGCTCTTAAACTCTGCATAGGGCGCTCTTCGTTCGTAAGGTAATTGTCGTAAGGTTCGGTAACCGTTCCCCCGCCCTGTATGCCGTCTAATTGGCTTATGAGGTTTTCCGCCGAACTGTCCAGCCCCGTGCAGTAATCGTTTATGTTCTCCCTGCTGCCCCTGCCGCAATACTGCGTGCCCTTTATATGGCTCGTTCTGTGGCTCCCGTACTCCTCGAACGCTACTTCGAACCACACTTCGCCGTTATCTTCCGCAACCCTCCGCGTTACTTTCGGCACGGCGTGAATATATCCGCCCACGTCGTCAAGCATTTCCTTTAAGGTTTGTCGGGTGAATGCGTATTCGGGCGCAAGTATTTGGTCGTATTTTGCCGCCTGCGAACCCTGCGCTTTCGTAGTCGGGTTCCCCGTCGTGTCGTCGTAATTCTTCCTTGGAAACGAAACCGCGGTTTCTCGCCGTATTTAAGCGGCTCTATAAGGTCAAAGCAACGGTTCACCACGTCCGTTATCGTCCACTTTTTTAAGGGTAACCTGTTGTAGGTAAGGGCAAGGTAACCTGTGGCAACAGCTTGCGCAAAAGTATATTCTATCTTATATATTGCCGAGCTATCTATTTGTAATATAAAGGCTGGAATATAAAAAGTATCTCTCGCTTCTCCCTCATAAGAATAGGGTTCTTCGGTAATTGTGCCATTATTGTCTGTTACAAGCCACCATTCAACAGTTTCACCCCTTCTATATTCCCAACTCTTTTGATAATAAAAATTTCCCGTGGTGCTTTCAATAGTTATTTCATAACTTCCAACTTGGGTTCCTCCAAAAAATTCGGAAAAATATTCATTATAATAAGAGAGCGCAACAGTTTCCCAAAACTCTTTTGACCCTGTTATGTTGATATTAAATCAATATGAGCAATTTTCAAAATGTTTTTTGGTGTTTTGCTCGCAA
Source organism: uncultured Eubacteriales bacterium (assembly GCA_949288785.1). Classification (GTDB taxonomy): domain Bacteria; phylum Bacillota; class Clostridia; order Christensenellales; family Borkfalkiaceae; genus UBA1259. Next base: position 18,289 of record CASELQ010000020.1, on the reverse strand, counting down.
AAACGCAAGGAACGGTTTGAGAGCTGTAAATTTCCGCAGGTTTTCGACCAAATTAAAAAAATATATAGCAGCAGGGCAAGCATAAAACCGCGCAGAGATATTATTATAAAGGTTATCCCTTTTTACCGAAATAAAAACTTAAATCAAAATACTATTAAGGCGTTATAAGACGTTGCTTAAAGTTATCCGTCCCATGTCAGCCCATAATCTGCCGTAAATATCCGTTTTTGTTCATGGCAACCGCGGCGGCGGGGCTGGTTAAGCCTCCGAAGCGTCGTTTAACGGGCTGTTCAATGAAAAGTTTTTTATGTCCGCAAGATATTTTTCTATCCCGTCGGCAATTTTTTCCGCCATTTTGAAAACAAGATTAAGCCGCGTCAGGTTAAAAAGATTATAATTGCTTGCAGATTTACCGGCAACAATGCCGATTATGCTTATATCGCCTATCACGCCTAGGTTTTTATCTACGCCCAGCCCGGGTTTAAGCCCGCGGTTAATCACCCGGATGAGCCCTACGTCTTCACTGTTGCCCACCGCCGCGTCTATTGCCACCGCTATCGACCCGGGGTGCATCTGTTTTATATATGTTTTGGCGTATTCCACTTCCTTGGCGGTTATCGGGTAGTTGAGCGTCCCGTAAATGTAAGAGGTTATATTTTTTCGGCGGAGCATTGTTCCAACCAGCGGGCCGAGACTGTCGCCTAAAATCATATCGCTCCCCACACAGATAAGTATAGGCGTGCGGCCGTGCGGATTGCATTTGTAGAGAGCCTGATATATACCTTCAGAGGCATACTGATTGAACATGTTGAAAGTGTAACTCAATATTTCCATAAAATTACCATCCGGTTTTTTGTATTGGAATTATTGCCGCAAAAACTTCAAATTATTCTTATAAAATCTGTATTTTTATTGAATTATGGGGTTTTAGAAAAGTAACATAAGTCAATAATAAACCAATATAGAAAAATTGTTTACAAATTCGGTTTGCTGCAAAGTTGTAAGTAAGTAAAAACAATAAAAAAGTTTTCACAAGCAAAAAAATATGGTATAATAAAACACGAATAAAAATGTGAACAGCGTTTACGTTTTGTGTGGCGGCTGGGCGTAAAAAAATGTTTCGCCGTCCGTTCAATAACGTTTATCACGGTTAGGCTGACGGGCGTATGCTAAACTATATAATTGTTAAGTAATTAAAAGGATAATTATTAGATAATTAAAAGGCATATCGAATATACAGGCGCGGCCTTACAAAATAAGCGGCACAAACCTATCTATAATGAGCCTTATAATTCGGCAAAATCTTTCAGCCGCCGCAGAAAAAGAAATATTTAACGGATGCCGCACAAAATATCGGTCGGCGCCCGAAACGGTGTTTTCCGCAGTAAGTACGGCACATAGGTACAAGAACTGCAAGGAAAATCGTCGCAAAAACGCAGATACTAAAAAAACGGCAAGTATTAATCCGCGTAAAAGATTTGCAGGAGAACGTTCTGTATATAAAGCTGCAAAAGATTAAATCCGGGCGTTGTGCTGTCCAACGAAACAAACTTTAATAATAGTGCGGCATGGCAATGGTATAATTTATAAAAACTTATATTATAAAATTACGGATAAGGTGTCAAAAAACGCAAATGAACAACTTATTGCTTATTAACACAACAGGCGCGATAATAGATGGAGTAGCGCTAATAATAATTTTATTATCGTTTATTATGGGCGCAAAAAAAGGCTTTGTAAAAACCTTTCTATCTTTTTTTGGCGGCTTTTTAAGTTTACTGATAGCCGTGCTTTTGTGTTCTGCCGTGGCAAGGTTTTTAGAAACAAAATTTGGTACCGTTACGGCGGTTTCCGGCTGGCTTGAAGGAGTTTTAAGCAATATTTTCGGCTCTGACCTCATGAACACCACTTTGCAGGAGGCGAACGAAAGTTCGCTGGCCGAGGCGGGGCTTGCAAAATGGCTGCTTGAAATAGTTATCTCGTATAAAGGTACGGATGGCATATCGCAGACCATTACGCTAAATAAGATCATCTCCCCTGTTTTTGCATACTATATTGTGGCATTTTTATGTATTATAGGCCTGTATATCATATTCAGAATAATTTTTTATCTTATCGGCGAAATAGTATTAAAAATGCACAGTTTATCGCTTGTAAGAATAACGGACGGGGTTCTGGGAGCTGTCCTCGGGCTTATAAGAGGCGTGTTGATAATAGACATTTTGTTGTTACTTTTATCCGTTATACCGATAGGTTTCATGCAGAATATCGCTGTTGAAACAGATAATACGGTTATAACGGCGTTTATCGGCAGATTTAACCTATTCGGATATATTTTAGAACAGTTCTTAAATGGAAATATAAGCGATATTATCACCGGTATAGCCGGAACGACTTTAAAGCGATAATATCGCTTTTATTTTGTAATACGCACAAATATAATTAATGTAGTTTTTTACTTTCTGCACTTCCCCCAATTGTTTTATACTATAAAAACATCGTTTTTCGATCATGTTTTTCTCAAAATTATTATAAAGAATGTTACGAGTGCATAACTGAATTGCGCGAAATGCGGTACTATATTAGTGTAAATTAAAATCAAAAAAAATAATACTTCAGTAACTGTCTCAAAGGATCCCAATGAATCAGGCAAACACATATTGGTAAAAAACAGCCAATTACAACTCAAAAAAAAATATTTACGACCAAAAAATGCACAGATTTTAGGCCGGGAATCAGCAGGCCCATTCTGCCTCAGACCGTTAAAATGACATTTTTTAAAACCTGAATTTTGCCGACATTTAACACAATTACTACAAAAATATAACGAACACAGATAAAATCGACAAAAAATATTATAAAGTTGTAAAGATGTTTAATATGCAAATTTTGTATTAGTTCAATTAGATTCCGTTTAATCAATATTCTTTGAAATCGGCTGGTCGATGTTATCTGCACCCTTCATTAACGGTCAAAGGCTATGGCAATTCCATTAAATCTATCGCGGACTGATTGATATTATAAATTATTTAAGTTATCCAAAGCAAAAGTATAAGACTATGCAGATATAAAAGTTAAGCAATCAAATATACCGGCCAATATAATTAGAGAAAACGGTGAAGTTAAAGAATCAGTTATGAATTAAATGCAGAAATCTCTATGCGCATTTTAATATGTTTTAACAACATATAAAGCTTTTATACAATAATGAATTTTTCATTGCCTTTATTTTTAATTATATTTTTATTATTGCTTTTTAAAGTTTTCCCTAAAAGTTGTAACGAAAAAGCAAAAAATTAAGAAATCCTTGTTTACAAACAATTTTATTAATATTACAAGTTAATTTATTGAGTTTTAAGCCCAAATTTTTAACCTTTTTAAAATCTCAACCTATCTTTTGCGGTTATTCTTGTTTCACGTGAAACAATCGTTTTAGAAAACATTAAACGATGTTCCACGTGAAACATTAAACGTTGCATTAAACTGATGACTGTTTCATGTGAAATATCCTGTTTGACCATAATTTTATGTAACAAAAATACTAATTGTTTGATTTATATGTTCTTATGGTGTTGAGATCTGTAATCTTAAACTATATTATTTATAATCAATTATATTTATGATAACAAAGAAAATGCGTTTGGACAGATTAGGAATATTTAATATCTTCGGTTTATTTATATTTAAAGAAGTTCACCGTTTCACGTGAAACATTGCGTTCAATCATAATTTATATTTAATCTAAATTATTTATATTGTTTTAATATCGTTTGGGCTTATAAATATTGATTACGTCGAATCAATCAGAATAAATTATGAAGATTGTAAAAATGTCCAAATTCTTTTATTGTCGGGAGGATCGCTGTTTCACGTGAAACAAAGATGTCTTAAATATTGGGCTTAAAAGCAGAGTGTGTTACGCTGACTAAAAGTGGTAATATAATAATTTGTTTTATTAAAGAAGGTTTCTAACATAATAATTTTTACTGTAACTATAAGCTTGGAAAGAGTATATTTAAAACCGAAAAATAACTGATTTTCGGCCGCAAAATAGGTGTTTAAGATCGCGGAAAAACGATGATGTATTCTGTCTCAGACCGTCTAAATGGCTTTTTTTGAGGATGATAAAATATGTTTTTTCTAATATTATTGTTACGTTATAAATGCTTTTAAACTGTCAGCGATTATGATAAAGTAGGAGATAGTTGTTGTTAGCAAGTAGAATATTTGTATTTATAACATTTTATGGCTATAAAGGGGTTTATTATTGATTATTTGATATATATCCGTTTGTTTAATAAGATAGTTTATTCTAAAAAAGTCCACAAACGCATCTATTTAAGTTCCATTTGGCTGTTTTTAATTTTCTTATGTTTTTGCTGTATTTTGCGCTTTAACATTGTTTATATATAAATGGTAATAAACTTTTGCATTAAACTGCTTTTAAAGTAATTATATCTGCACTTATTTTGGTTTGTAGGTAATTTATTATTTATGAAACATCTATGAGCCGATAAGCCTTGCAGTCTTTTATTAATTTTCAAATTATTTATATTTTATTATAAATAAGTAGGGGATACTAAATTATAAGACTGTTTTAAATAACGCATTTTTGCAAAAGCATACTTAATATTTTAATTTGATTGTTGTAATATAATTTTATTTAATATTTTTTTGACTTAGTTTTTTATAAAATGCGCAATGGCGGTTGCTATGCGACGGCTTTGTCTGTTTTTTTGATCGCTGAGCCTGTCGCTTCATATCGGTTAGGTTTTTAAGATTCGTTTCGGGTTCTTGGAGTGTTGCAATAGGGAATAGCGGACAATGGATGCAGCTTTAATGGGAAAATTATCGGTAAGCGAGGCCGTATATAAAGATTGTTTTATCGATTTATTGATAAAGCGCCGATTTTATAATATGCAATTTATTGCTCGTATAAAATACTCGGGAAATTTATCAATTTATTATTGCGAGTCAGAAGAAGTTTTTTTGTTAACATTTTTGCGGTGTTTTGAGTTTTTTATTAACATTCCATTGGGTAGAAGAGCGTTTAAGTGTTATTGAGTCGCGTTGCAAATTTTTTTTGACGAAAACTTTTTGTCCGTCGGTGCGCTGATTCCGTATTCAATCGCGGGAGTTGTTTATGCCTCGTGGGGCGTTCATACATACTTTAACGATTCATAATTTTAAAAATATTATATAGTGTGGCTGGTTTATGTTTTAATTACCGGGTTTCTCGGGGTTTGAGCTTTGCTGTTTTTTATTTGTAGCAGACCGACCGTATTTTAGCGCTTTAAGCCACTCCGCTCGCGCCAGTTTTGGGCGCGAGAGGAGTGGGCGGTTCTGCAATTGAGTAAGTCGGCTTGGAGCGCAGTTGCCTCAAAAGCGGGCTGCCCCATGTTTATCGAAATAAAAGTTGCTTTACTGCCCCGAATAAATACAGCCGGTTATTTATGCCGCCGGATGTAGAGGGGAAAAGAGTAGATACAGGAATAACGGCGCGGCGTTTGCAAGGAATGCCGGTTGAGATATATAGAAAGAAAATTGGTATACGGATAATAACAGGTTATTGAGTTTGCAAGGGTGCAGGAGGTAAAGTTTATAAAAAAATGTATGAATAAGGAAAAGGTGGAGTAGTTCAATGAAAATGGGAAAGGTTATAGAGAAAATAAAAGATATATGCAGGAGTAACAGAGTGGTGTGATTTCAGCAGGCGGCGGGAAAAGGGATAAAGAAAAAAGAGGCAGGAATGACAGATTTGTGCGGTTAGGTGTGCCGGAGAATAAAGATAAAAAGATACAGGAATAAAAGGATACGGTTGCAATGGGATCCCGAAAAAAACAGAGAAAAAAGAGGTGTATGCAGGAAGATCGGAGTGGTGTGGCAGCAAGAGGGATCGGTGGAAAAGGTAGAGGAAAAAGATATATGCGGGAAGATCTGTGGGCGGAGGGAAAAAGGATAAAGAAAAAAGAGGCAGGAATGACAGATTTGTGCGGTTGTATAGGTGTGCCGGAGAATAAAGATAAAAAGATACAGGAATAAAAAGGTACGGTTGCAATGGGATCCCGAAAAAACAGAGAAAAAAGAGGTGTATGCAGGAAGATCGGAGTGGTGTGGCAGCAAGAGGGATCAGTGGAAAAGGTAGAGGAAAAAGATATATGCGGGAATAACAAGATTGTATTTTGTAGCAGGCGGCGGAAAAACAGAAAAAATACGGAAAAAACAGCATAAAAAAGGATGCGGAAATAACAGGGCGGTGCGGTTATACAGGAGGTAAAAGATAGAAAAAAGCGAAAGTAACGGGGTGGAACGGTTTTGGACTTGCGGGAGGACAAGGATATAGAAAAAACAGAAAGTATATGCAGGAAGAACGGGGCAGCATGGTTGAAATGGGGTGAGGGAGAGAAATGCGGTTTGTAATATGGATAACGACCAAAATTTATTAAAAATGAAAGGCGAAGTTTTTTCAGCTGAGTTTAGAACCAAGGCGGCGCAAGCGGTGCGGCAAATGCCGCTCGCGTTAAAAAGCGGAAAATCGGCGGGAAACTAATCGCTCAAACCCAATAAAAAATCGGCAGAGACCTCTAAAAAACGGCAGATTAGAAAAAGGGTATCTATACTTGGCACGCTTTTGCCGGACTTATAGTCGCTTATGCACTGCTTGGACACGTTTGCCGCCTTTGCGAGCTGAGTTTGGCGCACGTTCGCATACTGTAAGCATTCGTTAAAACGTTCTTTAAACATTGTTACCCGCTGCATAATTTTAACCTCGCTTCACTTGTTAAACTTATTAAAATATATTATAAATAAGCGGTACGTTATTACTTGACAGCACGCTGACAACTTACTAAAATAAAATGACGAAGGGATAAACCCTACGATTATAGAAAAACACGGGCTTAAACTTAAAGGAAGCCTTATAGAAAGTTTCGGGAAGGTGGCGCACGGTTCGGTTCAATAAAATGAGGAGATAAAACGGCAATAGTTTTTCGCAATGTAGCGGGGCATGCTTTGCGCGGAAAACGGGGCACTGCCGCACTTATTACGCTTGTTTTCACCGTTATTTCAGGGCTGTCGGGTTTGCTGTATAATATGCCTTTGTTGGCAATTGTTTCGGCGATAACAACGTTTATTACGGGCGGGGCGTTTCTGTTGGGGTTTAACATATGCTGCCTTGCTTTTGCGCGCGGCGAAAACGTAGTTGTAAGCCGTATGTTCGACGGCTTTAAGCAGTTTAAGAATGCGTTTTTGGCAAATGTAATAATAGGCGTTCTTGTGTTTTTGTGGGCGTTGCCGTTAATTATACCCGGCGTAATAAAGGGGCTTTCTTACTCAATGACCTGTTTTATAATGGCTGACGACCCGCAAACGGACGCTAACGAAGCGCGCAAGCGATTAATAAACGGAAAGCCATAAGAGGTCATTTTTTGACGTGTAGTTTTATCGTGGCAGCCGCCTGCTTGCGGGGACACCCGGTTTATGGATAAGATAGTATATGGGCGCAAATATTTTTTTGTTTTTAGGGTTTTCAATGCAAATTCGTTGATTCACCCCACCCGTATGATATATTTATTAAAACTTTCAAAAGAGGTGCTAAAATGAGGAAGAAAATTTTGAGTTGTGTTTTGCTTGCGGCGTTCTGTTTTGCCGCCCTGTTCGGGTTTACCGCCTGCGGCGGCGACCAAGATATTGCCGAGCGTATGGACGCTTTGGAGGCGGACGTTTTATCGCTTAAAACAAAAATGGAGGCGCTTGAAGCCGCAAATGCGAACTTTCAGCAGCAACTTGCCGCGCTGGACGAATCTTCCGAAACTTTTGCGGATGACCTTGCCGCAATTACTTCTGATTACAACAGCCTTACAGCCGACCTGCAAAACGCAAAAAATATAGAGAGGACGGTGATTACCAAAGATGACGCAGCGACAGACTCCGTTATCGAAAGGGTAGACGCGTCAACTGCTTTGTCAAATAACGGCGAAAATGTATCCGTGGGCGTAACCCTGTATTATAACGTGGATAGTTTTCCTTATCATCTTGCCGTTTGCAAGGTCAGGCTGACGGATGACGGAAACTCCTATGAATACGGCGTTCCGCTCGTGCTGGAAAACGGCAATCAGGGGGGAGAGGTCTCAGGCAATTATACTGCGGATATCAAACCGGCGAATATCGGCGACGTAACTGCCGAGTGGACCGAATTGGTGCTGTATAAATTCAATTAAAATAATTTTTTAGAGTTCCGGCAGCCTTGCAAAAGCGAGACCGCCGGAACGGCTTTACCGACCGTTGCTCGGTCTGACAAGTTTTCGCCCGCGGTTAAGAAATAGTGTTGCAAGTGAACCCGCGGCAAAAATTGCAGGGGGCGTGGGCAGATTAAATCTGCCCACGCCCCCTGCCCCTGTCCGTGCCGGTGTGCGGAAAAAAAGAAAGGTGTAATATATATATATATACTGCCATCACGCCCGCGGCGGGGCAAAGCATACCCCCGCCGCGGGCGACGTTTTGCCCGATTTTCGGATAAATTCTGCCAAAACTTAAATAAAAATTTGTTTTTTAGATTGTAATTTTACTTATAATGTAGTATAATAAGTAAAAGATTATTTCGGCGGCAAGGTACGGGGCATTTGTAAATAAACCGAATTTCGGGCAAAATCGGCTTTTTGGGTAATTTATTCGAAAAAGTCGGCGTACGGCGCATTTTCGGCATGGTTTTGTTCGGTTTCAAGGTTGATTTAATCTTTTTTTTGTATGATTTACTCATATAGTTTTACAAGGAGAAAATTTCTACATTGAGCAAGCAGTCTAAAATCACCTGGATAATCATTGCGGTAATAGTAGTAATAATCGCCGCGCTTTCCATAACGACGTGTATAAACACCAGCACTACGGTAGATCTTTCCGACTTTAAGGAGGTCTTGCAGAGCATGCAGCCCGCAGAAGGGTCGGATTCCGACCCCTCGGGGGAATTCGATATAGCCGCCGTTTCGGATGACAACGCGATAGAGATTCGCGTTAAGAACGCATTCACCAACGCGAGCAGGTTCGTCCTTTCGGACGTGGTGTTCGACGGGTATAACATCTCTTTCCGGGTTACCGTTGCGGGCGGCAACAGCGGGTATATCGCATTTTCTTCGGTATACGGCAGAACCAATATGTCGGAATACGAAACTCTGCTTGATAACGCAGGAATAAACTATTCGTATACCGACCCCAACGCGGGCTCCATATGGTCCTCCTTGCTGCCGCTTTTGGGCATGATACTCGTGGCGGTGGTGTTCTTCATAATAATGATGCAGACCCAGGGCGGAACCAAGAGCGCCATGAACTTTGCAAAGACCAACGCAAGGCTTAACCACAACATAAAGGTAAGGTTTTCCGACGTGGCGGGCGCCGAGGAAGAAAAGGCGGAGCTTGCCGAAGTGGTGGACTTCCTTAAAAACCCCAAAAAGTTCTCGGAACTGGGTGCAAGGATCCCCAAGGGCGTGCTGCTCGTAGGGCCTCCCGGAACGGGTAAAACGCTGTTTGCCAAGGCCGTTGCGGGGGAGGCGGGCGTGCCCTTCTTCTCTATAAGCGGTTCGGACTTTGTCGAAATGTTCGTGGGCGTGGGCGCTTCCCGTGTGCGCGACCTGTTCGACGCGGCTAAAAAGAGTATGCCCTGCATAGTGTTCATAGATGAAATAGACGCGGTCGGCCGCCAGCGCGGCACGGGCATGGGTGGCGGTCATGACGAAAGGGAACAGACCTTAAACCAGCTGCTTGTGCAGATGGACGGGTTTGAGACCAACGACGGCATAATAGTTATGGCGGCAACCAACAGGGCCGATATTTTAGACCCCGCGCTGTTGCGCCCGGGCAGGTTTGACAGGCAGATATACGTGAATATTCCGGACGTGCGCGGCAGAGAGGCCATATTAAAGGTCCACGCGCGTAACAAGCCCCTTGCGCCGGACGTTAATTTCCGCACGGTTGCGCGCATGACCAGCGGGTTTTCGGGCGCGGATCTTGAAAACCTTTTGAACGAGGCGGCAATTCTCGCCGCGCGCGCTAACAGGCATTTTATAACCAACAAAGACCTTTACGAGGGCATTAACAAGGTGCTCTTGGGGCCGCAGAAAAAGAGCCGGCTGGTTACCGAAACGGATAAGCGCATAACCGCCTATCACGAATCGGGCCACGCGATACTTGCGAAACTGCTGCCCAACTGCGATCCCGTGCACGAAGTGTCCATTATTCCGCGCGGGCAGGCGGCTGGCTATACCATGACCCGCCCGGATGATGACGACAATCACATTACCAAAGCCAAACTTTTAGACGACATAGTAATGACTCTCGGCGGCAGAGTGGCGGAAGAACTTATTATAAAGGACATATCCGCGGGCGCATCCGGGGATATACAGGCGGTGAGCAAGCGCGCAAGGCTCATGGTTACCGAATGGGGTATGAGCGAAAAGGTAGGACCCATATCCTACGCCTCCGACAAAGAGATATTCATAGGGCGGGATATGGCGTCGCACGTTTCGTACAGCGAGGAAACTGCCGCCATCATAGACGAGGAAGTGCGCTCGATAATAGAGACCTCTCTCGAAAAGGCAAGGAAGATGCTTGCGGAGAATAAAAAACTCCTGGATAATATGGCGCGCCTGCTTATCGAGAGGGAGACCATATTCACCGAAGAAGTGGATATGCTCATGGAAGGCAGAAGCGTGGAAGAGATAATGCGCTTTATGGACGAGAACGAGAGCAAATTATCCGAAAACCCGTTTGCCAGAAAGAGCAATCCCGTAATAGTAAAAGAGCCGGAGACCTCCGTGAAAGACGCGCCCGAAAAGCAAGAAAAACCCGTAGGGAGCGATGAAAAAGGGGATAACGGCGCGGCAGGCAATCCCTCGGACGAGGGCGGCTCCGCCAAAGATAACGGCGAGGAGAAAAGCCGGGAAGAGGATAAATAATCAAACCGACCAGAAAACAGCAGGGGAAGGCGCCCGCCTGCCCCGGGGCGATCGGACAGGGCGGGAAGGCTGCTCGGGAAAGACCAAGGAGAGAAAATGGGAAAGATAACGGCGTTTTCCAATCAGAAAGGCGGGGTGGGCAAGACCACTACCTGCGTTAATTTATCGGCGTATCTTGCGCAAAAGGGGTACAAGTGCCTTATGGTGGACCTGGACCCGCAGGGCAACGCCACCAGCGGGCTGGGCTTTGCCAAGAGCGACGTGAAAAATTCCGTTTATAACGTGATGATAGACGACATGCCCGTGGAGGACGCGGTGATAAAGACGCGCGTGGAAAACCTGGACCTTCTCCCTTCCAACATAGACCTTGCGGGCGCCGAGGTGGAACTGGTATACATAAAGGATCGCGAGCACGTGTTAAAGAGGATATTGGATCGGGCGCGCACGAGTTACGATTTTATAACGATAGACTGTCCGCCCTCTCTGGGGCTGCTTACCATAAACGCGCTTGCGGCGGCGGATACCGTGATAATACCCATACAGAGCGAATATTACGCCATGGAGGGTTTAAGCCAGCTCATGAACACCATACGGCTTGTGGTAAAGCACCTCAATTCTCAGTTAAAGATAGAGGGAGTGGTGCTCACCATGAACGACAACAGGGCGGTAATATCGCGGCAGATATCGGCGGAAATAAAGAAGTTTTTCGGGAAACGCGTGTTTGACACCGTGATTCCCAGGAACATAAGGCTTGCCGAGGCGCCCAGCCACGGCGTGCCCATAATGCTGCACGACACGCGGTGCGCCGGAGCCAAGGCGTATCTGGCGCTTACGGAAGAATTTTTATCCCGACAGCCGGCAAAGAGCAAGGCGGCAAAATATTAAGCGGAGCGAGGAAAAATGAAAAACAACAGAGGACTTGGGAAGGGGCTTTCGGCACTGTTTTCGGAGACCGAGGAAGATTACGGCAAAAGCCTGATATTCGATGAGGGAGAGCAGGCAAAAGGCGGCGGCGTTACCGAGATAGACATAAATTCGGTGTACGCGAACCCCAATCAGCCGCGCAAGGCGTTTGACGAGACGGCGTTAAAAGAACTTGCCGATTCGATAAGCCGCCACGGCGTTATAATGCCCATAATAGTAAACGACGGCGGGGACGGCAGATATATGATAATTGCCGGCGAGCGGCGGTTCAGGGCAAGCCGCATGGCGGGGCTTACAAAGATCCCCGTTATAGTAAAGAACTATTCCGAGCGGCAGATAAAAGAAATATCTCTCATAGAGAATTTACAGAGAGAGGATCTCAACCCCATAGAGGCGGCAAACGCCATGCGTTCGCTTATGAACGATTACGGGCTGACGCAGGAAGATCTTGCGGACAGGATAGGCAAGTCCCGTTCGGCAATAGCCAATACGTTAAGGCTTTTAAGTCTTTCGCCGGAAGTTTCCGAGATGGTAGAAAAGGGTTTGCTTTCGGCGGGGCACGCGCGCGCGCTTATATCGGTGCCGGAGATCGACCAGAAAAAACTTGCCGATACGGCGGTTAAAGAGGGCATGTCGGTAAGAGAGGTGGAAAAACTCGTAAGAGATTATTTCACCCCGCCCGAAGAAAAGAAGAAAAAGAAAGAGCGCGGGGAACTTTCCGCAGAACTCAAAGAACTCATAGCCGAGATGCAGCGGATACTCGGAACCAAGGTAAACGCGATCGGCAATGACAACAAGGGCAGAATTTACATAGACTATTATACGAGGGACGATCTTGACCGGCTGGGCGAGATGCTCGAATATCTTAAAAGCCGCAAGCCGCAGTAACGGGTGCGGCGGTAAAAAAAATTAAGGAGAAAGGCTGATGACCTGGATGTATATCTGGCTGGGGGTTACCGCGGGGGCGCTTATCGTGGAATTCATTACCAGCGAAATGGTATCGATATGGTTTGCCGGCGGCGGGCTTGTCGCCATGATAATGGCGGGGCTGGGGCTTAGCGTGTACGTGCATCTGCCCGTATTCATAGTGCTTTCGTTCGTGCTTATGCTCTGTTTCCGCAGGATAGTATTAAAAAAACTCGGAAAGGGCGGCATAAAGACCAACGCCGAAAACGCGGTGGGAAAGGAAGTTAAGCTCCTTTCGCCCATAGGTTTCGGAACGCCGGGCAGCATAAAAATAAACGACGTGATATGGACGGCCGTAGCCGAAAACGAGGGCGCCGAAATCCCCGAGGGTACGATAGTAAGGATAAAAGGGCTTGAAGGGAATAAGTATATAGTGGAACGAATCTGATATAATAAATCGTTAAAGTTTAAGAAAAAAGTAAAATAGAGGAGAAAGTTTGACAGTGGATCCTTTGATAATAATACTCATAGTGCTTGCCGTAGTGATATTCGTAATAATCATAGCCTCCATAAAAGTGGTAAGGCAGTCCACCGCGGTGGTAGTGGAGCGGCTGGGAAAATTCAACCGTCTTTTGAATACCGGAATACATTTCGTGGTGCCGTTTATAGACAGGCGCGTGGGCGCGCCCATATCCTTAAAAGAGCAGGTGGCGGACTTTGCGCCCCAGCCGGTCATCACCAAGGATAACGTTACCATGCAGATAGACACCGTGGTGTATTATCAGGTTACGGACGCCCGGCTTTATACTTACGGGGTGGAAAACCCCGTTCGGGCGATAGAAAACCTTACCGCCACGACTTTAAGGAACCTGGTGGGCGAACTTGAGCTTGACGGCACGCTTACTTCCCGCGATACAGTAAACAGCAAGATGCGCATAATTTTAGACGAGGCCACCGACCCGTGGGGCATAAAGATAAACCGCGTGGAACTCAAAAACATTCTGCCGCCCAAGGACATTCAGCAGGCAATGGAAAAGCAGATGCGCGCCGAACGCGAGCGGAGGGAGAGTATCCTCAAAGCCGAGGGCGAAAAGCGCAGCAACATTCTGGTTGCGGAGGGCGAAAAGGAGGCAATGATACTCCGGGCGGAAGCAAAAAAAGCCGCCGTTATAGCGGAAGCGGAGGGCACCGCCACCGCCATAAAGATGATAAACGAGGCAAATCCCAACGCGGCGTATCTTACGCTGAAAGGGTACGACGCTCTCAAAGTTATGGCGGACGGCAGCGCCACCAAGATAATAGTGCCCAGCGAAATACAGAACGTTACGGGGCTGTTGGCAAGCCTTAAAGCGGTTGTGGAAAAGGAACCCGAAAACAAGAAAGGCAACTGAAAAAAGGCGGCGCGCACGCGCCGCCTTTAAGCGCGGGCTTGTAAGGGGAGGAGAAAGCCCTTGCCCGCAATAAAAGTTAAAAACAAATCAAATACGGGAAAATAAAAGGAAAAAACGCGTGAAAAACGCAGGAAAAATTTTACCGGAGAAAAAGGAACGGCTTTTATAATATGGACGGACTTACATTCAAAAGGTTTACCGGGAGCGACGAAGATATAGAGTTGTTGAAGGGTTTTTTCGTAAAGCCGGAAATACAATTCTGCGATATGTCGATAGGCGCGAAATACATCTGGCGGGACGAGTTTATAATTGATTACGCCATAGTAAACGGAACGCTCATCGTAAAAGAGAGCAGCCCCGATTATAAAGATTTTTTTTATTGCCCCGCGGGTGCGAATGCGGAGGAAGGGCTTTCTTTAATAGAGCAATACTGCCGCAAAACGGGGCAGCCGTTGACTTATTGCTGCATAGATAACAAGACCGCCGCAAAGTTTATTTCGCGGTATCCCTTTGCAGAGGTGTATAACGACCGCAATTGGAGCGATTATATTTACGACGCGGAAAAATTCAAAACCTATTCGGGCAAAAAGTTTGGCGGGCAGCGCAACCACGTGAACAAATTCAAAAAACTTTACCCCGATTATACTTTCAAACAGGTGGACGAGAGCGATTTTCCCGCCATAAAAGAATTTTTAAACGAGTTCGAGCGCGGGGAAGATTTTTCCATGTGGAGCAAAAAGGAAGAGGAAGAAAAGGTTTACGATTATATATTAAACTTCCGCAAGTTAGGCAACGTGGGCGGGCTTATATACGTGGGAGGCAAGGTAATAGCCGTATCCTTCGGCGAACGGGTGGGGGATACCCTTGTGGTGCACGTGGAAAAGGGGCTTAAAACTTACGAGGGCGTTTATCCGCTCATGGCAAGCGAGTTTGCCAAGGCCTTTGCGGTTAACGGCGTGAAATATATCAACCGTGAAGAGGACTGCGGGGATATGGGGCTGAGGATCTCAAAACTGCAATATAACCCCATAGAGGTAAAGGAAAAGAACTTTGTTAAAGTAAACACTCTGTTTGATAAGATTGTTCCGCCCGTGCTCGTAAGTACCGAGCGGCTTACCGTTACCGACATTCGGGAAGAGGACAGGCAGGATTATTTTACGCTGTATACGGATGAAGAGATAAACAGGTTTTACGGCTACGATTATAGGGAAGATTTTAAGGGCGGCTCGCCTTCCCCCGAATACTTTATGCAGTTTATGCGGGGGCTTAAACAAAAGCGGGAGGAATATTCCCTTGCCGTAAGAAAAGACGGAAAAATGGTCGGCGAAATTGTCTTGTATAACTTTGACTTTTTCGCGGGGGCGGAGATAGGTTTCAGGTTTTTTGAAAAAGCGCGAGGCAAGGGGTTTGCCTTTGAAAGCGTTTCCGCCGTTATGGAGTATTTAGCCGGGTTAAAGGCGAAAAAAATAACCTGCCGCGCCTTTAAGGAGAACGCGCCTTCCGTGCGGCTTATAGAAAAACTGGGCTTTAAGCAGGTTTCCGAGAATAAGGACATGCGCTTTTACGAGCGGGAGTTGCGGTAGTCCGGCGAGCGCAGTTACAATAGTTTCGGGTCGGCTGCCGCAACGGGGCATTCCGGTATTTGAAGTTCATTGCATTTTACGGCTGACGGGCTTTACGTTTATTTTTTACGTAAGTAAAGCCCGTTATTTTATTTCTTTTACGGTTATTTTAAAGCGCTGGCCGTAGTTGAACTGTAAAAACAGGGCGTTTTCTTCTTCCATAAAAGTAGCAATATAAAATTCTTTCAGTAACGCCTTCATGTCAGGCAGGAGGCTTTTTTCATCGGTCAGGCAAGTAAACGCCCTGCCGTTTTTTTCGTCGCCGTATGCCGGGTAATCGCCCCTTTCTCTAACGGTGTTTTTCATATTTATTCCCCTGTAATCGTTTTTATTTTCATTATACCCCTAATTCTGACCAAATGCAACAAAATCGGGTCAGAATTAAGGATAATACTAAAAAGGTAAACGGTATGGATTATTTAAAAGCGGTTTCGGAAAATCTTAAATATCTCATGGGAGAGAAGGAGTTAAACTGCACGGAATTGTCCCGCGCCGTTAAAATAGACAGGTCTGCAATAGCAAGGTATCTGCGCGGAGAAAGGTTGCCGTCTACTCCGAGTTTAATCGCCCTCGCCGATTTTTTCGGGTGTTCGGCAGATTTTATTCTGGGCAGGGACGAATTTCCCGCGGAATTTGCCGCAAAACCCTGCCCGCCTTTTAGCGAGCAGCTTAAAATTTTGCTTAAAAAGCACAACGTATCAAAATACAGGCTGCAAAAGGATACGGGGATAAACGAACGTACGATTTCGGAGTGGACGGCGGGCAGATTTATTCCCGACGTCGGAAACGTGATTGTGCTTGCCGATTATTTCAAAACGAGTACGGACATGGTTTTAGGGAGGGTTTAGTTTTTTCGGTGATATGCGCCCATGAAAAGTCAACCATACCGGTATTTCCCGCCTCCTTATAAATCTCGCAAGCGCTCCTTGCGCGCGTGCCGCTTGAGCGCCGCGCGGAAAAATCTTTCAGTTTCCTTTGCGCTTTTCGGAAAGCAGTATACATTCGCCCGTCTGTGCGGACTGGAACATCATCCAAAAGCCGTCTCCCTTCATGTCGAATAGCGATACGGGCACGAAGGAGCAGTAGGGTGCAAGTTCGGCGGGCGCCGTTTCCGAATAGGGGGCGGGAATACCGTAACATATGTACTTTTCCTTGCCCTCCTCTTTTACAAGCCCCACAACGTAATATTTTTCGGCGGAGTAGTTTATGTGCGCCCAGCGGCTCCCGGGGAAGAGCTTTTGCAGGCACGACTCTTCCGGAAACTTGCCGAACATATCGTCTAATTCTTTTCGCACCGAGAGGTAGTAAGGGTTTTGCTCCGAATATTTTTCGCCGCGGCACTTATTCCCTTCATTTTGAGCGCCGTTATCGTCGCCCTGGCTTTTGTGCGCTTTTTGCCCGCTTCCAAAATAAGACAACCCATCTTCAAACCGTACATATTCATTTTCAAAATTCCTCAATTGTTCTGTTTTATCGTAAATTTCCCTGTCCAGGGCGTAATAATTTTCGGTGGCAACGGCCTCGTCGTCGTAAGCGGTGGCGGCGGCACTTGCGGCGCCCCCGTTGCTTTGGGGCGTGCCGCTGTATTCTTCGGCGGCATTTTCCTTAGCGGGTGGTATTTGCAATTCGGTATTGCCTGCCGCGCTAAAATCTGAATTTAAGCCCCGCGTGAAGTCCGCCGTAAAATTCGGATCGTTGTTTTGCGCGGAAAAATCTAAGCCTTCCGCATTGTTCCGCAGCCGCGGTATCTCCTCGGCTGCGCACCTCTCCGCCGCGTGCGGAGTATTGGCGGGCAGCTCTTTTTGCGGCAGCGGTTCCTTAGGTCTGTTTTTCCGTTCCGAAAGCAGGCGTTCCGCCACCGCGCGCTTAAAGGCGGCAAGGTCCGTTAAGCAGCCTTCGCTGCGGGAAAAAGCAACGACGGCGGGAATATCGTCCGCCACAAAACACACTCCCGCGGCGATTCCCGAAGCGAGGTCGGGCGCAATTTCGGGGATGACCGAAAGCCGGTCCGGGCGGGAGGGGAGCGTTACGGTAAACATGCGGTTCTTTCCGTCCGTAAGAAAAAACCTGTAACGTCCCTTTTCGTCTCCGCACGGTCGGAAATTGAGAAAAGAAAGGGTGAGTTCGGTAACTCCGTTTTCACATTCGGCGCGAACTATCCCGCTTACCGGCCGAGCCGAAAGGGAGTAGCCCGGGGTTATTTGTTTTAACACGAGCATTTTTTTGTGCAAGACCATATTCTCCTCGCTGCCGGCACCGTACCTGCGGATAACGGCGTGTTTAAATAGTGAAAATATAAAGAAAAAAATAACGTACCATTACAATATATATGCCGGGCGAACGCAAAAAAGAGCGTATGTGCCCGAAAAAAGGCAAAAATTACCGAATCACGCAGTAAACCGTGCTTTTAAAAAAATACGTCTATCGGCGCAAAAAAAGTTTACAATTGACAAAAAAGGTGGTAATATATATAATAGCGAAAAATAAGGGTTTTGATAAG
>CASELQ010000019.1 GCA_949288785.1 uncultured Eubacteriales bacterium | reverse complement strand
CACGTCAATAACTTTCATTTTCTTGCTTAACAAATCGTTTCCTGCAAGCGTTAGCTTTCTTCTACGGATATATTCGCCAAGAGTAAAACCGCACATTATCCCAAACACTCTTTGAAAATGAAAAGTTGACGAATACGCGCGCTTAGCCACTTCTTCATAATCAATTTTTTGGGTAATGTTTTCTTCGATATAATCAATCGCGTTTTGTAAATTTTCAATCCAATCCATTTCTTAACCTCCGCGATTTTATTATACCTAAGACGACTACATATTTCTTGATTTTTTATGCTGATTTTAATTACAAAAAAGGCTCATAGTTACGCATACCGTATAAAACGCGTACTACTTGAATTTCGTTGTCTTTTATTCGATAAAACGCTATGTAATTATTAACAATTAACTTACGTAAAGACTTATCCTTTACGTATTCGTTGTTAATATATGGGCAACTTTCGGGAAATGTGCAGACGTTTTCAAACGCCTTTTCAAAATCATTGATTTGCCCGATTGCCGCCGTGGGATTGCAAAGTTCAACTGCAATATAGTCGAATATTTGCTCCATATCAAGTCTTGCCATAGGGAAAATCTTTAGTTGATACTTATTATTTTCCATACTTTGTTCTCATTGCGCCAAAAAAATCAGCTCCGCTTACGGGCGTGGCACCGTTTTCAATATCGTCTAAACTTGCATTTATAAGAGCAGCAGCTTGCATTTTTGCAAACATTTCCTCGTAAAGTTTCACACTCATCATAACAGCTTCGCCATAACCATTCTTAGTTATAACGATAGGAACTGGGCTTTCTTGACAAGTTTTCATAATACTTGCAGTATTTTTAAGTTCGTTTACAGGTAATATTTTAGGTAAAGGTTGAGTCATAAGTTTTTCCTCCTATTACTAATATATGCTTTTTATGGTCTAATTATACCATAATTTATACCTGTTGTCAATAGCATTGTGTCTATTAGGGAAAAAATTTTGTTAAATGTCGCTGTTTATAATAGAAAAGAGTCCGATTTCTCGGACTCTTAAAAACGAACTCGCTGTTTGCTTATATATATTATATCATTGGTCTTTGCCGAGCAACTGAAGGTGGTATTTGCCCGCTCTGTCGGTAAAGCCCGCCCTTGAAAAGCCCGCGTCCGCCATGACCTTTTTCGCAAGGTCGAAGCGGTGGGCTATTGCCGAGCAGGAGTGCGCGTCGCTCGAAATCGCCACTTCTCCGCCATATTCTTTTATATACGAGAGTATCCGACTGCTCGGATACGGTTCGAGCGTGTACCCGCGCGACATTGCGCCCGTGTTTATTTCAAAAGCCGCCTTGCCCGCAAGCGTTCTTACCGCTTCTTTTGCCGCCGCGTCGTACGCTCCGCTCTTGTCGAAACTGACGCCGCGCCGCTCGAATTTGGTCAGAAGGTCAAAATGCCCTATTATGTTCGCGCCCGTCTTTATGAATATCTTGCTAACTTCTTCAAAGTATGCCTCGGCATAATCGTCGGTATTGCCGCCGAAAACTTCGTCTATACACTGCATGGTTATTTCGGGGCGGTCGTCCACGGCGTAATAGCCCTTGGGCGTCTTTATGAAATGCACCGAGCCTATGATGTAATCGTACAGATCGGGATCGTATACCGAAAAGCAGTCCACTTCCGTGCCTATGAATATCGCGATACGGCTCGCGTACTTTTCTTTAAGTCTTTTTAATTCGGCTATATATTCGCGCTGTCCGTCCTTCTTTATACTCCAGTCGTAGGGCGGCGTAAAGGCATGGTCGGATATACCTACTTCCTTGAAACCGAGTTCTATTGCTTTAAGCACCATCTCTTCCGCGGTGTTCTTGCCGTCCGAAAAGATAGTGTGCATATGATAGTCGCCCCTCACTTTGTCATTTTCTCCTGTTTTACTTTGTGGTCTATAACGTGGCGGGAAGCAAGTTCGGTCATAACGTCGTCGATCGTGATGCCCGCCTGCACCATGAGCACCATAACGTGATACATAAGGTCGGCTATCTCGTATATAGTCTCCTTTTTATCCTGCGCCTTGGCGGCGATTATTACCTCGGTGCACTCCTCGCCAACCTTTTTTAAAATCTTATCCAAACCCTTTTCAAACAGATAGGTGGTGTAAGACCCCTCTTTTTTCTCCGCCTTTCTGCCTTCGAGCAGTTTATAAAGCCCGGCAACGGAAAATTCTTCGCCCTCCGTTTCGGAAAAAATCTCTTGATTAAAGCAGCTGTCCGAACCCGTGTGGCAGGCAGGCCCGTCTTTTTTGACGAGCACCAAAAGCGCGTCCTTATCGCAGTCGCATATTACCTTTATAACGTGCTGGTAGTTGCCGCTGGTCTCGCCTTTAAGCCACAAACTCTTTCTCTTCCTGCTGTAAAAACAGGTCAGTTTTTTTTCCAGGGTGATTTTAAGGCTTTCCCTGTTCATATAGGCAAGGGTAAGCACCTTTTTGCTCTCCGCGTCCGCAACCACCGCGGGGATAAGCCCGTTTTCGTCAAACTTTAACCGTTCGATAATTTTTTCCGTATCCATGATATATCCTCTTTTATTATAATCTTTTTCGTCTATATTCTTACCGATATGTTTTGTTCTTTCAGCCGCGCTTTCAAATCTTTTATCTCAATCTCGCCGAAATGGAATACCGAGGCCGCAAGCCCCGCCGAAACTTCGGGCACCGCCTTAAACAGATTTATAAAATCACTCACGCTGCCCGCCCCGCCGGAGGCTATAACCGGCACGTTCACGGCGTTCACCGCGGCGGAGAGCATCTCGGTATCGAACCCCTCTTTCACCCCGTCGGTATCGATGGAATTGAGCACCACTTCCCCCGCGCCCAAAGCTACGCCTTTCACTATCCAGTCTATCGCGTCCATGCCAGTGTTCTCTCTGCCGCCCTTTGCAAATACGGTGAATTTTCCGTTCACCCGCTTGGCGTCCACCGAGAGCACCACGCACTGATCGCCGTATTTTTTTGCGGCGGCGGTTATAATCGATGGGTCTTTTATGGCGCCCGAATTTACGCTCACCTTATCCGCCCCGCATTTAAGCACGCGGTCAAAATCATCAACGCCGTTTATGCCGCCGCCCACGGTGAGCGGAATAAAAATGCGCTCCGCCACTCTTTTCAAAACGTCCGTAAACAGCGCCCGCCCCTCCGCCGAAGCGGTTATATCGTAAAACACCAATTCGTCCGCCCCGCTCTTTGAATACCTTTCCGCAAGGATCACGGGGTCCGAAACGTCCGCAAGCCCCGTAAAATTAACGCCCTTTACCACCCTGCCGTTCTTTACGTCTAAACAGGGAATAATTCTCTTAGTTATCATCTGCCGCCCTCAGTGCGCTCTTTAATTCCACCGCGCCCGTATAATACGCCTTTCCTATAATCGCCCCGTAAACGCCCGCCGCCGCAAGCTGCTTGATATCGTCTGTCGAACTCACCCCGCCGGAGGCTATTATGTTTACGGGGTATTTTTCCGCAAGTTCCCTGTAAAGCGGAACGTTGGCGCCTTTTAAAGCCCCGTCCTTACTTATATCGGTACAAATGACCGTCTTTACCCCCATGCCCGCCATACGGGTAAAAAATTCCCCGCAGGACACGGCGGAAGTCTCCGTCCAGCCCTTTACGGCTATATATCCGTCCCTAAGGTCGGCGCCCACAGCCACCTTGCCGCCGAACGCCGAAAGCGCATCTTGTAAAAACCCGGGGTCGGTAAGGGCGGCGGTGCCCAGAATTATCCGCCCCACACCGGCATCTATATACCGCCTTGCCGCTTCCATGTTGCGTATGCCGCCGCCCACTTCTATAAAGAGCGGAGTGTTTGCCGCAATGCGCTCAATTACCGAAAGATTGGGGGTAAGCCCCGTCTTTGCCCCCTCAAGGTCCACTATATGCGCGTTTTTAACGCCCGCCGCGACAAATTCCTTTGCCCGCTCGGCGGGGTCGCCGTAATCGGACATCTTGTCGTAGTCGCCGTGCAAAAGGCGCACCGCCCTGCCGCCGTATATATCGATTGCCGGGAAAATTTTCATACTCCCTCCCACTCGCAGAATCCGCGCAGTATGTCAAGCCCCTTTTCTCCGCTCTTTTCGGGGTGGAACTGGCAGCCTATAACGCTGCCCGCGCACACCGCCGCCGCAACCTCTTCTCCGTATTCGGCGGTGCAAATAAGATTGTCCTTGTCGGTTTCGGCGCAGTAAGAGTGCACGAAATACATAAAGTCCCCCTCTTTTATCCGCCCGAACACGGGGTGCTCTTTTAAAAAGTGCAGGCTGTTCCAGCCTATGTGCGGAATTTTTAGCCCCGGCGCCTTTATCGGCCGCACGACGCCCGGAATAAGCCCCAGCCCCTCATGCTCGCCGTACTCGTAACTTTTTTCAAATAAAAGCTGCATGCCGAGGCATATCCCCAAAAGGGGCGTACCCTCTTTCGCCTTCTTTTTTATAATGAGGTCAAGCCCCCGCGCTCTCAGTTTTTCGGCGGCGTCCTTAAACGCGCCCACCCCCGGCAGGATAAGTTTTTCGGCTTTCGCTATCTCTTCTTCGTCCCCGGTAACCGTCGCGCTTTCGCCGATGAAGGAAAATGAACTTTTAAGCGAAAACAGGTTGCCCACGCCGTAATCTATTATAGTTACCATATCTCTCCCGATGCCCGCCGCCCGCAATTACGCCGCAGGCGGCTGCGGCTTTTACAGTACGCCCTTTGTGGAAGGGATTTTCCCTTCGCTCTTTACGTCCTTTTCACACGCCTCTCTTATGCTCCTTGCGGCAGACTTAAAGGCGCACTCTGCAATGTGGTGGGAATTGCTGCCCGCAAGCATCAAAAGGTGCAAAGAGCATTCCGCCGCCCGCGTGAACGCGCGGAAAAATTCCTCCACAAGCTCGCTGTCAAAATCTCCTATCTTTTCTTCCGGAATAAACAGGTCGTAATTTAAATGGCACCTGCCCGAAAAATCTACGGCGGAAAGGATGAGCGCCTCGTCCATGGGGATAACTTTGTCGCCGTACCGCCTTATGCCCCTTTTGTCGCCGAGCGCGGACTTAAAGGCGGAACCCAAACATATTGCCACGTCCTCCACGGTGTGGTGATAATCTACCTCGGTATCCCCTTTGCACTCTATTTTAAGGTCTAACCCGCCGTGCGCGCCGAAAAGGGTGAGCATGTGGTCCAAAAAAGCGCAGCCCGTGTTTATACGGGTGTTGCCCTCCCCGTCTATATTTAAAGAGAGGGTGATATCGGTTTCCTTTGTCTTTCTCGAAATTTCGGATGTTCTCATTTTATACTCCTTATAAAGGGTTTTGCCGCAGCTTTTATGGCGCCCGCCTATGCCCCTCTATATATTTTCCGCTTTTTCGCCGCCGTTTAAGGCTAAAATTTCTTCCGTTACTTTAATCAGTTTTTGCATCTGCTCCGCGGTGCCCACGGTAATGCGCACGTACTCGCTTGCGCCCGCCTTGTCGAAATGCCGCACCAGGATGCCCCGTTCTTTCAGTTTTAAGTAATAATCTTTCCCCCCGATAAGCGGATGGGAAACGAACAGAAAGTTGGCGGAAGAATCGGTAACCTTAAACCCAAGTTTTTTAAGCGCCGCGCCGCTCATATCCCGGTTTTCGGCTATAACGCGGCAGTTGGAAAGATAATAGTCCGCGTCCTTTAAGGCGGCAATACCCGCCGCGGCGGTCATGGAATTTACGTTATAGGGGTTGGTGGAATATTTTACCTTTTTAAGGTCCTTTATCAGTTCTTCGCTCGCTACGCCCATGCCGAGCCGCCCGCCCGCCAGCGAAAAGGACTTGGAAAAGGTGCGCGTTACAAGCAGGTTATCGTATTTATTTATAAGCCGCACGCAGCTTTTTCCACCGAAATCTATATACGCCTCGTCTATTATAACAACGCGTGAGGGGTTTTTGCAAACGATTTGCTCAATATCTTTTACCGAAAGCAAAAGCCCGGTGGGTGCGTTGGGGTTGGCTATTGCTATATTCGCGCCCGTATCGAAATAATCTTTTATATCTATGCTCAGGTCTTTTTTTAAGGGTATCTCGCGGAAAGGCACGTTATAGAGGTCTGCAAACACCTTATAAAACCCGTAAGTCAGCGAAGGGAAAACAAAGGGCGCATCTTTATCGCCGTACGCCGCGAACGCATAGTTTAATATTTCGTCCGAACCGTTGGTCATAAGCACCTCTTCGGGCCTTACGCCGAGGTATTTTGCGCAAACTGAGGTAAGCTCGCTTTGTTCGGGGTCGGAATACAGGTTGAGCCCCGCCGCCGCTTTTGCCGCCGCGGTGATGACCGCAGGCGACGGCGCGAACGGCGATTCGTTGGTGTTGAGTTTTATATACTTTTTATCCCGCGGCTGTTCTCCCGGCACGTACTCCGATATGCGGGCAAGCCCGTTACAAATAAATCTGCTCATAGTTTTTCTTCAAACCGTTCATAGTTTTTATTCAAACCGTATTTCTGCGCTCTTTGCGTGCGCGGTAAGCCCTTCCGCCGCGGCAAAGCCCGCCACGTCTTTATACACCCGCCCGAACGCCTCTTTCGGATAGTATATATACTGCGATTTCTTTATAAAATCGTCCACCGAAAGGGGGCTTGAAAAGCGCGCCGTGCCGGAAGTTGGCAGCGTGTGGTTGGGCCCCGCCATATAGTCCCCCAGCGCTTCCGGGCAGTAATTTCCCAAAAACACCGAACCCGCGTTTTTCACTTTATCCAGCATGGAAAATGGGTCCTTAACGCAAAGTTCCAGATGCTCCGGCGCCAGAAGGTTTGCCGCCTCCGCCGCCTCTTCCATATCCTTTACAATATAAATTCTGCCGTTGTTTTCTATGGAGGCGCGGGCTATATCCCCGCGCGAAAGGGCGCTTAACTGCCTTTCCGTTTCCTCCGCGGCGGCGCGGGCTAAGTCCTCGCTGTCCGTAACCAGCATGGCGCGGGCGTTTTTATCGTGCTCCGCCTGGGACAAAAGGTCCGCCGCAATAAACCGCGGATTGGCAGAACCGTCCGCAATTATGAGAATTTCGCTGGGGCCGGCTATCATATCTATGGATACCTGCCCGTACACCTGCCGTTTTGCCTCCGCCACATAGGCGTTGCCCGGCCCTACTATCTTATACACGCGCGGCACGCTCTCCGTGCCGAACGCCAGCGCCGCAATCGCCTGCGCGCCTCCCGATTTGAATACCTTGGTAACCCCTGCCGCATGCGCCGCGTAAAGTATTGCTGCGGGAATCTTCCCGTCCTTTTTGGGGGGCGTTGTCATAACTATCTCTTTGCACCCGGCAATTGCGGCGGGTATTGCGGACATAAGCACGGTGGAAGGGTACGCAGCCGTACCCCCGGGTACGTACAGCCCCGCCCTCTCTATGGGTATTATCCTCTGCCCGACTATCGACCCGTCCTCCCGCGTAACCGAAAAACCTTCTCTTATCTGCCGCTTATGAAACTGCCTTATGTTTTCCGCCGCCGCGGCTATTATCTTTTTAAGCCCGGGCTCCACCTCCCGTTCGGCGGCGGCAAACTCCTCCTCGGTAACCGCAAGACCTTTTAGCCTGACCCCGTCGAACTTTAAGGCGTAATCTATAAGCGCCTCGTCCCCGCGCCGCCGCACGTCGGCTATAATTTCGCTTACGGCGGCGGATATTTCCGCCCTGCCGTAAGAGGGCGCTATGCTCTCGCCCGAATTTTCATACCTTTCGATCTTTATCATACAAGCGCTCCTTTAAGTGCGGCGGCTACGTTTTCCATGACCGGGCTTTTAAACTGATACGCCGCCTTGTTGGCAATCAGCCTTGCGGAAATTTCCGCCACCGTTTCGACAGGTTCAAGGTTGTTTTCTTTGAGCGTGGCGCCCGTTTCCACTATGTCCACGATAACGTCCGAAAGCCCCAGCACGGGCGCAAGTTCTATTGAACCGTTGAGCTTAATTACGTCTATATCCCTGCCCTTGCCCGCGTAAAACTCCGCCGCGGCGTTAGGGAACTTGGTGGCAACGCGCAGGGTATAATCTCCGCTGTCGGTAAACCCCTTTTTAGCCGCCACCGCAAGCCTGCACTTTCCGAGTCCCAAATCCAAAAGCTCATACACGTCCGGGCGGTACTCCATAAGTATATCCTTGCCTGCCACGCCTATGTCCGCCGCTCCACGCTCCACGTAGATAGCCACGTCCGAAGGCTTTACCCAGAAATACCTCACGCCGGCGGCGGGGTTTTCAAAAACGAGTTTTCGCGTGGAGGGGCTTAAAACGTCCTCCGCGGGAAAGCCCGCCCGCTCGAAAGCCTGATACACCTTTTCCCCCAGCCTGCCCTTGGGGAGGGCTACGTTAAGCATTTCATTCCTTTCCATTGTCCGCACCTCTTGCTCCCACGCGCTCTAATAGGTCCGCGTAAACCGCAAACCCAACCGCGCCCGACTTTTTGTTCATCTTTGCCATAAGCCCGTCGTACTGCCCGCCCGAAAGTATCCCCGCGGGCACGCCCTTTACGTAGCCTTTAAATACCACGCCGTTATAGTAGTTTATATCTCCCGTGAGCGAAAAGTCCGCCCGCACGGTTACCCCCGTCTCCTCCGCCGCGCGGCACACCCTATCAAGAGCGTCCGCGGCGGCAAGTATCTCTATGTCCGAAGTTACATTTTTAAGCCCTTCCGTTACGGCGGCGCAGCTGCCGCCTGCCGATGCAAGGTAAGTAAGCAGTTTTTCCGCCTGCTTATCTACGCCGCATGCTCCGCACAGCTTTTCCACGGCGCCCGCGTTCTTTGCGCTTATGGCGGCGGATATCTCCCTTTCCCCCGCGCCCGCGTTTTTAAGCGCCGCTTGGCGAATTTTGAGGTCTGATACCGTGAGCACGCTGTCCTCCGAAATAACTTTAAGGCTTTCCGCGGCGAGTTTTGCCACCTCGCACACCTCTTTTTCGGTGATGGGCCCCATGCACTCAAGCCCCACCTGCATAAGCTCCTTATAGCGGCGGGTGCTTTCGGATATTCTGTACACGTTTTCGTCATAATAAAGCCGCGTAACGCCCGCCGGCTCCGCCGGGGAATTTTTGACAATGGATAAAGTTACGTCCGGCTTTAACGCCATGAGCTTACCGTTGGTATCGGTAAAGGTTATAACGCTGTCCGATATAAGAAAGTCCTTATTTTTTCCGTAAAGGTCGTACTCTTCGAACTTGCTCATCTTAAAGCAGGAATATCCGTAACGTTTGTATAAACTCCTGAGTTTTAAGCTGATGATTTCCTCCGCGCTTAAAACCGATAAATCGATGTTATTCATTTTTCATTCTCTCTATAACCGTTTTATACCCGCCGCTGCCGTACATATAGCACTTGTTCACGCGGCTTATCGTGGCGGTGGAAGCCCCGCTCTCCTCCGCTATTTTCTGATAGTTTTTCTTTTCCGAAAGCATTACCGCCACCGTAAGCCGCTGACCCATGTCCAGAATCTCTTTAACGGTGCAAAGGTCTTCTAAAAAGGCATAACACTCCTCTTCGCTTTTAAGCTGCATTATCGCCTTTACAAGCCTGTCGGTCTCCTGATTTTTATACCCCATTTTATACCTCTTTTTTATGACAAAGAAATATTTTGTTATTTTTATTTGTGAGTTTGAAATAATTATTTTGCGCCGCTGCCGGCAGTTCCCGCTTTTCGTACCGTTTAGAAATGCGCCCGCTTGTTTCAGCGTTTTTAATGGTCCGCGGTCCGCGCTTTATCACTTTATCACGGTGATATGATAGCACGGCATTAAAATAAAGTCAAATGATTTTGCTATGTTTTGAGCATTTTTTTAATTTTTACAAAGGTAAAACGTTTTGTTAAAAAACCTTATACAAAATCGTTTAGCGGTTACCGTAACAGTATTTTAATATTATAAATTTGAAAATACCTTTAAAAATTACGGCTTTTATAAACACGCGGTTTTAAAAATGCCCGTGGCGCAGCTTTGGCAAGCTGCGCCACGGGCAGGGACATCCGTGAAATAAAACGGATAACCTTAAATTTTTAATAAAATCAGACTTTCATCGCCACGTCCCACGCGCGCCATATAACGGTGCGGAGGTTCCCTACCCCGTTGCAGTCGCCCACATACTCGCCTTTAACGGACTTTAACGGCGCGGGAATATAGCCCACGGAAGTAATTACGCTGTCCGCGCGGATCTCCTGCATGTTGCCCGCCTTATCCACGATAACAACGCCCGCTTCGTTGATCTCTTTAACCTTGGTTTCAAGATGCACTTCCACCTTGTTGTGCTCGAAAAATTCCCTTAAATAAGAAGAGTTTGCAAGGCACACGCCCTTAACGGCAATAAGGTCGTTCTTCATTTCCACTATAACGGGGGTTTTACCCTTTTTATAAAGGTCCAGCGCAATTTCGCACCCGGTAAGCCCGCCGCCTATTATCACGACTTTATCGCCCGTCTGCTTTGCCCCCGTCAGATAGTCGCACGCCTCTATCGCCTTTTCAAAGCCGTTTATGTGCAGGGTTACCGGCTTTGCGCCCGTGGCTATAATAACCTTGTCAAAGCCGCTTAACTGTTCGGGCGAAGTGATTTCGGTGTTGTAACGTATCTCGATATTCAGGTCTTTTAACTGTTTTTCAT
This sequence comes from uncultured Eubacteriales bacterium, assembly GCA_949288785.1. Classification (GTDB taxonomy): domain Bacteria; phylum Bacillota; class Clostridia; order Christensenellales; family Borkfalkiaceae; genus UBA1259. Next base: position 16,094 of record CASELQ010000019.1, on the reverse strand, counting down.
ACCACTTTATAAGCCGTTTGTCCGCCCCCTTAAACTCAGGTGCGGCAGCCGCCACGAACACGCCGCCCAAACTGTCCGTCTTTTCAAAAATAACGGGATTATGTCCGCGCAGTTTAAGCACCCGCGCCGCCTCCATACCGCCTACCCCGCCGCCTATTACCGCAACTTTCTTTGATTTTTTAGCGGGAATAATCTTATATTTTTCAGACTGCATGGTCATGGGATTAAGCGCGCAGCGCGCCATGCCCGCGTTATCTTTAAGGCTTTGGTCGTTAGCAACGCCCTTATAGTGCGCCATGTTAAAGCAGGCGTTGTGGCAGTGAATACAGGGGCGGATGTCGTCCTCTCTGTCCTCAATGGTCTTGGTTACCCACTCGGGGTCGGTTAAAAACTGCCGTGCCACGCCCATCGCGTCTATCTCGCCGTTTTTAACGGCTTCCGCCGCGGTAGCCATATCCATCTTACCCGCGCACACCACGGGAATATCCACAAACTTCTTTATGTGCTTAACGTCCTCTAAATTGCAGTTTTCGGGCATATATGCCGGCGGATGCGCCCAGTACCACGCGTCGTAGGTGCCGTTATCGCAGTTGAGCATGTCGTAACCCGCGTCCTGCAAATATTTGGCGGCGCGCTCGCTCTCTTCCATGTCCCTGCCCACTTCCGTGTATTCCTCGCCGGGCAGTGCGCCTTTGCCGAAACCTTTGGTCTTGGATATCACCGAATATCTTAAAGAAACCGGAAAGTCCTTTCCGCACTCCCGCTTTATCGCCTTTACGATCTCCACCGGGAAACGGTACCTGTTCTCAAAACTGCCGCCGTATTCGTCCGTCCTGAGGTTGGAATATTTCATGGTGAACTGGTCCAAAAGATAGCCTTCGTGCACGGCGTGTATCTCCACACCGTCCACGTCCGCATCTTTAAGCAGTTTGGAAATCTTTGCAAACGCCTCTACTATCTCGTGGATTTCCTCAACTGTGAGCGGGCGGGATATGCAGCTGTCATCCCACCGGTTGGGGGTGGCGCTTGCGCTTGCGGTAAGATACGATACGTTTATAACCGGCTTTAACAGCGCGCCCAAAGCCTTGTTGTGAATGGCCTTCACCATAATGTCGTTTATGGCGAGCGACCTGCCGAATCCGGCGGTCAGCTGCACGAACATCTTTGCGCCCGTCTTATGAAATTCCTGCATAAACTCCTTTAAGCGGCGGAATTTGGCTTTGCCCTTGTACAGCCATTTGCCGAACAGCAGATCCCGTATCATGGCAATGCCGGGGAGTATCAGCCCCACGTTGTTTTTTGCGCGTTCCAATAAAAAGTTTGCCGCCTCTTCGTCAAAATGGTTGGGCTCCATCCACCCGAAAATGGACGTGCCGCCCATAGACGTCATTACGATTCTGTTTTTGATCTCGCAGTTGCCTATTTTCCAGCTTGTAAACAGCGGATTGTATTTTTCGTTCATATTTTCCCTTACTCCTTTTAAGCTTTAACAGCGCCATATATCGTTATAACGACGTTATGCGTATATGTTACGGAACTATTACGGTTCCGTCCTCTTTAACCTCTATAATATCGCCCGTTTTAACGGTTTCAAGAAATTCCTCACCAAGCATATCGATGGCGATGACGTTGCTGTTTTCCCAAATTCTCGCAAGCACTATGCCGCTTGCGGCAAGCGAATCTATATGCTCGGAGAACAAAAAGCACGCGGGGTTTATCTTCATGGCGCACACCGTCTGAATGACCAGCCCGCCCGTGGTGGAACCTATGGTTATGGGCAGGCACAGGGCTTTGCCCGTTATATCAAGCCCGTAAATATCCTTGTTGTTCTGATCAGAAACTATTACCCGCTTGGCGTTTTTAAGCGCGCTCTTCTGAAAGGTTGCGAGCGTGTTCACGCCGCCGTGAGAAACCACCGCCTCACCCTTAAACGTACCGCCCGCGAGCACTCTGCCTTTAAATTCCTTCATATCAGCAGCCCTCCTTGCCGGAAATTATGTTTAATATCTCGGCGTCCTTATAATAGCGCGCCACGGAGTACGTGCGCAGCTTGTTGCTGTTCGTTATTATCGCCCTGCCCTTGGTCATAGGGTTATTTGTGTACATGAGCGGGCATATGGAAGATACCTTTACCCCCATGCCCGTAAGCTTATAATAGTAAGGGGTTGCCATAAACTTGCGCTTTACGGCGGGCGGAGTGGTCATAACAGTGCGCACCTTCACCTTCTTTCTGCCGGACGCTTTGAGCGCCCCTTCCAGATCCTCGGTCCATTTAATCAGCTGACCGTAAGTTAAGTGCGGGCACCCTATAAAACACAGCCCGGGCGCGGCGTTCTTGTTCTTCCACATAAGCGGATAACTCTTATATACCCGCTCTAACTCCGCGTCGTCTATAATATACTCCTTTGCACCCTCTTTTATAAGGCTCTCTCCCTGCTCTTTTGCCTCCGGCGTGAGATTATCTATATGATAAAGCCCCACCGCGCCGTTGCTGGCGGTTGCCGCGCCGAAGTCTTTTAAATAGGCCGTAACCTCATCCGTAAGGGAGTCGCCCAAAAATTTATCCAGTCCGTAGACGTAAGGCACGTCTTCCATGACCTTCATGCCTATCGCGCTGCCCAGTATCTGAGCCTCCGGTATTTTGGAAGTTTTAACGTAAACCTTCCAGGTGGCTTTTCTGCCCTCGTCCGTTAAAAGCCCGAAGTACGGCACATACCCCACTATGGACCCGAAAAGGTCTATCATTCCGCTGTTGCGGTTGCAGCGCGCCCCAAGCACCGAGTTGGCGTAAACCACCGCGCTGCTCTCCGCCCACGAAAGCACGTCTCCCTTTTTAGGGACGTTGCCAACCTCCGGCAGATAAGAGGCACAGGTGAACGCGTCTTCATCTTTTAACCCCACTTTTTTTAACTGTTCTTCGTACTCCGCCTGTTTTTTGTACATTATATGGAATACAAGCTTTTCCAGCGGATTGCACTTTACGTTTTCATAGTCCAGCGGACGGGGGTCCACAGTAAATTTCCCCTTTGTATGTATATCCGCCTTTATAAGTTCGTCCATCGTGGAAAAGAGCGGCTTCATCAGCGCAATGCCGAAACTCGTTACGAGATGCCCCTCCGCATGCGTTACGGGCACGAGCTTGTCCGCGCCGAAAATTTCGCCGTACATAACTATGGTCTTCATGACCCGGGCAAGCGTTTCACCCTGTTCGCCGTTCAAAACAGCCTGTTGCTTTTCGGTCAGCTGCATTGTTTACCTCCCTTTTTTTATAAATCACAATATAAAATATTGTTTTTATTATTTTTTACAAATATAATAAACCATTCTGCCTGAAAAACAAATAAATACCTATAAAATATTAACTTTATAAACTCAAATAATCTATAGGCTGCGTTTTCATGACTTTAGGCCAGCATAACGAAATTAAATACACCAAATAATTTTATAACAATTTATATCGATATTTTCAAAATTTTTGACGTTACAATAAAATATCCATCCCCCATTAAAAATCTATTTGATAATGCAATCTGCCGTCGCCTTATTGGTGGCAATGGGAATATTGTAAACCACGGCTATGCGCAAAAGCGCCTTGATATCCGGGTCGTGCGGCTGCATTTGGAGCGGATCCCAAAAAAATACGACTATATCTATCTTTCCTTCCGCAACCTTTGCGCCTATCTGCTGGTCGCCGCCCAAAGGGCCCGAAAGATACGGCTTTACTTTAAGCCCCGTCGCTTCCTGCACCAGCCCCGCGGTATGCCCCGTTCCGCAAAGCTCGTATTCTTTGAGCAAGTCCTTATTCATTAAAGCCCAGTCCACCAGTTCTTTTTTCTTATTGTCGTGCGCAATGAGCGCAATCACCTTTTTTTCACGCGCCATATATATCTCCTTTCTGATTCCATTATACCGCCGCAACGGGAAAATTTCAAGTAAAATCAGCCTTTCGTTATCCTTTTATAACTTTTATCTTTATTTTTAACTATGACGCGGGATAGACGAGACAGCCGAAAAGTTTAAAACCGCGTCCATGAGGGACTTATCGGGCGAGGGCGTGCGGGGCGATTTTTATTATAATATAACGTTTACGATATAGTTTATCGCCGCATTTGCTTCCACCCGCCCGAAAAGACAAAAAGTTATAAAATAATGCACCTTATTGCTTAATCTGACATTTACTTTTTTCATCAACTGCTTTTGCCGATATATTTTCCATTTCCCTGACAAGTTTTTTCTGCGTTTCCAAAACCTCTTCCAGCTTACGGTGCAAGTCGTCTATGATCAATTCGCTTTTAAGATTTATTTTATAATCGCTTTCGGCGCGCTTACGGTCTTTCGCCTCCTGACGGTTTTGGCTCATCATAATAAGCGGCGCCTGTATTGCCGCTATGCATGAAAGTACGAGATTCAAAAGTATAAAGGGATATCCGTCGAAAGCGTTTGCCGCCAACGCAATATTAACGGCCATCCAAACAATCATCACCCCTATAAAACTGAATATAAACGCCCAGCTGCCCGCAAAGCGTGCGACCGCGTCTGCCGCTCGCTGCCCAAACGAGGGTCTCTCTTCTTTTTCGGCGCCCGAAGTAATTTCCGTCATGGTAAGCCGCCTTATCAACTCCTCATCGGAAAATTCTTCGTCGGTTACGTGCAGCAATTCCTTTATTATCTTTTTGCGCTCCTTTGCGTTTGTCATGTTTTTTCCTCCCGCTTGTTTATCTTCATTTATTATACTTCTCATATCGGTAAAATTCAAGCGTTACGCAAACATTTTTCGGGTAACGTCAGGCAAATTATTGCTTATATATAAGCGCGATTTGGCATATATCCTGATTCTGCAATATCCGCGCCGATATAAAACCTTTCGACGGCAAAGAAAAACGAAAAATTTTATTCGGTAAATAAGGCAATATATTGCATAATCTTAATAATATAACTCTCTGATTATAAAATTAAACTTGACACTCGGCGATTATATAAAACGAGAGCTTTTTAAAATATTTCCTGCTTTACCGAGCCGATTTATCTCCGCTTGCCGCAAAAAATTATAGTCTAGTCTTTATTGTTTTTTGGCGATACGTATGCGGGGAGCAAAAGTATCGCGCATATCAGAAAAAGCGCGTATACTCCCGTATTTATCGACCGAACGGCAACGCGCCCGCCCGCCCGTAAAAGAAAAACCGCCCGAAATATTCGGACAGTTCCCGTTTGGTGGAGAAGCGATAACGTAAAACGAATTTTTAAACCAATCACTTAGCAACATTTAATTACTTATGTTCTTAGTAAGTTGATTAAATAGATCTTTGCTTAGCATTTTAAGAGATGTTCTTGCTACTTCAAGCATAATCGATACCATTTCATCTGCTTTCCATCTTTCTCCGTCTTTTTGTGCATAAATAGATACGGCTTGCAACATAACATTTAACTCATCACACGAAACGAATCGATTTTCACAAAGATTTGTATTTATTGGCATACCATAGTTTGCGGCTGTTAATCGGTCTAATCTATTAAGATTGCCCGCATTGTAAGTTAATGTAACTTTTCTTCCATCGGGTCTTTCAATAGTAATATCGTGGGTTAAAAAATTCGAGCCTTCCAAAAATAATATGTATGGGAAGTATGGTTCTAATAACATATAATTTGCAATTTCTGAAATATTTTTATACGCTCTCTCAATTGCATTGCCTGCGACCATAATATCTTGGTTGCTATTCTTTCCCACAAGAGTGCCGTTTTTAATATTCTCAATGTCTTTGCCCTGATGTTTAGCTTCCGATACTAAAACGATACGCCAGTTATCATTATCATCTTTAACTTCTATGATACCGCCATCTGGTTTAATTTTTGAATTTTTAACAAACAAAGTCTGACCAAGATATTTATCGATTTTTTGCAAATATTGATTTATTTCTGCCTTAGAAATATCTTTTCTGTAACGAAAAGTTAATTGCGGATATTCCTCTTCAAGCAGTTTTTGCGCAATGTGAGAGTTGAAAGATACATCACTATCATGTTGATGTGCTTCTTCGCCAAAAATCCCAATAACGCCTTGAGATTGTTTATGCTGTTCGGTCAATCTACTTGATTGGTTTTTCTTCATAGTGATAATTCTCCTAATTGGTTTTAGTGCCTAGTTTTCGAAAAAATTCTTCTATATTGCAAGCGGCAATATAATTCGGGTTTTGCCCATTTTCCCTCATAAGATTTATATGCTTTTTAAAATACTCAATTGACATTTTATCATTATCACACATTAAACAGTGACGCTTTTCCGTGATACAAACTCTGCCCACTGTTCCACTTCCTGCAAAAAAATCAAGAACAACAGAACCTGGATACGAAAGTGCCTTTATAAAACGTTCTATAATTTCAACGGGCTTTTGAGTAGGATGTCCGACACGTTCTTTACTATTTCCATTTAGTCTACCAATTTGCCATACGTTAGTAGGGTTTTTGCCTTTTACGGTATTTTCCGGATTTAGTCGTTTGTCTTTAAGCGCGAGTTTTAAATCCTCGCCCGAATAAGGAACCCTAACAGAGTCTAAATCAAAATAGTAATCATCCGTTTTAGCAAGCCAAATTGCTTCTTCATGTCTATTAGCAAAATACCTATGCGCCGACATGCCATTCTTATAATACCAAATTATTGTATTAATAAGTTTAAATTTAGTATTGTGACGAATATATTGAATTATATCGATTAAATCACCGGATTTGGCATCTCTAAATTGAATACCGCCAAAAATTACCATACTACCGTTTTTAGACAAAACCCTGTATGATTCATTTATCCAGTTGGCTGCCCAATCTATATAATTTTCATAAGAATCCCACTCTGCAAGGTCGAGATTATAAGGGGGGTCAATACATATCAACTGGACTGATTCGTTAGGTAATGATTTTAAGAACGCAAAGCAGTCCATAATATTGAGCGAAACAATTACATTGTTGGGTGCAACAAAATCTTTCGAACTTTTATGTTTTAGATTATTTTCTTTGCGCAACTTATTCAAGGACATTAACGCATGGTTGCTATGTGATCTATTATGAATTGCCATATATGAACCTCAATAATATTGTATCACAAACGAACTTGATTTTCAAGCGTAAGGCATAGGCAAAATGCGATTTTGGCACTATGGCGGGTGCTTGAATAAACGAGCGGCTCGGCTACGCCTCGCCGTTCAAGCACCCGCCATAACAACAACGGAACAAGTCGGAACTCAAAGCGCACGGGAACGGGCGTTCGCCGCTGAACCGCTTGGCGATCCTCCCTTATCTTCCGTGCGGCAAGCCCTGAATTTATCGATGTTATGCGCCGTATTTATTTATAATTGACAGTATTTTCGACGCTTTGAAAATAAAACGGTGAAATGAGAAAAGAAAAAACCTAAAACTACTTTCACTTGACAGTGGTTCGTTTTAGGTTTTGATTGGTGGAGGTAACGAGATTCGAACTCGTGGCCTCCGCGTTGCGAACGCGGCGCTCTACCAACTGAGCCATACCCCCGCAAAATTTACAACAGTTTTTCCGTTTTCAACTTCCCGTTCGAAAACTTCTGTAATATATTAGCACAAAACTTTTACAAAAGCAACAATTTTCAGCCGATAAAATTAAATAGGCGCAAAAAAATACGCCGCGCCGCACGCCTTTACGGACTTAACGTATCTGCCCGGCTTAGCGCGGCAAAACGCAATTAAAAGTAAAACATACGGGGCCGTTAAGGGGCTGCCTTTCCGGCGCGGCTGATAAAGCCGCGCCCCGTTAAATGCACATATATGCACTTTAACATATCTGCATATTAACTTAAATTTGCGGCAATGCTTTCCGTTAAACCCGCCGACAAGTTAAAACCCGGGAGTTATGCCGAGTTTTTTACATATTTCCAAAGAAAACGCCATTGCCGCGCGCGGACCGTTGGCGGTAATAAAATTAGCGCACGATTCAACGTCCTTCCCCGTATACTTTTCCCCGAGTGCGGAGATAAAATTCGGCGCGGGATAGCATGTTGCCTTTTCCGCCTTTAAAAGCCCGTTTCCCGCCAGCACCACCGCGGGAGAAGCGCATATGGCAGCCACCGTTTTACCTTCCCCCGCCGCCCGCGCTATGGCTTTTACGGCAGCACTATTTCCCGCGATATTCACCGCACCGGGCATGCCGCCCGGAATAACGACTGCGTCAAACTCATCCATATTTAACCGATTTATAAGTTTATCCGCCTTAATAACAATGCCGTGCGAGCCGCGCACGTATTCGCCGGAAACAGAAAAAACAACGCATTCCGCCCCTGCCCGCCGAATAACGTCCGCCGGGGTGATCGCCTCTATTTCCTCACTGCCGTCCGCAATGATCAAAGCCACCCTTTTAACCATAAATCACTCCTCCCTGTTACTGAAAAAATCTTCGCTCCCGCCGTTATACCTTGTGCCGTAACCCCTGTTTACATCCGGGCGCAGCTCGTTGGGATAAAGCATATCCGTCTTTATGTCGTTGATTATCTTCTGCAATTTTGCGGTAACTTCGTAAGGGTTTTCTATATCCCACAGCACCTGTGCTTTAAACCTGCCCGAAATGTAAATATCGCCCACGCGCAGCATCCTGTCCGTAATGCCAACTTTCAGGTTTACGTTGGATATGTCAACATAATAAAGATTGGTTACGTTTACCCCGATAACTCCGGTCTTTACGATAATGCGCTTATCCGTAACAAGATACTCGGTGTTTTTATGCTGTATGCCGGCGGTAACTATATTCGAGATCCATATCCACACGGGTATAAGGTGGACGATAAAGAACACCACTATGACCACGATAAACACGGGCGGGAGTTCGCCGAACACATCAAAACCTATCATGAGCCCTATAAACGCCCCGTCAAACAACAGCCAGACAAGGGCGATCGGCATCATGCGGAGCACGCGCCCCAGAATATACGCCTTGCGGTTGGGCTTGCCGCTCCACAACACCTGTTCGCCTTCCGCAAGGGACTGTTTTATATCTACCCCCTGCGCCGAATCGGTTTTAAAATTTTTCTCGTTAAAATTAGCCATGTATTCCCCTTTTGCGCCGCGCCTGCCGGGCTTTGCAACCTTTTTAAATATTATAACATAAATTTTGACAATGTTTACTTAAAATACAAAAATTTTTTTAACTCGCCTTTTTTTATTCAGTCTTTTACGAACCATAACGATTGACTTAACCGGTTCGGCGCTGATATAATACTACTGAAATATTTATCGGGACGAACAATATGCTGGAAATAAAAAATCTTGTAAAGATCTACAAAACCAAAGGCGGGCAGGAAGTGCGCGCGCTGGACGGAGTTTCCCTTAAATTCGAAGAAAAGGGCATGGTGTTTCTTTTGGGAAAGTCCGGCAGCGGTAAATCTACCCTTTTAAACCTATGCGGCGGGCTGGACAGCCCGGACTCCGGCGAAATAATAATAAAGGGCAGGAGCAGCAAGGACTTCACCCAGTCCGATTTTGACAGTTACCGCAACACGTTTATAGGCTTTGTATTTCAGGAATACAACATTTTAAACGAGTTTTCGGTAGAGGACAATATAGCGCTCGCCCTGGAATTGCAGGGCAAAAACAAGAACAAAAAAGAAGTGGCGGACATATTAAAGCAGGTGGACCTGGAAAATTTTGCCCGCCGCAAACCCAACACCCTTTCGGGCGGGCAGAAACAGCGCGTTGCCATAGCAAGGGCGCTGGTGAAAAACCCGGAAATAATCATGGCGGACGAGCCTACCGGCGCGCTGGATTCAAACACCGGCAAACAGGTGTTCGACACGCTTAAAAAACTCTCGGCGCAAAAACTTGTGATAGTGGTTTCGCACGACCGCGAGTTTGCCGAGGTATACGGGGACAGAATAATAGAGTTAAAAGACGGGAAGATTATTTCCGACATAACCAAGACACGCATTGCCGCCGAAAAAAAGAGCGAAAACCTGAGTTTCGTGGGAGAGGACACCATCTCCGTAAAGAGCGGCAGCCGCCTTACGAAAGAGGACTTTGAAAGGATAAACGAATTTCTTTCGCAGTCATCGGGCGACGTAATAATAACCAACGGACAAAGAGAAATACAGGATTTCCGCAAGGTGGCAAGGATAGACGAAAACGGCGCGCGGGAATCTTTTAAAACCACGGACGAAACGGAACTTATCGCCAAAGATTATACCGAACAGGACAGCCGTTTTATCCGCTCTAAACTGCCCGCCCGCCACGCGGTAAAGATAGGCGCAAGCAGCTTAAAAATAAAGCCGTTCAGGCTGATTTTTACCATATTCTTATCTATGATAGCCTTTACCCTGTTCGGGCTGTTTTCCACGCTCACCTTTTACGACGAGGCGGCAACGGCTTATGAAACGTATGCAAGCGCGGGCGTGGACGGGCTGCTCATAAAAGACAGCTATACGGTAACGCAGGTATATTATGAAAACGGAAAGGAACAAGACAGGTCTTCTTACGGGCGGGATACGCTTTTCACCCCCGAAGACCTTGCCGGGATACGCGCCGAATACGGCAAAAACGCGCTCGGCATCTATAATTACAGCGATAATTTATCCAACGAGCTGCGCCCTGCAAACGTAACGGCGGGAACGGACTTCAACTCGATATATTATAACTATTCGCTCAAAGGTTTTGCGGAGACGAGCGACGCGTGGGGCGCGAAAGAACTTCTCACGCCCCAAACCGACGTTTCCTCGCTCGGCGAAAACGACGTGATAATATCTTCTTACACGTTTGAAAGCATAAAGGAGGGCGAGCTGTATACCTCCGCAGACTATAAAACCGATCCTTCCCCCGTCCGCCTGAACGATTACGGCGACATTGTAGGAAAAAAACTGATTTTCGAAACGGGCGGCAATCAGCCCCTTAGCCTCAATATCGCGGGGGTATTCGACAGCGATTTGCCCGATAAATACGCCGAGCTCAAAGACTCCGCTAACGCACAGCACGCCGATTATGCCGACACGCTGGCGCTTACAGACGAATTAAATTCCGGGCTTTACAGATACGCGCTGGTTTCCGAAGAATTTTATGAAGCGCATTTCGAAGATTTCGGCGGCGGTTACGTGCAAGACGGCGATCAGACGGACTACGGGTTTAAATACCTGTACAAAACTCTGGAAGCTTCGGCAGTCGAAAGCAATTATACGGAATACGTTTCCGCCGCCAATTCTCTGCCGCCCTCACAGGGAGTTCCCCTGCCGAACATCGCCTTTTTCGACGGGAGGACGGATACGCGGCTGTCGGACGGAGAGATAGTAGTTCCGTTCAACATCTTTTATCACATGAACGATTTGCAGACAAAAATCTCCGAATATTATTACGAACGCGTTAACGAGTTAAACGAAACGATTAATGCGCTGTGGGATGAGCATGACGCGCTGATAGAACAGGGAAACAACGAACAGGCAAATATCGTGTACGAACGGATAGAGGAAGCGCAAAAAGAATATACCGCAGCCGACGAGAACGCGATCGAACGGACTACAACCTTGGACAAATATATCAACTTTATAATGCACGGATATTACGAATATTGGGATCCTGAAACGGATAGCTATGAACGCATTATACCTACGCAAGAAGAAATGCTTGCCGCCGTGGGCGGGTTAAACGAATTTATAGAGGAAACGGCGGATACGGAACACTCCTGCGCCACGACGTTTACCTTTACTTTTACGGATACGGGAATGCAGTTCGGCACGTTTGAAATTGCAGGCTATTATTACCGGGGAACGGACGAAAATTTCAACCTTAACGGCGTGTATTTTTCCGAAGATCGCTTTTCCTCGCTCATAGCCGCCGCAAACGACGGCGTATACAACCAAACGTTTACCGATTACGTGCGCCCGCAGAACGCCCGCTTCAAATATATATACGTCCCCGTGGCGGAGGCGGACGGGTCGCTGAAAACCCTGCTGGGCGGAGAGGGTGCGGAAAACGCGAACCATACTTTTTACAACATAGTTTCTCCCATCGCGGACGGGCTGAATAACGTAAACGATTTTATAGAAACGCTGTGGCAGGTGTTCCTGTACGCGGGCATAGTTATGGCGCTGTTTGCAATGCTGCTCCTGTTTAACTTTATATCGGTATCTATTGCAAACAAGAAAAAGGAAATAGGCATTTTGCGGGCGGTAGGCGCACGCAGCGCGGACGTATTCAAGATATTCTATGCGGAATCGGCGATAATAACCGCGATATGCTTTGCGCTTGCCATGATAGTCAGTTTTGCGGTGTGCTCGGTATTAAACAACACCGTTGCGGGCTCTTTAGGCGCGGCGATATTCGTATTCGGACCCTACTCCTGGCTGGTGATGCTGGGAATAGCCCTTCTCACCTCCTTTATTTCCTGCCCGTATACTCCATAGCCCGCCGCAAACCCGTGGAGAGCATACGCGCGCTGTAAAATTCAGCAGATAAACAAAATTACGTATTTACACGATACGCTCCCGCCCCGCAGGATAAATTCCTGCGGGGCGGAAAATTTAAAAATTATGACGACAAGGTCAAGCCCGGCTGCTTAAAAATCTTACCGACAGTTTTCCGTTAATTGCCTTATAAGCAGTTCCACAAGTCCTTCCACGGTGTAAGGCTGATACCGCACCCCCGCAATATCCATTGCCCGCTTTTGTTTTTCGGTTGCTTCGGTATAGGGGTAAACGCCGAACAAAAACGGGAAAAGCGTATAGATAAACTGCTGCGCCCGTTCTTCGGATACTCCCGGAAAATGCGCTTTAAAACATTTTTCCGCCGCCTGCAAGGAGCTGTTATACACCTTTTTGAATTCCACCAGGTTTTCAAGCCTGCTGCCCGCCTCCATATCGTAAAGGTTCATTGCCACAAGCTTTAACATGCGCCGCCTTTTACCCAATATAACGGCGAAACGCGAGGGAAATTCACTTTTTGAAACGGGGTTTTCCGCAAGTTCCATAAGATCCTTTGCCCATTCCCCGTACTCCCGCCCGAGCAATGCGAGAAATATCTCCTCCTTTGTGCGGAAATAGTTATAGACCGACGGGCGCGAAAAAGTGGTCTTTTTGCTTATCGCGCCTATGGTAATCTCTTTGAATGACAAATTATCGTATAATTCGGCGCACGCCTCCACTATCTCGTCCCTGCGCGCCGCGATAAGTTCAGCCGAACCTTTTGGCATAATCTCTCCTCAGCCGATAACGATTTTTGCCCACGCCGCAGCGCCGGAGTTAACGAGTTTGCCTTTCTTCCACACGGCTTTGGGGCAGAGCTCTTTCATACGCTCCTCGGCGCCCGCAATGCCGCTCCCGCCGGACGTGGCGAACGGTATAAGGGTTTTGCCCGAAAAATCGTAACTTTCAAGGAAGGTATCCACAATGCGCGGCTCCACGTACCACCACACGGGGAAACCTATAAACACCGTATCGTATTTATCCATATCCGCGGCGGCGCCCTTTATGGCGGGGCGGTTGGCATCGTCCTGCATTTCAACCGTACTGCGGCTCTTTTTATCCGTCCAATCCAAATCCCTTTCGGTATACGGCACGGCAGGGGCAATCTCGTAAAGATCCCCGCCCGTGGCGGCGGCAATCTCACTTGCCGCCCGCTCGGTTACCCCGCTTGCCGAAAAATACGCCACCAATATATTTTTACCCATAATATGCCTCCTTTCAGATTATTAACCTGATAAACCCTTATAAACTCACTTTTATTATAAACTTTCTTTCAGAATTTCAACTATTTCGGCGCGCGTAAGGGTCTTGTAACCCCCGGTCATGATAAGCGTGCTGTCCGCAATGCCCTCTATCATGCTCTCGTCCGCACCGAGCTCCGTTATGTTCATTGTAAGCCCAAGCTCTTTCATCCACGCCTCCATGGCGGAAAGCCCGGCTTTTGCAATCTCTTCATCGGTCTTGCCCGCCGCGTCTATCCCCCACACGTTCACGGCAAAGCGTTTGAACTTTTCCGGCCCGTAAGGCATAATGTGGCGGTAATAGGCAAGTGAAACGGCGGCAAGAGTCATACCGTGCGTGGCGTTGGTGTAAGCGCCCACAGCCTGCCCTATCATGTGCACCATCCAGTCGGTTGTTTTGCCGCGGGAAATGAGGGTGTTAAGCGCCCAGGTGGCAGTCCACATGATGTTGCTCCGCGCCTCGTAATTTTTCATATCCCTGTTCGCTATGCGCGAAGAGTGCAACAGAGAGCGCATAAGCCCTTCCGCAATATAGTCGCTCGTGTTGTCGTCCGTACCCGAAAAATACTGTTCGCAAATATGATTGAATATGTCGTATATCCCCGCCGCCATCTGATAGTGCGGGAGAGTGAGCGTATAAGAGGGATCCAGCACCGAAAATCTGGGCATTAAACTCTCGTCCGCAAACACGTGCCCTATTTTTTGCATGGTCTTGCGGTTGGTGATAACCGCGCCCGCGTTCATCTCGGACCCCGTTCCCGCCATGGTGAGCACACAGCCCACGGGCAGGGTCTTGCAGGACGGCTCTTCAAACTTAACGTAATATTTTTCCCACGGGTCCTCCTCGCAGTATACCGAAGCCGAAAGCGCCTTGGAATAGTCGCACACCGAGCCGCCGCCCACCGCAAGCAAAAGGTCTGCCTCCGCCGCGCGGGCAATCTCTATCCCCTCGTACAGTTTTTCCAGTGTGGGGTTGGGCATTACCCCCGCTATTTCGGAAACGGTTTTGCCGTTTTCCAAAAGAATCTTTCTCACCTCGTCATATATGCCGTTGCGCTTTATGGAACCGCCGCCGTATATAAGCACCACGTTTTTGAGATACTTAACGGCGCCCTTCCCGAAATACAGTTTTGTGGGGTTGCAGTAAGTAAAATTACCTTCCATAATATTCTCCTCCTATAATTTCGTTTTACGGTGCGTTTTATTCTGACACACTGTCAACGCTACATATTATATCAGCGTTCTGACACTCTGTCAATACTTTTTTAAAATTTTTACCGAAAATTTTTTACCGTTTGCAATTTCAGCGTTATAAAGATACGGAATTTTAAACAATCGCCTGCAAGCCGGCTGATTGTATTGTATAATAACTATGCTCAACAAACAACTTAAAATCAATTTAAAGCCGGGTTACACTGGCATAGTTGTACCCTTTTTACCCGGTTTTAAATTGATTATAATATCCGGTGTTTGTTGAGCGACAATCAGGGGACATTATGCGGGCGTTTCCTTGATTGGGAACGCTCTTTTTTTGCCCGCAAAAACATTTAAGGAGAAACTTATGAAAGAGGACGTTCAGCAAATTCTTACAGACCTGTACGCGATACGGGCGGGTATGTCGGTCATCTCGGAGAAAAAAGACGAAATAGACCAAAAATTCAAATCTGCAAAAGAAAAACTTTTGCCGATAGCGAAAAAGACAAACAGAGATATATCAACTACTACGGCTAATTACGGAATGTACACCACTTCGCTCGGACATATTGAAAGCGATAAAGACAGCCCCGTTAAGGATCACTACGAACCGGAAGATTTTAGGTGCTCGGTCTGCGGCGCCGTTCCCGAAAAAGGTAAAAATTACAATTACTTATGCCCCGTTTGCGGCTCGGTGGTGGTGCGCCACGCAAGGCAGACTGATAGGCAAGCGCCAACCCGGGACTTAAACGTTACCGAAAGCGAAAGCTTTGTAAGAAACACGCGCTATACTGAACAAACCGTAGACTATATCAAAAAACAAGTCCCCTATCTTAAAAGGGATGCCTCTTTTAACAAAATGAAACTTGCAGCATATATAGTCTTACTTATAATTGGTATAGTGGTGGCGATTGTAGGTATAAGGCTCTTTTTTTCCGCAATCGACGCACATAACGGCGGCCGTATAGTAGGCGGTCTTGCCATAATCGCGGTAGGCGCAATTTCCGCAATCGTTTTCAGCTCGCTTATATATTCGGATTATGAACACGGCACCGTTGGTCGGAGCAAAGGTAAATATGAGGCGAGCCTTGCAGCTACCGCCGAAACCGCCGCCGGCACGGCAACCCCGCTTAACACTTAAACGGGTCTACGGAGCTATTTACCTGCAAACTCCTCAAAAATTTTCATCATATCTTCCGAAATAACGTGCTCT
>CASELQ010000018.1:22450-30650 GCA_949288785.1 uncultured Eubacteriales bacterium | reverse complement strand
ACGTATTTGCCGCCGAGCAGCTTTGCCGTGCCTAAATTAAACAGCGCTCCGCGGGCGTGCGTGGTGTTGTCCACGGTGCCGCTGCCCGTTACGGTAAGCTTGCCGTAATTGGTTATGGTATGGCCGCCGTCGTCGGTTATCTTCTTACCGTTGAGGTCGAGAGTTACGGTTTTATCCCCGGGAATTTCTACGTTTTCAACAAGATCGTCATACAGCGTAAGGGCGATTACGCCGCTCCCCGCCGCGTCAATGGCGTCTTCTATGGTAGCATATCCGGCGCCGTTCATTATAACGGCAACCTTTGCCATGTCTGCCGGAGTTGCGGTTGCGAGAGCCACCTCATAATTGCCCGCGCCGTCGGTGTAGAGCGCCGAGCCTTCTCCCAGATACTCTTTGGGCAGCGGGAAATTGAACTTTCCGCCGTTTGCGGTTATGTTTTCATCGATACCGTCTTTTACTTCAAGAGTTATGTTGAAAGTACCGCTGCCTTTTATTTCGAGAACTGCCTTGTTGTGAATATTCTCGTCTTCGGTGCCGTCGCTCGAATAGGCTACTCTGCCCTCCACTTTGCCTGAAAACGTTTTATCAAAGGTTACGGTTGCCCCGTCCGTATAACTTCCTGAGGGCCAGTAATAGATGTCGAACGCGAGCGCGGTTTCTTTCGCAAGCAGCTGCGTTTCTCCCTTTATAATAACGTTGCCGTTGTTTACGCCGAGCGCCTCGCAATTGGAATCAAAGCTGTCGTTCGCGTTGAGTTCCATATTTTCGAGCGTAAGATTGGCATAATTCTGAATGAGCACCAGCACGCCGTCATCGCCGCGTGTTATAGTGCCGTTCTTCATCGTTATTTCGGAATCTCTAAGCAGCTGGAACGCCTGGTTCTGGCTGTTGGGCGAACCCGCAAAATTTTGAGTTACGTTATATGTATGGCCGTCGAAGTCGATGGTGAACTTACTGCCGGAAGGCACCACTATACCGTCGGCAGTGGTTTCGTCGGCAATTACGGTAATGATATCGCCGCTGCCTACCGCCGCAACCGCCTCTTTCAGCGTTTTATATGCCACGTTGCCTATAACGGCGGCACAACCCGCATCAACGGCGGCGGTCTTTTCCCCCACGCCGTACGCGCCGTCCGCCGTTTCGTAAACTATCATACCCTCGGCAAGATAATCTGCATAGTCATATATACTCTCGCCGCCGGCGGAGGTGATCTCCACGCCCGCGCCGAGCGTATAATCATTTGTGGTATTTAAACTTCCATAAAGATACGCCGCCTGCCCGGATAGCGCAACTTTGCTATCCGAAATATTTGCCGTATGCCCATCGCCCCTGAAAAAGACAAATCTCTGATACGCCTCCGCATCGGCTGCGCTGACCGATATTTCGCATTTTTCAAACTTCACGTCGATATCGTCGGCGTCAAGCACAACGGCGCCAAAGCTGTTGCCGGGGCCTTTATGTACGTTTTCGGAAACGAGCTTTGTCCCGTTCATCTCAACGGCAGACCCGTTTGAGCCGTAGTATGAGGGAGAGCCCGCCCCCGCGGAGTGAAAATAGAGATTGTTCCACCCGGAGAACGAACCGCCCGTAACGACTATGTTGACCGGGCTGTAAATCATTACGTTATAGCCTGTATCAGACGAGGTGATGTTGCAGTTTGTAATATTAAGGTCAATGGGGGTCGCAGTGTCCCCGGAAACGTCTATCGCGGTATCGTGCGTTCCCGCGCCCCTCGTGTCTATGTCCACGTTCTCGAGTTTGACGGTCAGCCCGCCTCTGTAAAGGCGCAGGGCTGCGGAATCGCTCCCGGGAGTTTTGGTAACCAGGTTAAGGTTTTTG
This sequence comes from uncultured Eubacteriales bacterium, assembly GCA_949288785.1. Taxonomy (GTDB): domain Bacteria; phylum Bacillota; class Clostridia; order Christensenellales; family Borkfalkiaceae; genus UBA1259. Next base: position 28,811 of record CASELQ010000018.1, on the reverse strand, counting down.
AAAACCACGGTACTGCCGCTGCCGCCCTCTATCGAGATCAGGTGGTGCATAGTGCTTGTGGAAACGGTGTATTTGCCGCCGTCCGATTTTGCCGCGCCTTCAAAAGTAAGCGATTTGCCGCTTATGTGAACGCCGTTTGTGCCGTTATAAGCGTTATCTGCGTTAAGGTCAATATCCGCGCATATAGTAATAGTGGCTTTATCTACCGCCGCGTTTATCGCCGCCTGCAAAGAGGCGTAACCGGTACCCCCCACGTAAGCAACGTGCGTTTCCTCCGTTCCTTCCGCCGCAGACACCGACTGCCTGCCCGGAAGCAGCGTGAAAACGCCTGCCGCCGCGCATATTATACATGCCCACGCAAGTATTGCTGTTACGATTTTCCGCCTGAAAGATTTCGATAGCATAATCTTCCCCCTGTAATAAATTTTTATATATAAAACCGAAGAAACCGCGCTTTTGGCAATTCTCCCCGGATAAAGCCGCGCTGACGTCTTTTACCCTTTTTTTACGCTCGTTTTTTTTATTATAAGGCATAAAAAAGAATAAATCAATATTATTTTTAAAAAAACAGGTAAAATTTTTTAAATTATAAGTAAATTTTATCAAAAACCGTATATTCGCAAATTACAGATTTTCCGCGCCCGCTTTTTCGGGCGCGGCCGCACCTCGCGGCAGTGCGGCAAAGAGCCGGGCAGGTTTTATCCTTGCCCGGCTCCGAATTTTACTAACGTTTATCTTTGCGCCGTTATTTTATATTATTACGTACGGACTTTCGTATCGGCTTGACGTTGATAAATTACTCCCCGACAAATTACTCCCCGTCCGGCTCCAAACTTGCCGCTTCTTCCGCAAGTTCGTCCTCTTCCAGCACGCGGCAGAATTCTTCGAACACGGCGTCCAAAAGCTTATCGTCCTCTATGGGCAGAAGCTCCGCCGTCTCCTCATCGTCGCCCGAAAGTTCGAAAATTATAAGGTCGTCCTCTTCAATGCCGTCTATTTCCTCGGCGGGCTCGAAAGCCGAATAGTTCTTTCCCTCATACTCTATGGTACCCACAAAATAGAACTTTAATTTCTTTCCGTCCTCCGTGGTGAGTTCCACTATATCCTCTTCGTTACAGCAGTCGCAGCCCTCTTCGCATTCGCACTCTTCGCCGCAGCCGCAGTCTTCTTCGCGGCAGCCGTGCGTGTGCTCCTTATGTTCGTGCTCGTGTTCGCAGCCGCATCCGCAGCCTTTGTTATGTTTTTCGCTCATATGGTTCTCCTTTTTCTTATCTTTATTCAGTCGGTTAAGATACCCTTGCAGTATTTCGGCGGCGGCAAGACTGTCCACCGTCTTTTTGCGCTCCTCACGGCTCTTGCCCTGAAATATAAGCACTTCCTCCGCCGCGGCAGTGGAGCACCTTTCGTCCTCCTCGCAAACGGTAAGCCCCGCGTCTTTAAGGCGGGCTATAAAGGCGCGCGTCTTATACGTCTGCGCCGATTGGCTCCCGTCAAAATTCAAAGGCACGCCGCACACTACCGCGGTGGCGCCCTTCTCTTGTACGTAACGCTTTATCCGCTCAACGTCGGCGGAGGCGTTTTTGCGCGTATAGGTTTCCACCGGCAGCGCGTAAGAATTGAACGGGTCCGAAACGGCTATGCCTATCCTTTTATCGCCGATATCCAGACAGATATATCTTTCCACATCCATATTTTAGCACATTTTACCGCCGCCTGCAAGGGTTTTACCTAAAAAGGCGGAAAACCCTTTCCGCCTTTTTACATTATTCGCTCTTAACAGGCTTTTTGTTCTGTTTTTTGAGTTCGTTCATCTTGTCAATCACTTGTTCCTGCCCGCTCTTTACCGCCTGGCGCGCCTTTACCGAATTGGTTACCAGCACCGCGCCGCCCAGCATTCCGAGCACTACGCCGAATAAAAACTTATCGTCCATAACTACCCCCTTTAACGGGTATTATGCGCGTTTTCTGTCGTTTTATGCGCGATTTTGCCGGAACGCGTAGAGCATATAAAGGCACAAAGATTTGACTTCGGTTACGCCTTTTGTTTTGCGCGGTAATCTTCTATCGCCTTTTTTATTGCCTCTTCCGCCAGCACCGAGCAGTGTATCTTTTGCGCGGGCAGCCCGCCCAGCGTTTCTATAACCTTTTTGTTGGTTACTTTGAGCGCATCTTCCACCGTCATGCCCTTTATCATTTCGGTTGCGGTGGAACTAGTGGCTATTGCCGCCGCACAGCCGAAGGTTTTGAACTTGGCGTCCGTAATCACGTCGTCCTTGATGCGCAGGGTTATCTGCATTATATCTCCGCATTTTTCGTTGCCTACCGTACCTATCCCGTCCGGGTTTTCTATCTCGCCCACGTTCTTGGGGTTTTTGAATACGTCCATTACCTTTTCGTTATACATTTTTCACCTCGCTTTCCGCTTTAAAAAGCGGCGACATATTTCTCAGCCTGTCCACCGCCTGTTTTATTACCTCAACCGCATAGTCCACTTCTTCCATCGTATTATGTTTGCCGAAAGAAAATCTTATGGAGCCGTGCGCCAACCCCTCCGGCACGCCCAGCGCCAGCAGAACGTGCGAGGGTTCCAGCGACCCCGAAGAGCACGCCGAGCCCGAAGATACCGCTATCCCCGCCAGGTCCAGGCTGAACAGTATGGATTCGCCCTCTATGAACTTAAAGGAAAAATCCGCGTTGGCGGGCAGCCTTTTCGCCCCGTCCGCAGGGCCGTTTAACTTTACGTACGGCACTTCCTTTATAACGCGGTCTATAAACCTGTCTCTCAAAGAAGAAACGTACTTTGCGTTCTTTTCTCTTTCCTCGGCGGCTATACGGAACGCCTCCGCAAAGCCCACCACGCCCGGGACGTTGGTCGTCCCGCCCCGCCGCATGCGCTCCTGGTGCCCGCCGGTTATTATGCTCTCTATACTCACGCCGTTTTTAATATACAGCGCACCCACGCCCTTGGGCCCGTATATCTTGTGAGAACTCATGCTCATCATATCCACGCCCAAATCTTTTACGTCTATATCCAGCACGCCGGCGGCCTGCACCGCGTCCGTAAAGCACAGCGCGCCCGCTTCGTGCGCAATCTTTGCAATCTCTTTTACGGGTTCTACGGTGCCCACCTCGTTATTGGCAAGCATACAGCCCACGAAAACGGTGTCTTTCCTCACTATGCTTTTAAGATGGTCGAGGTCAACAAACCCCTCCTCGTCCACCTTCATGAACTCTATCTCAAAGCCTTCCTTTTCAAGCGCCTTTGCGGTGGCTATCATGGCGGCGTGCTCTATGGGGCTTATTATAAGGTGTTTGCCCTTATACTTTAAGGCGTGCGCCGCCCCGCGCAACGCCCAGTTATCGCTCTCCGTTCCGCCCGAAGTGAAGTACAGCTCGTTCGGCTTGCAGTTTATTATGCCCGCAATAGTATCTCTCGCGTTGTCCACCGCCGCCATCGCCTGCCTTCCGAATATGTGCTGGCTGTTGGCGTTGCCCGCCATCTCGGTAAAATAAGGCGCCATCTTCTCAAGCGCTTCCGCGCATAGGGGCGTGGTTGCCGCATGGTCGAAATAAATGGGTTTTTTTATCATATGAATACCTCTATACATTGCCTTCCAGCATATCTTTTAAAGTGATGGAATCAAGCACTTCGTTTATGCCGTTATACAGCCTTTTCCATACCCTGCTCGAAGGGCAGCATTTACATTTCCCGTCCTTGGTTACGCACTCTATTATCTCCATATCGTCCTCCAAAGCGCGCACTATGTCCCCTATACGGATTTCTTCCGGCGGTTTGGCAAGATAATATCCGCCGCTCGCGCCGCGGTTTGCCGCCACTATTCCCCGCCCGGAAAGTATCCTCATAATCTTTTCCAGATACTTGCCGGATACCGAAATATAACTTTCAAGCGCGCTGGCGGAAACGGTGCCGTTCGGATAGTTCCTGCCGAGTATATGGCACGCCATAAGCCCGTAATGGGTTTTGGAAGAAAGTTTCATCTTTCACCGCCTGTTTTATGCCTGCCTTTGCCCCTCGCAATTAACCCGGGCATATGCAGTTACGACTAATTGCAACCTTTTTAGTTGCAATTGTATTATAATATCGTTATGGGCATTTGTCAAACAAAATATCCCCGTGCGCAAAAATTTTTTCGCTCGGGGATATATAAAATTCATAACTGCTCTGAAACGTATTAACCGCCCGTAAACCGCGGCGATAAAATCACGAAAGTTTTCGGGGTATTATTAAAACGGTATAACCCCGGTACTTTTATATTTTATAAAATTCAATACCCTATTCCCGCCGCAAGCAAAAGCACCGCCACGGTTAAAATAAGCACCGCCAGCTGCATGAGCCAGGTAAACCTGAACCACTTGCCGTAAGAAACGTCCGCCATGGAAAGCCCTATAAGGAGCACGGGATTGGTGGGCAGAATAACGTCGCTGAACCCGTCCGCCATACAGTAAGCTATTATGACAAGGTTCGGCGAAATGCCTATCGCGGCGGCTACGGGCAGGATGAGCGGCATTATCAGAATTATCTTTGCGGAGGCCGAACCGATAAAAATCTGTAAAAACAATATGAGCGCATAGATAATCAAAATACTTGCAAACTTGCTCTTGCCGTCGAGCGCGGTTATAACGTAATGCAAAACGGTATCGGTTATGCCGCTCTCGGCAAGCACCAGTTTAACCGAAGATGCCACGGCAATCATCGCCACGGCGGGCAGCATGGAAAGGGCGCCGCGGCCCAGCCCGCTTAACGTAGTCTTAAAATTGCCCGAAGCAAGGCGGCCGCAAATAATGCCGCCCGCAAGGAAGGTTACCGCAAGAATGGGGATTGCGTAGCCCGATATGGCGCTCACCGATGCCGCCGCAATAAGCACCAGCAGCTGCACGCCGAAAAACACCGCGTAAATTTTAAACAGCCGCAGTTCTTCCGCCGTAATATCTCCGCCGAACCCGCTTAACCCCTGCAATTTGGTTTTATCGGACAAGTAGGTAAGCGAACGGGAAGGGTCTTTGCTAATTCTTCTGATATGGAACAGCAAAAAGCCGCACAGCATTAAAAATATAACCGCAAAAAGCACCACGCGCAGCCACACCCCGTCCGATATGCGCGTACCGGCGTACTTTGCGGCAAGCCCCACCGAAAACGGGTTGGTTATTGCGGTGGAAAACCCGAAACACGCCGCCATCATGCACATTCCAAGCCCCGTAAGCGTATCGAACCCCAAAGAGAGCGCCAGCACCACGATGAGCGGCAGGAGCGCCACGAGTTCTTCAAACATTCCGAAAAAACTGCCGAATGCCATAAACAGCGCCACCACGATGCACAGCACGGCGGCCTTTTTATCTGCCAGCCGGCACGCCGCGTATTTTATGACCGCCTTTACGCCGCCCGTTTTGTCTATAATATTGAAAACCCCGCTCATTACGAGCAGAAAAACGCTTATCATTATTACGGTGAGCGCGTCTTCCGAAACGAAAACGCGGAAGGGCGCGGTAATCACACGCCACACGGCTATCCCCTGCACGCTGCCGCCGATAAAGGAGTCGTAATCTATATTCCCCTGCCCGTCCGTTCCGAACCGCCCCTGCGGAATAAAGTAAGAGAGCGCGCCGCTGAAAATAAGGATTGCCGCCAGCATTGAAAGCACTATTATAAACGAGCGGGTGCTTATGCGCGCAAAAGCCCGTTCCTTTTCCGGGGAAATTTTACTCCCCGCAACCGCCGCTTCGTTTCCGCCCGCCGCTTCGCTATCGCACGCGGCGGGCGCGTTTGAAAGTTCTGCCCCGCACGAAATATTTTCAGTCCGGTTTTCTTTTTCCGTTAAGCCAGCTCTTGCGCCGTTATCCTTTTTTTTGCTCATTTTACTTCCTCTTTTTCCCGTAATTCGCCGAAAATACAGCTTGCCGCGTACCATTTTACGCATTCCCGTTTTTCTTCCGGCACAAAATAATAAATTTCCTTGCCGACGTATATCTCAAAGTCCTCTCCCGCGCCGAAAAGCAGCCTGTAAAAGCTTTCCCGCGCGAAAAACAAGTTTACCTCCTCCCCGTCTTCCGTGCCCGTATAGGTCAGCCCGTTCGAATCGAATACGCAAACGCCCTCCCCCGCGTGCCTTAAACAGGTTTTTCCGTCTTTGGAGGAGTGTTTAAGTTCCACCTTGGCGGTGAGCGAAAAGGCGGGGTCCGAAAGTATCTTTTCCTTTAATTTTTCATACTGCCAGTCATACCACTGCTGAAAATTTTCAAAGGGCAGCCCGCCTTTAAAGGCATAGCGGCTGTCAAGTTCCGCCTGCATGCCGCACGCCGAACAGGTAATTTTTCTTCCTTCCGAAGTAAAAGAACATTCCGC
>CASELQ010000018.1:0-22430 GCA_949288785.1 uncultured Eubacteriales bacterium | reverse complement strand
GCAAGCGTTTTGGACTTATACTTTACGTCCGGGCGGGCGGCAAGCCATTCAAACTGATTGTAATCCATTGCCGCGTTCACCCTGTCCGCAAACTCTTTATATCCCGTTTCCGATTTCTCCTCAGCACTCATGAACCGCGAAAAGGTGCACTCCACCGGCGCGCGGCGCCTGGGCTTATCTCCCCATTTGGGCATTGCAAAATAATTGCCGTCTATTTTGAGAGTATATATTTCCGCGTCCTGTTTGTATAAAAACCGCATGGTGGAGTCCTGAATGCCTTCGTACCTGCCCACGGTGGAAAGGCGCGCCTCGGGCATCATTATGAGCATACCCTTGTTTTTTAAAACGGTAAGGCAGTTCTTTGCGTTTTCCAGGTCGGCGGCAAGCAGGCTTTTGGGAAAAACGCCGCCCCGCTTCATGTTGGTACCCATAAACTTATGATAAAAATAAAGCCGCGCCGCTATCACGTTGGGATAGTATTTTTTAAGCAGTTTCAGCGAAAACATAAAGTCTATAAAAGCGCCGTGATTCACGAGCACTATGCACGGTTTTACGGGCTCTTTCACAAGATTGGTATATTTTAAGCGGAATTTGAAAAACAGATAGATATTGAAAGCGTTCACGAATATAAACGCCGAAAACCTGTTCGGTTTTCTCACCGCCGTGGCGGAAGAATAAGGAAGGTTTCTCGCCGCAATGAAGGCGTTGAGCCGCGCCACGAGTTTATCGCGGTTTACTGCAAGCACTATTATCAAAACGACTATAAGTACAAAGATGATTACCGCCGTAATCAGCCCGGTGCTTACGGCAATATGCCCTACCGCCACGTCTAAAAAAGCGGAAGGCACCGTGCCTACAAGAGTTACCCAGGTATACCGCGGGTATTTCAGCCCGCAGGACGCCGCAAACACGCATATGATACCGTAAGGTATTGCGGGCAGAACGTATAACAAAAGCACTATGAGTGTAAGCCCGCGCGCCGTTCTTGCACTGGACCAGTCTATTTTTACGTTGTTTTTATAGTATTCGGTAAGTCTGCTTCCGAATATCTTATATAAAACATAAATGACGGTATTGCCTATAAATACCCCCGCCACGCATATAAGAACGCCCGGCAACAGCCCGTAACCCGCGCCCGCTATAACGTGCAGCGGTTCCGCCGGAAAAAACATAAGCACAACCTGCAAAGCAGCCAAAAGCCCCACCGATATAACGCCGCGCGCCCCGAAAGCACGAGTGGTTTCCCTTATCTCTTCTGCGGTGATGTCCTTTCTGAAAAATGTCTTAAACAACTCAAAATTTTCGCCGTAAAACAAAAAGACGAGTATACCGGCAATAAGTACCAGCCCCGCCGCAACGATTAAGGTCTTTATCAAGATTCTGCGTCTTTTAGTTTCCATGCGCCAACTTTTTCCTGAAACGCGGCCGTTGTTTTTATATCGGTTCCCGCCTGATATTCTGCCGCCCGCCGCCTTATATACGGCAAAGTCTATTATAGATTATTTATATTCTAAAAGCAACAAAAAAACGCCGAATTGCAGATTTTGGCGTTTTTTGTACTGCTCGGTTTCCTGAATTTGCGGCAACGGCGCACCCCCGCACAGATCCTTCGGAGGTAGGCGGCATCATGACTTCCCCTTATGCCGCCCAAGCCCGTGCCGCACCCTGTCCCGCGCGGAAATACCGCCGCCAGGAAGGATAGTTTTATCATTCGCTGTATTTTTTTCATATCGCCGTACATTTTTATGATAAGAGCGTTCCAGCTGACAAAACTTTTGCCCATGATCGGCTTGCCCGTATTCGGGTCGTAACACTCGTCTGTCTTGCCGCTTTGTTCAACGTCCGCGGCAAGCACCGCGGTTATCTTGTCTAAAAGATCCCGCGCAAGCCGTATTCTTCCCGCTTTCAGCAGAAAACTGAACGCGAAATAGTTATATATCACCCATACGGGTCCCAAACTGTTTGAAGGATTTGACGTGCCTTTAAGGCAATAAAACCTCTCGTTTTCCGCCGCCGAACGCAAGCCGTACGGTGAAAGAAATTCCGGGGACAAATAATATTTATCTATTATCCGGCTTGTCTGTTCCTCGGTCGCTATCCCCGCATACAGCGGCAGAAAACTGCTTACGTGCCTTAATTTTACGGGCAGGCTGTTCCAGAATACCGGCATTCCGGAATGTATTATCCCCTTGTGGTTTTCGCCAAGCCTTATAAAAACCGAATAATAAAACTCGTCTATGGGATCGTAACATTCCCGCCGCACGGCGGCTTTAAGCCGTTCCGCCTCCGCCCGGTAACGTGCCGCGCGCGGGTCCTTACGCTTTTCAAGCAACTCCGCAAATGCACAAAGTTCCATATACATAAAACTGTTCAGATATATATCCGCGGTACTGCCGTAAGGCCAGCCGTAAACCGAAGGATTGTTGTCTATCCCTATCATATAATCGCTTTTGAATATATACAGCCCGGTACGTTCGTGCCACTGATTGCGCTTGTAATAATCAAGATATTTCACCATTTTTTCGGCGTCGAACCACTCGTAATCGTTGCAATATCTGCTTACGCTCAAAGCGCTTAAACATAAAAAAGGTTTGTGCTGATTGACGGTGCCGGGGCTTTGATGCTCTTTTATCCACAGCCCGTCTTCAAGCATAACGGGGTTTATCATTATGGGAATAAACCCGTCCGGCAGCTGTATGTCCAGAAAGTTGAGTACACAGCCCTTTGCCGCCTCCGTTACTGCGGCTCTTTTTTCTTCATAATCGAAATCATCGTCTTTTTTAAAATATTCGCATATGGACATAAGCGCCTCGGCGGCAAAATAACTGTCCCAATCCCAAAGCTGCGCAAGATACTGTTCGCCCGGATCCAAATACGGATATTTAAACCCCTGCCCCGCAGGCCGCAACATCCCGAAAGCCTTGGTTTTAAAATAATCTTCCACAATTTTTACCCGTTTAACGTCCATAATCGTACCGCCTTTAATTGCTTTGCCTTAAATATACCATATTATTTTGCTTTTGTCTTTGATAATATATAATTAAAAAATAAACTTTTATGAATATGATATTATTTTCCCGAATGTTCCGCATTATCCGCAGCGGATAAAAACGGCGAACCCGAATATTGTTGCGATACGGAATTGCCCGTTTCGTCTCATACCGTCAAACATTTTTATAGGTTCCGACCTGTTACCGTTCTAACGAATTGATTTTTTCGCATTTTTGCCGTAAAATAAAAGGCGATAACGGCGGGAAACGCTGCCATCACGAAAGACCGAGCCCGCCTGCAAAGCGCGTTAAAAAGCAGGGAAAACGTTATGGAACGAAAAGAAAAAACGGAAAACAAACTGAAAGAGAACATATATCTGTTTTTTAACGACTACGTGTACCGCACCTATATATCCTCGGCGGTATCCTTGTTTTTTACGGCGGTATTTGCGGGATACAACGTTTTTCTTTGGTTTGCCTACGGCGCGGCGTGGAACATAGGGATAGCCGTTTATTATGCTCTGCTTTCCGGCATCAGAACCTATGTTTTTCTTTCCGAAAACAAACTCCGCAAACGCAATCTGACCGACGGACAAAAAGACGGCGAGAGAAAAAAACTGTTTTTCGTGCAGAGCATATTTCTGTTTATAACGGATCTTGCCCTTATTACCCCCATATCTTTAATGGTCGTGCAGCAAAAACAGATTGAATATTCCGCAATTCCTGCAATCGCCGTGGCGGCATACACTACCTATAAAATAATAATCTCGGCAGTAAATTTCGCAAAAAACAAAAGCCGCCCCAATTTAAGCGTGCGGATATTCCGTAACGTGAACTTTGTGGACGCGCTCGTCTCCGTCCTCTCTCTGCAATATACTCTTATAATGACTTTCGGGGACGGTATTATGGGCGATATGAAAATTCTGTGCGCAGCTTCCTCGTTTGCGATTTGGGCATTCCTTATAGCGATATCCGCTTTTACCCTTGCAAAAGCCATAAAACTGCGCAAGGAATGATTTTTTTATTTTATCCGAAGCCTTATTCCGTATAATGCCGCCGCTGTTTCTGCCTGAAATATTTTTATGTCAATACAAAAAATGTCCTGTTACCCTTCCTGTATTACAGACTTTAACAACGGCAGCATTCTTACTTCGTTGTTTTCGTCCGGCGTTTCGGCAGAACAGTGTTCCCCTTTCAAAATCTTAAAGGAATGCGGTATTCCGAAATGCTCCATCACTTTGGAAAACAGAATGTTTTGCTCTTTACGGCAAAATATATCGCATTCATACGTTATAAGAAGAATTTTCGGGTATTTACCTTCTTTAACGTGGTAAACGGGAGACGCCCCGTCTATTATTACCGCACGGGAATCAACTCCGCGTTCTTTCAGCACGTTAAAATGCACCGTAGGTTGCGGGCTGTTTAATATAAAGGCGTAAAAATCACAGGACTTTAAACCGTATTCTGCCAAATACTTTCCGTCAAACAGTAACATGGAAAGAATATACGCCCCGGCGGAATTGCCTATTACCGATATTCTTTCTCCGTATCCGTATTTTTTTGCGTTCTGTTTTACATACGACAATGCCCGTGCGCCGTCCTCGATATAATCGGGATACTTTGCTTCGGGATACAGGCGATAATTAACCGAAACTACCGAATATCCCTCATTGATTAAATAGTCTAAAAACCTGTTGCCGCCCTTATCGCCGCCCGTAAGTCCGCAGCCGTGGATATAGACAATCGTATCCGGACATTTATCGTTTACGTATATATCCGCCTTTTGCTTTTCCGATTCGCCGTAAGGCACGTCATAATAGTTCATATATTTATCTCCTCCGATTTTTCACCTCAGATAAACGCCGAAACAAGCATAAACAAAAGAGGTATGGTGGCAACCGAAAGCACGGTGCTGCCCATGGTGTAGCATACCGCGCTTTCCTCGTCCTTTTTATACATACCCGCGTATACGGGCGCAAGCCCCGCGGTGGGTACCGCAAACGCTATAAACGCCCCGTATATAAACTCCTCCGTAAGCCCGAGCGCGCCTCTCAAAAGATTTAATACCGCAAATATAAAAAGCGGAGTTATTACCAGTTTTATGAGCGACACGTAATACAGCCTTGCCTGTTTTAACATCTTTTTAAAACTTATCCCCGCCATCTGTATTCCGATGACGGTCATGGAAAGAGGCGTAACTATGTTTGCAAAATAGCCCGTGAACGTTACCGTTTCCGGAATTACCGATGCTACTCCCGTTACGTTCAAAATTATACCCGCCGCAAAGGCTATAAGGAGCGGATTCAACAGCACTTTCTTTAATCCGAACTTCCTGCGCTCTCCTGCCATCACCGTTTCTCCTGCCGTGTACATGGTTATGTTGGTAACGAGATTTATGACTATCACGCACATAAGTGCGCCCGAACCTTCCCCGAACACTGCCGATACAAGCGGTATTCCCAAAAAGCCGTTATTAGCAAAAATCATGCAGAACCGCTCAACCCCCGCGCCGCCTTCGCCCGCAAAGCCAAGCGTCAAGGGTTTGCTTATGTAAATAAGCAACACGTGAAATATTATCCCTGCCGCAAAAGCATAAAGGACAAGCCTTATCATCTCCTGCGTGAACGATACTTTCAACACTCCGTTAACTACGAGAAAGGGCATGCCTGCATACATCAGGATGGATGACAAAACCCCGGCAGCTTCCCTTTTTATGAGTTTCGTCTTTACCAGTATGCACCCGGGCACCGCCAGCAATACAAAAATTATTACGTTTTTCAGTATGATTATAAATGTTTCCATCGTGCGTTAAGTTTTTCCCGTGCCCGCGTAACGTTTTTTGCAGATGTATTGCGCTTTACCTCTTAATAACCGTATTCGGAAAAACTGACTTCACGATATAAAAAGCGTAGCCATGCTCCACGCCGGTACGGACGGAAGTACCGCCGATACGCCGTCTGCGGCAGCGCGAACAAAAATCTCTTTTTCCTTACCGTCCTGAGTCATAAACACAAACCTGTTACCCGCGGGAAAACTGATTTTCAGGCGAATTCTTCCGCTTTCCCCGGTAGACATATTGAGTACGGACACGCCCGCAATCCTGCCGGTTTTATCTTCCCGCGGCATAAGCATTACCTGACAGGGGCTTAATACTTTTACCTTTATCGAATTTTCACAAACGGCGTTGCAGATATTTATTATCTGATTTTTCCTGTTTACGTTTATTACGGGATTAAGCAGGTCCGTGCCGAAAACCGCCCACCTGCCTCCGTACGACGAGGAAACAAACCCGTCTGCCGTTCCTCCGAAATCTTTCAAGGCCTCTTCCTCAAAGCAATACTCTGAAAGAGGCTCCGCTTTGCCTTCCGCAATATAAAACTCCGATTTGGCAAACCCTTTCGGAAATCCTTTTCCGCGCATATCGCCGTTCACGGCGTTTGACGAAAACCGTAAAGCGCATTTATGTCCCTTCTCGCCGGACATTGCAACGAAATCACACTCGAAAGCGTGATACTTTTTGTTTATTGTGTTAAAAGCCATTGCTTCGCATATAACGGGTTTCGAAAGCAGAAAAGTTACCTGTTTCTCGGACAGTGCTTCGGCATTCACCGCGGTCAGAAAATATACTCCGTCCTTTTTTCCGTCAAAAGAAACGGGCAAACCGATGCGCATAAAATCTGCAAGTCTGTGATGTACTTCCGTGCATAGGTTGAGAATATTTTCGCCTTTCGCAAGCGGTTTTTCGCGTAAATTTTCCGGATATACAAAATTAACCCCGCTTTGAACCGTGCTACCGTTAAGCTCGGCAAGCCTTTCCGTATAAGCGCGCATGGAACCGAGGCGTGCAAAAATCTTTTCATGGTAAGATAACGGCTCATAATCACGCATTATCATGGCATAAGTCATTCCCGTGCAGCCGGCGGAAAGATAGAGAGCGGTCTCCAAACACGTTCCGTGCGGCGATTTGCCGTAAGCCACGTCCGGCGTGTTCTCTATTTCGGGAGTTTTTTCTTTTACGCAAGCGGGCAAATTATGATTCAGATAGTTGATGTGCAAATACTTTTCCACAATCTCAATCGGGCGGTGATCCGTATAGTTGCCTCCGCCCTCCCTGGCACAGACCGCCTTCCCGCTTACTTTGTGCAACGCCTCAAACAGCGGTGCGCTGTTAAGAAGTTGTTCGGTACGCAGGCAGCCGTATTGTACGCCGAATATCGTTTCGGGGCAAAGTTTATGGAACGCCGCGGCGATCTCGGTGCAAAAGCCGATAAGACTACGCCTCATAAAATCCGTATATTTATTCCTAAGCGCAATATCCGTGCGGAACAAATCCGAAATTTGTTCCCGCGTATAATCACAGCCGTTCTCATCGTTAAATCTCGATATGCAATGCGGACAGAAACAGCCGAGCATAACGGGGTCGTGCAAAAAAACGCGCCACGTATCGTCGTCAAACCACAGCACGCGCGGATTTACGGGCGCATACGCGCACACCGTCTTTACGATATAATCTCTGAAAAAGGGATCGTTACAGCAAAAACAGTAACCCGCCTCCGTTCCGTCAATATCGGTAAGCCTGCCCGCGGGCGACCCTTCAAAGACCAGCCCGGAACAGTCGTGCGAGGAAATATACTGACCGTGTCCCACGGTGTTTGCCACCTGTAACGACACCGAATATCCCGCCGCACGGAAAGTATCGGCGACGTTTTTCAGTATCAGAGCGTTGTCCCGGGACTTTTTAATGGGCGGATAACCGTAATCCGTGGTCAGCCACACCTCGTCGCACGAACCTCTGTTTTTATCGAATATTCGTATAAGTTTATCAATATATTGCGGATCTTTCTGAAGTTTTGCCCCCAGTCTTTGTATCAGCATTTTGATTCTCCTATATTATAAATTTATCTTTCAGTGCTGCCATATTCCTGCCTTCGCCGATTTTTTCGTATCCTAGTTTATCGCACAGCGCAAAGAATTCGGCAATATACTCGTCTCGCCCTTCTTCTCCGTAATATTCCTTATAGTTATAAGCCGTCATAAACCGCAGTGAAAGTTCTATTTTTTCAAGCGCGGTAATTATCCTGTCTGCCCCGATGTCGCCGCACACCGCGCCTTTCGCTTCCGTTAACAGCCGCATCTGCTCTTTAAGGAGTTCTTTCGGCTGAACTTTTGCCCAGGTTATTTCAAGGTGATATATTGAAAAATACACGTTTTTCGTCCACTCGGCATCCGCCTCCTTTCTCAAAACTTCCGCAACCTTTTCAGAAGACGTTTCAAAAGGAAACTCCGGATCTTTGCCGAAAAGGGCAAGGTTAAATTCATGACGCAATTTTTGCGAATTTTCGGCGATGCGCGCATAATTCTTCTCAAAAATATCTATTATCTTTACAACGTATTCCGCAGCGGCGCCGAACATAAGATCGATATATTCCCGGCGCAGTACATACGGATCCGAAGAACAATCCCAAAGCATTTTCGAGGCAACATACGTTTCCATATCGGCTTTCCAATCGACCGCCTCGGTATGATCGGACTGCATGAATAAAAATTCAGTGCCCGATTCTTTAAAATACCGCAAATCTTCGGCCCAATGCTGCATGGTGGGAAAAAACCACAAATAACATTTATAATTGGTATGATATGTCCACAGCATTATTTTATCGCACACCGCCCGCCATTCGTCTATTATCCTTTTATAAGGATAAAAGTGCATGTCCGAATCTATGGGATAATAACAGTTTGCGCCTATGGGAGCAATCCTCACTATAAGGTCTTTGTCAGCCTTAACTGCGGGTATTATCCTGCCGTTTTTGCGGCATACCGGGGCATATACCGAATAATTATAAGCAAAAAAAACCAATTTGATATTCCGCTTCAATCCGTTCTTCGCCATCCATGCGCGTAGCTTTTTGAGCAGCAGGTTGCCGAATATCACATTTATGCCGCCCCTGCCGTATTTCTTTGCGCGACTTACGCACTTAGGGCAGGAACACGCGTCAGTATGATCCATTTGACCTATTGATATATAATTGCAGTTTTCATCGTCTGCAATTATCTTTTTCAGGCTTTCCAATACGATCTTAAACGCACTGACGGGCATGCTTTCATCTTCTTCCCCGTTTTCGTCTATACCGTCCGTCATACATACGTCTATGGGCTCGCCCTTTTCGTTCAGTTGATAAAGATGAGCGTTAACCGCCCTGTTTTCGGAAGTAAAATAAATCTCTTTGGGCACGTAACGCAGCATTGCATGGTTTGAATAACGCCATTTTATGTTTCCGCCATACTCGTCGCGTATTTTAAAGCAATCTCCCAACATCCTGTTTCTCACCGCAAAAAGATCGCAATCGGAAATGTTTTTAGTAAGAAAGGTACGCACCGGAAAATCGGGCACGGAGATATAGGTGCGGGGTTCCGTTATAAAACCGCGGAGTTCGGGTATATACGTATAGTCGCGCGTTAAAAACCTCACTCCCAAAAAGCGCTCCGAAAAATCGTATACGGCATATATCACCCCGCGGAAAGACGGCGAAACCAAAAATATGTTTTCCCCTTCGCATATAACGGCAAAACCGTCCTCCGAGGAGTTAAGTTCCCCGGGGACTTCTTTTCCGCACCCTATATATATCGCCTTTTGTTCCGCGCCGCCCGAACTTTCCCGTATTTCCGGGATAAAACCCATGCTCTTTTCTATAAACTTACAAAGCTCTTCTGCCGCGAACCTCAGGGACGGAGCCGCCCCCGAGGCAAGCATAATCTTGAAATTATCCATATTTTTTATTTGCAGTTCAGTCAGTTATACCGTATTCAAGTCTCAGGTCATTAGCCCCTCTGCCGCCTTCGGCGTATCGGGTAAACCCTACTTCATCGGTTAAATCGGTAAACTCTTTGACCGTATCGTAAACCAGAATACTGTCGGAATAATAACTGTCTATATTATTGACTATCATGAATAACGGCGTAACTTTAACTTCTTTGACTCGCCTTATATAATCGTTCTTATTCGGATCGTCGGACTCCTGCAATTCGGCAATAGCGCCGTCTAAAATATCTATAAGCCCTTCAAGCCAAGTTATCGGATAATAATCGGCGTTCATAATGGTAGTATGGTATATTTGAAAGACCACTTCTCCCGTAAGCGAAATCTCGTAAAGCCGCTCGTCAAGTCTGTCCGCAACTTCGCGCACCTCTTCCGCAACGGGTCCGAAATAACAGTCGATATACTCGTTGCGCAGGGCGTTTACGTCTCTGTCGGGATTCCAGAGCATTTTTGAAGCGACGTAAAGATTCATCCTGTCCAGCCAATCGGCACTGTTGAGGTGGTCGCCCTGCATCATCACGTATTCCGCTCCGTACTCCTCATAGAGAGAAAGATTTTCCTTGAAAGTCTGCATAGTCGGATAATACTGAGCAAAGTTAGTATAGTAGGCGTGATAAGACCATACCATGATGTTTTCGGTAACGCTTGCCCAACCGTCGAAAATCTGCGCAAAAGACTTGTTTTTGTCGGCATGCCTGAACGAATAGTAATTATCCGCGTTTATCGGCGCGATACGCACATAAACGTATTCGTTGGGCACGCAAGAGGAGTCTATGGGCGCGCCTTCCGAATCTACGGGCGGATTGGTGGAATAGTTATATGCGAATATTACGAGGTTCACGGTACGTCCGTCGTATTCCTCTTGAGACCATTTGTTTATCTCCTCCGCGAGAAGATTCGCAAACCGCACGTTCATTCCGCTGCGCATATATTTCGCTTCGGCGGCAACACAGTCTTCACACTCACAGCAAAGAAGGGTATCCATCTGGCTGAAAGTGAAATAGTTGCAGTTGGAACTTGTTTTCATCACCTGACTTTTCAGCGTTTCGAGGGCAACTTTGAAAGCGCTTACCTGCATACTTTCGTCGATCTTACCGTCTGCGGTTATTCCGTCCGTCATACACAGATCCACGGGAGAGCCGCTATCGTTAAGGCAATACATATGGGCGTTCTGTTCACGGTTTTCATTGGTAAAATAAACGTCCGTAGGCACGAAGCTGAGGGTATTATGTACTATAGACGTGTACCACTCTACTTTACCGCCGTATTCGTCGCTCGCCATAGCCAGGTCTCCGCCCATTCTCATGCGGGCAAGCAGCAACGGGTCGCCGTTGTACAGCGGACCCGAAAGATACAGCCGAAGCGGAAAAGCGGGATAATCGTAAATATCCGTCTCGTATAACGTTATCTCGTTCGCGGCGGGAACGAAAGTACAGTCCGCCGCAATAAATTTAACGCCCGCATACCGTTCGAGAAAATCATAAGCGCCGTAAAGGGTGCCCCTGTCGTTTGCGCCGTTGATGAATACGCTCTGTGCGTCGGTGCGAATTATAAACCCGTCTCCGTTGAGAGCCGAATAATCTACGTCGTCATCTATCCCATCCAGCGCGGCAGTGCCGCCTACGGATATCATTTTGGTTTCTTCCGAATAATCGACAGCCGTTTCCAGCGTAACGGAAAGGGTTACGCCGGTCGCCTCGGCAATAAAGTTCTGAATTTCGGTCGCCGCAAAATATTCGGTTTCGGTGTAATCTATCGGTATTACTATCACATAATCGCTCGTGCCGCCGCCGACTATTTTACCCACGGGGTTATCGGTGTTAACGGTAAACCGTCTTTCATTGCCCGTCGGAGCGTTATTATCGCCGTTGCTTTTATCCTTACATCCCGCCGCTCCCGCTGCAAGACATAATACAAGAACAAGACAGACGAATTTGAAAAATAAATTTTTATTTTTTTGCGTATTCATATTTTTCCCCTTATTTTACGTTTACGGTAAAAGTTATTCGCTGCACGTTGCCTTCGGCATCGGCGGCAGAATAAACGATCAGATACGAGCCCGCTTCCTCGAACGTATAATTTGCTCCCGCAACGGTCTTATAGTAACGGGCGTCCGGCGTTTTGATATATATGGTTACGTCGCCCGCTCCGGCAAGATTGTCCGTTACTTCGGCAGCAGGTATGGTTATCGCGTCTCCGCGGTTAAAACTTGCGCCTATTTCGCCGTTTACCGTTATATCCGGCGGTTCTCTGTCGGCAACGGTTACGTTGAAACTGCGTGAAGCGGTATTGCCTAACGCATCTTCCGCGGTATAAACGATACGCCATACGCCGTATTGCGACAAAGTTATATTCATACTCTCGGCAAGCGCACCGCTGTGCAGCACGGTTCCGTCCGGCGCGGTTACGGTTACCGAAACTTCAGAACTTTCCGGCTGGATAAGGTCGAAAGCCCTGGCCGAAGACACGGTAATTTCGGAACCGAACTCTGCGCGTAAACCGGTCATCTGAGAATCAAACAGAAAAGCCGGTCCCGCATTGTCCGAATCGGTAAAGCCCGCCGATTCTACCGTGCGGTTCAATTGTTGATTGGCTGCCTGACCTATCATTATGCGTGAAGTATCGGTAACGCCTTCTATGCCTATGCTTACATATACCAGCCCGCTCGGAAAACCGGTAAACTCCCTGCCGTTTTCAAGGCTTGACACCGAGGTTATCTCTTTTCCGTTCAGATCGTTCAGTTTATTAAGCGCGGCGTCAAACATCGTTTCTATATAATAATAAGTCCTGCCCGCATACTGCTCTATGATATCTTCATCCGAATGACATCTGGAAGAAAAAATGTTCTTTGCGAATTTGAAGGAATACTCTCTGCCGTCTCCGTTGGTTTCCGCCTTTACCGTTCCGTTGGAATTAAAATCGTAAAAACGGAACGTTACCTTAAAGGACGGATCCGAGGCGTCGGTAAACGTAACGATAAGCGCCTCAAACCCAAGGCGGTCGGAATCGACACCGAAACCCAACTGCAGATCGGCAACGGGAATGGGATTCGGGAACGTTACGTCGAATTCGCTATCCGCGGTAAACATCATCCCCTCTCTCAAAGCGAGCGGAACAACCGAATTTTCATCGAAAATGAGGAAATCGTATATTGAAGAAAACTCCGCAGGCAAAATTTCAAGCGGATATTCCTTAACTTTTTCCCTGTCCGTACCCTTCCCGGAACAATATTTTACCGTAAGGTCGGCAATGTCGGCCGGAACGGTGAATTCATACGGTCCGTCGCCCGTAAAAGTTTTTATAACAACGCCGCCGGAAATCAGTTCGACAGTCTTTTCGGGATCGGTATCGTTAAGATAATCGTGCGTTTCAAACGACGGGAACGTTACCGTCGTTCCCGCTCTTACGGCGAGAATATCGTTTTCGGGAATGAGCGAAACGTAATCTTTTACCGGTTTAAGCGCATAAGATACCGTCTCCGTATATCCGATATAATCGGTAAAAGTAATACGCACCTCGTAATCTTCGGCACGATCGATATAATATGCTCCGCTTACCTCGGGAACCGCTTTGTCGCCGCACAGCACTTCAACCGAAGCGGAAATCTCTCCCGAGCCTCCCCGCACCGTATAGTTCGGAATTGTATAATACGAGAACAATTCCGCGCTGTCCTCGTCCGGCAGATCCGTCGAAAAAGGCGTAGGGGTCTCGGCAACCGTAAATTCAAAACGTTTTTCCACAGGCGAACCATAGTTATCCGTTGCCGAATAAATAAGGGTATAGTCCCCCGCCTCTTTCGGAACAAATCCCGTTTCGGCGCACTCTTGTTTTTCATCGCCCGAATATACCGACACGTCTACTTCCACGTTAAGATCGGCATGAACCGTATACTGCGGGAAAGGATATTCGTAACCGACTGCCCCGTCGGGAAGTTCTCCCTCCCAGTCTACCGCAAAACACTGTTCGTTTACGGGATTTTCCAGCAGTTCGAAATCGAGCAGTCTGCCGCCCGCGCTTACAAGATATACGCCGAGGGCCTGTTGAGTACGGGTAAATTCCACTGTAAGATACACTTCTCCCGTGGTAAAACCGTCCCACACGCGAGAATAACCTATCAGCGCGGGATCGTCTAAATCTATTACCTTTTGCAGGTTTCCGTTCAATTCGGAATATACGGCGTTTTCATCACAGTCGTAACTGATATTGAACATACGGCTGCGAAGACTGCGGTTATAGGCGTTAAAATAACAATCCCATGCAACCGTACCGTAATTGGTGCGGACTTGCCCGTAAGTGGAGGAACCCGTTTCGTTGTTTATTCCGCCGTACTCGCTGCCGCTTACGTACACGGACATATAAGATTGCGAAGAAGTAGCGTTTTTGTACCACCAGTAAACGGATAACGTTTTGGACGGATCATGAATGTCTGTCAAAGTTACGCGTATATCGTCGCTGTTGCCCGTATTCGAATCCGAATACGGAATAAACTCTATTATCGGAATTTCCGCGGAAAAATCTCTGAGATCGATAATCTCCGAATAAGTAAACTTGGAGTTGCTGCTCTGCGCCTGCACGAACAGGGCGCTGCCGCTCTCGTAACTGTAATCGGGCAGACTTACGCCCGCCTGCATGCTCTCGATGTCAAGAGTGTTGGAAATAAGCGACGTTGCGGAAACAAGCACGCTCACTTTTTGACTGCGCGTATAAACATTGCCGCCTATTTCGGCAGACGCCGTAAAGATATAATCGCCCGGCACCGACGGATAGTAAATTATATCCGAAAAACTTTCCGACAGCCCGGAAGGCAGCTGCACCGTAAGCGTTGCGGGATAGGTATTGCCTTCGGCAAGCCCGTAAACCGCACCCAGGTTAATCGGCTCTCCGTAATACACGGACGACGGCAGCGAATTCATAACTACCGCGGTAACATCTTCCGCCTCGAATTCAAACGAATCGCTCACCGTGTAATGCAGCGCGGTGGAATCTGTTGCGGAATAAGTTACCGTATATTTCCCGCCGCCGGGGATGGTAAGCGAATACCCGTTAAGCTCGCTGCTGTGCACTTCGGCTATTACTTCGTCCCCGCGGGACACTGTTACGTTATAACTGTTATAAACGCCGAGAATGCTCTCTATATGCGCGGAAGGTATAACGAACACGTCCCCCGTTTTAAGGCCTTCCGGCGGCGCCGCCGAATATTCGAACGTCGCTTCCGGATAATCGCGCAGAGTACGGAGAACCGCCTTGTAAGATCCGTACTCCAATATATAATCTCCCGCTATCGTGGGAAACAGCTTTCCGTCCGTCAATTCCGAAACCCGCCCGTTCGGATCGGTAATACCCACAATGTCTTCCGCGGCAGGCACTGTAAAATCCGTGAGGACAAGCGAATAGTAAACGGTTGCGCCATCCTCCGCAGTGCGGTTCTCATCTGCGGAATACGGCGAAAAAGACAGCAACGCCGCCGCGATAAGCGCCAAAAAGCACGCCGACAGAAGTATAAACGATTTTCTTTTTTTACTCATATTATTTCCCATGTACAATTTAATAAAACTTAATTATTTTTCGAATTAAAACTACCCTTTCAGCCCGCCCACGTTTAACTTTGCCATTATCACCTTTTGAGATAAAAGATAAAGTATAGTGGTGGGTATGGCGATAAGTGTAAAACCGGCGAGAATGGTAGGCGTGCCTACCATATATAAAGAAGCGTTGTATTGGAACATATACATACCCACGGCAAGGTTTGCGTAACTCGGAAGCCAGGTGATAAAAGTCATATAATCGTTCCACGTTACCAAAAATCCGAGCACGAAAACCACTGTGGAAGTGGGAAGAATCATCGGAAACATCACGTTAAGGAAGGTCTTGAAATTGCCACCTCCGTCTATAAACGATGCCTCGGCATACTCCCACGGAATACCTTTCCACGCGCCGAACAGCAGTATAAAGTCAAACCCGTAAAAAGCGCCGCTGCCGCAAATCAAAATACGGTTCAGCATATTATCGTAAGTATTTATAGCCTTTGCGATTCTCAGCCCGGCGGCGCCGGTGCCGATTATGGGAAGTATCATAAGAATAAGCCCCAATCCGAATATGAAATCTCTCCCCGGGAACTTATATTTGCATATGAGATAGGATGTAAGGGTGCGGAAAAATACGGGGATAAGGTTTGTGAAAATCGCCCATACCACACTGTAAAAGAACATATCCCACAGCCCGTACCTGACAATCCCCACGCCCGTTTTGGTAACGGTGTATTCGAATTTACTCAGTACTTCGCCGTAATTGGAAAACAAAAACTTCTTAGGAAACTGGAACGTATAAAGCAAAAATTCGTCGTTTGCCTTAAAAGAAGACATAAGCATCCAGAAAAGCGGTACTAAAAGACTTATGGCGTAAAGGATCATAAGCACCATGGTGAGAACTTTAAATATCCTGTCCAGTACTTCCGTCCACTTCAGTGGTACTTTAGCGCCCTCGGGGCGTTCGTTCTTTTTGACCGTTCTGCCCGCAAATACGAGAGCAGGTCCGGCGTGTTTTTTAAATAAGTTTCTCATTATACCCCTCCGTATTATTTTTCGGTACTCGGCCCCAACTTTTCAAGCAGATATTTGAAAAGGAACGTAAGCGGCCCCAATATACACGTAAATATCAGTCCGCCCGCCGCCAGCATGGGATAACCCATTTCGTTCTGCACTCTGAACGTTTCTAAATAGAAGTAATACCCCATATTATAAGTTTCGATAGGCGCGCTGTCCAGCCAGAAAGTGATAAGCGACCCGCCGTTGTTTATAAAATCCGAAAAACCGGTTATGAGGAACGTTTCGAGAGTGGGATATATGAGCGGCAGGATAATATACCACAGTTCGGAAAAAATGTTATTAACGCCGTCCAACTGCGCGCTTTCGAATATCTCCTGCTGAATACTGTTCATGGCGTTGGGATAAACTATCAGCGAAGTGGAAAAAGAAAGCCAGATAGTATAAAAAAGCGTGGTCCCGTAAGTATACTTGGGGTCCGAAAAGAACCTGGGAAAATTCTCTATGCCGAAAACGGTGCTCGCTATGGAAGGCAGGGCAGTTTCCACAAACCTTTTGAATACCAGCGATATGACCATTCCGGGCACCAGCCGCGGCACCATGGCTATGATCTGCACAAACTTGCTTCCGCGGGTCTTTTTGAAAATGTAATATGAAAAAAATATGTAAAGCGGCATACAGATAAAAAGCGGAATAAGATAGTTGAGCAAAGTATTCTTTATCGCATAGTTAAGATAATTGCCCTCGCTGTTCATCGAGCTTAAAAATTCCACAAAGTTATCAAAGCCCGCAAACGTGGTATTGCCGAAATAATCTATATGCTGAAACGCCATTATCACCGAATAGATGTTCGTACTGAAAAAGAAGAACGCCCAAAGCCCCATCGGATAAAGTAGCACCAGAAAAGCAAACAGATAATCTTTTTTCTTTTTACTTGACAACCCGTCTGCCTTTTTCAAAGTTTTTTTGTTCTGCGGCGGCACCGTTTCGGTAGCCGCCGCAGAGGTAATTTTATCTGTCATAATACTCTCCGATAAATGTGATCAGTTGTAAAAACCCGCTTCCCTTGCCTGCGCCACGAAATCCGCCCAGGAACTTTCGGTATAATAAGAGGACATTCCTTCCATTATGTCGTCCACTCCGGCGCGTTCGAGCGCTGCCAAGATGCTGCCGTAACTGACGTCGTTTGCCTCTATAGGCATAGTGCTGTATCCGTCAGTGGCGTAACTTATGGGCTGACTTGAAAAAAGAGAATACCTGACAAACGATATGTTTTCGGTATCGCTATACATAGTCCAGACGTTTCTGCCGAAAGGCGTCATCTGCGCAAAATCTTCGTCCGTAAGCGTGTAACTGTAAGGCCTTAAAATACCCGTGGTGCGGGTGAACATACGCAGATTTTCTTCCGAAAGCGTAAATGCCAGGAAATCGAATATCGCCGCCTTTTTTTCGGCGTCGGCGCATTTAGGCACAATTATGGAACTTTGCTCCGAAATATACATCGCCGTTCCCGTTCCGTCTCCGAACGCGCCCACAGCGCCTTCAAGATTGGGCGTAAGCATATAACGGTATTCCCTCTTGCCGTAACCGCGGGCAGGATCGTCCTTCTCGTTGGTGGCGAACGCCGGCCGCGCCTCGTTTTCCCACCAGCTGCCCTCGCATAACATTGCCGCATAAGGCGTGCCGGACTCCGCGCTCTTGTACCCCAAAAGGAACAAAGTCTGAATATCGCTGTGATCGTATGAAGTTTCGGTGGCGCGGGGATGAATTTCCTGAGTGTTGGTAAAATAATCTTGGTGGAACTTGATCCCCTGGTAAATACTCTCCATATTGAAAGACTTATAGCCGTCGTCTATGGTGAACGAAGCGGAAGTCCCGTCGTGCATCTTATATTCCCTGCCGCCGCTGTCTTTATCATAAAAATCTATTACGGACTGCACTCCCGCATACTGCCCCATTATGGAATTCTGAACGAATCTCAAGTACTCCCCCTGGTACTGCTTCACCCATATAAACGTGCGAGCGCCGGAAGCTAAAATCTTATCTATCATTGTATTCCATTCTTCTATCGTATCGGGCTGACCGTCGTCGTAAGTGCCGAATTTACCGTCCCTTCCCGCGGTAAGAATAAGGTCGCCCTCCTCGTAATTCACGGGTTCGTCGGACGAAACGAAGTAAAGATACCCGCCTTCTTCCGTATACTGTATGCCCTGGGTTTTAAGAGCGGCTTTATCCTCTTCTCCCGCGGTAAAATAGAAAGTATCGGTATAATCGGGTTCCAGACCCTCGTTTTTCTCTTCTACCTCGTTCGGGTTAAGAAAATAATCGTGGTCATACACAAAGCCCGCAATACTTTCGTTCCACGGTATCATGTAAGTGCCGCCCGTCTTGCTGTTCGCGGCAAGCTTGTTCCACTCTTCGAAAAAACCATTCTGGGCGTTAAGTTTTTCACGGATGGTCTTACCGCTTTCCCCGTCCGGCTTCATCTGCAACAGCGGAGTAAGGTCTTCTAATTTATCCTGTTCTATCAAAGATTTAAAATTAGACGCACCGATAGAAAAATATATGGAAGGGCTGGTAGCCGTCTGCTCCAGAGATAATTCCTGCACAATGGTGGCAGGTTCTTTCTTTTCGTTTTGCGGTATTATCTCATACTTTTCGTTTTGCGCGTTCCACTCGCTTGCCATCTTGTTGAACCAGTCCGTCCCCGCGCCGCCGTTATAAAGACTCACGTATATCTGTGTTTTGTTGGTGTCTATCTCCTGGATAGTTTCACCGCAGCCGGACAGACAGGAGAGTGCGCACACCCCCGCGAGAGCCACTGCAAATAGTGCCTTGGTTTTTTTCATAACATATTCCTCCTTTAATTTTTTACGAAAGTTATAGTTTTTAAAGTGAACGCAGCGTTGCGTTTGCGTTCTGTGTTTTGACCTTTTAATTATTTCATAATATATTCCTCCTTTAATTTTTTACGAAAGTTATAGTTTTTAAAGTGAACGCAGCGTTGCGTTTGCGTTCTGTGTTTTGACCTTTTAATTATCCGCCTGAGCGTCGTAAATTCCTTCGGCATGGAATTCGAGATGATACACGTTTAACTGGCATTTTCCGCCCTCCAAGCCCTTCACGTTCTTTATGCCGCCTAAGCAGAACACGTCTCCGCCTTCAAAGTCCATGGCGGCAATGTCTTCCGCCGATAAGCCGAACGTTACCGTAGTGGTGGTAGTGCCGTCCGCAGGCACGGTGTTTACCGTGAACAGCCTTGCTCCCGACAGGTCTTTGAAAGTATCTTCGCTCGCGTCGTAATACATCGGCCGGAAGGTCCCCGAAGACCCGTCCGCCATGGCGTAACCGTAGCGGTATTCCACGGTTATCTCCGTAAGCCCCGCATTTATCATGTTCTGAACGTACTCGCTGTCAAACATCATATAGTTATAGGACTCTATGAACGAATTGAAATACAGCGTGCTGTCTTCCCCGTAATTGAACACCTGCCCGCTATACACTTTGTTGGGAAGATAAGACGATACTATGCCGTTGGTTGCCGCAATCTTCGATATATCGCCCGCCGTGGTAAGCCTTTGCACTTCCACTCCGAAAAGCGCTTCACCCAAAAGGGTTTCGCCGTCATATATCTCGGCGCGGAGAGAATACTCGGAATTCCTGTTGAATTTATAGACGGACGCTTCTCGTTCGGTACCGTCTTCGGAAACGAAATATCTTACGGTATACCCGCAATTTTCAAGCACGGGCAGAACTTTAACGTCGGAATCGGCACCGTCCTGCGGGAGAAAGTTTATACCGCTCTTTGCGTAAACCCTGCCGCCGAGCGCTATAACGCCGTTATCTATACCGCCGCAAAGGTAATTGCCGCTCCCGTCGTCCAAGACGATAAACCCGCCGGAAATACGGGCGTCGTAACTCGTGCCGTTTAAAACCACCCTTCCTTCCGAGCCATCTCCCGTAACAGAAAGCACGTCATCACCGCAAAGATATTCTCCTACGAACGGAGTTACGTCCTCCTTGCAGTTTTCCGCCACTATCTCGGAAAGATAAACCGTTCTCGGAAGATTGCGCTTGGCGTTCGAATCGTAACGGCTTGTAAGAAATCCGAAAAAGAAACTCGTGTTGTCAAGATTTTCTGCGAGCATGTCGGCAGTAAGCCCCACCGCCGCAAAATTTATCGTGGCTTTTTTCCATACGTTACTGTAACTCGTGTAAGCGGTTTTAACGGCGCCGTTGGAATTATATAAAATAAGATTGGTTTTTATTTGGGCGGTTTCGGTCTCGGGTTCTATGCAGTACCAGAAACCTATGGAAGTGTACCCGAGCCGCATAATGTCAAGTATCTTTTGCGGGGAAAGAGAAAGTATCCTCGTATTGTCGTCCGCCCTGCCGGTGTTGGTATACTTTATCGCGCTGCGCGAAGTTCCTGCGGTATCGGTATAATCGACAAACGATACAGAACCCGTACTCGGAACTCCGTAAATATCGGATATGCCGTATTCCACGGTATCTATTATCCCCTCGTAATACTCTCGGGACACCACGCGCACGGTAAACTTTTCTTCCGCCGCGATAACCCCTTTCCGCATAAGCCGTATGCCGTATTCGTACTTTCCTTCAACGGGATCCGTTATGCGAACGCCGCCCTCTTCCTCCGTAAGTTCATACGTAGTCGTTCCGTCCGAAAGAGTATAATACACCTCTTTTTGCTGCGCCGCGGATTCAAACGTTACCGCCGGCAGCAAAGGCTTATCCGAAGGGATATAAATCCCCTCCGCTTCCGGCATGGTGAATAAAAGCGGGCGATCGTCCGATATCGTTATCTTAAAATCCAGCGATTTGGTCGCATAATTTACCGTGCAGGTATGCGTCCCCTCGCCCAGCTGTTCATATAAGCCATCCGGCATAAGAAGATAACGGTTTCTTAAAACGTAATTTTCTTTTGCCACTTCGCCGTCGTTGATCTTAACGCCGCTTATCACGTCGCTGCCTATATAAAAGGCCTCGGTTTTATCCGCTATGTCGTAAGAAAGATAGGTTTTTAGCCCGGGATCTCCGTCTACATAGTCATATAAAATTTCCGACCCGTCGTTTTTGTCTTTATTTGCGATAACCGCCCAGATTATTCCGCCGGCAGCCAATAAAACCGCCGCCGCAACGGATAAAATTATAATCAGTGTTTTCTTTTTCATCGTTTCACCGTCATAGGGCAAAAGCCCCTGATACATTAAAAAATATAATAACAGTATAGTTTGCGAAAAAGCATTTTCTTTTCCGTGCGGCGGGTTTCCGCCGCACGGAAGAGAAAATATAAACGCAACTCCGCACTCGCTTTAAAAGCCGTAATTCACTTAACAATCATACGATCATGCGGCGGTATCGTAAATTCCTTCGGCATGGAATTCGAGATGATACACGCATACCTGGCATTTTCCGTCCTTTATGCCCTGCACGTATATTATGCCGCCTAAGCAGAACACGTCCCCTCCTTCAAAGTCCATGGCGGCAATGTCTGCCGCCGACAAGCCGAACGTTACCGTAGTGGTGGTAGTGCCGTCCGCGGGCGCGGTGTTTACCGTGAACAGACTTGCTCCCGACAGGTCTTTGAAAGTATCTTCGCTCGCGTCGTAATACATCGGCCGGAAGGTCCCCGAAGTACCGTTCGCCATGGCGTGAGTGTAGCGGTATTCCACGGTTATCTCCGTAAGCCCCGCATTTATCATGTTCTGAACGTACTCGCTGTCAAACATCATATAGTTATAGGACGTTATGAACGAATTGAAATACAGCGCGCTGTTTTCCCCGTCCCCGTGATTGAACACCTCCCCGTGCCGCGGGTCTCTGGGAAGATGAGACGATACTATGCCGTCGGTTGCCGCAAACTTCGATATATCGCCCGCCGTGGTGAGCTTGTTGAAAGTAATATCTTTTATTATGAAGTATCCCGTGTTTTGCACTCTGTCTACATATAGATAATCTCCCTCGTCTATGGCGAAAGGCAGATTTACGGTAAGAGTGGAAAACTCTTCCGATACGCTGTATACCCCGCCGCCGAGGTCTATCCTGTAACCTTCCTCA
>CASELQ010000017.1 GCA_949288785.1 uncultured Eubacteriales bacterium | reverse complement strand
AAGGCAAAACGCGTGCCCGTAAGCCCCGAAAGGGCAAGCGCGCTCGTAAGGGCGCTTGCGCCCGGCACCACGGTATACTTTTCCCCGCGCTCTATGAGTTTTTCCACAAGCAGGGCGCCGGGGTCGGATATGGCGGGCATACCCGCGTCCGTTATGAGCGCTATATTTTTGCCTTCGGCAAGTTTTTCAAGTATCTTTTCGCCCGCCTGCCGCTCGTTGAACTTATGGTAGCTGATGAGCGGCTTTTTTATGCCGTAATGATTAAGCAATATAAGAGAATGGCGGGTATCTTCGCAGGCTATTTCGTCCGCGCTTTTAAGCACTTCCAGCGCGCGGAGGGTGATATCTCCCAAATTTCCTATGGGCGTTGCCACAAGATAAAGCATAGTTTACTCCGTTTGCGCCCCTGTGGGGACGTCTTTTTCTATTTTAACGCCGCTTCTGCCGCCCTTAACCCCTTCCGCAAGCACGAGGTAAGGGGCTTTTCCCGCCGCCCGCACAAATTGCAGGCGCTTGGGCTCTAAATTAAAGGCGCGCATGCCGCACAAAAGATCCGTAAGCCTTTGGGCGCGGTGCACCAAGCACACACGCCCGCCGTACTTTAACGCACGGGAAACGGCAGCAAGCAGTTCCGCAAGCGGCAGCTCCGTTTCTGTGCGCGCAAGGGCAAAACTTTCGTTCACTTTTACTTCGCCCGAGTTTACGGGCATATACGGCGGGTTGCACACTATAAGGGAAAATTTGCCGTTATACTCCGCGCCTACGTCCTGCACCCTTATATTGTGCGCGCAAAATGCGCCCGCAAGCCCGTTTTTCTTTATGGTTTCAAGGGATAACTCATATAACTGCCGCTGCATTTCAAAAAGGTCCACACTCTTAATAAGCCCCGGATTGAGCGCGTAAAGGTGCAGCCCCACAATGCCGCTGCCCGCGCAAAAGTCCGCCACCCTGTCGCCCTTTTTTACCCGCGCAAAGCGGGAGAGCAAAATCGCGTCCGACGTGAATTTATACAGCCCTTCGCGCTGGTAGATTTTATAGCCGTTTATACCCAAATCTTCTTCAATAAGCATAATTATTCCCGGCGGCGAAAAGCCTTTGATAAGTTATGCCGCCATATAAATTAAAAAGGAAAAACCGGTGCGCCCGCCATAAAATTTAAGGCGCGAAGCCACCGGTTTCGCGCCTTAAAACCCATTTTCTGCCGAAAAATTACTCCTCGGAAATGGCTTCCACGGGGCAGCCCGCAGCGCACGCGCCGCAGGAAATGCACTCTTCGGGATTGATGTTGTACTGAGTGTCCCCCTGGCTGATGGCGCTTACGGGGCAAGTTTCCGCACACGCGCCGCAGGAAATGCACTTGTCGCTGATTTTGTATGCCATGTGAGTTTACCTCCCTTAATAGTCTGTATACATTCTATCACAAATTTTGCGGTTTGTAAATCTTTAATCGGAAATTTCCGGCACTTCTTCGGAATTATCTTCCTTTTCTTCCTTCTCGTCCTTTCCGCCCGCCGCCGCCTTTTTGAATTTCAGCCTGTCCGTGGGAAAGTCCTTATATACCTCGCCGCCGTCCTTTACTATTTTCACCTTGGTTATCATTTTGAGCATGTCGTTGGAGATGGCGGTGCCCTCCCCTTCCGGGGTTACGACCGTACTCCCTATCTTGGGCACCTTTTTGCAAGCCTCGGCATAATAGTCGTTTTCATATTCCAAGCAGCACATAAGCCGCCCGCACAGCCCGCTTATCTTGGAAGGGTTTAAGTGCAGCCCCTGGTTCTTTGCCATCTTTATGGTTACCTTGCCGAAGTCGTTTAAATAACTTGCGCAGCAGCAGGTCCTGCCGCACGGGGCTATGCCGCCTAAGATCTTGGTTTCGTCCCTTATGCCCACCTGCCTCAGTTCTATGCGCACGTGAAACTTTGCCGCCAGCGCCTTTACCAGTTCGCGGAAATCTATCCTCGATTCGGCGGAAAAAAAGTAGGTGAGTTTTTTCCCGTCGAACGAATATTCGCACCCGATGAGTTTCATGGCAAGCCCCGTCTCGCGTATCTTTTCGGCGGCAAACTCCATTGCCTCCGGGATACGGGCGGCGTTTTCTCTTATGCGCTCCTCGTCCTTAGGGGTGGCCTTGCGCAAAATGGGCTTTAACGGATGCACTATCTTTTCGTCCGGCTCCTCTCTCGGCCCGAACACTACGCTGCCGTACTCCAAACCCTTTGCGGTCTCCACCACCACGCCTTCGCCCTCTTTATACTCTTCCGCGTTCTCCGCGGGCGAAAAATAATATATTTTGGGAGTATTTTTGAATTTTATGCCTAATACCTTTGCCACTTATGCTTTCCCTCCAATATTGCAAGCAGCAGCCAGTCGGTGAGCATGGCTCCGCCGCCGTTGTATTTTTTTCTCTCTCGCGCCTCGTTTATCCTTTCCAGCGCGTATATGTAAGAAGCCTCGTTAAAGCCGGGATATTCCTTCCCGCCGCCGAGCATGCACAGTTCTTTACAGCCCTCTTTATTTAAAAGCGCGTCCCGGAGCTTGGTTTCGAGTACGGATAAAAACTCCTCTAACTCTCCGCCCTCGGCGGCGATGAGCGCGGAATATTTAAGCACGTCCCTGCTGGAAAGCATATTAAAAAGCATATCCTCCGCAAGTTCTTCCGCTCGTTTAAGCCCCTCGTCGGAATACAGTTCGAGCGCCCTTGCGGCAGTGCCGTCCCCGCAGGAAACCGCCCTTTTAAGCCGCTCGCCGTCCGTACATTCGCCGGAAAGCGCAGCCATTAACTTTTCCGCGGGAAATGCGGGTATGCGCAAAATCTTTGCCCGCGAACGGACGGTGGGAAGCACCGAAAACTCGTTTGCCGCGCCTATGAGTATATGCACCCCGGCGGGCGGCTCTTCCAGCGTTTTTAAGAGCTTGTTCTGCGCCGAGGGGGACATGGTCTCCCCGCCGCTTATGATAAATATCTTTTTATCCCCCTCAACGGGCTTTAAATAACTCTTTTCTATGAGGTCCGCCACGTCTTCGGAGAGCACGGCGCCCTCTTTTTTGGGGTAAAAAACCGCGTCCGGATAATTTTCCGCATCTATAAGCCTGCACGCGCGGCACTGCCCGCACGGCTCGGCTTTATCGCACACTATTATTTTAGCGAGCACTTTAAGATATTCTTTTAAAAACCCGTCCTGCGAGAACACGAGATAAGCGTGCGAAAGCCTGCCCGCGCGCTTATCGCCCGACACCGTTTTATATGCGCCCGTATCTTTTATCAGTTCCGCAAAGTTCATATTATCCCCCGCTCTTTAAGCGCGGCTATTATCTTTGCATGGGTCTGCTCTCGCGTGCCGGAGGAATCTATTACCGCTATGCGCTCGCCGTATTTTTGCGCAAGTTCCTTATACCCTTCGTACACGCGGGCATGAAAGTCCGCGCCCGAAAGTTCCACCCGGTCTTGTTTGTCCGCCCCGCCCTTTCTCAAAAAGGCGCGTTCGGGGGGAAGGTCCAAAAACAGAGTGCAGTCCGGCATGAAGTTTTTAACGGCGTAGTCGTTTATCGCCGCCACAAACTCATACCCCAGCCCCCTGCCCCTGCCCTGATAGGCAAAGGAAGAATCTATATACCTGTCGCATATGACAAGTTTTCCCGCGGCAAGTTCGGGGGCTACGCGCTCTTTAAGGAGCTGCGCGCGCGCGGCGGCGTATAAAAGCGCCTCGCACTCCCCCGTCATGGTCGCGTTATCCTTGTCCAGTATTATTTCCCTTATCTTTTCGGATATAACGGTGCCGCCCGGCTCCCGCGTGAAAAAATATTCCTTTCCCGCGGCGGCAAGGTATTCTTCAAGCATCTTGATCTGGCGGGACTTGCCCACCCCTTCGCACCCTTCAAAGGTTACAAACTTTCCTTTCATACCCGTCAGCCGCCCGTGCGCGAAGAAAATATATCGCTGAATTCTTCTACTATTCTGTTTATAAAGGACACCGTTTCAAACTGCAAATCGTGAAGCCCCGCATCCGCAATGTCGTAAAAATCGAAAGTCATGAGCACCGCGTCCGTTGCGTCGGTCCCGTCCGAACGGCGGAAAAATTCGGATACCTGGCGCCCGCCGCCCGTAAATTTTTCGAGCAGTATGCCGTAAGGGGCGTTTTCTCTGCCCGCCTCTTTTTCGGCGTCTACAACCGCCTGCCGCTGTTCGCGTTCTTCGGCGCTCACCGTACTGTCAGCGGCTAACGCCTCGTCCAGCGCCTGCTGGCCGCGCGTGTAACGGAAAAACATATCCTCTTCTTCGCACACCGTCAAAAGATAATCGAACTTTTCAAGCTCTTCGCATACCTTTTTTATCCTGTCCGCTTCGAGATAAAAGCCTTCCTCCTTCTGCGCGTCCGTGCGGAAGCGGTTGTCCTTTCTCATGCGGCTTAAAAAGTTATCCCTTATCTTTTGCTCGTCAAGGTTGTTATAATCGAAAACGACTTCTTTCCCGTTCGCTTGGGTCGAAAGCCCGTCTTTTAAAAACCCCGCAAGATAATTAACTCCGTCATTTAAAAGGTCCGTAAGCACGTACACCCGCTCGGAGTCCACTATGCTCTTGGCGCGGTTGTTGCCGCTGTCTTCCGGCTTTTTATCGGTAAATATAACGTCCCCCTCGTACACCGAAAGGCGGAGGTTCAATACGTTATAATCGGACGAGAGCGATTCGGAAGTAACCGAAAGCACGTCGTAACTGAACACGGGATCGTCCTCATCTTCCGTAATGAGGGAATAAAAAGCCGCGTCGTTCCCGGCGTACATATTCACGTCGTAATAATACTTGAAGTTCTGACCCTCGGTAAGCCTTACCGCCGCGATGGTGTAGACGAGTTCCCATAAAACTATCGCCGCCACTATCACCACCAGCATTATTATCCAATCGTAAGAAAGGAAATCCGAAAGCCTTTTCTTTGTAAGTTTGTTATCCATAACCACCTTTCCCCAAGGCGACCCCGCCCCGGGCTGTCAGACTTTTTTTATGGGTTTCATGGTGGGAAAGAGTATGACGTCTCTTATGGAAGCGCTGTCAGTTAAAAGCATGACGAGCCTGTCCACCCCGAACCCGAGCCCGCCCGTAGGGGGCATGCCGTATTCCATTGCGGTAACGAAATCTTCGTCCACCTGCGCGTCGTTCCCGCCCTTGGCGCGCTTTTCCGCCACCTGCTTTACAAATCTCTCGCGCTGATCTATGGGGTCGTTGAGTTCCGAAAACGCGTTGCCCATCTCCCGCGCGTAAATAAAGTATTCGAACCGTTCGGTAAAGGCGGGATCGCCCGGTTTTCTCTTTGCCAGCGGAGAATTTTCCACGGGATAATCGTATATAACGGTGGGCTGAATGAGTTTATCTTCGACAAACGCCTCGAAAAAGGCTATGAGTACGTGCCCTTTCGTGGCGCTTTCGCCCTCTTCCACCGTAACGCCGCGTTCTTTTGCCGCCGCGCGCGCCTCTCCGTCGGTCGCCCAGTCGTCATACCGCACGCCCGCATACTTTTCCACCGCCTCTTTCATGGTAAGCCTTTCCCATTTGCCGCCCATGTCTATCTCGGTGCCCTGATAGGTTATTTTGAGCGTGCCGCACACCTTTTCGGTGATGGTCTTATACATATCCTCTATAAGGTCCATCATGTCGAAATAGTCGCTGTACGCCTGATACATCTCCACCGTGGTAAATTCGGGATTATGAGCGCGGTCCATCCCCTCGTTGCGGAATATCCTGCCCACTTCGTACACCCTGTCAAACCCGCCGATTATCAGCCGTTTTAAGTAAAGCTCGGTCTCTATCCTTAAATACATGTCTATATCCAGCGCGTTGTGGTGGGTTTTAAAAGGCCGCGCCGCCGCGCCTATCTCCAAGGGCTGCAATACCGGCGTATCCACTTCCAGGTAGCCTATGCCGTTAAGATATTCGCGTATGGCGGAGAGTATCTCCGAACGCTTTATAAAGGTCTTTTTCACCTCCGGGTTGGCTATGAGATCCACCTCGCGCTGGCGGTAACGCATATCCTCGTCCTTTAACCCGTGATACTTTTCGGGCAGGGGCAGCAGGGACTTGGCAAGCAGTTCTATTGACTTTGCGTGCACCGATATTTCGCCCGTGCGCGTTTTAAAAACCGTGCCCGTTACCCCTATTATATCGCCTATGTCGTAATCTTTGAACGCCGCGTAATCTTCGCCCAGGTCGTTCACCGAAAGATAGCACTGCAAAGTGCCCTTCCCGTCCAGAATGACCGCAAAGGAGGCCTTGCCCATTATCCGCTTGCTTATAAGCCTGCCGGCAATGCCCGCTTCCTTATCTTCGTAATTTTCGTAATTTGCCTTTATGTCGGCGGAAAAGGCGGTCCTTTCGTACTTCACCTTTTCAAAAGGGTCTTTGCCCGCCGCTTTCAATGCTTCGAGCTTGTTTCTGCGTATCTTAAGTATTTCGCTGAGGTCCGCTTGTTCGGCTCCGGCGGGAATGTTCTTTTCTTCCATAATCTATCCTTAAAACAGTTATTTCGTTAAATGCCGCAAAATTATGCCCCGCGGTGCGCAGCATACACGGGCGCCCCCGCGGGAACTGTTTTTATTGCGGAGTTTAATATACCTTCTTTACCGTTACGGTGGTAATGCCGCTCGGCACGCTTATTCTCACGCAGTCCCCCGCCTTATGCCCCAAAAGCGCGTTGCCTATGGGCGATTCGTTGGATATTCTGCCCGTCTCCACGTCCGCCTCGGTGGTGCCTACTATCTCGTATACGAATACTTCGCCCGTATCGTCGTCGGAAAATTCCACCTTGCTGCCCAAGGATACCGTGCCCTTTTTGGCGGCGCCGTCCGCTATGATGACCGCGTATTTTAACTTGTTCTCTATTTCGAGGATCTCGCCCTCTATCATAGCCTGCTCGTTCTTGGCGGCGTCATACTCGGCGTTTTCCGAAAGGTCCCCGAACTCCCTGGCGGTCTTTATGCGCTCGGTTATCTCGGCGCGCTTTTCCACCTTTAAATATTCCAGCCGTTTTTCAAGCTCCTCTTTGCCCTCTTTGGTAAGCAAAACCTCTTCTGCCATAAATACATATCCTCCGATCCCGCTGACTTGCGGGCAGTTTTTTTGTTTCTGCTTCGGCGCGCCGCCTCCGCTGCCACGAATGGGGCGGAACCGTTTTTACCGGCGCCGGTATTTTTCTCATATTTTAGTATTATAATATAAATAATCTGTGTTTGTCAACCCAATTTAATAAACACGGCAGACCGCACGGTTTGTCCGCCCGGTTTGATAAGCGCGGCAGCCCTCTCCCGCCGCCCGGACTGCCGCTAAATCGGTTACGTCCCCTTTTGCCTTTTTCCCTTTATACCGAATTGCTCCCTGCGTTTTTCCGCTTTTGCCTTTATACAGAATTGCTCCCTGCGTTTTTCCGCCGTTTTTCTCCCCTCTTTACGGCGCGGAAAAAAGTTTGAAAAAAATTAAAAAAATCTGAAAAAATTTTTCAAAAACGCTTGGCTAAATAATTTTTTTGTGGTATTATGGTATTGTAAAAAATAATTTTGCTTTTAAACGGGTTAAAAGCGCAGAAACGTGCGCATGGATTCCGGGATAATATATGAATGAAAAGGCTGCCTTTGGCAGCCTTTTCCATAGGCCGGGGGGGGGTGAATTATACTATTAAGTGCAACAGAGTAAATGGTGAATTATACTATTAGCGCGGGGCGGATATTTTTTATGCGGGCTTTTTGCGGCGGCGCTTTTTTACGGGAATACCGTTTTTTATTCCGGCATATGCCTTGCGGGGGCGGTAAACCCGCCCCCGCAATAAAGGTCAGTCTTTTTCGCAATAATCTCCGCAGCAGGTGCAGCTCTCGCCGCAGCCGTGGGTTACGCTGATACTGTCCAAACAGCAGTTGCTGCCTTCGCAGTTGTGCCTGCAACGGGTTACGTTGCACTTAACCGAATAATTTTTGTTCATATTTCATCTCCTTCCTGCCTATTATGTGCGGAAGAATAAATTTTATGCCCTTTCCGTTGACTTTTCCCCGCGGTTGGGTTAAAATATAAAAAAATCTTTCAGAGGCGCTTAAAATGAAAGTTATTTTGTTAAAGGACGTAAAGGGCTCCGGCAAGGCGGGAGATATAATAGAGGCGAAAGACGGGTTTGCCCAGAACTACCTCATAAAGAACGGATACGCCAAAATTGCGGACGCCGCCGCCATAAACCAGAACAAGGCGCAGAAGGCCGCGGCGGACTTTCACAGAAAGGAACAGTTAAAACAGAACAAAGAACTGTGCGAAAAATTAAACGGCACGGAAATAACCCTGCAGGTAAAGAGCGGCGCCGCGGGCAAATTTTTCGGCAGCGTAACCAATAAGGAAATCGCCGACAAACTTGCCGAGCTGGGCTTTGAAGTGGACAAGAAAAAAATAATACTGCAAAGCAATATAAAGACCGCCGGCACATACCCCGTAACCGTTAAAATTTCCCCCGAGGAAACGGCGCGCATTACCGTAAACGTCATAAACTGACCTTCCGCGCCCGGACGCGGGAACGGGACGGGCAGCGGGAAGTAAAGAAATTTTCCGCAAAAATTACAAAAATTCATGTTTTTTTGCGCCGGGCATATCTGCCCGGCGCAACGCATATTTATATATATTGTTTGACTTTTAACGTTTTATAAAGTATAATACTGCTATTATGGCAAAAAAAAGACAAAAACTCAGCCTGCATAAAATAGAAATCGACGACAACACGTTGGAACCGACGATAGTAGAGGTTTCCGCAGAACATGAAGATATGGCGGAATCGGCTTCCGGCGCGGCGGCCGCGCAAAGCCCCGGGGATACGGGCGAACAAAAGCAGCCTTCCTTAGAAGAAGTGCACAATGAAGGCAAGCAGATAGTGATGAACAAACTTTTCGGCATAAACGAAAAGGAGGCGGTAAGCCGACGCCAGAAAATTTTCAAAAAGGCGTTCACCGCGCTGTTTGTGGTGCTGGTGGCAGGCGTGCTTGCCTTTACTTTTTATCACGACTTCTTTTCGGGCACGCACGAAGCGCCTAAGCCCGGAGAACTTGCCGCCATACTTTCCGAGAGCTGGTTTTACATACTTTTTGCGCTGCTCTCCCTGTTTTTATGCTTTTTGTTAAAGGGTTCCAAACTCTCGCTTATGTGCCGCGCCGCAACCAAAAAGTGGCATTTTAAAACCTGCATGGAAACGGCGGTGGTAGGGCACTATTATAACTACGTAACCCCCCTTGCGGTGGGCGGGCAGCCCTTTGAAATATA
This sequence comes from uncultured Eubacteriales bacterium, assembly GCA_949288785.1. Classification (GTDB taxonomy): domain Bacteria; phylum Bacillota; class Clostridia; order Christensenellales; family Borkfalkiaceae; genus UBA1259. Next base: position 24,229 of record CASELQ010000017.1, on the reverse strand, counting down.
TCACCTTGCAACGCACGGGGTTTCGGGCGGGGTGGCGGCTTCGCTGCCCATTGCCACCTTTTCCCTTAATCAGTTTGCGTTCGTAATACTCGGCATATTTTCACTGATTGCCTATCACCTCAACCTCTTCGGCACCTCGCAAACCCTTCTTTCCGTGTTTCCCACCACCTTCACGGTGCTTGCAATAATAGGGCTTGTGTGCTGTTTGCTCATGCCCTCTTTGGTGCTGTTGTTTTCCATGCTGCCCAAAATCGGCCAAAAACTGGTTACCTGGGTCATTAAGATAGGCGAAAAACTGAGGATAGTGAAAAACCCCGAGGAAACCACCCAAAAGACCATTAAAAGCGTGCAGCACAACGCGCAGTGCTTAAAGCAGCTTGCCTCCTCCCCGCTGGTGTTCACCATTTCTTTTCTCATCAGTTTCGGAGAACAGCTGGCGCTTTGCTCCATTGCCTACTTCACTTTAAGGTTTTTCGGGTTCGATATTCCAAACGTAAACGGGTTTGTGGAATGGCTGCAAATTGTGCAGCTGTGCCTTATACTTTACGCGGCGATCTCCTTTATCCCCACCCCCGGCAACTCGGGCGCGGCGGACCTTTCCTTTTACGTGCTGTTTTCAACCGGCGTTACCTTTGCGGGCGGAGCGTTCACGGCGATGATACTGTGGCGGTTTTTAAGTTTTTACAGTTTTATAATAATAGGCTTTATATTCACCACCTTAAAGCGCAAAGCGGATAAAAAGCGGGCGGCGCTTGCCGATAAGGAAGAACACGCGTTCCTCTCCGCCCCAAACGACGGCGGCGCAGGCGAGAGCGGCGAAAACGATAAATGATTCAACGATTTTACTCAAATTGAAAAACGAGTCCGGCTTAAAACCTAACTCGTTACCGCATGGAAAAATTTTAATCTGCCCGGCAATCTGTTCAAATCCCGGGCAAAGAGGAAAAAACAAAGTTATACGGCAGCCCTCTCGGCGAGGGCTGCCGTAAGTATTTTCGGCCGCCGTTATTTACGCGTCTTTTTTATTGAGCCAATTTCTGGTGTTAAAATCTGTCTCCCTGAATTTACGGGCGTTTTAGGCGGTTACTCAAAACTGCGCTTAGTCGTGCCTGTGCTTTATAAGCCCCAACGCCTTGGATATTTCCATCACCAGCACGGATACGCACGAAAGACCTATACCTATAAAATACCCGTAATACGGAAGGTAAGTCATGCCGAAAGCGGTAACCACGCCCGGGGTGAACAGTATGAAGGCTATAAGCGCCGAAGATATGAGCGTTACCCAATTCAGCTTATGATTGGAAAACGGTCCGATCTTAAAGAGCGAATGTTCGGAACGCATATTGTAGGCGTGTATCACCTGCGAAAGCGAAAGGGTAAGGAAGGCGAGGGTGCTGCCGCCCGCGGGGGAACCGCCCGTAAGCGCTTCTCCTATAAAGTACGCCGCCAGCGTGAGTGCCGCGAACATACAGCCCTGCAAGGTAATGCGCACGCCGTAACCGTGGGCGAACATACTCTCTTCCTTGGGCTTGGGCTTGCGGTTCATAACGTCCTTTTCCACCGCTTCCATACCCAGCGCAATGGCGGGCAGCGAGTCGGTAACAAGGTTTATCCAAAGGAGCTGTATGGATATGAACGGCGAGATCTGCCATATGACCATGGCGAGGAATACCACCAGTATTTCGCTTATGTTGGTGCCCAGCAAAAAGCCCACGACCTTTCTTATGTTGGCGTATATGCCCCTGCCCTCTTTAACGGCGTCCACAATGGTGGCGAAGTTGTCGTCCGTAAGGGTCATATCGGCGGCGCCCTTGGCAACGTCCGTTCCCGTTATGCCCATTGCGCAGCCTATATCCGCCGCCTTTAAGGCGGGCGCGTCGTTCACGCCGTCCCCCGTCATGGAAACGACCTTGCCCTTCTTCTGCCACGCCTTTACTATCCTTATCTTGTTCTCGGGCGAAACGCGGGCGTACACCGAGATGTGCTCTACTTCCCTGTCCAGTTCCTCGTCGGTCATGGCGTCCAGCTCCGCGCCGGTAAGCGCCTTGTCGCCCTCTTCCAAAATACCCAGCTCGCGCGCTATGGCGGAGGCGGTTACCACGTGGTCGCCCGTTATCATGACGGGCTTTATGCCGGCCTTACGGCAGACGGCAACCGCTGCTTTTGCCTCCGGGCGGGGCGGGTCTATCATGCCCACAAGCCCTATGAAGGTAAGCCCCGTTTCCAGGTTTTCGCTGCTCGGCTGCTCGGGCACTTCCTTTAACTCCTTATAGCCCACTGCAAGCACGCGGAGCGCCTGCGCGCCCATCTCGTCGTTTACCTTGCGTGCGGCGTCTATATCCCCTGCCACACAGCGCTTTGCCATAACGTCGAACGCGCCCTTTACTATCGCCACGGGCTTGCCGTTTATCATATTCACGGTGGTCATGAGCTTTCTGTCCGAATCGAACGGAAGTTCCGCCACGCGGGGATATTGCGCGTTGAGTTCGTCCTTTTCCTCGCCCGCCTTGTGCGCGGCAAGCACTATTGCCGTTTCGGTGGGGTCGCCTATGTGCGTTTCCTTGCCGTTTTCTATGAGCACGGATCCGTCGCAGCACAGCGTTCCCCAGGTGAGAAGGCGCTTTACGTCTTCCGGCATATTTTCAAAATCGAGCTCTTTAAGTTCTCCGCCGTCCGTATAGGTCTTGACGAGCGTCATGCGGTTCTGGGTGAGCGTGCCCGTCTTATCCGAACAGATGACCGAAGCGCTGCCCAGGGTTTCCACCGCGGGGAGCCGCTTTATAATGGCGTTCTTTTTGACCATGCGCGTAACGCCGATTGACAGCACTATGGTAACTATCGCGGGGAGCCCCTCGGGAATCGCCGAAACCGCCAAGGATACCGACGTCATGAACATCTCCATGATTTCCTTTTGTTCTATAAGCCCCACTACGAACACCACCGCGCACGCGGCGAGCGCAACTATCCCCAGCCACTTGCCGAGCTGCGCGAGTTTTAACTGCAACGGAGTCTTTGTCTCTTTTTCCCCGGCAAGAAGGTTTGCTATCTTGCCCATCTCGGTATTCATGCCCGTGCCGGTAACCACGGCAAGCGCCGTGCCGTAAGTAATGGAGCACCCCGAAAACACCATGTTCGCGCGGTCGCCTATCGAAGCGTTTTCCTTTACTTCGGCTTCCGCGTCCTTTTCGGCGGGCACCGATTCGCCCGTGAGCGCCGATTCTTCGGACTTTAAATTAACACTCTTTATAAGGCGGGCGTCCGCGGGAACGAAATCCCCCGCTTCCAGCTTTATCATATCCCCCGGAACCAGTTCGGTTGCCGCAATCAGCCGCTCCTTTCCGTCCCTTATCACCCGCGCGTGCGGGGCGGACATGTTTTTAAGCGCGTCCAGCGCCTTTTCCGCCTTGCTCTCCTGCACCATACCCATTATCGCGTTGAGTATCACTATAAGGAATATGAGCGCGGGCTCTATAAACTCCATGGGGTCGCCTTCCGTTATGGCGATAACCAGCGAAATTATTGCCGCAATGATAAGTATTATTATCATCACGTCCTTCAGCTGCTCCAAAAAGCGCGCAAATAAGCTCTTTTTCTTTTTTTCCGCAAGCTTGTTTTCCCCGTACTTTGCAATGCGCGCGGCGGCTTCCGCCTCCGAAATGCCGCTCTCCGCATTTGTGCCGAGGCCCTTTAAAACCTCATCTTTGCTCTGACTGTGATAAGCCATTTTTAAAAAATTATCCTCCGATTTATATCTGTATTCCCGATTTAATTTATTTATAATTATTATTGTTAAAAACCCCGCGGCATATCCTCTGCCGTAACTGTTTTTCGTTTTATTACAGGCAGATAACGCCCGTTGTTTATAAAACAGGGGTTTTAAGGCGCTTTGCGATTTATTTAAAGGGACAGACTATAAGCGGAACCGCTTATTTAAAATGATGATATCGAAAATGTTGAAAAATTTATGATAAGATATCATAATGGTTATAGTATACAGGATAGCCGCGCGCAATGTCAAATATTCGGCGCGTCTTTTTTTAAAACACTGCGGGGCGGAAAAATTTTTCCGCCCCGCGGCATGCTTTTTTATTTACGAAAAATTATTCGGGTATCACCGCCCACTCCGTGGGCTTGCCGTCCACGTAACACCACGCGCGCAAAGCAGGATCTTCGGGGCGGGTGGCGTAATAATAATATCTGTTCGGCATAGATATCAAATAGCCGTCGTCATCCTCTATGGCGCGCAGTTCTTCATAATTTGCGCCTTTATAGTAGATAAAGGCATCACGAGAAACCTCTTCAAGGGCATAAATTCCTATATGCTTTACCCCTTTGCCTATCACTATCCACTCTAAGGAAGAGCAGCCGTTAAACATAAATTTATTTATTTCGGTCATGCTGTCCGGTATTATCGCCCATTCGAGCGAGGTGCAGCCGCTGTAAACGCTTATGCCCGTGTCTTTAAGCCCCTCGGGCAGTTCCGCATATTTTAGGGAAGTGCAGCGTTCAAAGGCGTAATCTTCCAAAGTAGTGAGGGTGGCGGGCAGGTCGAACGCGGTAAGCTTTTCGCACTTGGCAAACGCCTGCGAGTATATGGCCTTTACGCCGGGAGCACAAGCCGTTTCGAGGGAGGTACACCCCTCGAACGCGCTAGTACCTATGCTTATAAGGCTTTCGGGGAGGGTAACCGATTTAAGCGCCGTGCAGTCCATAAAAGCCTCTTTACCTATGCTTACAGCGCCCTGCGGCAGGGTAAGGCTCACTATGCCGCAGCCTTCGAACGCGCTTTCGCCGATCTCCGTAACCGCGCGCATTTCCACGTCGGTAAGCGCGGTGCAGCTCATAAACGTATTGTCCCCAACGGCGGTTATCCCCTCGTATAGGATAATGCTTTCAAGCGCGCGGCAGGTGTTGAAAGCGCCCGCGCCGAGATAGGTTACGCTTTGGGGCACGTTCACGCTCTTTAAGGCGGTGCTGCCGGCAAACGCGCCGTCCCCTATGATTTTAAGCCCTTCGGGCAGGGTTATGCCCGTAAGGTTCGGTTTGTTGTTAAATGCCCCCGCGGCTATGGAAAGGGTGCCCTCTTTTACCGTTACCGCGCCGGAAACGCCGTCCTCCGCGGCGATAAGGGTGGTGCCTATATATGTTAAACCGTTTTCTTTAAGTTCGGGGTTATTTAAGACCGCCGAACCGTAAAAGGCGCTGTTTCCTATCTTTACGGGGCGGTTAGGCAAATCTATGCTTTCAAGCGAGGTGCATTCTGAAAACGCGCCGGTCCCTATGCTTTCAAGATTTTGCGAAAGGGTTACGCGGGAAAGGTTTTCGCACCCGTAAAAGAGGTTTACGCTTAATCGGGTAAGCCCCGAAACGTCTATCTCTTCAAGCGCCGCGCAGTTGCTGAACGCACTGTCTCCCGCCTCTTTAAGATTGCCGAACGAAACCTCGTTTAACGAAGAACAGCCCGAAAACGCGGATTTCCCAAGCCCGGTTACGGCGCCGCCCTCCGCCTTTACGAGGGAGGTGCAGCCGTAAAAGGCGTAATCTCCCACCGTAACAATGCCCGGCATATATATTCCCGTTATGTTTATTTCACCGTTGAAAGCATATTTCTCAATCTGCTTTACGGGCAGCCCGTTATAAGTATAGGGCACGGTAATATCGCCGGAGGCGGTGCCTCTGCCCGTAACCGAATAACAATCTCCGTTTAACTGATATTCCAGCCCCTCGGTATATTGCAGGGCAAAATCGCATACCGTGCAGGCGTTATCGGTTATTTTATGGTCCTCCCGTTCGACATTTGTGCAACGGGAACAGGTACGTATATGCGTATTTTTCCCTTCGCTTACCCATTCGCCGAAAGAGTGATTGAGCGCGGGTATTTTTAAGTCGTCGTCCGCCGCGGGCTGCTCGCCCTCTTCGTCAAGAAACTTTTCGCCGCACCCCTCGCACTGCCAGTAATCTTTGGTACCCGCTTTCTCGCATCCGGCAGGTTCGCCGGCGTGAAACACAAGCGAGTGTTCGTGCCCGGGGTCCACGGGCGTATCGGTGCCGGGGTTGTCGCCGGGATCTTCGCCGCCGGGGTTATCGCCTCCCGGTGTTTCTATCCCTCCGGGGTTATCGCCGGGTTCTTCTTCACCATCGCCCGGTGTTTCTATTCCGCCCGGGTTATCTCCGGGAATGCCGCCACCCCCCCCCGAGCCCGTATCTTTACTGCACGCAAACGAAAAACACAGGCAGAACATTAACGCCAATATAATTACAAATACTTTTTTCATACTCTTATCCTCTCTACGCCCTTTTCAGTATTATAGCACAGTATTACCTTTAAATCAAGCCCCCCCCCCCGCAATTTTTCAGGGAAATTTTACCGCTTTTCACCGGCTGATTTTCCGGTTTTTACACGCGCTTTTTTCTCCGCTGCCGAGCGGCGGAAAAAGCCCTTTCCGCCGCTCGGGAATACCTTGCGCCTATTCGAACTGCGCGGAATATATCTCCTTATAAAAGCCTTCGTTTTCAAGCAGCTGCTTATGCGTGCCGCTCTCTATAACGTCCCCCTCCTTGACCACTAAAATAAGGTCGGCGTTCACTATCGTGGAAAGGCGGTGTGCTATTATAAAACAGGTTCTGCCGCGCATGAGTTTTGCCATGGCGTCTCTTATAAGCAGTTCGGTGCGGGTATCCACGTTGCTCGTTGCCTCGTCTAAAATAAGCATTCCCGCGGGGGAGAGCATGGCGCGCGCAATGGTAATCAGCTGGCGCTGACCCTTGGAAAGGTTTACTCCCCCGTCCGTAACGGGAGTATATAACCCCGCGGGCAGTTTTGAAACAAAGTCGTACACGTGCGCTTCCCTTGCCGCCGCTTCCACCTCTTCGCGGGCAGCGCCCTCTTTACCGTATGCAATATTATCGTAAACTGTGCCCTCGAACAACCAGGTATCCTGCAACACCATGGTAAAAGCCGCACGGAGGCTCTTTCGGGTATACCGGTCTATGGGTTCGCCGTCCAGCAAAATGCGCCCGCTCCCCGGGTCGTAAAAGCGCATCATAAGATTTACGAGCGTGGTCTTTCCCGCGCCCGTGGGGCCTACAATTGCCGCCGTCTGCCCGGGCAGCACCTTAAAGGAAAGGTTTTTTATCACCTCCTTTTCCCCGTCGTAAGAAAAACAGACGTTTTCAAATTCCGTTTCCCCGCGCACGTCGGAAAGCTCCTTTGCGCCCTCGGCGTCCTTGGGCTCTTCGGGCGCGTCCATCAGCCGGAACACCCTTTCCGCCGCCGCCAGGGCGGACTGAATTTCGCCCATTATGTTGGCGTATTCGTTTATGGGGCCGGAAAACCTGCGCGAATACAAGAGAAAGGAAGATATATTCCCGAGCGATACCAGCCCGTACAGATACAAAAACGCGCCCGCCGTGCTTATTAAAACGGTGCCGAGGTTGTTCACGAAGTTGACCGCGGGGCCTATAAGACTGCCGAAATAATCGGCGTCGTAATAGGCGTCCGCCGCGTCGGTATTTTTTTGGCGGAACTTGTTTTCTATCGGCTGTTCCCTGCCGTATGCCTTTATTGTTTTAATCCCCGAAAGCATCTCCTCCGAAAACCCGTTGAGCGCCGCGAGTTTTGCCGAGCGCTTTCTGAAAAGCGGCCGCACCTTGCGGCTCCTTACCGCCGCTATTATAAGGGCAATCGGCACGGTTATGAGCAACACCCCAAGCATGGCGGGCGAAGCCGCCGCCATACCTATAAACGCGCCCACCACCGTTATCACGCTGGTTGCCGCCTGCAAAATGTCGTATGACAGGGAGGCGTTCACCGTGTCTATATCGTACTGTATGCGGTTTATTACGTCGCCCGTCTGCAACCTGTCCGCAAGGCTCACGGGCAGGCGGAGTATCTTGTCGAACACGTCCTGCCGCATGCTCTTTACTATCGCCTGGCTTAACTTTATCATGAGCACGGAAAGGACGTATGAAAACACCGAGGACAACACGTAAAACCCCGCCATGAGCGCGCAGTATACCGCCACCGCCCCGAAATCGGGGCCGCCTTCCAGGGCAATGGCGTCTATCGCAAGCCCGGTAAGGTACGGGCCCAAAAGCGCGAACAGGTTGCTGCCTATCATAAGCAGGAAAGCCGCCAGCACCCGCCATTTGTACCTCAGAAAATATTTGGCAAGCCGCTTTAACACCGCCTTTTTACTGCCCTTTACCCTGCCGCCGGTCATTGCCGCTTCACTTATCGCAGGCATATCCGCCTCCTTCCTCCCCGTGCTGGGAAGCGTAAATGCGGCGGTACTCTTCGCACCCGCGCATGAGTTCCGCGTCCGTGCCGCAGCCTGCCGCCCTGCCCTCTTCGAGCACCAGTATCTTATCTGCAAACCGCACCGAACTTATGCGCTGGGCAATCATTACTATCGCCGTGTCTTTCAGGTTTTCGAGCAGGGTTTTACGGATAGCCGCGTCCGTCCTGTAATCGAGGGCGCTGGAAGAATCGTCCAGCACCAAAATATCCGGCTTTCCCGCCAGCGCGCGGGCAATAAGCAGCCGCTGTTTCTGCCCGCCGCTGTAATTTGCCCCGCCCCGCGTGAGCATTCCTTCATAACCGTCGTGCTCTTCTATGAATTTATCCGCGCAAGCGTACCTTGCGGCTCGGCGAATATCCTCATCCGAAAGCCCCCGCTCGAAGTCTATGTTCTCCCGCACGCTTGCCGCCATTAAAAAGTCGCTTTGAAACACCGCTCCGAACTTGCTTTTAAGCTCTTCGGGGGAATAGCGGCGCACGTCCTTGCCGAACACGCGCACCTGCCCCTCGTCCGCGTCGTAAAACCGCATTAAGAGCGAAACGAGCGTGCTCTTGCCGCTGCCCGTTGCGCCTATAACGCCAAGCGATTCGCCCCGCCGCAACACAAAATTTACGTCCCTCAACGCGGGCGCGCCGCCGTAAGAAAAAGTTACGTGCTCGAAGGCTATCACCTCGTCAGATATTGCCTCCTCTTCCGCGCTTTCGCCCGCGGGTGCGGGCAGGGGTTTAAGTTCCTCCGGCATATCAAGTATTTCGGATATGCGCTTTGCGGAAGCCCCGCCCCGCGTGAGCATAACGAATATGCGGCTGACCGCCAGAACGGCGTTGAGAATAATGGTAAAGTAAGACGTAAACGCTATTATATCCCCGGGCATGGAGTTTCCGCCCGCCACGCGGTAAGCGCCTATGAACACCACCGCCGCCATACCGAGATTTAACACCGCGCTCATAAGCGGGTTGGTTATGTCCATGGTTATGCCCGCGCGGGTTTCATCCTTTACCATGCGTTCGTTCACGCGGGCAAAGCCCGCGCTCTCGTACTCCTCTTTGGAAAGCGCCTTTATCACGCGGATACCCGAATAATCGTCCCGCACCTTGCGCACCATACCGTCCGACGAGCGCTGCAAACGGGTATACAGCCTTATGCCGCGCCGGGTTACGAGTATCACGATAACGGTGAGCACGGGCACGGTGATAAGCAGCGCCAAAGCCATAACGGGGTCCACTATAAAGGTGAGCGCCACCCCGCCCACAAGCAAAATGGGCGCGCGCACGCCCATGCGCTGCATCATGCCTATCATGTTGTGCACGTTATACGTATCGGAAGAAAGGCGGGATACGAGCGAAGGAAGGGTTACCCCGTCCGCCTGCCGCGCGGAGAGCGAAAGGGTCTTGCAAAACAGGTCGGCGCGGATATGTTCGGTCGCGTCCCGCGCGACCTTTGACGCCATGCGGTTGGCGCGCACGTTGCCGAGGAGCGCTATGACCGCCGCAAGCAGCATTACTCCGCCCCATAGCCCCAGGGCAAGCGCGTTTCCCGCGGGCGCCACGTCGTCTATCATATAAGACATTATCAGCGGTAGCGCCAGTTCCGCCACGGTACCTGCAGCCTTGAAAAAAAGCCCCAGCGCAATGCGCAGTTTATAGGGCGAAAGATAAGCGAATATCCCTTTCATCTTTCCTTTTCCCTCTCCTGTGCCGCGCTTATCGCGTTATCCGCAAGTTTTTGCAAAAGCCGGGAAAGGGTTTCCGCCTCCTCCCGTTCAAAGCCGGAAAGCACGCGGGCGTTCCACTCCTCCCGCGCGGCGCGTATGCGCTCTGCGGCGGCTGCCGCCTTGGGCGTGGGGTATGCCCGCAGCACGCGCCTGTCGTTTTTATCCGGCTCGCGGTAAATAAACCCCTTTTCTTCTAAAGATCCGAGGTGGCGCGCCACGTTGCTCTTATGAACGTAAAGCCGCGCCGCTATCTCTTCCTGCGAGACGCCCGGCGTGTCGCACACCGCAATAAGGTACGAGTCCTGCCAGGTACCTATACCTATCTCTTCATACTCTTTGGAAAGAAACAGCCCCGCGCACCTGCGCACCTGACCCAAGTATTTCATTATCTTTATCATGCTCTCTCCTTTTTCCGCCGAAAACGGACTTTTGCGACAAGCTGCCCCGCAAATTCGGGCGGCGTACCCTTTGCGCCGTTACGCCCTTTTTGCGATTGCTCCCGTTACGCCGTCCGTTCTTCCCGTATCTGCTCCCTTTTTGCCTTTTTTACATGCGCATGCAGGTTCTTCCTTAAAGCCCTGCCCGTTACCCCGGTAAAAGATAAGCGTATAAAACTTATTACCGCCATAATTAGTTGCACCCGCAACTAAATCATAACATAAAAAAAGGGCGGTGTCAACCCTTTTGATACGCCACGCGAAAACGGTATGACTATATATACCTTAAACCGATGATGACCTGCCCTCTGATAATATGCGTAAACCCGCCTTGGAAAGAACAAAACGGCGGCTTGCCCTATAATATCGAACCAACCTGTAAAAACGTATGAATAACCGCCCGAAATCCGCACGTGCCGGCGGCAAGCCGAAAAACAGAACCCTCCTTGACCTTTCCGGGCGCCCCGTATGCCGTTATTAACGCCGCCCGGCGGCGCACTCATCCGCTGCCGCCGAAAAACGGTCTTTTTTTTCGCGCAAATTATTGCTTGTGTATTTCCGCCGAAAGAGTACGGGCGGTTTGCGCGTGCAGGCGTTTCTCTCCGCCCTGCCCCTCTTTTTCGGCGGCGGCGGTAATTATGATGGGCGCAAGGAAGGTAAAAAAGTCCATTGCCGCCGCCTGGTCCAAGGCGCCGCTTAAAGCTATTCCCAGCACCGCAAGCATTACGAATATCTTTTTATGGGACATATCCGAAAAGAGGATCTTATATTTTGCTATATAAAACCAGCACATTGCCGCCGCACCTATAAATCCAAGGGAGGTTACCCATTGAAGGGGGGTATTGTGCGCCAGCAGCACGGGATAGCCGGGGCGGAGAAAGTCCGCCGGCTCATCCACCAGCCAACCGTAACCGAACGCCGGGTATTCGCCTATCTTTTGCAGGCAGAACGCCCAAATATCCCGCCGCCCGCTGAGTTCGGAAAAATCTTTGTTGCCTATCTGGGTCAATATGGGCGAAATGAGCTGATCGAAGAACACTGCGGCAAGCGCCACAAATACGCACAGCACGAGATTGGTCCAGATAAACGCCGAGGGCTTTCTCGAATAGCCTATAAACAGAATATATATCGCCACAATTCCTATGCCGGCTATCGCCAGCATGGTGCGGCAGCAGGTTACGAATATTGCAAACAGAAAGAAAAACGCCAAGAGCAGGTATAAAAAGTCCGCGCGGGTCCTGTGCCCCAACCCGAAACAGCCCGCCATGCCGAGGAATATGAAAACGGCGGCGGTATTCACCGTCTGCGCAGAAAAAAACACGTCGGTAGGATACGGCCTTATGCTTTCTATGGGCGTGTTCACGAACATCACCTGCACCGAGAGCACCGCCGCGCCTATTATAAAGGCGTATGCAAGAAAAGAGGAAAGATTTTCGGTATAGTTCACGGCTACAAGGTAAAGATATATATTCACAATGCAAAAGCCGAGGGTTATTATAAACGAAAGCCAGTTAAACCGCGATATGCCGCCCAGCAGAAACGCCGCCGAGGCAATGAGCAGCGGATAAAACATTCTGCCCCTTTTAATCGTGTGCCTGTCCCTTATAAAACTCTTCACCCCGAAAAAGATCATGGCGGCAACCGCCAGCCCTATGGCAATAAAATAACCCGTCCACCGCGGTTCGGCGGCTATGTCGGTAATAAAGAAGGAGATATATAAGACCATGGGGAAGATATTCTTCACGTCCCGGCAGAAAAAAAGTATAAGCGAAAAAAACAGGCAGAATACAAACACCACCAGTAAAGTAAGCTTAAAAAACCAGCAGAAAAACGCAAAGACGAAAAGTATGGGAACGAGATATTTCGATTGGAGTATTTCCCTTAAAGCGCCGCCGAATTGTTCAGTCCGTAAAACAGTAATCATAACCCTCCGAAAGCCCTATACCGCCCCGAAAGAAAGTTCCGCCCGGGGCATGGGCGCCGCCTGCATTTCCCTTAACGGCGCATCCGCTCCCGCCAAAAGCAGAACGGGCAGAGAAAACACGAAAATATCCATGGCGGCAGCCTGGTCCATCATGCCGGTCAGCTCAACGCATATCACCGCAAGAATTATAAAGGTCTTGGCAACGCTCCTCGCGCCCGAAAACACCGCTTTATACTTTCTTATATAAAAATACACCATCAGCGAGGTCCCTATAATGCCGGTAGACGTCAGCCATTGCAGCAGCGTGTTGTGCGCCAGCACCAGGTTTACCCGCACGGTGGGCACCGTTTCGCTTGCAATAAAGCCGTATCCCAGCGCGGGGTATTCCAGGAACCTGCGCACGCACCACGGCCACAGTTCGTCCCTGCCGTTAAGCCCGCGGCGGATCTTGGCGATTATCATATCTATAAACTTTAATATGTGGTCGGTAAAGAAGAACGCAGCTATAATCGCCGCCGCCGCGAGCGCCGCCACCACGCCTATATACACCTTTTTCCGGGGTGATTTTATATACATGATTATCGCCACCGCGGCGACAAGCACCAAGGATACGGCAAGCACGGTGCGGCAGCAGCTCAAAAACACCGCGAACGTGAAAAACAGCGACAACAGCAAATACAGCGCGTCCCGCTTTCTGCCCGCGCCGCGATAGTAGCAGCCGGCAATGCCCAGCATTATGAATATTGCGGCGGTGTTTAATGAATGCGCCGAAAAGAAAAAGGTCTCGCCCATGGGATTGGTGCTGAACAGGTCCCCGTCGTTTATCTTGGTTACCATGATCTCGGCGGAAACGAACAGCGCGCCCACTATAAACAAAAGTGCAAGATAGTCGGTAAAATTCTCCGTGCAGTTCACGGCGAGAAGATAAAGTATCATGACCGCCGCGCAAAACCCGAACACTATGCCCGTCTGCATAATGTCGAACCGCCCGAGACTGCCGCCCAGCAAAAACGCGGCGTCTGCAACCAGCAGGGCAAAAAACATCTTTCCGCGTTTAAATTCGCCCCGCTTTTCCACCGCCGTCTTTATCGTAAATATAAGCAGCGCCGTGCATACCGCCGCTATACATATCAGATACCCCGTCCAGTTAACCCCGGTGATATCGCGTATGAAAAAGCCGATATAGAGCACCGGCGCGTAAATATTCCGTATGTTTTTACAGAATATCAGTATCAGCACGAAAAACAGCGAAAAGCCCGCCACAGACAGAATGGACAGCCTGTAATGCCAGCAAAAAAATGCGTATGCGAACAATACGGGTATCAGCCATACCGATTCCAGCGCCCTTCTTATGATATTCGGTTTTTCCGCGCCGAAAGTGTTGTCCGTCATCGTCCGCTCCTAAAATTCCATGGTCCCGTAAAGCTCAAGCGCCCTCTTTACGGCTTCGTCCATGTCTATATACTCGTAACAGGCAAGCCGCCCGAGCAGATACAGATTCTTATAGTTTTTTGCCTCCGCCGCATACTTGCCGTAAAGCGCAAAGTTTTCCGGCGTGGGCACGGGATAATAGGGCATGTCCTTAGTGCCGCACTTTTTGGGATATTCCCGCATTATAACGGTATTTTCACAGGGATCGCAAGCAAACTTGGTAAACTCCGAAACGCGGGTAAAGGGCTTTGCCGCGGTGTAATTTATGACCGCCGCCGGCTGATATGAAGCACGGCGCTTAGTCCTTATCCTGAATTTAAGCGTTCTGTAAGGAAGGGCGCCGAACTTATAGTCGAACAGCTCCTCTATCCTGCCCGTATAGACAAGCGCGCCGCGGAATGCCGTGCCCTTGTAAAATATTTCCCCGCCCGAAAGGGAAAGCACCTTCTTTGCGTCCGTCTTAAGCTTTAATTTTATGCGCGGGTGCCGCAGGATGTTGTTCACCATGGCGGAAAACCCGTCCGCAGGCATCACCTGATATTTGTCCGAAAAATACCCGTCCTCGTAAGAGACCGTTACCGGCACTCTGCCCAAAACGGGATCCCCCAAAACCTCCGGCGCAAGCCCCCACTGCTTTTGCGTGTACTTAAAATATATGTTCTTGTACACGAACTCGGCAAATCCGCGTATCTCGGGGTTGTTATGCTTTTTCAGTTCCAGTATGGAAACGCTGTTGCCCTCTCCTATCTCCTCTTTTAATACCTTGGCTATCCGGCAGCAGCCTGCCCCTTACGTTGGCAAGCACCCTGTGCTTGTATTCCCGCCACTCGGTGAACCCCGAAAGAAAGTCGTACACTTCCTTGTAATCGGTATGAAAGATGTGCGGCCCGTAAGGCTGCACGGTTATGCCGTTCTTGTCTACATAGTCGTAAGCGTTCCCTCCGAGAGTGGCGCGCTTGTCGAACACCGTAACGTCGTTCCCGTCTTCTGCCAAAAGCCGCGCTATCGTCGCGCCCGAAAGCCCGGCTCCCACAACGATAAATTTTTCCATAAGACTCTCCCCCGCTTACGCGGTGCTTATCCTTTGCGTTTTTCGTCCGCGGCAGCGTTCCGCCGGACAAACGCAGTTATCTTTTCCGTCGCCTCCACGAGATTTTTCATGGAATAGGCGTAAGATATCCTTACATAGTATTTTCCGAACTCCCCGAAAGCGCTGCCCGGCACCACCGCCACCTTTTCTTCTTCGAGCAGTTTCATTGCAAACTCGTCCCCCGTCATGCCCGTATTCTTCACGCACGGGAAAATATAGAATGCGCCCTTTGGCTCGAAACAGGTAAGCCCCGCCGCCGTAAGCGTTTTATACATGAATTTCCTGCGCCTGTCGTACTCTTCGCGCATTTCCTTAACTACGGCAAACCCGTCCTCCCTTCCGCTGATAAGCCCCGCAAGCGCGGCGTATTGCGACATAATGGGCGCGCACATGGCGGTGTACTGATGAATTTTAAGCAGCGCCGCCCCTATTTTTTCGGGCGCGCACACGTAGCCTATGCGCCACCCCGTCATGGCAAAGGACTTGGAAAATCCGCTTATGAGCACCACCCGCCCTTCAAGCTCCTCTATGCTCGCCGCCGAACAGTAGCCTTCCTTTCCGTAAGTGAGTTCGGCATAAATCTCGTCGGTTATCACCAGCAGGTCGTGCTTTAAAATGACGGGCACTATCTTTTCAATGTATTCCCTCTCCATTATTCCGCCGGTGGGGTTGTTGGGGTACGGGAAAATGAGCGCCTTGGTCTTTTGCGTTATGGCGCTTTCAAGTGCCTCGGGCGTCAGCTTAAACCCGTTTTCGCCGCTTGTGGAAACGGGCACGGGCACGCCCCCCGCGAGCCAAACGCAGGGCGCGTAAGATACGTAACTGGGGTCGGGCACAAGCACCTCGTCCCCCTCGTCGATAACGGCGCGCAGCGTAATGTCTATCGCCTCGCTCGCGCCCACGGTTATAACTATGTTATCGGCGGGAAAATGCACGTTAAAGCGCGCGGCAAGGTATGCGGAGATCTCTTCTCTCAGGGAGGTAAGCCCCTTGTTGGAAGTATATTGCGTATACCCCTTCTGCACCGCTCTTATACCGGCTTCCCTTATCGCCCAGGGCGTTATAAAATCCGGTTCGCCCACGCCCAGCGAAATAACGTCCTTCCTTTCGGAGGCATAGTCGAAAAACCTGCGTATGCCGGAAGGCTTTAATTCCGCCGCGCGGCGGCTTACAAAATCTCTCACGCCTGAACTATCTGCCTTTTATGTTCTTCGGCGGGGCTGGCGATCTGCCCCTCTATCTTGTATTTTTTCAAAATGAAGTGGGTCTGCACGGCGGTTATCCCGTCTATCACCGAAAGTTTCTCCGATACGAACCGGGCTATGTCCGCAAGGCCCTTCCCCTCTACGAACACCGCCAGGTCAAACCCGCCGCTCATAAGATACAGGCTGACCACTTCCTTGAAGTTATATATCTCTTCCGCATAGGAATCGAACCCCTTTAACTTCTGGGGGGCGACTTTTACCTCTATAAGGGCCTCCACCCTCTGTTCGGCAAGTTTTTCGTTGTTGACGATGGCGGCGTATTTTACTATTACGCCCGAATCTTCAAGGTCTTTTACGGCGCGCTCCACGGCATTTTCTTCCGCGCCCGTTATGTCGGACAGCTGCCGCAGGGTAAACCTTGCGTTCTCCGTTAAAAGCGCAAGCACTTCCTTTTTAAGCTTTTCCATAAAATTACTCCCCGCGGCGTACCGCGCCGCAAACGCGACACGCCGCTATGTTATATTATACAAATTAAGCCTTATCTTGTCAATAACAAAACTTGATTTTATTCTTTCCTTATGATATAGTGTAAGGAAAGAATAAGGCGCGAGGAAAGCTTATGTTCAGAATCTGGGCAAAAACCCTTAAAAACGGAAAGATCACAAGGCAATACGTGTATGAAAATACGGAAAAACTCGATTATTCCCGTTTTTTTGACTACGTCCGGGAAATGTGCGAACATATGGACATCCCCACCCCCGTGATAATAAAGACCCACCTTTTTAATTACGCCAAATTCAACACCGTGAGTTTTTCTTCTCAGGACTTTATGGAAAAACCCGATTTCGATAAGCTTGTGCTTGAAAACGCCCTTTTATGACCCCGCGCGCATAAACCCCGCCTTTTTACTCATAATTACATAAGGAGGTAACTATGAGAATTACGAGCATTATCGCCTTTATTCTTGTAATAGTGGGCGCCTTGGTGTGGGGGCTTGTGGGAATATTCGACTTCAACCTGGTTGCGGCAATCTTCGGCAGCGGGGCGCAGGCGGTGGTTTCCCGCATAATTTACACGTCCGCGCTTTGGCTAATTATTTACTGGATAGTCTATAATCCTTTCAGAAGGATAGACTGATAAACCGTACCTCCGCTTTCAGGAGGCTCACCCTTACGCCCATCCGGGCGTAAGGGTGAGTTTTTATTTTTTAACGCCCGTTTTAACGGTAAATTTTTTACCGTTATTTTTTCTTTCGTTCCGCATTTTATCAATGCGGTAAATTTTTTACCGTTATTATTTTAAACGCCTGAAACGCCCGGCGAAATATCGCCGGGCGGGGTGCCGAAAAGCCGCAAATTATTATATTATCGCTTTTATACATTACTTTTTATAGCGGCGTTCACTGCAAAAACGCCACGCCCTTGTCTTTCATCTTTGAAAGGGGAAGATACGCCGCCGTACCCAAAAGATACACCGCCGCCCCCTGGCTTATAATTAAAAACGCAACCTGCAATATGTAAAGATATTCCAGCTCGCCGTAACAAAAATACCATATTACGGGCAGCAAAAAGGCGTTTAAGAGCACCGGGAAAAGCCCGCCCGTAAAAATCTTAAGCGCCGTGTTTTTTATGAGCCGCCCCGCGCCGTAAGTCAAAAGCGCGGCTACAAGGGTTACTAAACTCCCGAAAATCACGTCGTAAAGGGCGCAGCCCGAAATAAGGTTTGATATAAGGCACCCCACCATGAGTGCGGGCGCCGCCTCCAAATATAAAAGGGGCAGAATGCACAGCGCCTCCGATATGCGGAACTGCAAAGCCCCGCTCGCCACCGGCAGCACCAGAAGCGACAAAACGACGTACAGCCCGGCGACGACCCCCGCGCGGGCAAGCCTGATGGTCAACGTTTTACGCATAAAAATATCCTCCGCGAAACATCAACCGCAAAGGATACAAACCGCTTTATTATATAGTTTTGCCTTTGTCGGTTTTTTTACAGAAGTGTTTACCGAAAACCTTCCGCCTGCTATAATACCACTTTTTTTGCGCGCAGGCAACCTTTTCAAGGCGCTTTTCAGTATAATTTCCCCTCGATCGGTTTTTTTCTGCCCGAAAGGCTTAACTGAGTTCGTGAGACGCGGCGGCAAACCGCTTTTTTACGCACGCCTTTTTCTCCTCGTCCCCCAAGTCGTCCGCAATATACTTTCTCTCTTTAAGCAGATTGAAAGTGTGCATACAGTCTTCCGCCGCGCTTATGAGCCCCGATTTTATCGCCGCAAAAAACACGCGATGAGAGCACTCGGTAAGCGCCTCAGCATAGGCCTTTACCAGGTTTTGTTCGGCTATCCTCAGGTCAAAGAGGGAATCTTTTTCGTTAAGGGTTATCTCTGCCTTATAATCCATATCTTTCTCCTTATAACAGTTCGAGCAGGGCGCGGTAGCGCGCCTCGTAACGGTCGGCTTTCTTTTCGGTCTCTTCCGCAAGCGCAATGTCGGTAAGCGTGCGGGAGTAAAGCCGCGCCTTTTTGCAGGCGCTCTCTTCAAGGGTCAAAAGCCGCTCTAAGGCGGCGCACTCCTTGCTTGAAAATTCGGTCATCTCACACCTCTTTAAGGGATAAATTTATCGGTAATTTAATTTTTGCTTATTAACGAAAGTTTTATACGTTATTTTTAAAAAAGCGTTGATAAGCCGCATAAAATATGATATCATATCCTTATGTCGCACATATCTTTGGCGGCACGGTCGGAGGGGGGCAATGCTTTCTTTAAAAAATCTCGTTAAAATTTACAACACCAAGGGCGGCGGAGAAGTGCGCGCGTTAGACGGGGTGAGCATAGACTTTCCCGCCACGGGCATGGTATTCGTTCTCGGCAAAAGCGGTTCCGGAAAATCTACCCTTTTAAACGTAGCCGGCGGGCTGGACGTGCCTACGGAGGGCGAAATAATAGTGAACGGCAGGTCCGGCAAAGATTTTTCCGCCGTAGATTTTGACAGTTACCGCAACACCTGCGTGGGCTTTATCTTCCAGGAATATAACCTTTTGCCGGAATTCAACGTGGAACAGAACCTTGCCCTTGCGCTCAGGCTGCAAAACAAGCCGTGCGGGGATAAAGAGGTGAACGACATCCTTGAAAAGGTGGACCTTAAAGGAATGGGAAAAAGAAAACCCTCCACCCTTTCGGGCGGGCAGAAGCAAAGGATCGCCATTGCCCGCGCCCTCATAAAGGACCCGGACATAATCATGGCGGACGAACCTTCCGGCGCGCTGGACTCGGCTACCGGCGAACAGATATTCGGCACCCTTAAAGCCCTTTCCCAAACAAAACTCGTGATAGTAGTTTCGCACGACAGGGACTTTGCCGAGCGGTTCGGAGACAGGATAATAGAGTTAAAGGACGGGAAAGTGCTTTCGGACACCACCAAGGTTCTCGTAAAAGACCGGGATGCGGATAAAAACGTGCGCTTTATAGGGGACGGCATAGTTGCGGTTAAAAACGCCGCCGAACTTACGGAAAGCGACATAAAAGAGGTGCTTACCCGCATAAAGGCGGCGGGCGGCGAAAGCGTTATCGCGTTCGGGAAGCAAAACCTCTCCGCCGTGAAAGATGCGGCAGGCATAACGGACATGGGCGAAACGCAGACGTTTATAGAGACCTCCGCCGCGCCCGCGCCCGTTTCTCCCGCGGCAGAGGGCGCGGCGTTCATAAAATCGCGCCTGCCCCTTTCCCACGCCGTAAAGATGGGGCTGGGCAGCCTTAAAGTAAAGCCCTTCCGGCTGATATTCACCATATTTTTATCGGTACTGGCATTCACCATGTTCGGGCTCTTTGCCACCTTAGCGGCGTTCGACCCGGACTTTTCGGTTGCCCGCGCGCTGGAAACTTCCTATTACGACAACATAAAGATGCGCAAGGACTACACCCTGCACTTTGAACAATACCGCTTAAACGGCGCAAATCAGAAAGAACTTGTAGAAAGTTATGCCACAAACTATTCTTCGGCGTTCGGGGAAGAGGAGATAAAGCGGCTGAACGAACAGGCGGCAGGCCGCGGCATAAACTTTGCCGGGATAATGGACTTCGGCGCAACCCCCGTTACGGGGCGGCTCCGGCCCAACGCTACTTTCTCCATAAGGAGCAATATTTACTCCTCCTCTTTTATCTCCGATTATTATACCGAGACCATATCCGGGTTTTCCGACTGCGGTGAGCAGTTTTTAAAAGACAACGGCATGGAGATAGTGGCGGGCGCTTATCCCACGGCGGAAAATCAGGTGCTTATCCCCTATTATATATACGAATGCTTTAAGGAATCGGGGTATATGGTTTATAAAAATTACGGCAGCGGGGAACATATCGAGCCTTCCTCTCCCGAAGATCTTGTCGGGCAGTCTTTACGCTTTTTCTATAATGACAAAAACCTCAACGTGGAAATATCGGGCGTGGTGGACACGGGGGATCTTTCGGCGTTCAACGTGTTAAAGGATCCGGAAGACCTGGCGTCTTCCCAGGACGTGATAGGCGATATGCTGGAATACGAAAACAAACGCAGGATATTCGACGATTATATAACAAACAGTTTTCATACCGTGCTGTTTGTAGCCCCCGAATTTTACGAATACGCCCTTTCGGAACTGTCCCTCTCCTCCGGCAGCACCTACTTGGAGTATACGCCGCGCATCCAGGAATTAAAGGCGGAGGGCGCCCAAATGCGGCTTTTCAACGGGCTTTACGACGGAGATGGAGCGCAGTACGAAGATTTGGATAAAACGGATAAAAACAACTCCTTTTACGCCTTTTCGGATATGGCGGTAAAGGGATACCCGGATGCGTTCAGCGTGTTTAAGTTAAGTGAGGACAGAACCTCACTTACGCAGCTTGACAGCGCCGCCTTTTCCCCCGCCGAAAACGAAATTTACCTGAACATTGCAAGCTCCGAACTCAAAAATTTGGCTAATGACATCGGGGAGCACTATACAAAGCTCGGCAAAAACATGCTTTTGGAATATCCCGAATATACCTTGGCGCTTTTGCATCTTTTGTATTACGGCTACCTCACCATCCCGGATACGGGTTTTACCGAAGAAATGCCCAACCCCTACTATCATAAGCCGATCACCGAGGAGGAGATAAACGCCATATGGGAAGTGATATATAACGAGGTATATTCAGACGAGGGGGACGATTTTCTCGGCAGAGCGTATTACCGCGCCGCGCTGAGCGCCGCCCGCGGCTCAAACTGGTACGGCAAGGAAAAGGACTTTAAGATAGCAGGTTTCTTTTTCATAAACTCCGCCGATTACAGCGCCTCTCTGTACGAACTCCTTATGCCCCTTTCCGCCATAAACGAACTGAACGCCTCCGGCGAACAGCTCTATCAGTCGGTGCTGGAAGTATCTACCCTGTATAAGCCGGAAGAAAACTCCAAAAAATATAACCGCATACTCACCCTTGCAGACAAGTCCCGGGACCAGTCCTATTATTTTCTGGATATGCAGGGAGATGACGTGGAGTATACCATGACCAACCTTGTGTACGATAACGCGCAGGGCGTGGTGAACATGATAAACGAGTTAAAGACCACCTTCCTTATAATAGGCGTGGCTATGGGCGTACTCTCATCGCTTATGCTGTTAAACTTTATATCGGTATCCATCTCCTACCGCAAAAAGGAAATAGGCGTGCTGCGAGCGGTGGGCGCACGGGGGCTGGACGTATTTAAAATTTTCTTCTCCGAAGGCGGGTTTATAGCGCTCATTTGCTTTGTGCTCTCTACAATAGCCGCGTTCATACTGTGCGGCGTTATCAACAGGGAGGCGCTGGGAACCACGATAGCGCTGGAACTGCTTAACTTCGGCATACTGCAAATAGCGGTTATATTCTGTATATCCGTGCTCGTATCGCTTGCGGCAACCGCTCTCCCCGTGTACCTGGCGGCAAAAAAACCGCCCGTGGAAAGCATAAGGGAGTTGTAATATTTGCCCGCTGCCCTCTGCACGCTGCCAGCCGCAAAAAACTTTACCCCTCTGCCCTTTCGGTATCCGGGATTTACGGGCGCAAACAGCTTATCGCTTTTTATATGTAACCGAAAAAAATTAAAACTTTCCTGCGGGCGGCAAAAGCCGCCCGCTCTTTACTTTAAGCCGCTTTTGCGGGCGGCGCTTTAAGTCGTTTTATACTGCCCCGTTACCTTTTAAAACCCCGTTAAACCTCGGCTTTTGCCGTTTAAAAAGTTTACGCCCGCCGAAATTCGGCGGGCGTAAACTTTTTATTTTGTTTTTACAATTATTTATCCAGCTTTGCGTTGAGCTTGGCAAGTTCGCCGTAAAGTTCCTTGGGAACGCGTTCGCCCAGTTCTTTATAGAACTTTTCAATGCCCTCGGCTTCCTTCTTCCAGGTTTCCTTATCCACGGTGGTAAGGTCTTCTATGGTCGCCTCGGTAACGCCTTCAAGCCCTTCGATATTTATATCCTTGGCGTAAGGCACGTAACCTATCGGGGTCTCTTTCGCATCCACCTTATCCTCGCAGCGGGCAAGTATCCAGTCAAGCACGCGCAGGTTGTCGCCAAAGCCCGGCCATATAAAGTTGCCCTCGTCATCCGTTCTGAACCAGTTTACGTTGAATATCTTGGGCTGGTTCTTTACCTTCTTGCCCATCTCTATCCAGTGAGCAAAATAGTCGCCCATGTTATACCCCACAAACGGACGCATAGCCATGGGGTCGCGGCGCACGACGCCTACCGCGCCGGTTGCAGCGGCGGTGGTTTCGCTTGCCATTATGGAGCCTACGAACACACCGTTGTTCCAGTCGGTGGACTGATACACGAGCGGTGCGGTCTTAGCGCGCCTGCCGCCGAATATAATCGCGGAAAGGGGCACTCCGTCGGGCGCTTCGAACTGGTCGGAAAGGCAGGGGCAGTTTACCGTGGGAGCGGTGAACCTGCTGTTGGGGTGAGCGCCCTTTATGGGTTTGCCGTTCTCGTCCTTCATATCGCCGTTCCAGGGATTGCCCTTCCAATCGAGCGCGTTTTTGGGCGGGTTTTTGTCAAGCCCTTCCCACCAAACGGTCTCGTCGTCCAGATTTTCCACAACGTTGGTGAAAATGGTGTTCTTTCTCGTGGAAAGAAGCGCGTTGGGGTTGGATTTCATATTGGTGCCGGGGGCCACGCCGAAGAAGCCGTTTTCGGGGTTTACCGCCCAGAGCCTGCCGTCCTCGCCTACTCTTATCCAGGCGATATCGTCGCCCACGCACCAGCACTTATAGCCTTTTTTCTTATAGATTTCGGGCGGGATGAGCATTGCAAGGTTGGTCTTGCCGCAAGCCGAGGGGAACGCCGCCGCCACGTATTTTATCTCGCCCTTGGGATTTTCTATCCCTAAAATGAGCATGTGCTCCGCCATCCAGCCCTCGGTTTTGCCGAGATAGGAGGCTATGCGCAGAGCAAAGCACTTTTTGCCCAAAAGCACGTTGCCGCCGTAGTTGGAGTTGATGGACATAATGGTGTTCTCTTCCGGGAAGTGGCAGATATACCTCTTCTCCTCCGAAAGTTCGGCATAGGAGTGGAGCCCCTTAACAAAGTCCCCGTCTCCCAGCGCGTCCAACACCTTGTTGCCAACGCGCGTCATTATCGCCATGTTAAGCACCACGTATATGGAGTCGGTAAGTTCTATGCCTATCTTGGAGAACTTGCTCCCTACCGCGCCCATGGAGTAGGGTATAACGTACATGGTTCTGCCTTTCATAACGCCCTTGAAAAGGTCGTTCATCATCTTCATGGCTTCGCCCGTCTCCATCCAGTTGTTTACGGGGGAAGAATCTTCTTTTACCTTGGAGCAGATAAACGTCCTGTCCTCTACCCTCGCCACGTCGTTCACCGTGGTGCGGTGCAGATAGCACCCGGGCAGTTTTTCCTGATTGAGTTTTATGAGTATCTTCTCTTTAACGGCCTGCTCTCTCAATTCGTTCAGCTGCGCTTCGCTGCCGTCTATCCAGACGACTTTGTCGGGATTGCACAATGCTTTCGTCTCTTCGATGAATGTAAGCAGTTTCTTGTTCGTGGTCATAATTACTCTCCTTTTATATTAGTTTGCTTATAGCCCCGCGGGGCCGCCGCTTTTTACCTGTGATATTT